>NZ_JBIRFL010000006.1:485947-538187 GCF_044327445.1 Streptomyces sp. NPDC018045
CGGTGCTCGCCGCAGTGATCCAACGCGGCGACGTGCCCAAGGTCAACGAGGCGCTGCGGAAATGGACCCGCAACGACCAACCCCTGCCGGCCGGACTCCCCGCGGACCTGCGTGACCTCATGGAGAAGGCACGTCAACTGCCGCCCTGGGCGGACCGGCGCAAGCTTGCGGCCGCGGCACGGTTCACCAAGAAGAAGGGGATCTACACCGGCACTCTGTACGGGCTGGGCAGCGGTCTGATGAGCACCGCCATCCCCAGAGAAGCGCGCGCCGTCTACTACTCGAAGGGCGGTGCGGACATGAAGGACCGCATCGCCAAGACCGCCCAACTGGGGTACGACGTCGGCGACCTGGACGCGTACCAGCCCCGGGGCGGGATGATCGTGACCGCGGTGAAGACCCGGCTGGTACACGCCGCCGTGCGGCACTTGCTGCCGCAGTCTCCCGGCTGGTCCCGCACCAGCGGCGGTCAGACGATCCCCATCAGCCAGGCCGACATGATGGTCACCTGGCACAGCCTGGCCACATTCGTCATGCGCAAGCTCAAAGACTGGAGGGTGCCGGTCACCTCCGCGGAGTCGGACGGCTTCCTGCACGTGTGGCAGGTCACCGCCCACATGCTCGGCGTGCTGGACGAATACATCCCCGCCTCCTGGGACGAGGCCGACGCCCAGTCCCGGCAGGTCCTCGACCCCGTTCTGGCGTCCACGCCGGAGGGCAACGAACTGACCGACGTTCTCCTGGACATCGTCGCCGAACTCGACGCCGGCCTCACCCGGCCCCTGATCAACGCCTTCGCCCGGTACACCCTCGGCGACCGAACCGGCGACCTGGTCGGGCTGGGCAGAGAGCCGTTCTGGCAGCCGTTGATCGGCGCTGCCTGGCCGCTGCTGGTGGCCTTCCGCGAAGGTCTCATACCCCTGCCCCTGGTCCCCGAGGCGGCCTGGGCCGTCGAAGAGGCGCTCCGCAAGTTCGTCCTGCTCTTCCTCTCCGAAGGACGAGGCATTCACCTGGAGATCCCCGACGCCAACCGTCCGTCCTGAGCCATATCCGGCCCCATCGGACCGCGCAGGGTACGTCGTCGACGGCGTACCCTCCCCCGGCGGTACCGCGTAGGATCCTGCGAGCTCATCGCCCACGCCATGGCTCCGGGAGCCATGTGTGTGTCCTCCGAGCAGGAAACCGAGTTGGGATGACGACGAGATCGCGCAGTGAGGGAATTCCACGGCCGCGCTTCACCCGGGCTTCCGGCCACGCGCCGCCGGCGGAGCCGGTGGTGGGGGCGGGAGGCCGGCGGTGACGGAAGCCGATCGCTCGACACGGCAGGAAGCCGGACCGCAGCCACTCGCCAGGCGCCGGTTCCTCGGGTACGTCCTGGCCGCTCCGATTTTGACGACCGCAGCCCACCTCGCCCCCGCGTCCGAGGCGCGGGCGGGCATCCCCTCGCCGGAGATCACGAAACTGATCGATCTCAACGATGTGATGACCGCTGCCGCCCTGCCGACGGCCGGGCTGATCACGGTCGAGGTGCACACGGACGGCACCGTGTCCTTCGCGTTGCCGCGGACCGAGGTGGGACAAGGCATCACCACGTCGACGGCCATGCTGATCGCCGAGGAACTCGGCGTCCCCCTCACCCGGGTGCACGTCACCCTGGCCGACGCGCGTCCGGAGCTGCTGTTCAACCAGCTCACCGGCGGATCGAACACAACCTTCTCGACCTACACCCCGATCCGGGTGGCCGCCGCCCTCGCCCGGAACCGGCTGCTCCAGGCGGCGGCGAGCGCATGGGACGTGCCCGTCACCGAGCTGGCCTGCACGGCGGGAGTCGTCACCGGCCCCGGGAACCGCAGCGCCGGCATCGGGGCACTGACCCGGAAAGCGGCGGGCGTGCGGACCGAGCAGGTGCCGGTCAGCCTCAAGCCGCACGACACGTTCACCGTCATCGGCACACCGCACAACCGCGTCGATGCCCTTGCGGCGGTCACCGGCCGTAAGAAGTTCACCCTGGACCTGAACGTCCCGGGCGCCATGCCGACCATGGTGTGCCGCCCGCCGACGATCAACGGCAAGGTCGGGGCGGTGTTCAACGCGGCCGAGGTGCGTGCCCTGCCCGGTGTCACGGACGTCGTCGTGATATCGACCGGGGTGGCGGTGCGTGCGTCCACCTTCGGCCAGTGCATCGACGCCGTACGTGCCCTGAAGGTGTCGTGGAAGCCCGGGAGCGCGGCGGGCAAGTCCGACGCATCCGTGCTCGAAGAGCTGCGGTCAGCCGAACTGCCGCTCGGGCTCCCGTCGCTCACCCCGCAGGTGGAAGAAAGGTTCACCTTCCACTTCCGCAGCAACAGCGCCCTGGAACCGAACTGCGCGATAGCCGACGTGCGCTTTGACCGGGCCGAAGTCTGGTCGAGCCTCAAGGCACCGATCGTCGCGAAGGAGGCGATCGCCGCCAAGCTCGGCCTGCCGCTCGGTGCGGTGACCGTGCACGTCACCGAGGGGGGTGGCTCCTTCGGCCGCAAACTCTTCTTCGACGCCGCGCTGGAGGCCGTCGAGGTCTCCCGGAAGATCCGTAAACCGGTCAAGCTCATGTGGCACCGCGCGGACGACTCCCGTCAAGGCCGTACCCACCCCATGGCCACCTCGCGGGTGCGTATCTCCTATCTCGGCGACACCGTGCTCGGCTACAGGCAACGGCACACCAGTGTCGCCACCGACCTCAGCCACGGCCTCGGGGAGATCTTCACCGCCCTGGCCGCCAAACTTCCGGTGGGTGATGCCGGATTCGCCCAGACATTCTTCCAGCTCTCCCAGTCGATGCCCTACGACTTCGGCGCCAACAGCCGGCTGTTGAGCGAGACCGACAAGAGCTTCAACACCGGCAGCATGCGCAACGTCTACTCCCCCGACGTCACCTGTGCCCGGGAACTCCTCGTCGACCGGCTCGCCGCCAGGATGGGCAAGGACCCCTGCCGGTTCCGGCACGACTTCCTGCGGGACGACCGCTCCCGCGCCGTACTGGACAAGGCCGCCGAGGCCGGGAGCTGGGGCCGGAGCATGCCGGCCGGCACGGCGCAGGGCATCGCCTTCCACTCCGAATACCACTCCGCCAGCGCCGTCCTGGTGGAGCTCGACTGCCGACCCGAGACCGTCAACCGCCCCGTCCGCGACGGTGTCGCCGGTCCCCGCGTCACCAAAGCGGTCATCGCCGTGGACGTCGGCCTCGCCGTCAATCCGCGCGGACTGGAAGCGCAGATGATGGGCTGCCTCATGGACGGCATCGCCCTGACGCTGACCTCCAGTCTCCACCTGCGCGACGGACACTTCCTGGAAGCCAGTTGGGACAACTACTTCTACACCCGGCAGTGGAACACACCACCCGAGCTGCAGATCATCGTCATGCCGCCCACCACCGGCAAGCCCGGTGGCGCCGGCGAACTCGGCGTGGCCGCCTCGATGGCCGCGGTCGCCTGCGCGTACAGCCGCGCCACCGGCACCATGCCCACGGTCTTCCCCATCAACCACGGCACCCTCTCCTTCGAACCGAAACCCACCGTCCCGCCCGTCCCCGCGTCACCGACCGACGGCCTGGACCACGTCCGCTGAAAGCCCCCGAAGCAGCCCGGGAGTTCCCGTGCCCCAGCACACATTCCGCCTCAACGGCGAACAGGTCACTGTCGAAGCCGCGGACGACGAGCGTCTGCTGTGGGTGCTCCGCGACCTCCTCGGCGTCACCGGACCGAAGTACGGCTGCGGCATCAACGTCTGCAAAGCCTGCACGAGCCACCTCAACGGCAGGGCGGCCAACCCCTGCGCCATCCCCGTGAAGGACCTGCGGCCGACCGACGAGATCACCACCATCGAAGGACTCCCGGCCACCGTGGGCGCGGACCTCCACCCGATGCAGGAGGCCTGGCTCGACCAGGACGTGGCCCAGTGCGGCTACTGCCAACCCGGCCAGATCATGGCCGCCGTCGCCCTGGTCCGCCGCGTCAAGGAGGAGAACCGCCCCCTCACCGAAGCCGACCTGGACGGCATCCGGAACATCTGCCGCTGCGGCACCTACTTCCGTATCCGCGAAGCGATCAAGGCCGGCGCCCGGAAGATGTGACGGGGCAGTGGGGCAGCCCGGCCTCGTGGAGCGCTCGCCGACGCCACCGTCGCCGGCTTCCGGTCCCTTCGGCCATCCGCCCCGGGAGCCGGCCCACCGTCGTCCGGGAGCATGCCCCCACCCGCCACGGAACTGTTCCGGGCTTCCCCGCACAGCGGAGAAGCCCGGTTCGGCCGCGGCGGGGCGGCCGGCGGCTGTCCGGCGCACCGCCCATCGTCTGCCCGGCCCGGCGCGGCCTGCGGCGGTCGAGGCCCGCCAGTACCGAGGCTGAACGAAGCCTCCGCCCCGGTCCGCTCGAAGGCTCCGCGGCGTACACGCTCCGCCCGGGCCGGCCGCGGTGGTGGCCTGTCGTGGTGTGCCGCCGTGCGAGGTGAGCAGCCCGGGGGCCAGGTGCTCACCTCGGGTATCCACTCGTTCGGTCGTTGCGCACTTCGCTCGGGTTGTCCTTCGCGGAAGGCAGTGCTGTTCTGACAGGGGACCGATGGCCCTTTCGTGCGGCCCAGCGCCGAAGAACCCCAGGGCGGCGGGCAGGCCGGCACCGGCCGACGCGGCGAACGAAAGCGCCGTCCCGCGATACGGCTGCGTGCGGCCTGCCGCCGACCGCGGCCGCCGGCGCCATCCGCCACCCGTGCAGTCCCGCCCAGCGCAAGCCCGGGTCCAGCAGACACCCTGCCATGCCGACCCGGACCAGCAACGCTCTCCTGCCGTGCCCGTCCCGGGCCGCCCCCTTTCTTTGGAGCCCCTCCTATGCACCAGCACCCCCACAGGCGCCCCGCACGGTGTCGCAAGTCCCTTGCCGCACCCGGCCGCGTCCTGCCTCCCCTCGCTCTGGCCCTGACATTCCTCGCCCCTCAGACCGCCTCGGCATCCGCCGCACCCCAGCTCCTTCCCTCCGGACACCGCTGTGCCAACAGCGCGAACCGCAACGAGCAAGTGCCCCAGACGCCTGCCTTCACCCTGCGGGGACTCAACGGCCGGGTAGCGACTCTGCGGTGCGCCGACCTCGTACACATCGACAACCGGCACACGCCGCAGGCGACCTTCATCGATATCCCCGCCCTCGTCAGATGCATCCAGCGGGCCACCGGCACAGCCATCCCCAACATCGGCCAGGCCGGACCGAACCCGCCGGGCGGCGGGGCCCAAACGGTGTACGAGGTCAACGGCATCGGGGGCAACGCCACGGGCATCCCCAACAGCGCCCGCTGGCGCGTCGTGGTCAACACCCAGACCCAGAGAATCACCACCGCCTACAACCTTCAGCCCGGACAGGCTCAATCCCGCCGCGCCTTCACGGACTGCGCCTGACCCAGGCGCCCGGGCAGACGCCCGGGACACCGACGGTGTCTTGCCTGCGACCGGCCCGGACCGCGGGCCCGGACAGACCTCGCCCGAGCAACCGCCCGGCCGGCCTCCGACCCCGGCCCGGAGCAGCGCGAAGAGTTCCGGGAGCGGTACGCGAACGAGACCCGCTGGGACACGAGATCGCCGGGGACAAAGGCCTGTACGGGAACCTGACTCTCAAGATGGAGCAGAACATCGTTGAGGCTCAGCGAGAACGCTGGGACACTTTCCACCAGGCTGCGGAGGGGCCTCTGGGTGCCCCCGTTTCGCACTCCCCTCCCAGTTGATCAATGGGCAAGGTGGTTTTCCCACGTCAGGAGGCCGGCATTCGTAGCTGTCACGTGAACAACGAGGTCATCATCACCTGCGCGCTGACCGGAGCCGGCGACACCGTGCGCCGCTCGCCGCACGTGCCCGTCACGCCCGCGCAGATAGCCGCCTCCGCCGTCGAGGCGGCGTCGGCCGGCGCCGCCGTCGTCCACATCCACGTACGCGACCCGGAGACCGGCGCCCCGTCCCGCGACCCGCGCCTGTACGCCGAGGTCGTCGAGCGCGTCAAGGAGGCCGGCACCGACGTCGTCATCAACCTGACCGCCGGCATGGGCGGCGACCTCGTCGTCGACCCGGACGAGCCGCTGCGGTACCTGCCCGGTACGGACCTGGTGGGCGGCCTGGAGCGGCTGCCGCACGTCGAGGAACTGCTGCCCGACATCTGCACCCTGGACTGCGGCTCACTGAACTTCGGCGAGGGCTCCAACCTCTACGTCTCGACACCCGACATGCTGCGCGCGGGTGCCCGGCGCGTCCAGGAGCTGGGCGTCCGCCCGGAGTTGGAGATCTTCGACACCGGGCAGCTCTGGTTCGCCAAGCAGTTGCTCGCCGAGGGGCTGCTCGACGATCCGACCGTCTTCCAGTTGTGCATGGGCGTTCCGTGGGGCGCGCCGGCCGACCCGGGCGTGCTCCAGTCGATGGTGGCGATGCTCCCGGAGGGCGCCCAGTGGGCCGGCTTCGCGCTCGGCCGGATGCAGATGCCGTGGGTCGCGCAGTCGATCCTGCTCGGCGGCAACGTCCGGGTGGGCCTGGAGGACAACCTCTACCTGAGCAAGGGCGTCAAGGCGACCAACGGCCAGTTGGTCGAACGCGCCGTGCGGATCACGGAGTTGCTGGGCTCGGCCGTCGCCACCCCGGACCAGGCCCGCGCCCGACTCGGCCTCAAGCCGCGCGGCTGAGACCGGGCCCGCCGACCGCGTACGCCCCCGCGTAGGCCACGGACCGCGGGTTGGGAGCCGGTCCGCCCGTATCCCGCCGTGCGCACGCCCCACCTCCAGGAGTCTTCATGTCCCCCACCCCTCCCTCCTCCGTACGCCGTGTGGCGTGCGTCGGCGCCGGCGTCATAGGCGGCGGCTGGGTCGCCCACTTCCTCGCCCGCGGTTACGACGTCAGCGCCTGGGACCCCGCGCCGGACGCCGAGGACGCGCTGCGCCGCCTGATCACGGCCGCCTGGCCGGCCCTGGAGCAGCTCGGCCCGGCCGAGGGCGCCTCCGCCGACCGCCTCACCGTGGCGCCGGCCCTCGCCGACGCCGTCGCCGACGCCGAGTTCGTGCAGGAGAGCGCCCCCGAGAAGCTGGAGCTCAAGCGCGACCTGCTCGCCCGGATCGACGCCGCCACCCCGCCCGGCGTGGTCATCGCCTCCTCCACCTCCGGCTACCCGATGTCCGACATGCAGACCACGGCCGCCACGCCCGGCCGCCTGGTCGTCGGGCACCCGTTCAACCCGCCGTACCTGATTCCGCTGGTCGAGGTGGCCGGCGGGGAGTGGACCGACCGGGCGGCGGTGGAGTGGGCCGCGGAGTTCTACGCGGCGGCGGGCAAGTCCGTGATCACCATGGACCGCGAGCTGCCCGGCTTCATCGCCAACCGCCTCCAGGAGGCCCTGTGGCGCGAAGCGCTGCACATGGTCGCCAACGGCGAGGCCACGGTCGAGGACATCGACGCCTCGATCACCGAGGGGCCGGGGCTGCGCTGGGCGTTCATGGGCCCGATGCTGACGTTCGCACTGGCCGGCGGCGAGGGCGGGATGGCGCGCATGCTCGACCACTTCGGCCCGTCGCTGAAGTCCCCATGGACCCGGCTGGCGGCGCCGGAGCTGGACCGGGCGCTGCGGGACGCGGTGGTCGACGGCTGCGAGCGGGCCGCCCGCGGCCGTACGTACGCGCAGCTCGTCGCCGAACGCGACCAGGGCATCATCGACGTCCTGCGCGCGACCGGCCGCCTGGCCGGGCCCGCCCGGTGACGGCGCGCCTGCCGCTGGTCCGGCGCACGTTCCAGGACGACCGGGTCGACTGCAACGGTCACCTCTCCGAGGCGCCCTGCACGTCCACCAGGGAGCGGGGTGCGCCGCACCGCTGCCCGGGGAGGCGCGCCAGGAGCTGGCGGCGCTGGTGGAACCGGCGCCGGAGTGGGCCGGGCGGGGAATCCGGGAGGTGCAGGGCGGCGTTGCACGGCGTGTCGCCGGCCGATCGGGGGCGCGCCGCCGCCGGTCGGCCGTCCGCCCGCCGCGCGGTGCGACGCTGGGAGCGCCGCACCCCGTCCCGAGAGGAACCGCCATGCCGTCCGTACCAGGCCACCGCATCACCGTCGAGCAGGGCACCGAGCACGTCCGGGTCGTCCATGACGGCCAGGTCGTCGCCGACAGCCGCCGTCCGCTGGTGCTCCACGAGACCGGGTATCCGGTGCGCTACTACCTGCCGCCCGCGGACGTACGGACGGATCTGCTGGTCCCGTCCGGCACCCGCACGCACTGCCCGTTCAAGGGGGACGCCTCCTACTGGTCGCTTTCCGGTGGCCCGGAGGACATCGCGTGGGGCTACCCTGCGCCGAAGTCGGCGGTCGCGCAGATCAAGGATCATCTGTGCTTCTCGGAGGCGGAGTTGGTGTGAACGGCACCGCACGGCAGTGAGTAGGAAAGTTTCCTAACCATTCTCCGCCGCGCTTATTGACGCGTACATGCGCCGTCGTCAAGATTCCTCCGAACGGCACCTCCGCCGACCGAGGAGACGGACATGACGCCCACCCCCCGCGCCGCGAAGTCCCGCACCAGCCGACCGGCCAGACCCTTCCTCACCAACCCCCGCACCGGCATACCCACCGCCGCGGGCGCGGCCCTCGCGCTCGTCGGCGGTGCGCTGCTGTGGTCACCGGCCGGGCAGGCGGACGCCGCGCCGGAGCGGACGGCGGCGCGGGCCGGCGGGTTCACGGCGGTCGCCGCCGGCGACATCGCCGAGCGGTGCACCGCGAGCAGCAGCGGTTGCGCGCACCCGAAGACCGCGGCCCAGGTCAAGAAGATCGACCCGGCCTTCGTCATGACCATGGGCGACAATCAGTACGACGACGCCCGGCTGAAGGACTTCGAGAAGTACTACGACACCTCCTGGGGCGCGTTCAAGGCCAGGACCCGCCCGGTCGCCGGCAACCACGAGACGTACGACCCGGCCGGCAAGCTGGCCGGGTACAAGTCCTACTTCGGCTCCGTCGCCTACCCCAAGGGCAAGAGCTACTACAGCTTCGAGCACGGCAACTGGCACTTCATCGCACTGGACTCCAACAGCCTGGACGCCGCGCAGACCAAGTGGCTCAAGGACGACCTCGCCGCCAACTCCAAGAAGTGCGTGGCGGCCTACTGGCACCACCCGCTGTTCTCCTCCGGCGAGCACGGCAACGACCCGGTCAGCCGCCCGGTGTGGAAGCTGCTGTACGACGCCGGCGCGGAGCTGGTGCTCAACGGCCACGACCACCATTACGAGCGCTTCGCGCCGCAGAACCCGGACGGCCAGGCCGACCCCAAGGGCCTGGTCGAACTGCTCGCCGGGATGGGCGGCGCCAGCCCGTACAAGATCGAGGAGGTCCAGCGGAACAGCGAGAAGCGGCTGACGAAGACCTTCGGCGTGGTCAAGCTGGACTTCACCGACGACGGGTTCTCCTGGGAACTGGTCGGCACGGACGGGACGGCCAAGGACCGCAGCCCGTCCTACCGGTGCCACTGACCGGCCCGGGACCCACCCGTCATGTATCTCGCCACCACCGGCGCGGCCGCCGCCACCCCGCACCTGACGCGCGGCCGCGTCGCCGGACCGGTCCTCGCCCTCGGCACGGTCAGCCTGGTCACCGACATCTCCTCCGAGATGGTCACCGCGGTACTGCCGCTCTACTTCGTCCTGCAACTCGGTTTGTCACCGCTCCAGTTCGGGTTCCTGGACGGGCTCTACAACGGTGTCACCGCCCTCGTACGACTGGTCGGCGGGCACGCCGCCGACCGCGGCGGGCGGCACAAACTCGTGGCCGGCACCGGATACGCGCTGTCCGCACTGTCCCGGCTGGGCCTGTTGCTCGCGGGCGGCGGCACGGCCGGGATCGGCGCGGCCATCGCCGCCGACCGCATCGGCAAGGGCGTACGGACCGCCCCGCGCGACGCGCTGATCTCGCTCAGCAGCCCACCCGACGCCCTGGGCCGGGCGTTCGGCGTGCACCGCGCGATGGACACCACGGGCGCGCTGCTCGGCCCGCTGGCCGCGTTCGCCCTGCTGTGGGCGACCGCGGACGCCTATGACGCGGTGTTCGTCGTGAGCTTCTGCGTCGGGCTGCTGGGGGTGCTGCTGCTGGTCGCGTTCGTCCCGGGGCGGGCCGCCCTGGGACCGGTCGCCACGCCCGGGCCGCGGGTCCCGCTGCGCGCCAGGATCGCCGAGCCACTGCGCGACGCCGCCTTCCGGCGCATCGTGCTGGCCGCCGCCCTGCTGGGCGCGGCGACCATCGGCGACTCGTTCGTCTACCTGCTGCTCCAGCGGCAACTGGACTTCGCGGTGCGCTGGTTCCCGCTCCTGCCGCTCGGCACCGCCGCGGTCTACCTGCTGCTCGCGGTGCCCGCCGGGCGGCTCGGCGACCGCATCGGGCGCCGGGTCCCCTTCCTCCTCGGTCACGCGGCACTGCTCACCGCCTATGTGCTGCTGCTCGCCGTCGGCGACGGCGCCGTCCTGCTGGTCGGCGTGCTGGTGCTGGTCGGTGTGTTCTACGCGGCCACCGACGGCGTGCTCATGGCCCTCGCGGGCCCGGCCCTCCCGGCAGCGCGGCAGGCGAGCGGCATGGCCCTGCTGCAAACGGGCCAGGCGCTGTGCCGCCTGCTCGCCGCGGCGGGGTTCGGCGCCGCCTGGACGCTGTGGGGCAGCCGGGCAGCGCTGGTCATCGCCGTCGTCGTCCTCGCGGCCGCCCTCGCGGGTGCCACCGCGCTGCTCCCCCGCACGGAAAGGCGGTCCTCGTGGTCGTGACGGATACGGCAGGCCCACCGGAGGCGGCGGGCGCCCAGGACGTGGACGGCGGGGCCCGTGCGCGCCCGGCAGGCTTCTCGGTACGCGCTCGCGTCATCGCCGTCGCGGTGGTCACGGCCGTCCTCGCCACGGTCGCCGTGGTCTACACCGTGTCGGCCGCCCGGCGCGCCGATTCCGCGGACCCGCCCTCGGCGTTCGGCCTGGACCGCGGGCAGTTGTACTTCCGCAGCACGCGGGAGGGCGACGGCGCCGGCCGGGTCGCCCGCCTGGCCGCCGCGCCCGGCGCCGCGGCGACGCGCGCGAAAGCGGCCCCGGCTCCGGACCACCGGACGACCGGAGGACCCGCCTGCGAACGCTTCCACGCCGCCGGCGGCACCGCCCTGTGCCTCCAGCGCCGCCCCGGCATCCCCCCGGCCGCGTACGCCGTCGTCCTGGACGGGCGGCTGCGCGAGACCCGCCGGATCGCCCTGACCGGCATCCCCAACCGGGCACGGGTCTCCGCCTCGGGCCGAATGCTGTCCTGGACGATGTTCGCCACCGGCGACTCCTACGCCACCACGTCCTTCTCCACCCGCACCTCGATCCTCGACACCCGCACCGGCTACCTGGTCAAGAACATGGAGGAGATCCCGCTCACCCTCGACGGCCGCCGCTACCACTCCCCCGACGTCAACTACTGGGGCGTCTCCTTCGCCCGCGACGACAACCGCTTCTACGCCACGGTCTCCACGAAGGGCCGCACCCACCTCGTCGAGGGCGACATGCGCCGCTGGACGGCCCACACCCTGCGCGAGAACGTGGAGTGCCCGTCCCTCTCGCCCGACAACACCCGCCTCGCCTTCAAGAAGCGGGTACGGGAAGGGGCCCGCGACCCCTGGCGGCTGTACGTCCTCGACCTGCGCACGCTGCGCGAACGCCCGCTCGCGGAGCGGCGCAGCGTGGACGACCAGGCGGCCTGGCTGGACGACCACACGCTCGGGTACGCGCTGCCGGGTGACGGCGGGAAGGGCAGCGACATCTGGACCGTCCCGGCGGACGGCACGGGCGCCCCGGCGCTGCGGGTGGCGGGCGCCTCGTCACCGGCGCCGGTGCGCTGACCGGCCGGACCGCTCACCCCGCTGCCGGGACGCCCCCATCGGCGCACAGACGGGGCGCGTTCCCGGCCGCCTCCACCGGCCCGTCGAGCCGGTCCGCCAGGTCCCGCGCCCAGGCCGTGAGCCCGGGGACGTCGATGTCGTACGGGACGGTGTCCGCGTACGGGGCGATGGCACCGGCGCCCCGGAGCAGCAGTGCCGCGCCGCCCTTGGCATTGCCCCGGGCGGCGTGGGTCAGGCCGACGGCGAGCTGGGCGAGGCCGCGCCACAACTGCCGCTCCGGCCCGGGCGACATCTTCCAGGCGTCCTCCAGCACCTCGTGGGCGTGGAAGGGCATACCGCTGTCCAGGAGGTCCTGGGCCTCGGCGAGGGCCTCCCGGGGGCTGCGTGCGACGCCTTCGGGCTGGCGGGCCACGCCCGGCGTGCCGTACGGCAGCGGGCGTCCGAGTCCGTCCCGCGGCCGGGCGTTGCGGGCCCGTCCGTCGGGGTCGCGGTCCCGGGAAGCGGCCGGGGCGGTGTCCGGGGACTCGGCGGGGCTCCCGGCCCGGAGTTCGTCAGGGCCTTCGTCCGGGGCCTCGGCCGGGCCATCGTCCGAGACGGCGGCTGGATGGCCGGCCGGGCCTTCGTCGGGATCGCGGTCAGCCATGGTGCGTCCTTTCCGTTCCGCCGGGGCCGGGTCCGCCACGGGAGCGGCACCGGCACCGGTCCCGTTCGCTGTCCCGCTCCCCGCCCCGCAGTGTCCGCAGCCGGGCTCCGCCGGACCGTCCGGGATCCGGCCGCACTCCTGGCACACCTGGTCCAGCCAGCAGGCCGGGTCGCCGCCCTCGTCGCGTCGCGTCACGTTCACGGTTCGATTGTGCAGCGCGCGACGGTGCGGCGGGCGGCCGGGGCGGCAGCGCACGGCACGGGGCCGGGCCCGGTCGCGTACATGGCCGGATCACGACGGCGCCGCGCACCCGCACCCGCACCCGACCGGAGGCGAGCCGCCGGTCAGGAATCGCCCCCGGACATCCGCCGTCCACGTACGTACATGCGCCAGCCGAAGACCGCGCCCACCGCGAGGGCGACGGCGAAGCCTCCGGCGACCGCCCACGCCGTGGTCCGCGATCCCCGTCCGGGCTCGCGGGAGACCTGCGCGGCGACCGGCCGCACGCCGTCGGCGCGGTGCTCGGCGTCGCTCCGCGCCCCGTCCGCCGGCGGGCCGGCCCGGCCGCCCGGCGCGGCGGCCTCCAGGGAACCCACCGGACGGGCCCTGCCCACGGCACGGAAACCCCAGTCCAGCAGTGAACCGGCCTCGTTGTAGACGGCGTTGGACGCACCCGACTGCGGGTTGAGCACGGTCACCAACAGCGTCCGGCCGCCCCGTTCGGCCGCGGCGATCAGGGTGTTGCCCGCGTTGCTGGTGTAGCCGTTCTTGACGCCGATGACGCCGGGATAGCGCCGCATCCCGTTGGCGCCGGACAGCATCCGGTTGGTGTTCTGGATCTCGAACGAGGGACTGCCCTTGCTGGGGAACCGGGCCGTCGTCGTGGCGCAGTACCGGGCGAAGTCGGCGTTGGCGAGCCCCGCGCGGCCGAAGACGCTCAGGTCGTACGCCGAGGACACCTGCCCCGGACTGTCGTATCCGTCCGGCGACTTCACCGCGGTGTCGCGGGCGCCGAGCTGTCGCGCCCTGGCCTGCATCTCCCGGGCCGTGGCCGCCCAGCCGCCGTTC
This sequence comes from Streptomyces sp. NPDC018045, assembly GCF_044327445.1. NCBI lineage: Bacteria > Bacillati > Actinomycetota > Actinomycetes > Kitasatosporales > Streptomycetaceae > Streptomyces > Streptomyces sp. NPDC018045. The sequence goes on from NZ_JBIRFL010000006.1 coordinate 499,526, forward strand.
ATCGCGGCGAGCACCCGTACCGCGTCGTTGCCGGAGCGCAGGAAGACACCGCGCCACAGGTCGGCGACCTGGTAGCTGCGGCCCTCCTTGATGCCGACGAGGCTGCTGCCCGCGCCGATGCCCGCCAGCTCCGCCGGGGAGACCTTGTGCACGGCCCCCGCGCGGAACTTCGGCAGCACGGTGACCGCGAACAGGGTCTTGAGGGTGCTGGCCGGCGCCAGCCGCTGGTGCGCGTTCCTGGCCGCCAGCACGTCGCCCGTACGGACGTCCGTGACCGTCCAGGCGCGGGCCGACACGCCGTCGGGCAGCGCGGGGGCTCCGGCCCCCACCACCACGAGCCCCGTACGGTCCGCGAGCCGCCCCTCGGCCGCCCCCGGGTCCGCGGCCCGCCGGCCCACCGCCACCTCCTCGGCGTGGGCCACCGCCGGTATGGAGGTGAGGGTCAGCCCGGTGGCGGCGATGACGGCCAGCACACCGGCATTCCGGGACAAAAGCGTGACAAGTGCCATGTCTTCACGCTAGGAAGCACGCACATCGCCCGCAGAGGGACCTACGCCAGACGGCCGAAGCGCCGGGACCCGCGCGGAATGCGGGGCCCGAGCACATCAGAGGCCAAAGACTCACGGGCGGCCACAAGGCCCGGGGTGGCCCGGCCGGGCCCGCGGCACGGCACACCGGGGCACATCCGCCCCGTACGCACGAGGACCCGCCCGGTGCGACGGGGGATGCACACCGGGCGGGCCTCACGACCTTTCTACCGCATGAGGGAACGGTTATGCCTCAAAAACTTGTTCGCCTCGCAATCACCAGGCGACGGAGAGCGAGATCAAGCCATGTGCGCACAGCGCTCGCCGGTGGCGCGGCGCGGACCGCGGAACGCCGCGCCGCGGCCCGGGGAAACGGCTGATGAGAGCGGTCGGCGCGGTCCCGGTCCCGCTGCGCCCCAGGGCCGCGCCGAAGCAGTGGTGAAGGCCGTGCCCGAGCATGAGGCGCCCCCTGTCCTTCCGGCCCGGATCCAGCGTGCCGGCGCCGGGGAAGCGGTGTGGGTCCCGGTGGCCGGGGGCAAGGGAGAGCAGCACAGTCTCCCCCGCCGGCACCCGTACGCCACCGATGTCCACGCCCTCGACGGGGGACCGGCGAAGGGCCGGCGAGACCGGCTCGCCGCAGCACGGAAACACCTTCATCGCCCCGGGAGTTCGGCCGGATCCGCACGCAGGGCCGTGAGGCCTTCGGGGTGGTCCGGCAGGGCGGGTACCGAATGGCCGATGAGGTGAACGGTGTTCGCGTCACCGGCGAAGAGCAGGAGAAAGGCCGGCTGGGTGAGTTCGGCCTCGCCGCGAGGTCGCCGGGGCCGGCCTCGGCGGTGTTCTGCACGGACACGGCTCCGGACACGGCGGCCGGCGGGGCGACCGGCGGAGCGACCGGCGGAGCGACCGGCGGCTGCCGCGCCGCTCGGCGCCACCGCGCCGCTCAATGCCGCCGCGTGGCGCTGCGCTGCCGCAGTTCGGTGAGCACCGTGTCGGTCAGCGGCGAGTGGTAGACATCCGCGACCCGCGCCAAGTGCTCGAACTCCGCGGCGAGTTCGGCGCCGCCTCCGAAGTGGGGGCGACCGGCCCGGCCGCCCGGCAGGTGCTCCCGGCCCCCGGCCGCCCACCGCGGCACGCCGTCCTCCGGCCGCTCCTCGGCGGTCACCACCACACTGTCGGCACCGAGGACGGGTACGAGCCCGATCGCCCGGTTCTCCAGCCCGCGGCGCAGCGCGGCGGCCTCCGCGACGGCCGCGAGCTGCCGTTCGTCCGCCACGACCGCGCGCCCGCGCTCGCGCGCGATATCGATGGTGTCCGACTCCACGTACCGCCGGATACCGCGCTGGACGTCCCGGATCTCCGCCATCTGCCGGTCGGCGCGCCGCTGGAGGCCGGTGAGCCGCCACCGGCCGGCCCCGGCCGGACGCCGCGCGGTCACCTCGGGAGCCTGCGCGGCGACGTCCTTCCACAGCGGGTGCAGGCGGCGCAGCCGGCGCCAGGCACACGCCCGGGTGCCCGCGGCCGGCAGCGTGAGGCCGGCCAGCACCAGGAGCGCGGCGACCGACGCGCTCAGCGGCGCCACCCCGTTGGAGAGCCACCCCGCGTCGTGCCCGGCCCAGGACAGTACGAAGCCGGCCAGCTTGCAGCCGCAGTACACCAGGCCGAGCCAGCAGCCCGCGGCCAGCACCCGCAGACCGCGGGCGAGCCAGGACGGACCGACCTGGTGGGCGTAGCGCGGGCAGAGGGTGCCCAGGCCCGCGAGGCTCGCGCCGAAAATGGCCAGATACAGCACCAGGAAGAGCATCACTCCCGGCGAGCTGGCGTACGCCGTACTGAAGTCGCGGGGGTGTTCCACGCGGTCCGGCCGCCCGACGACGAAGCCGACGAACGCCACCGCCCAGACCACGGCCACGGCCGCGACGGCCGTGCGGGACCGGGTACGGGCCCGCGCGCGGCCCTCCGCGCCCGTACCGCTGCTCCAGCGCAGCAGCAGGACGAACGCCCCGGCCGCGAAGACCACGACCGCGGAGTAGAGAAAGACCATCGACAGGTTCGGCACACCGGTCAGCCGGTCGAACTCCCGGTAGACGCCGGGGGCGGAGAAGACGAACACCGTCGCGACGCCCGCGCTCATCACACACGTCAGCCCCAGGTCCGTGTTGCCGCGGTCGCGGACCCAGGCACGTGTCTTGAAGGCGACGACGGCCCAGGCGAGCCCGCCGAAACACAGGTACAGCACGTCAAACACCCGATCCCCCGTCCGTGTGAACTGTGCCGGCGCCGCTCGCGGCACCGTCCTTCCCGCCGGTACGGGCCGCACGGCCCGTACCGCCCCGCCCGGCGCGCCGGTGCCGCAGTGCGGGTGCCAGGGCCGCGACGAGCTCGGCGGCCTGCCCCGTCAGTTCCGGGCCGCGGTCGGCCGCCGACGACACCACCCGCTCCATGAGCAGCGCGCCCAGCACCTCCGCCTCCCGGGACGCGGCCCCGTACCGCCCCGGCGTGCCGCCCTCGGGCGCGTCGGCCGCCCCGTGGTCCAGCAGCAGACGGCCGAGTTCGTGCAGTGCGATGTGTGTCCGGTGCCAGGCGGTGGTCCTGAGTTCGCAGAAGATCCAGTACCCGTCGGCGGTGCGGGCCGTCAGGCCGGAGGCCGTGCCGCCCAGCGGTATCGGCACGATCCGTACGGGACGCCCCAGGCGCGCCGCGACGGCGTCGCACACGTCCGCCAGATCCGTCGGGGTGGGCAGGTCCAGTTCCCTGATCAGCCGCTCGCACCGATGCCGAGCGCCCCGGGCCCGCGCGCCCGCGCGCAGGCGACCCCACCGCTTCGTACGTACGCTCCGCGCCCCGTTCCCGGCCCGCGCGCCCCCCATCAGCATCCGCCCCCCGGCTGCTCCCCCGGATCCCGGCCGCCCGCGCCCCGCACGCAGTTGTCACCGCCGAAACCGCAGCCCGCATCCTGTCACGCACGCGATATCGCGCACCAGTCCACTTACGGACAGTGAAAAGCGGGGAAACGGCGGCCCGTGACCGAGGATTCCCAGCCGGGTGAGTCCGTCAACCGCCGCTTCGCGTCGGCCCGTTCGGCCGCGGCCCGCGGGTGACCGGGGCCGGGCCGCGGCCGGGTGTCGGCGGCCTCATCGGCTCGCCGCATCCGGCGCGGACCACCTCGGCGTGACTGCCCCGCCCGCAGCGCTCGTGCTGGAAGAGGACCGGCGGTCCGTCGGCGCCGGCCGGCCGGCGGTCACCCCACCGGTTCATGGCGGCGAGGACGCCGAAGAAGTCGCGGCCCTTCTCGGTGAGGACGCACTCGTGGCGCACCGGATCACGCGGGTAGGGGCGCGTCTCCAGCAGTCCCTCCGCCATCAGCCGGCGCAGCCGGTCGGTCAGCGTGTTGCGGGCGATGCCCAGCTCCCGCTGGAACGCGTCGAACCGCCGCACCCCGTGGAACGCCTCGCGCAGCACCAGCGGCGTCCACCGGTCGCCCGGCAGATCCATGGTGCGGGCGATCGAGCACGGCCAGTCGGCAAAGGAATTGCGCCTCATGCGGCGAACACACGAGGGGACCGCGGCCGAAACCGGCTGCCGACGCCGTGCGGGAACACCGCGAAGGCCGCCCCCGCATTCCTGCGAGAACGGCCTACGACCTGCTAAAACGCTGGTCGGGACGACAGGATTTGAACCTGCGACCCCTTGACCCCCAGTCAAGTGCGCTACCAAGCTGCGCCACGTCCCGATGCTCGTCCGGCCCGGGTTTTCCCCCGGCTGGCCGTGCACGAGAACAATACCGCATGTCAGGGGGTGTCCACCGCCAGGTTCCGGTGACGGGCCCCGATCGGCCACGCCGGGCCGGACCACCGCACGCCGGGCCGGCCCGCACGCCGACCCGGTCCGCACACCAGCCGGGACCGCACACCAGCCGGGACCGCACGCCCGCCCCCCTCACCCCGGCTCGCCCCTGACCCCCGGTGTCTCGACGCCGACCGTTTCGGGGCACTCGCCCAGCAGGTAGCGGGCGCCCGCCCCGCTCGCGGCCGCGGCGTCGTCCGGGTTGTAGAGGCCGCACTTGCGCAGGCTCAGGCAGCCACAGCCGATGCAGCTCGACAACTGGCCACGCAGTTTCTGGAGTTCGGCGATCTGCTGGTCGATGCGGCGGGTCCAGGTGCGGGCGACCCGGTTCCACTGGGCGGCGTTGGGCGCGCGGTCCCGCGGCAGCCTGGCCAGGGCCGCGCCGGTCTCCTCCAGGGAGAGGCCGACCGCCTGGGCCGCCCGGATGAAGGCGAGGCGGCGCAGGGTGGCGCGGGGGAAGCGGCGCTGTCCGCCGCCGGTGCGCTCGGAGTGGATCAGGCCCAGTTCCTCGTAGTAGCGCAGCGCGGAGGCGGCCAGTCCGCTGCGCCCGGCGAGTTCGCCGATCGGCAGCCGGTCGTGGGGTGAGGTCATCCCTCCAGGCTAGCGCTTGACTTCAAGCGAACTTGAAGTTGCAGGCTCTCTTCCATGACGAACACGACCATGCACGGGGCCGCCGCACGCGACGCGGACTTCGCCGAACTCCCCCGCCTGATGAGCCTGATGACCGGGGACGAGAAGCACGGCCCGGCCGCCACCTCCACCCTCGACGCCCTGTGGGTGCTCTACGACCGGGTGCTGCGGGTCTCCCCCGCCACCGCCCAGGACCCGTCCCGGGACCGTTTCCTGCTGTCCAAGGGCCACGGGCCGATGGCCTACTACGCGGTACTCGCCGCCAAGGGCTTCTTCCCCACCGCATGGCTGCCCGGCTTCGGCTCGTACGACTCACCGCTCGGCCACCACCCGGACCGGGTGCTGGTGCCGGGTGCGGAGATCGGCAGCGGTTCGCTGGGGCACGGGCTGCCGCTGGCCGTGGGCACGGCGCTGGGGCTGCGGGCCCAGGGCCTCACCGGTCCGGCGGTGTGGGTGCTGATCGGTGACGCCGAACTGGACGAGGGCAGCAACCACGAGGCCCTCGCGTACGCGGGTGCCGCGGGCCTGTCCCGGCTGCACACGCTGATCGTCGACAACTCCTCGTCGAGCCTCGGCTGGCGCGGCGGGATCGCCTCGCGGTTCGAGGCCGCCGGCTGGTCCACGGTGACCGTGGACGGTCGCGACCACGAGGCGCTGTACGCGGCGTTCACCGCGCCGCACCCGGACCGGCCGCACGCGGTCGTCGCCCGGGTGGAGGCCAAGGAGTACGCGGGCGAGCCGCCGAAGGCGGCCTGAGCCGCGTGCGGCCCGCGCCGCCCCCGCCCGTATCGCACCGACTTCGAGAAGGATCATTCTGATGGACACCATGCGCGAACGTTTCGCCTCGGTCACCACCCAGCTCCTGGACGAGGACCCCCGGCTGGCGGTCGTCCTCGCCGACATCGGCGTGGACGGCTTCCGGGCCGCCCGGGACCGCCACCCGCGGAGGGTGGTGAACGTCGGGATCAGAGAGCAGTTGCTCGTCGGGGTGGGCGGTGGCCTCGCCCTGGCCGGGATGCGGCCCGTCGTGCACACCTTCGCCAGCTTCCTGGTGGAGCGCCCCTTCGAGCAGGTGAAGCTGGACTTCGGGCACCAGGACGTCGGCGGGGTGCTGGTGAGCGCCGCGGGTTCGTACGACTGGCCGGCCGGCGGCTTCACCCACATGGCGCCGGGCGACATCGCCCTCCTGGACAGCCTGGACGGCTGGACCACGCACGTCCCCGGCCACCCGGACGAGGCCGACACCCTGCTGCGGCACGCCGTCGCCGCGGGCGACGACAAGGTCTACGTCCGGCTGTCCGTCCAGAGCAACGAGGCGCCGCGGCCGGTCGACGGGGCCCGCTTCCTGACGGTGCGCGAGGGGCGCGGCGGCGTCGTGCTGGCCGTCGGGCCGATGCTGGACAACGTCCTGGCCGCGACCGAGGGCCTGGACGTGACCGTGCTGTACGCGACGACCGTCCGGCCCTTCGACACCGCGGCACTGCGGACCGCGGCGGCCGGGGCGACGGCGGCGGACGTGGTGATCGTCGAGCCGTACCACGAGGGCACCTCGACCCGGCACGCGAACGACGCGCTGGAGCATGTGCCGCACCGCGTCCTCGGCCTCGGCGTCGGGCGCCGGGAACTGCGCCGCTACGGACAACTCGACGAGCACCTGGCGGGCCACGGCCTGGACGCGCGGTCGCTGCGCGAGCGGATCACCGGTTTCCTCGGCGGGTGAGACCGGCCTCCGGACGCCCGGGACCCGCCCGCGCCCCGGCCGCGCCGGCAGGTCCCGCCGGGCTCCGGGGCCGAATGCCCCCCGGACGCTCCACCGGAGGTGTTGACCTCGGGCCATCGGTGCGTGACACGATCGGTCGGCTCGCCGCAGGCCACCGACCGACCCACGCAACGCCCCATGGCTGGAGGACCGTTGGACACCACGGACAGATCTGAGGACGCTTCCCGGGCCGCGCGCCTTCCGCGGCCCTTCTCCCGACGCAGGTTCCTGCAGGGCACGGCCTCCGCCGCGGCGGTCACGGGCCTGGCCGGGCTGCCGGGCCCGCTCGCCGCCGGCGCCCACGCGGCCGACGCCCGGCTGCCGGCCCTCTCCTTCACCGCCGCCACGAACGGCGCCGCCACCCTTTCCCCCGCCGGTGACCGGCTGATCGCCGAGATCCAGAACGTCCTGTGGTCCCTGCCACGCGACGGCGGCGAGGCCCGCGCGCTGACCCCGCCGGACCTGGAACCCACCCGGCCCGTCTTCGCCCCCGACGGCAGCCGCCTCGCCGTCTGCGCCTACCGCGGCGGCGGCTTCCACATCTGGACGCTGCGCCCCGACGGCTCGGGCCTGCGGCAGCTCACCGACGGGCCGTGGGACGACCGCGGCCCGGCCTGGTCGCCGGACGGCACCCGGATCGCCTTCGCGTCCGAGCGGGGCGGCGATCCGGTGGCGGGCAGCCCGTACCGGATCTGGGTCCTGGACGTACGGACGCGGAAGCTGACCCGCGTGACCGGGCGGGCCGGGCAGCAGGGCCCCCACCAGGGCGGCGCGTGGGAGGACTTCGACCCCACCTGGTCGCCGGACGGCGAACGGCTGTGGTTCGTGCGCGGCGCGGTGACCGGTACGGCCCTGGACAGCCGGACGATCGCGTCCGTACGGGCCGACGGCGGCGGCGCGGTCGTCACCGAGCACACGGCCGCCGCCGGCACCTCGGCCATGGTCCCGGCCGTGGCGCCCGCCCCGAAGGGCGGCGCCCCTCGGCTCGCCTACCTGCGGACCACCGAGCGCCCGGGCGCCACCTGCGCCCTCGTCGTGGACGGAGCGGAGGTCCCGGTGGACGGTGACGTGGAGCCCGTACCGCCGCGCTGGATCTCGCGCGAGGAGCTGCTGCTGACCGTCGGCGGACAGTTCACGGTCCTGCGGCCCGCCGAGCCGGACGCCGCGGAAACCATCGCGTTCACCGCCGAGCTGCCGCTCCGGCGGCCGCGGTACGAGGTCAAGGACTACGGCTTCGAGCGCACCGGCGTCCGGGCGGTGCGCGGTGTGCACCTGCCCGCGCTCTCCCCGGACGGGCGCCAGGTGGCCTTCGCCGCGCTCGACTCGCTGTGGCTGGTGCCCGCTTCGGGCGGCCGGCCGCGGCGGCTCGTCCGGGCGGGCGCCACCCGGTACGTCCTCGGGCCGAGCTGGGCCCGCGACGGCCGTTCCCTGGTGTACGCCGACGACCGCGACGGGCTGTTCGCGGTCCGCCGGCACGACCTGGCGACCGGCGAGGAGACGGTGCTGGCCGACGGGGGCCGGGTGCAGCCCGCGCTGTCGCCGGACGGCGAACGGCTCGCCGCGATCGACATGTCCGGAAATCTCATCGTACGGAACCTGGCCGACGGCAAGGAGACGGTAACCGCCCCCCTGGGCGGCGGCGGGGTGCCGGGCCGGCCGAGCTGGTCCCCGGACGGCCGCTACGTGGCCTTCTGCGACCGCAACCGCCTCAACCGCCGCTTCCGCGAGGGCCACAACCTCATCCGGGTCCTCGACACCCGTACCGGCAAGGACCGGCTGCACGCCCCGGACCCCGGACACACCCTCCGTTCGATCGCCGACCGCTACGACTCCGGCCCCGTCTGGTCGCCGGACGGCCGGTGGCTGGCGCTGATCGCCGAATCCGCGCTGTGGGTGCTGCCCGTCCGCCCGGACGGCACCCCCGACGGCGCCCCGCGCCGGCTGACCGACGAGAGCGCCGACCACCCGTCCTGGTCCGGCGACTCCCGCACCCTGCTGTACCTGTCGGCCGGCCGGCTGCGGCTGACCGGCGTGGACGGCGGCCCCGCCCGTACGGTCAGGGTGTCCCTGGACCACCGCGGTGCACGGGCCCGGGACACGGTCGTGCACGCCGGCCGGTTCTGGGACGGCACGGGCGAGGAGGTGCGCGAGGACGTCGACCTGGTGGTGCGGGACGGCCGGATCACCGGCGTCGAACCGCACGGCCGGGCCGCAGGCCGGCGCGCCGCGCGCCGCGTCGACGCCTCGGAGCGCACCGTGATCCCCGGCCTGTGGGACTCGCACACCCACCCCTGGCAGACGACGTACGGCGGCCGGCAGACCGCGCTCCAGCTCGCCTACGGCATCACCACCGCCGTCTCCTTCGGCGGCTTCTCCTACGAGCAGGCCCGCATCCGGGAGTCCGTCGCCGCCGGCACACTCGCCGGGCCCCGGCTGCTGTCCTGCGGCGAACTGCTGGACGGCAGCCGCGTCGCGTACAGCATGGGCCGCGCGCACGCCACGCGGGAGGGCCTGCGCCGGACGCTGGAGCGGGGCGCCGCCCTCGACTGGGACTTCGTCAAGACGTACGTCCGGGCACCCGGCTGGATCATGGAGGAAGCCGCGCGCTTCGCACACCAGAGGCTGGGGGTGCGGTCCGGCAGTCACCTGCTGTCCCCCGGCGTCCAGCTCGGCCAGGACCTGACCACCCACCTCCAGGCCACCCAGCGCCTGGAGTTCGGGCACGCCGTCACCGCCACCGGCCACGCCTACCAGGACGTGGCGGAGATCTACACCGGCACCGACTTCCACCTCATCGCCACCCCCTTCACCGCCTCCGTGCTGCTGGGGGACGACCCCGGTCTCGCCGACGACGAACGCGTCACGACCCTCATGCCGCCGTGGGACGCCGCACTGGCGCGGGAGCACGCGGGCCACCGGCCCACCCCGGAGCAGTTGGGCGACATCGAGACCGAGGTCGGCGTCTACCGGCGGGTGCTGCGCGGCGGCGGCCTCGTCGCCCTCGGCACGGACCAGCCGCTGACACCGGTCGGCCTGCACCTGCACCTGGCGCTGCGCGCCCTGCACCGCTACGGGCTCACCGCCACGCAGGCCCTGCGCACCGCCACCGCCCTGCCCGCCCGTGTCTTCGGCGCCGACCGGGACCTCGGCACGCTGGAGGAGGGCAAGCTGGCCGACCTGGTGATCGTGGACGGCGACCCGTTCACGGACTTCGACTCGCTGGTCCGTACGGCGGCGGTGCTGCGGGGCGGGCGGCTGTACGAACAGCGGGACCTGGTGGCGGCCTTCCCCGCGCCGTCCGACCGCAAGGCCGAGGCCGGGGCGGTCGAGGCGCACTGGCTGGAGGTGGGGCGGCAGCACCGGCGCGACTCCTGCTGCGACACGGCCGACTGAGGGTCCGGGCCCCGCGCGGCAGGGGCGCGTGGGGCGGGGCGGCGGCGCGTGGTGCACGCCCGCCGCCCTCCCGCGCCTCCTCACCCCGCCTTCGTCTGACCCCGCTCGAAGTAGTCCACCAGCTCCGGGGCCAGGGGCGGCACCTCGTGCGGGGTGCCGCCGTCGCGGAGCGAGGCGGTGGCCCGGTCGCCGGCCGCCACCGCCATCCGGGCGGCGACCGGTGAGGTGTCGGTCGGCCCGCCGTGCCGGACGAACCGCAGGAACTCGTCCACCAGCAGCGGATCGGCGCCGCCGTGCCCGGCCTCGTCGTCCGCCTCCCCGGACGGCAGCGCGTACACGGCGTCGGCGTCGGCGCGGTACCCGGACTGGCGGGAGTTCCACACCCGTACCGCACCGCCCGGCCCGTCACCGAAGTTCTCCAGGCGGCCCGCGTCCCCGATGACGGTGTAGTTGCGCCAGTAGTCGGGACTGAAGTGGCACTGCTGGTAGGCGGCCAGCACCCCGTTGTCCAGGCGCATGTTGACCAGGGAGACGTCCTCCACGTCGAGCCGCGGGTTCAGGCCGCGCTGGCTGCCGGGGGGCCAGTGCGCGTCGTGCGCCAGCCAGTCCGCCGGCCGGGGCTCCCCCGGCGCCCGCCGCATCCCGGGATCGCCGTACACCATCAGGTCGCCCAGCGCCTGCACCTGCCGCGCGTAGCCGTTCGCGAGCCAGTGCAGCGCGTCCAGGTCGTGCGCGCCCTTCTGGAGCAGCAGTCCGTTGGTGTGCTGCCGCTCGGCGTGCCAGTCCTTGAAGTAGTAGTCGCCGCCGTGGCCGACGAAGTGCCGTACCCATACGGTTCTGACCCGGCCGATGTCGCCGCGGGTGATCAGTTCGCGCATCAGGCGGATGACGGGCATGTGGCGCATGTTGTGTCCGACGTACAGGCGCGTCCCGGTCTCGTACGCGGTGCGCAGGACCGTGTCGCAGTCCTCGACGGAGATCGCCAGTGGCTTCTCCACGAAGACGGGCCGGCCGGCCCGCAGCGCCTGGCACGCCAGGTCCGCGTGGGTGTGGTCGGGCGTGAGGAGCAGGAGCGCGTCGAGACCGGGATGGTCCAGCAGCGCACGGTGGTCGGCGAACGTTTCGACGCCGGGGAGGCGTCGGGTGGCGTACGCCAGCGCGTCCGGGTCGGGGTCGGCCACCGCGGCGACCCGGGCGCCGTATCCGGGCCGGTGGGCGGTGCGCGCGAGATCGCCGCGCAGCCCGAAGCCGATGACGCCCAGGCGCAGATCGTCGGTCATGAGGTGCCTCCAGAGGCTGACGGACTCCATGGTCGGCGGGGTGCGGGACCAAGGAACGGCGGGGCGGCGGGGGCCGTGCGCCACCGGTGTCGGGCCTCCCCTCGCCACCTCACGAGAACGCCGCCGGACGTGCTGCACGCACCGTAGACCACAGGGGTGGTGAACGTGTTCTACGCGCTCCCATTGCTCGCATAAATGCACGGTGTTGATGTTTTATGCGCCGTGCAGCAGGTATGCCAACGGGTATTGCACGAGGTAAATAACCCAGGACGGTCCGGAACGGTACGGTCGAAGACCAGGGCGACCGACGGCGCACACCCGAAGCGCGCCGTCGGCAGGCAAGCGGGGAGCAGCACAGCGCGGGGGCGTTCAGCGGAGGAGGCTCGTCTTGCATCGCTACTTCACCAACCAGCGGCACGAAGCACTCCGGCGCCGGGTACGGGATTTCGCCGAGAGCGAGGTCCGGCCCCGGATAGCCGAGATGGAGGCGGCCCGAACCGTTTGCCATGACCTGTCGCGTCTGATCGCCCGTCAGGGGTGGATCGGCGCGACCGTCCACCGCGCCTACGGCGGGATGGGCGCCGGACACCTGGCCAAGACCCTCATCATCGAGGAACTCTCCCGGGTGAGCGGTGCCATGGGCGCCATGGTGCAGGCGTCCCAGCTCGGCGCCGCGAAGATCATCCACTTCGGCAGCGAGGAACAGAAGAAGACCTGGCTGCCGGCGATCGCCGCGGGCGACTGCCTGCCGACCATCGCCGTCACCGAACCGCAGTCGGGCGGGCATGTGCTCGGCATGACGAGCCGGGCGGTCCGCGACGGCGACGACTACGTCCTCAACGGCCGCAAGATCTACGTCGGCAACAGCCACGTCGGTGACCTGCACGGCGTCGTCGTCCGCACGGGCGAGGGCTCCAAGGGCCTGTCGGCGTTCCTGGTGGAGGCGGACCGGCCGGGCGTACGGGTCGGCGCCCAGCAGCAGGCCATGGGGCTGCACGGCTTCAGCTTCGGCGAGCTGTTCTTCGAGAACTGCCGGGTGCCGGCGGCGAACCTCCTCGGCCGGGAGGGCGACGGGCTGGCCGTCGCGTACTCCTCCAGTGTGCTGTACGGCCGGCCGAACCTGACCGCGGTGTCGCTCGGCATCCACCAGGCCGTGCTGGACGAGACCGCGCGGTTCTGCGCGGAGCGGGAACGCTACGGCAAGCCGCTGGCGAACCTCGGCAACATCAAGATCAAGCTCGGCCGTGTCCAGTCCCGGCTGCTCATCGCCCGGCTGGCCGCCTACCACGCCGTCCACCTCCTCGACCAGGGTCTGCCCTGCGACGCGGAGCTGATGAACGCCAAGCTGGTCAACGTCGAGACCGCACTGGAGTCGGCGCGCGACGCGATGGACATCCACGCCGCCTGCGGCCTGTTCACGGACCGCCCGGTGGAGCGCTATCTGCGCGACGCCCACCACATCTTCGCTCCGGCCGGCACCACCGACGTCCAACTGCTGCGCCTGGGCGAGCTGGCCCTCGGCACGGCCAAGGGCGAGTGGTCCAGCCGGCTGGCGAACCTGGTCCGCGGGGAACCGTCCGATCCCGCGGAGGACGACCGGGCCGCGGAGCCCGCCGTCGCCGGGTGCCGCACCTCTCTCCTGCGGGAGCGGACGGAGTTGCAGCCCACCGGTTAGGGACGGCGCGGGGTGGCGCGGGTCTGCTTCCCGGGGGCCGCGCCACCGGTCCCGCAACCGTGCCGCCGTCAGCTCTCCTCGGCGTGCTGTCGCTCCATGCGGTGGATCTGCTCGACGAGTTCCGCCGCCATCGCCTTGATGGTCCCCAGTCCCTCGCGTCCCCACGGGCGGCGTTCGAGGTCCACCACGCAGACCGTGCCGAGGGCCATTCCCGTACGGTCGATGAGCGGCGCGCCCAGGTACGAGCGGATGCCGATCTCGTCCACGACCGGGTTCCCCGCGAAGCGCGGGTAGTCGCACACGTCTTCCAGGACGAGCGCCTTGCGGCGGACGATGACGTGCGGGCAGTAGCCGTGGTCGCGGGCCATCACCCGGCCGGGCTGGGCGCTCGGCGGCGCGGGGCCCAGTTCGACGGGCGCCTGCTCGCCGCCTGGGGTGTAGAGGCCGGCGAAGTACTGCCGGTGCTCGTCGATGAAGTTGACCATGGCGTACGGCGCCCGGGTCGTCCGCGCCAGCTTGCGCGCGAACTCGTCGAAGGCGGGCAGCGGCGCGTCACCGATGCCCAGCGCACGCAGCCGGGCGACGCGGGCCGGCGCCTCGTGGTCCTCCGGGGTGAGCAGCAGATGACGCGTGGGGTCGTAGGAGACGTACGACGCGCGCGGGGCGGGACGGGTCACGGGAACTCCGGGGTGGCGGCGAGGGCGGGGGTCAGCAGGTGCTGGACGAGCGAGACCAGGACCTGGGTGGAAGAGCTGCACTGGCGTGCGTCACAGAGCACGACCGGGGTGCCGGGGTCGAGATCCATGGCGGTTCGCACCTCGTCCGGGCCGTAGTGGTACGCGCCGTCGAACTCGTTGACCGCGACGACGAAGGCGATGCCGCGCCGTTCGAAGAAGTCGACGGCGGCGAAGCACTGGTCCAGGCGGCGGGTGTCGGCGAGGATGACGGCACCGAGCGCCCCGTTGGACAGCTCGTCCCACATGAACCAGAAGCGTTCCTGCCCCGGTGTGCCGAAGAGGTAGAGGACATGCTCGCGGCCGAGGGTGATCCGGCCGAAGTCCATGGCGACGGTGGTGGTGTTCTTGTCCTCGACGCCGGCCAGATCGTCGGTGCCCACGCTGACCTGGGTGAGCAGTTCCTCCGTACTGAGCGGCTCGATCTCGCTGACCGCGCCGACGAAGGTCGTCTTGCCGACGCCGAAACCGCCGGCGACCAGGATCTTCAGCGCGAGCGGGAACGGGTCGGCGGCGAAGCCGGCGGCGGCCCCCGCGGCGGACGAGCCCGCCGCGGTCGGGAGCCGGGCGTCGGCGGACAGGGCGTCAGAGCCGTTTGCGAAGTCCATGCAACACCGCCTCCAGCAGGGCTCGGTCGGTACGGTTCGGGGGGCCTGACCCGCAGGCGGACACCGGCACCGGCGCCCGGGCGGCGAGCGCCCCGCAGTCGACCAGGTCGGCCAGCAGCACCTTGGTGACCACGGCGGGCAGACGTATGTGCGCGGCGATCTCGGCGACCGACACCGGACCGCCGCACAGCCCCAGCACCTGGGCGTAGTCGGGACCCTGGCAGGTGACGGGCCGCTTCCCGGTGGCCATCACCATGGTCAGCAGGTCGAAGTGCGCGGTCGGCCGGGTGCGGCCGTTGCTGACCGTGTACGGGCGGACCAGGAGGCCGGCTTCGTCGTCCAGCCACGGGATCTCCCGGCCCGGTCTGCGGCGGCGCCGTACGCCCATGGTCAGCGACCACCTGCCGGGGCCTGCTGCCGTACCGGCGTCGCCAGATAGGGCCGGACGCTCTTGACCAGCATCCCCATCTCGTAACCGAGGACCGCCACATCGGCCTCCCGGCCGGCCAGCACGGCGAGGCAGGCGCCCGAGCCGGCCGTGGAGACGAACAGGAATGTGGACTCCAGCTCGACGACGACCTGGAGCACGTCGTCGCCGTTACCGAAGCGCACCCCGGCGCTGCGGGCCAGGGAGTACAGGCCGGAGGAGAGGGCGGCCAGGTGGTCGGCGCTGTCCGGGTCGAACCCGTGGGCCGCCTTGACCAGGCCGTCGGAGGACAGCAGAAGCGCGCTGGTCGCGTGCGGTACGCGGTTCACGAGTCCGGTCAGCAGCCAGGACAGGTCGGTCTGCTGGCCGGTCTGCAGGTGCGCAGGTGCCTGCGGATGCACGTCACTCACCATGGTCGCGGTCGTCTCCTCGGCGGGGGTCGGTCCTGTCGTGGCCGGCGTCGGCGCCGGTCCGGTAACTGTCGTAACCGTCGTGGTCGGCGGGGCTGCCGTAGCCGTTGTCGGCGAGGCTGACGCCGCGCCGGAAGGCGGCCATCAGGCCGGGGTCGTGCTCGGGTTCGGGCGCGCCGTCGCGGCGCCCCGCGGACGGCAGGATCGGCTCGCCGCGCAACTGCGGCACCAGGTGCTCCTGCTTGCGGCGGCGCGGCAGCCGCGGCCGGGCGCCGTCGTCGGCCGCGGGGGGCGGGGCGGGCGGCAGGAGGAGCGGGCCCGGGTCGGCGGCGCCGGGCGGGGCGGGGTGCGGGCCCGGGTGCCGGACGTCACCGCCGTGGGCGTCGGGGGGCTGGTGGGCGCCGGCCGGCGACGGGCCGCCGGCCGGTGCCGCGGAAGCGCGCACGGCGCGCGTGCCGGCGTGCGGCGTCCGGGACGCGCTCGGCCACACCCCGTCGCCGTACGCGATGTCCGGGTACGCCCCGTCGGCGGCCCCGGCGACCGGCGCTCCGTGCGCGGCCCGTACGAGCCTGCGACGCGGTCCGCGCGGCGGAGCGGGCTCCGCGGGGGCGGCGTCGACACCGTCGTACACGCCGCGGTGGCCGGACGCGGTGTCGGCGCCGGCGAGGGAGCGCGGCTCGGAGACCGTCAGGGTGATCTCCCCGGAGTCCACGTACTGTTCGCCCTCCTGCGGCTGCTCGGACTCCGGCCCCAGCAGGCCCTGCGGTACGACGAGGACGGCCTGCACGCCGCCGTAGATGTTGCCCTGCAGGCGGACCACGATGCCGTGCCGCCGGGCGAGCGAGGAGACCACGAAGAGTCCGATGCGCCCGTCGCTCAGCAGTTCGGCCACATCGACGTGGTCGGGGTCGGCGAGCAGTCCGTTCATCCGGGTCTGCTCGTCCAGTGACATGCCCAGGCCCCGGTCCTCGACCTCGACGGCGAGGCCGGCCGTGACCAGTTGCGCGCGCAGCAGGACGTGGGTGTGGGGGGCGGAGTAGACGGAGGCGTTCTCGACGAGTTCGGCGAGCAGGTGGATGACGTCGGCGACGGCGTGGCCGCGCAGCGTGCCCTCGATGGGCGGCACCAGTTTGATCCGCGGGTACTGCTCGACCTCGGCGATGGAGGAGCGCAGCACCTCGGTCATGGTGACCGGGCGGCTCCACTGGCGGCGGGAGATGGCGCCGCCGAGGACGGCGAGGTTCTCGGCGTGCCGGCGGATGCGGGTGGCGAGGTGGTCGACGTGGAACAGCCCCTTGAGCAGGTCGGGGTCCTCGACCTGGTTCTCCAGCTCGTCCAGCAGCTCGATCTCGCGGTGCACCAGGGACTGCAGGCGCCGGGCGAGGTTCACGAACACCTCGACCTTCTGCTCGTTGCCGCTGGCGTTGCCCCGGGCGATGACCACCGCGTCGACGACCGCCGTCTCGGCCGCCCGGCCCGCCGCGGCCACCTCGTGGGCGAGCAGGTCCAGGGTGTCGCCGGCGGGCGGGACGACCGGTTCGCCCTCCCGCTCCCGCGACGGGAGCCATTCGCCCTGGCGGACCCGGTCCAGCAGGTCGTCGAGGTCGTGCCGGCCGCGGGCGCAGACCTCACGCAGCCGCGCGTAGCGGGCCACGGCGGCGCGCGCCTCGTTGTTGGCCGCCGCGCCGGCGGCCGTCACGATGGCGCAGACCAGGCCGCAGGCGCCGAGCAGTACGGCCCATTCGCGGCCGGTCAGCCCGGTGCCGCCGACCCGCACGACGAAGGCGGTGGCGGCCGAACAGACGGCGGCGACCAGGAGACAGGGGACGGCGGCGAGCCGCACCAGGCGGGTCCGTATGGCCGAATCGGCGGCCGTCTCCGGGAACGCGGCCCGGCCGTGCCGCCCGCCCTCCCGCTCCCGGCGCCGGGTGGCCGCCGACACGGGGTCCGCCCCCTGGGGACCACGGGGGCCCAGGGGACCCTGAGTCTCCTGGGTGACTGGGGTCCCCTGGGGGAATGCAGCAGGCATCGGCGCCCTCCGGATCGGCCGTCGGCAGTTCGCGGAGCACGCACGCTAGTTGTTGCGGGGGTGGGGTACGGACCCCCTTCGACGTTTCGCTACCCCGCGCCACCTCCCCTAGAGGGGGAGGGTCGCATACCTGTGCGTATCTTTCCGAACTGCCGTTCAGAAACGCGCAGTTGAGGAGAGCCTGACAGCATCCGGCCGGGCACTGGACGCGACCGCCGGGGACACCCGGCCGCATCGCCTCCGCATAGAGGCTGCCCATCTTCCCGGCGGGAATGCGGCCCGCTCCGAGTGGCGCACCACCGACAAGCAGAAGGACGGACTCCACCCCGTGCGGCGACACCGGGACTCCGCGACGGAGTCCGCCTTGACCTTCACGCCGACGTCAAGGTCGAGAATGCCGCCATGGCATCTTCGAACACCACCGGCGGCCGTCCCACTCGGGCCCCGGCCGCACCGACCCTCCGCACCACACCGGCGGGCCGCGCCTCCTGCGGTGAGGCGGCCGCGTGAACGCCTTCAACCAGCGCGTCATCGAGGAGTTCCGCGCCAACCGGGGCCGCGTGGGCGGCATGTTCGAGGGGCGGCCGCTGCTCCTGCTGACCACCACCGGCGCGAAGACCGGCCTGCCGCGTACCACCCCCGCCGTCTACCTGCCGGACGGCGAGGACCGGCTGGCCGTCTTCGCCTCCAACGGAGGCTCGCCCACCGCCCCGGCCTGGTACCACAACCTGACCGCCCACCCCGTGGCGACGGTCGAGGCGGGCACCCGTACCTACCGGGCCCGTGCCACCGAGGCCGCGGGCGCGGACCGGGAACGGCTGTGGGCCCGGCAGGTGGCGGCCGATCCGCAGTTCGCGGCCTTCCAGGAGCGGGCGGGGCGGCGCATCCCGGTGCTGGTCCTCACCCGATGGGACACCCACCTGTGACCTTCACGTCCACGGAAAGGTTTACGCTTCCTCCCGACCCATCCGTCCGGAGGAGACCGCCATGCGCATCGGGGAACTGGCCCGTGTCACCGGCACGACGACCCGGGCCCTGCGCTACTACGAGGAGCAGGGCCTGCTCCACCCCGACCGCTCCACGAACGGCTATCGCAGCTACGGGGACGAGGCGGTGCGCTCCGTGGCGAACATCCGGCTGCTCCTGGCCTCCGGTCTCACCACCGACGACCTGCGCCTGATCGACGGCTGCCTGCGCGACGAACTGACCGGCACCCACACCTGCGCCGACCCCACCCCCAAGATCGCGCTCTTCGAGCAGCGCCTCTCCCTGCTTCAGGACCGGATCAACGACCTCGTCACCGTACGCGACCAACTCGTCGACCGACTCACCGAACTGAGGGAAAGCGCCCCCCAGCGGCCTCATGCGCCGGACTCCTGAGAGCACCCGGCGGCGATCCCCGGCCCGCCGGCCGCCGCCCGGCGGTGCGGAGCCACGAGGCGGACGGTGCCGGAGGCATCGCGTCCACCCGCTCCACGGTGCAGCGCTCCGAGGAGCCGCAGCGGTCGAACCGGGCGCGGAGCAGGCCGTGGTCGCCGTCGGCGTTGCCGACCTCGGCCGCCACGGCCTTGCCGTTCGGGACGGGACTTCAGCGTCGGCCTGCGGAGATGGGGCGCGCCGGTGCCACGGCCCGCTCTTCCAGTGGCGGTGCCCTCCCGGACAAGCCCGGGAGGGCACCGTACACATCGCGCTGCTCGGCAGTTCCGGCGGACGTCGCCGAGCCCGTGGGCTCAGCGGATGAGGCCGAGGACCTCGTCGCGCAGGGTCGTCATGGACGCGGTGGTCGGTCCTTCGACGTTGAGGCGGAGCAGGGGCTCGGTGTTGGAGGGGCGGAGGTTGAACCAGCGGCCGTCGGTGAAGGTGACGGTGAGGCCGTCCAGACGGTCCGCGGTGGTGTCATCGAGGGCACGGTAGGTGGCCTCGACCTTGTCGAGGGTGCCGGGGATGTCGGCGACCTCGGAGTTGATCTCACCGGAGGCCGCGTAGCGGGAGTAGTCGGCGACCAGTTCCGACAGCGGGCGGTCCTGTTCCCCGAGGGCGGCCAGGACGTGCAGGGCGGTGAGCATGCCGGTGTCCGCCCGCCAGAAGTCGCGGAAGTAGTAGTGCCCGGAATGTTCGCCGCCGAACACCGCGTCGTGCTCGGCCATGAGCGCCTTCATGAACGAGTGGCCGACGCGGGAGCGGACGGGGGTGCCACCGTGTTCACGGATGATCTCGACGGCGGCCGCGGAGGTGATGACGTTGTGGATGACGGCCGAGCCCGGAGCCTTGGCCAGTTCACGGGCCGCGACCAGACCGACGATCGCGGAGGGCGGGACGGCCCGGCCGGTCTCGTCGATGAAGAAGCACCGGTCGGCGTCCCCGTCGAAAGCCAGGCCGATGTCCGCGCCGGTCTTCTCGACCATGGCCTGGAGGTCGCGGAGGTTCGCCGGCTCCAGGGGGTTGGCCTCGTGGTTCGGGAAGGTGCCGTCCAGTTCGAAGTACATCGGCACCACGTCGAGCGGCAGGCCGTCGAACACGGCGGGGACGGTGTGTCCCGCCATGCCGTTGCCCGCGTCGACGGCGACCTTCAGACGGCGGATGCCGCTGACGTCGACGAGCGAGTTCAGATGGGCCGCGTACTCGGCGAGCAGGTCGCGGCGGGTGGTGGTCCCCGGGGTCGCCACCGGCTCGGGGATGTCGTCGCACTCCAGCCAGGTACGGATGCGGGCGAGACCGGTGTCCTCGCCGATCGGCGCGGCGCCGGCCCGGCAGAGCTTGATGCCGTTGTCCTGCGCCGGGTTGTGGCTGGCAGTGATCATCACGCCGGGCAGGTCCAGGCTGCCCGAGCAGTAGTACAGGTAGTCGGTGGAACCGAGTCCCGCGTCGACGACGTCGGCACCGGCGCGGTTGGCGCCGGTCGCGAAGGCCTGCGCCAGCGCCGGAGAGGTGGAGCGCATGTCCTGGGCGATGACGATCCGGTCCGCCCCGGTGAGGCGGATGAACAGCGCGCCGGCCTTGGCGGCGATGTCGGTGTTCAACTGCGAGGGGACCTCGCCGCGGATGTCGTACGCCTTCACAAGACGCGAGTAGTCGGGCATGACCTGTCTCTCGGGATGTTCGATGGGGGCGGGGCGCGCATGGCCTGGTGGTGCGGATGCCATGGGCGCCCCGTGACGTGCCGGTGGTCAGGGCCGCGGCGCGTCCGCGGCGCCGCGGCCGAGGGCTTCCGCGGGGTTCGCACAGCGCCGCAGGACCGCGCGTTTGACGACCTCGTCCACCAGGACGGGCAGCCCGGCGACGACGATCAGCCACACCGCCGCGTACAGCCGCTCCGACTGGAAGTAGACCGGGTGGGCGACGACCGTGGCGATGCCGGTGAGGCCGAGACCGGTGACGATCAGGGCCAGCGGTGCCGAGCGGCGCCACAGTCCCCACAGGGCCAGTCCGAGCGGGAGGACGAGCATCGGCGCGAGGGCCTGGTGCTGCGCCCACTGCCACCAGAAGTGGCGGTTGAGCTCGAACAGGTCCTGCCAGGGAGTGACCGCTTCGGGTTTGGTCCAGTGCTTGCTGAACGTGTCCTGGAGGGTCGCCGTGGTGCCGGGCAGTTGCCACATCTTGCTGATCAGCGTGATGACGGCCGCCGTGCCGGCCGAGAGGCCGAGCAGCCACCAGGTGCCTTGTTGCCGGGTGCGGCGCACGAAGACGAGCATGGCCACGGCCGCGCAGGTCATGAGGACGGCCGCCATCTGGGCGCTGGAGTACTTCACGCCGGCCGACACCGCCAGCGCGGCCGCGTACACCGTCGCACCGGTGCGGATCCGCCCTTGGAGCAGGGAGACGGCACCGAACAGCATCGCCCCCAGCATGCCCAGCAGGGGTCCTTCCGCCAGCGGGAGCGTGCCCCAGGTGGCGAGGGGGGTCGCGTAGAAGAGGACCTGGCCGAGGACGGCGAGTCCGGGTGAGAGGCCGATGCGGCGCAGTGCGGCCAGCGTGAAGAGGCCGCCCGCGGTGGTGAAGATCAGGGACACCGCGCTCAGTCCCGACTTGGCGCCCATGAGGCCCACGAAGGGGGCCGCGATCAGCGGGTAGAGGGGACGGGTCTCGAATATCTCCTCGTAGCGCGGGTCGTTGGGCTGGAGGCCCTTCGCCGCACTGCCCTTCATGCAACGCGCGTAGCTCTTCGCGTCGCGCGGCTCCTTGAACTTCATCTCGTCGAGGAGCTGACCGCGGTACTTGCGGTTGGCCTCGTCCTTGCAGTACGCCACCAGCGCCTTGTGCTGAGCTTCCGGGCGGGTGTCGCCGAGGTACTCGTGGGCCTGGCGGGCGTAGCGGTAGGAGTCGTTGGAGAAGAGGGAGGCCGGGAAGGCGAAGATGTGCAGGACGACGAAGACCACAGCCACCAGGCAGGGAAGCGTGATACCCGCCACCCTGCGGTCGACGCGGCGGTGCGGGCGCCGCTGCGGTGCGACGGACGGCGGTACGGGCGCCGTCGGCGGGAGGGGGGTCCGAACGGGAGCCAGGCCCTCGGCCTGGTGCCCGGCCTGCTCGGTGCCGACGCTCATCGCTCGGCTCCGCTTCGCGGCGTGCGTATCGCGGCGAACCGGATCCGCCACGGCATGATGGCGGACTCGATCTGCACGGCGGCCGTCATCTTGGAGGCGCCGATGCGGCGCTCCTCGAAGTGGATGGGTATCTCCAGGGCGGTGAAGCCGGCACCGACGGCCTGGTACTTGAGCTCGACCTGGAAGCTGTAGCCGCCGGAGCGGACCTGGTCCAGGCGGGCGGCGCGGACCGTGTCGGCGCGCCACAGGACGAACCCGGCGGTGGCGTCCCGGAGCCCGGTGCGCAGCACCGCGCTGACGTAACGGTTCGCCCAGCGGGAGAGCAGCCGCCGGTGCATGCCCCACTCCGAGGCGAGCCGGCCACCGCACACGTACCGGCTGCCGACGACCAGCCCGGCGCCGGTCGACAGGGCGCTGCCCAGCATCTGCGGCACGTACTCGACGGGGTGGCTGCCGTCGGCGTCCATCTGGAGCACGTAGGCGGCACCGTCCTCGACGGCGCGGGTCATGCCCGCGGCGTACGCCCGGCCCAGGCCCTCCTTGGCGGTCCGGTGCAGTACGTCGATCCGGCCCGGATACTTCTCGGCGAGTTGCTCGGCGACCTTCCCGGTGCCGTCGGGGCTGTTGTCGTCGACGACCAGCAGGCGCAGGCCCTCAAGCCCGAGGCCCATCAGGGCCTCGGCCATGCCGGGCAGGTTCTCCGCCTCGTTGTAGGTCGGCATGACGATGGTCAGGGCGGTACGGGCCCAGGCGTCGGGCAGCGCGGCGGGCAGCCGCGCGGGGCTCGGCGTGGACTCCGGTGCGGAGGCGGGGGTGGCCGAGGCGGGTACGGATGGTGCAGACACGTGTCGGGTTGCTTTCGTCGTTCCGTGAGGGGGATTTGCGGAGCGGGCGGTGGCCGGTCTCAGCAATCTGCGGAGAAACGCACGGAGGCGTCGGGCAGGCGTGTGTCGCACCACACCCGGACTCCGTTGCGCAGTTCGTTGTCGGCGCCGACCACCGCGCCGTCGCCGACCACCGCGCCGTCCAGGACGGAGCGCGCGCCGACCCGGGCGCCCGCGCCGACGAGGCTGTGGCCGATCCACGCACCGGCCTCGACGCGCGCACCGTCGAGCAGAATCGATCCTTCGATCACGGCGTCGGCGGCCACCACGGCGCCCGCGCCGACGACGGTGCCACCGCCGAGCTTGGCACCCTCGGCGACCTCGGCCCCCGGCAGCACCAGGGCCTCGCCGGGCGGCCCCGGCACCGCGGGGGAGGCCACCACGCCGCGTACGAGGTCGGCGGACGCCTGCACGAAGGAGTCCGGCCGGCCCAGGTCCAGCCAGTAGGTGCGGTCGACGACGCCCAGCAGGAGCGCCCCGTCGGCCAGCAGCCCGGGGAAGGTCTCCCGCTCCACCGATACCGGGCGGTCGGCGGGGATCGCGTCGATGACGTCCCGCCGGAAGACGTAGCAGCCGGCGTTGATCTGGTCGGTGACGATCTCCTCCGGGCTGGTGGGCTTCTCGGTGAAGGCGAGCACCCGGCCGGACTCGTCGGTGGGCACCAGCCCGAAGGCGCGCGGGTCCTCGACCCGGGTCAGGTGCAAGGTGACGGCCGCCTCCGCCGCTTCGTGGCGGCGGACCAGGCCCGCGGTGTCGAGACCGGTGAGGATGTCCCCGTTGAGGACGAGTACGGGATCCGAGGGGCCCGACGTCAGAGCCGTCGCGGCGGACCGGATGGCGCCGCCCGTGCCGAGCGGCTCCCGCTCGGTGACGTAGGTCAGCCGCAGGCCGAGCTCCGCGCCGTCACCGAAATACGGCTCGAACACCTCTGCCAGGTACGAGGTCGCGAGCACCACGTGATCGACCCCCGCGGCCTTCAGCCGTGCGAGCTGATGAGCCAGGAACGGCACCCCGGCCGCCGGGACCATCGGCTTGGGTGTGTTCACCGTCAGCGGCCGCAGGCGTGTTCCCCGCCCGCCCACCAGCAGCACTGCTTCCGTCACTCGCTACTCCCCCTCCATAGTACGTTAACATTACAAGCGTTTTGGAAATCTTTACACTATGGGCTCCAAAACCGGCAAACCGCTGTCTAACACCAAGTAAGGCTTTATGAGTACCACTGGCTCTGCGCACGACCGCACCCGCGGGCGCCTGCACCGCCTGTTCGGCGAGCTCGCGAAGTTCGGCACCGTGGGCGGGCTGGGCGTCCTGGTCAACCTGGGCGCCTTCAATCTCTGCCGGGCGGCGACCGGTCTCGCGGTGGTCCGCTGCAGCGTCATCGCCACGGTCGTCGCCATCGCGTTCAACTACGTGGGGCTGCGGTATTTCACCTACCGGGACCGTGAAAGGGGAAGCCGCACAAGGGAGTTGCTGCTGTTCGCCGCTTTCAGCGCGGTCGGCCTGGTCATCGAGAACGGCGTGCTTTACGTGGCGACCTACGCCTTTGACTTGAATGGCCCGCTTCAGAACAACTTCTGGAAGTTCCTGGGCATCGGGACCGCCACGCTGTTCCGCTTCTGGACGTACCGCAGCGTGGTCTTCAAGCTCCCCGTACCAGCGGAAACGCCGGTGATCCCCACCCAGCGCAGCGCCGCCCCGGTACCGCGGACGGAGCGGGCGGAACAGGTGCGGTGATGCCGCCGAGGCATCGGCGGAGCGCCTCTCGCGGGGCGTGGAAGCGCTGCCGGAGCGGGTAACGATGCGGCGAGGGCCTTTCCCGGCCGACCGGCCGGGGCAGGACACGGCTACCGCGCATCGGACGGCGACAGGGCCTGTTCGCCGGCGGCCGGCCCCCCGCTTATTGCATTTCGGTAAAAAATCGGGGCGCTTCGTGCCGACCTGTGGAAGTTGTTCGGTTCTCGCCGTCTGATTTCGCGGCGCTCGCTACGTCCTGCGGCCCGTGATGCGGCGAGGCTCTGCGCGGCCCCTCGGCCCGTACGTAACCGCAGTCCCCGCCCCCCGGAACACGTGCCGGAATGACGCGTGGCAGCACCCGGCGCGGCACCGCGCCTTCTACCGCCTGAGTGCGGCAGTAGGCCCGCTCCGCCTTCGCCCGGCCACTCCCCGCATTCCCTCTGTCACGGAAATGCCTTGTCCCCGTTCACCTTCACCCCACCACCTCGAAAGCATCCCCCGACGCCACCCCCGCGGCCCACGACGGCCACCCGTGAACCGGCGGCAGGGCCACCGCCCGCCACCACGGATCCACGATCTGTTCGTCGGCCGGTTCGAAGGGCTTGCCGGGGAGCGGTGCGGCCAGCTTCGCGCCGGTGGCGCGGGCCGCCGCGACCGTGCGTTCCACCGGTTCGGCCCATGGGTGCGGGGCGAGGTTGAAGGTTCCCCAGTGGATGGGCAGCAGGGTGCCGGACGGGGTGCCCCCGGACAGGTCGGTGTGGGCGCGCAGGCCCTCTTCCGGTGTCATGTGGATGTCCGGCCAGAACTCGCTGTACGCGCCTATCTGGATCATCGTCGCGTCGAACGGGCCGTGCTCGGCGCCGATGTCGGCGAAGCCGGGGAAGTAACCGGTGTCGCCGCTGTGGAAGACGCGGTGGGCGGGGCCGGCCACCGCCCAGGACGCCCACAGGGTGTGCTGCGGACCGCGCAGACCGCGTCCGCAGAAGTGCTGTGCGGGGGTCGCGGTGAGCGTCACGTCGCCGACGGCCGCCGACTCGTGCCAGTCCAGTTCGGTGATGCGGTCCTCGGGCACGCCCCACAGTTCGAGATCGGCGCCGATACCGAGCGGTACGACGAAGCGGGTGCCCGTGGGGATGAGCGCCTTGATCGTCGGCATGTCCAGGTGGTCGTAGTGGTCGTGTGAGATCACCACGGCATCGACCGGGTCCAGGTCCCGGAGCGGGAGCGGTACGGGGTGCAGGCGCCGGGGGCCGGCCCAGGTGAACGGCGAGCAGCGCTCGCCCCAGACCGGGTCGAACAGCACCCGGTGCCCGTCGATCTCGGCGAGCACGCTCGAATGCCCCAGCCACGTCAGCCGCAGCCCGGAGGCGGGCGGCGCGCCCCGGTCCGCCGCGGTGGGGCGGTGCACGGGAATGCGGCCGACCGGCGCCCGGCGCAGCCGGCCCTCGCGGCTCAGTTGCGTACGGGCCATGGACAGCGCGCCGCCCCGCACCATCTGGCGTGTCGGTACGGGATTACGGAACTGGCCGTCGACGAACTGCGGGGACCGCTGCATCCGCGCCAGCCGCTCCCCCGTGGGCCACGCGCCGAAGACGGCGGGGCGGCGGAGCGTGAACCGCTCTGCGGGGCGCGGGGCGGACGAGGAGTCACTGCGGGGTCGGGAGCCGGGCACGGCACCTCCAGGCATCGGGGCGGTAGCGCTGTCAACGGGGCGTCGCTCGGTGAACGGACCGCCACGTTGACGGGTTCCGGCACGTCGCGTCCGGGCCGGCGGCACCGCCGCGGACCCCACGCCGCCCGGACAGGACACGTGTTCCCTGCACGTACCGAACCACTCGGGCCGGTCCGGGCATTCCGAGGCGGGGCGGGCGGCCCTGCCTTCCGGGCCCCGGGCGCCGTCCCGTGCCGTCAGGCCGCCCGGCGCACCGGTTCGACGTGCTTCGGCGGTGTCGCGGGGCCGGGCCGGCGCGGCAGCAGGAGGACGCGCAGGGCCAGGCGCGGTGTCATCAGGCGGGACGGCGGCGCGGTGAGGCAGAAGACGTCGCGGAAGGCGGCGCCGAGGACGGGGTCGGCGGCGACGCGGTCGAGGAGGCGTTGGAGGTACCAGTTGGTCAGCCGTTCGCGCAGGCCGGGCCGGGCCTGGGGCCCGCTCGCGTAGGGCCGGTCGGCGCCGACCGCGCCGAGCCAGGCGGCGTCGGAGGCGCCGGCGATCGCGCGCTGCGCCGCGCCCGCGAACCCCGGCCGCAGCCCGCCGGACTCCAGGGTCCGGCGCAGTGCCACGGCGCCGAGGGCGGCCACCGACATGCCCTGTCCGTAGACGGGGTTGAAGGTGCAGTTGGCGTCGCCCAGGACGATGAAGCCTTCGGGCACGGCGCCGGGCCGTTCGTAGTGGCGGCGGCGGTTGGAGGTGTCCCGGAAGCCGTGCACGGGCGAGACCGGTTCGAGGTACGGGAGCAGGCCGTGGATGTACGGGTCGCCGACGGTGGCGGTGAAGTCGGCGAACCCCTGGTCGTCGGTCGGCGGGTGGTGGCCGCGGACCCCGGAGGCGGTCAGCAGCCATGCGCCGTCCTCGACCGGTACGTACACGGCGCCGCGCGGGTTGCCCGGCCAGCCGGGGATGTTGACGGCGATGTCCGGCGCGCCGGCCGGGTCGGTGGGCCGGAAGATCCGGGTGGCGTAGGCGATGCCCGCGTCCACGGTCTCTTCCCGCGGGGCGGCGCGCCCGAGGTCGGCGTACCACTTCGGGGCCTTGGATGTGCGTCCGGAGGCGTCGACGACGAGCACGGCGGGGAGGGTCCGCTCGGCCGGGTCCGTGGCGCTCTTGCCGGCCGGCTGTCCGCCGCGGGCCCGTACCCGTACGCCGGTGACCCGCCCCGCGTCGCCGGTCAGGCCGACCGCCTCGGTCGCCTCCAGCACCTCCAGACGGGTCTTCGACCCGGCCGCCGCCTGCCGGGCGCGGTCCCGGACGACGCCGTCGATCACCGGGCGGGTCACGGACACGCAGGTGTGGCGCCCCTCGTCGAAGCGGTACTGCCAGCCCGCGGCGGTGCGGGTGACCAGATCGCGCGGCATGTGGAGGGTGCGCGCCCCGGCGTCGGTGAGGGCCCGCACCGTGCCGGGCAGCAGTGCTTCCAGGGCTCGCTGGCCGCCGGTGAGGAAGACGTGCAGGTGACGGGCTTGTGGCACGCCCTTGCGGAAGGCGTGTCCGGCCGGGTAGCGATCGCGTTCGACGACGGTGACCGCGTCCACGTGCCCGAGCAGGGCGGTGGCCGCCAGCATCCCGGCGAGTCCGCCGCCGATGACGACCGCGTGCCGCTCCCCCGTCGGTTCAGCCGTCTCTGCCACCGTTGCCCCCGTCCCGCCCGTCGGGCGACCCTTCCGGCGGGCGGTCGTCGCGCCGCCGGTCCCTCACAGGCTCTCACCCTCGGCCCGCCGGTTGCCGCTGTCAACCACCGCTCTGTCCCGCGCACTTGGACGTCGGGTACGCCCCGTGCCGGTGCGGCGCGCTACTGTTTCCGGCCCACCCCGCCGTAGAAGATGATGTTGTTCAGCTCCGCCGGGCCCGGGGGCGGCCCGTCCGGGCGCCACAGCGGTACCCGCACCACGCCCGGCTCCAGCAGTGCGAACGGCCCGAAAAGCGGCTCGATCTCGCTCTTGGCCCGCAGGTTCAAGGTGGCCGTCGCGTTCTTGTAGACGTCCAGCACGCCGTCCCGCGCCTGCTCGTCCGTGCGGCCCTCGGCGTACGCCTCGTACGGCTCGCCCGTGGCGTGGGACAGCACGAGGACGCTGCCGGCGGGCAGTGCGCGGGCCAGGGCGGCGACGATCCCCGCCGGGTCCTCGTCGTCGCGGACGAAGTGCAGGACGGCCACCAGCAGCAGCGCCACCGGCCGGTCGAAGTCGATCAGTTCGCGCACGGTCGGGTGGTCGAGGATCGCCTGCGGGTCGCGCACGTCGGCCAGGACGAAACCGGTGTCCTCGGTGGCCGTCAGCCGCGCCCCCGCGTGCGTGGCGACGATGGGGTCGTTGTCCACATAGACGACGCGTACGCCGGGCGCCGTCTCCCGGGCCACCTCGTGGGTGTTGGGCGAGGTGGGGATGCCCGTACCGATGTCGACGATCTGCCGGATGCCGCCGGCGACCACCTCGCGCACCGCGCGGTGCAGGAACGCCCGGTTGGCGCGGGCGCTCAGCCGCACCTGCGGGTGCACCTCGATGACGCGCCGGGCGGCTTCCCGGTCGACCTCGTAGTTGTCCCGGCCGTCCAGGTAGTAGTCGTACATCCGGGCGGGGTGCGGCTTGCCGGTGTCGATCTCCTCGGCCTTGAACGCGGCCGCGTCCTGCAGCCCCCGCGAGCCGTCCTCGTCCCACGAGCCGACCACGGCCCGGGAGAACTCCGCCTCCTTCACGCCGTCCTCCGGTCGGTTCCGCAGCCGCAGCCGCACGGTGCCGAGGTGAGCAGGAAGTCGGCGGCGCCGGCCTTCGCGCCCTCGATGAAGCTCTTGATCTCACGGTGGGTGTAGATCAGCGCGGGGCCGCCCGGGTCGGTGGACTGGCGCAGCGCCACCCGCCCGTCGCCCAGCCGCAGCGCCTCGACGCACTCGCCGCCGTTGCCGCCGCTCCACGGCTTGTGCCAGCCGTCGCTGCCCAGCTCCGTGGCGGGCATGCCGTTGTAGATGCGTATGCGATCCATGGTTCAGATCTCCTTGCGAAAGCCGCCCAGAAGGGCCTCGGTGGTCTGGGCCGGCGCGGCTTGCGCGCACATCCGGTCCAGTGCCTCCAGGAACTGCGAGACGTCGTCGCGCTGGTCGAAGTACACGGCGCCCACCAGGTTCTCCGCGTACGCGATGTCGGGCAGTTCCGGGATCGGGAACCGGAAGATGTGGAACGGCCCGTACATCGAGGGGTGCGGTCCGGCGGCGAACGGGATGATCTGCAGCCGGACGTTGGGCAGGGTGGTGGCCTCGGCCAGCCGCGCGATCTGTCCGCGCATCACCCGCGGCCCGCCGATCGGACGGCGGAAGACCGTCTCGTCCATGACCACCCAGAGCATGGGCGCGCCGGGGCGGGTCAGCAGCGACTGCCGTTCCATGCGCAGCGCGACCGCGCGGTCGATCTCCTCGCGCGCCGCGTGCGGCATACCGGCCCGCAGGACGGCGTGGGCGTACTCCTCGGTCTGCAACAGCCCCGGGACGTAGTGGGGCTGGTAACCCCGGATGAGGTTGGCCTCGCTCTCCAGGCTCACGTAGGCGCTGAACCAATCGGGCAGCACGTCGCGGTAGTTGTGCCACCAGCCGGGCCGGTTGGCCTCGCGGGCCAGTTTGAGGAAGCCGTCGATCTCTTCCTTGTCGGTGACGCCGTAGGTCGCCAGCAGCTTCTCCACGTACGGAATCTTGAGGCCGACCTCGGCCTTCTCCATGCGCCGTACGGTGGCGTGCGTGACATCGAGGGCGCCGGCCGCCTGCTCGTAGGACAGCCCCGCCTTCTCGCGCAGGTCCTGCAGCCTCTTGCCGAGCACCACCCGCAGGACGGTCGGAGCGCCACCCGACCGTGCTTCCGCCACTTCTGATCCCCTCCCACCAAGCATGAGTGATCAGCAGTGTGTCATGCCGTCAGCAGAGCGAACAGACTGCGCTTGCGATTCTGCAAATTACATATTGATCCTTGCCATCGGTGACCAACATCGCACATAGTTGCGGAGTGGCTTCCTCCAACAACGCTCCTTCGTTAGGGCGCTGTGGCGGCTTCGTCGCCGAGCGTCTCCAGGACGCGTTCCACTTGCCGGCGCGCCGCACCTCCGTACCGGAGGCGCGCAGACGCGTGATCGCCGTGCTGCACGAGTGGGGCGCGGCAGAACAGGTCTGTGACGACGCCGAGTTGGTGGTGTCGGAGTTGTTCACCAACGCCGTACGGCACACCGACAGCGAGAAGGTCGGCTGCGAACTGGCGGTCGTCGGCGCCTTCCTGCGCCTGGAGATCACCGATCAGGGCCGCGGCGACTCGGCACCGCACGTCCAGCCCGGCAGCGTGGACAAGGAGTGCGGCCGGGGCCTGTTCCTCGTGGGCGCCCTCTCCGAGAGCTGGGGTGTACGCCCCGACCCGGCCGGCCGCGGCCGCACCGTCTGGGCCGACCTCCCCTACGGGGGTCCCGCCACCCGCTGAGACCGCCGCCCACGGGAGCCGCCCCACGGAAACCGCCGCCCGCGCCTCGACGGCGGGCGGCGGTGTGGCATCGCCGCTCTACAGAGGAAGCAGATCGGGCCGCTTCGGCTCCACGTGGTCACCGGACGACTCGCCGCGCAGCCGGCGGCCGATCCACGGCACCAGGTGTTCCCGCGCCCACTGGATGTTGTCCCGGCGCGCCTCGGCCGCGGTGCGCTCCGCCTCCGGCGGCCAGGCCTGGTCCGGGTCGGCCGGTACACCCAGGCCCAGCACCTGAGCGGCCCGCAGCGCCACGCGGGTGTGCCCGTCGGCCGACAGGTGGAGCCGGTCGTCGCTCCAGGCCCGCCGGTCCTGCACGGACTTCAGCGACCACAGGTCCAGGACCGGGCAGTCGTGCCGGTCGGCGATCGCCCGGACATGCGCGGTGTACGTCGCGATCTTGCCGCGCAGATGCCGCAGCACCGGCATGCCGCGGGTGTCGAACCCGGTGCACAGCAGCACGGTCGGCACCTTCTCCCGCAGGTCGGCGACGGCCGCCTCGTACCGCTCGGCCACCGCGTCCGGGTCCGAGCCCGGCCGCAGGATGTCGTTGCCGCCGGCACAGAACGTCACCAGGTCAGGGGCCAGCTCCTTGGCCCGTGGCACCTGTTCCTCCACGATCTGGTCCAGCAGGCGCCCGCGGACCGCGAGGTTGGCGTAGCGGAACTCGCCCTCCGCGCGCCGGTCCGACAGCAGGACCGCCAGCCGGTCCGCCCAGCCGATGTACGCCCCGTCACGGCCGGGATCCCCGACTCCCTCGGTGAAGCTGTCCCCGACGGCTGCGTACGACCCGATGGCGCCATATGCGCCACTGCTCATCTTCTTCGAATCGTCTGCCACGTCAGGACATACTTCACCTCCGGAAGTGACTTACGCCACCGTAACCAGGGGTTGACGTGGGGTGATTAATGCCACCCGGTCAAATTCTGATCAAGTCGGAATAAGAATCGGGGACGATAAACGGCTTTTTTCGGTCGTTTGATGGGGTGTGGGAATGGCTGGACAATCAGGGCGGGCGTCGGCGCGGAGGCCCGGGCGACGATGATCCGTTCCTCGTCCCGGGGCGCGCCAGGAGGGCGCGGCGGGCACCGGCCCACCCCGCGGAACCCGTCGTCACCGACCTGATTGCGGGCCGCCCCCATGTCGTATCGTCGGAGTGGCCCGCCTCGTCGACGAGCAGCGTCGGCGACCGATCCCGAGGAGCGCCCGTGACGCAGCAGATCCCGGAGGTCCCGTCGACCGACTCCGAGCTCGCGGAAGTACGCAACTTCCGTGACGTGGGCGGGTTGCCGACCGTGGACGGGCGCCGGGTGCGCAAGGGCCGGCTCTTTCGCAGCGGCCACCTGGCGGCCGCGACCGAGGCGGACGCCGCCTTCCTCGGCGGCCTCGGACTGCACACGATCTTCGACTTCCGCAACGCCGCCGACATCAAGCTGGAGGGGCCCGACGTCGCGCTGCCCGGCGTACGGAACGTGAACATCCCGCTGACCGACCCGGCCGACGGCGCCGAGTTCTGGGCGATGGTGCGGGACGGCGAGCTGGGCCACCTGCGTACGGCGCTGGGCGACGGCAAGGCGGCGGGCCGGATGGCACAGACGTACCGCCACATCATCACCACCCGCACCGCCGACCACAGCCGTGTGCTGCACGCGCTCGCCGAGGACAGCGTCCCGGCACTCATGCACTGCGCGGCCGGCAAGGACCGGGCGGGCCTGTCCGTGGCCGTCACGCTGCTCGCGGTCGGCGTCGAGCCGGAGGCCATCACGGCCGACTACCTGGAGTCCAACGCCGCACACCGCCGGTACAAGGTGCGCCGCTCCGACCAGTCGGCGGCAGGCATGTCCCCCGAGGTCATGGAACTGCTCGCGCCGCTCTTCGACGCCCGCGCCGAGTACCTGACCGCGGCCCTGGACGCCATCGAGTCGACCTGGGGCTCGACCGAGGCGTACCTCGGCGAGGGGCTGAAGCTCTCCCCCGAGACCCGCGAGCGGCTGCGCTTCCAGCTTCTGGAGGACTGAGAGCCCGGCCCGCCCCGCACGGCCGGGCCCTGGACACCGGCCGGGGCGGCCGCCGCCGCGCTGCCGGGCTCTGGACACAGCCCGGAGCGGCCGCCGCCGGCCGCCCGCCCCGGGCCCGCCGGCCGGTCCCTTCCGCAGCCGGGCACAATGGCCCGCGTGATCGACCACACGTCTTTCTGCCTGCCCTTCCTCCAGCCCGGCGAAGTCCTGCTGCACAGCGGGCAGTACGAGGTCTACCCGTCCCTGCCGCTCGTCCCCGCGCACCTGCGGCTGCCGCGCGAACAGTCGCTCCTGGAGAAGCGGATCCGGGATGCGCTGGGCAGCGTCCTGGACAAGGCGTCGCGGCGGCTCGGCATCGCCACGGACAACCGGTTCACCCACCACCGGCCGACCCGCGCCGCCGGCCACGTCGCGGACGGGCTGAGCGAGGCGCAGGACAACTTCGAGGATGCCGTCGACCGGGCCGCCGAGCACATGATGTACGGCAAGCCCATGGAAGGCGGCTGGACGAGCATGGCCGGACGCTTCCACGTCCAGGTCACCAACGCCGGCGGCTCCCCCCGGCACCAGGCGGTCACCGACCGCCGCCTGTTCGTGGTCACCGACCACGCCACCGGCTGGCGGGCCCGCGCCCCCGAGCCGGCCCTCGCCGTGGAAGTGGCCCGCCAGGACATCGCCGAACTGTGCCCCAGACCGCGCACGACCTTCCCGCGCGGCCGCTTCGACCTGGTCTTCGCCGACGGGTCGTGGATAGCGCTGAGCTGCTCGTTCCGCAAGAGCATGGAGGCGCTGGTGAACGCCTTCTACGGGCGGACCTGACACGGAACCGGCCCCGGACCCGAAACCGGCCCCGGACGCGGCGCCGATCGCTGCCGGGAAGCCGGCCCCTGACGCGAAGTCACTTGCCCAGTTCCGCCGCCAGTTCGGCGCGCCGGGCGAACTTCTCGTCCTTGCGCTCCGCCATCTCGCGGAGCGCCGTCTTGCGCTCCTTGCGGGCGAGCCGGTCCAGGTAGAGGTGGCCGCGCAGGTGGTCCGTCTCGTGCTGCAGACACCGGGCGAAATAACCCCGGCCCTCGATCACCAAGGGGTTGCCGTCCTTGTCGCGGCCCCGTACGACAGCGCGGTCGAGCCGGGGCACGACCCGGTAGGGACCGGGGACGGACAGACACCCTTCGGACTCGTCGATCAGCTTGCGCCGCTCGGCCGGCACCTCGTCCAGGACCGGATTGACGATGTGCCCGACGTGCCGCACGCCCCACTCGTCCGTCATGTCCCACACGAACACCTGAAGGTCCACGTCGATCTGGTTGGCGGCGAGCCCCGCGCCCTCCGCCACATGGTTCGTGGCGAACATGTCGTCGATCAGCCGCGCGAGCTGAGGCGTGCCGAACCGGGTGACCTCGCGGCACGGGCGGTGCAGCACCTCCTCCCCGACCACGGTGATACGGCGCACCGCGCCCCGCTCGACCTCCGGCGCGAGCCGCGGGTACGTGTCCACGGGCTCGCCCTGTACACGCACCCGGCGGTCCTGCGAGGGGTCACCGAACCGAACAGCCATGGAGTATCCACACCTTCCGCGCATGGCCGGGACGGCCCGGGCGTACTTTCCGGGGCCGTCGGCAGGCCGACTTGACCAAACGCTTTGCAAAGTAGCACCCTTTGCAAAGTGAGCGATGAGGAGCGTCAAGCAGCTACCACCGGACCGCCGTCGCGCCGCGCCCGGCAGTCCCTCCCCGACCATCCCGTACGCATCGCCCTGCTGGACCTGCTCGCCGAGGTCGGCACCGTCACGTCCACGCAGGCCGCCGCCCGGCTCGGGCACAGCTCCGGCCTCTGCTCCTTCCACCTGCGCCAGCTCGCCCGGCACGGGCTCATCGAGGAAGTGCCGCACACCGGCGGGCGCGCCCGGCCGTGGCGGCTGCGCTGGGACGCCCCGTCCGCCCCCGCGTCCCCGCCCGGGCAGGCCGAGCAGGAAGCACCGGACCGGTTCGGCGTGCTCGCGCGGGGCCTGGAGGACGAGAGCTACCAGCACTGGCTCGCCCACCGGGACCGGGCGCCGGCCGAGTGGCGGCAGGACGCATCGTTCAGTGCCGTGGTCCATCTGACCCCGGCGGAGCTGACCGAACTCGCCGCCGCCGTCCGCGCCCTGCTGGCCCCTTACCGCGAGCGGGAGCAGCGGCCTGCCACACGGCCGGCCGGTACGGTGGCGGTGGCCGCGGTCACCAGGCTGTTCCCCCTGCTGAACGAGGACCCGGCGTAACGGTGGGCGGAGCCGTGTCGTTCCCCGCCCAGGGCCGTGCCCGCGCTAACGCGTCTGCAGGGCCTGCTTCATCAGCGTCCGCCCGAAGTCCCACATCAGGCCGCCGCCCTGGTGCGCGTCGTCCATCACCTCCGTGAACGCCGCCACGAACCGGTCCACCTCCCGCTCCCCGATCGTCAGCGGCGGGATCAGCTTGATGACTTCCAGGTGGTCGCCGGAGACCTGGGTGAGGATGCGGTGGCGCTGGAGGAGGGGGACCACGACCATCTGCGCGAACAGGCCCTTGCGGGCCGCCTGGAGCATGGTCCAGTGGCCGCGCAGTTTCAGGGAGCGGGGGCGGCCGAACTCGATGCCCACCATCAGGCCCCGGCCGCGGACGTCGTGCAGCAGCTCGTACCGGTCGACGAGGGCGGCCAGTCTCGTCCGGAGCAGGTCGCCGGTGTGACGGGCGTTGGCGACGGTCTGCTCGTCCTCCATGACCGAGAGGACCGCCAGGCCGGCGGCCATCGCCTGGGCGTTGGCGCCGAAGCTGGCGGAGTGGACGAGGACGCGGTCCATGGACGAGTAGACCTTCTTGAAGATCCAGTCCTTGCCGAGGGTCGCACCGACCGGGACATAGCCGCCGGAGAGCGCCTTGGCCACGCACACCAGGTCCGGCTCCACGCCGTCCTCGTGCTGATAGGCGAAGAAGTCGCCGGTGCGGCCCAGGCCGGTCTGCACCTCGTCGGCGATCAGCAGCGCCTTGTGCCGGTGCAGCAGCTCCTGGGCGGCACGCAGGAACCCGGGGGGCGTGGGGTGCACGCCCTTGCCCTGGATCGGCTCGACGATGAGGGCCGCCACGTCGCCGCGCCGCACCTCCCGCTCCAGCGCTTCGAGGTCGCCCATCGCGATGCCGGTGTCCGGCAGCAATGGTGCGAAGCCGTCGCGGAAGCCGCTCTCCCCGTTGACCGACAGGGAGCCGGTGGTCAGGCCGTGGAAGGCGTGGGCGCAGTACAGGACGCGGGGCTTGCCGGTGGCGTAGCGGGCGAACTTCAGGGCCGTCTCGACGGCTTCCGTACCGCTGTTGCCGAAGAAGACACGGTCCAGGTGGGGGGTGTGGGACAGCAGTTTCTCGGCGAGCAGCCCGGGCAGCGGCTGGCAGTCGAAGCGGGTGAGGTCGGCCAGTCCGGCGTCGAGGACGTCGTGCAGGGCCTGCCGGACGACCGGGTGGTGCCGGCCGAGGCCCATCACACCGAAGCCGGCCAGCATGTCGAGGTAGTCCTGGCCGTCCGCGTCCCAGAAGTAGGCGCCCTCGGCCCGCTCGTAGACCTTGTCGAAGCCGATGGTGTGCAGCATCCGCGGAAGTTGGTGGTTGAGGTACCTGGTGTGCAGGTCGTAGCGCTCGGCGCCGCGTTCGGCGAGCAGCTTGGTCAGGTCGAATCCGGTCACGAGCCGTTCTCCGTCACGAGTCGTTCTCCTTACGGGCCGGGGAGGCGCTGATGCGGCCGGCGATCTCGGCCGGGGTGAGGCCGATGTCGGCGAGCACCTCGGCGCGTTTGGCGTGCGCCAGGAACTGTTCGGGGATGCCGAAGGTCCGCAGCGGTACGTCCACGTCGGCGTCGCGCAGCGCCTGGCCGACCGCCGCCCCCACGCCCCCGTTGCGGCTGTTGTCCTCCACGACGGCCACCGAGGCGTGCCGCGCGGCCAGCCGGACGAGAGCGGCGTCGACGGGCTTGACCCACCGGGGGTCGACGACGGTGACGCCGACGCCGCGCTCCGCCAGCAGGTCCGCCGCCTTCAGGCAGACCGGGGCCATCACTCCCACCGAGACCAGCAGGACGTCCTCCCGCTCGCCGCGGGCCAGTACGTCCACGCCGCCGATCCGCTCCAGCGCCGGGACCGGCTCGCCCACCGACTCCTTCGGGAAGCGCAGCACGGTCGGCGCGTCGTCGACGTCGACGGCCTCGCGCAGTTCGGCGCGGAGCTGGTCCGCGTCGCGCGGCGCGGCGATCCGCAGGCCCGGGACGACGCCGAGGACGGACAGGTCCCACATGCCGTTGTGGCTCGGCCCGTCGGTGCCGGTCACACCGGCCCGGTCCAGGACGAAGGTGACACCGCACCCGTGCAGCGCCACGTCCATCAGGACCTGGTCGAAGGCGCGGTTGAGGAAGGTCGCGTACACCGCCACGACCGGGTGCAGGCCGCCGGTGGCCAGGCCGGCCGCCGAAACCGCCGCGTGCTGCTCGGCGATGCC
The DNA here is from genome assembly GCF_044327445.1 of Streptomyces sp. NPDC018045. Taxonomy (NCBI): domain Bacteria; kingdom Bacillati; phylum Actinomycetota; class Actinomycetes; order Kitasatosporales; family Streptomycetaceae; genus Streptomyces; species Streptomyces sp. NPDC018045. The sequence goes on from NZ_JBIRFL010000006.1 coordinate 536,715, forward strand.
CACGTCCCACGTACGGTCGGGGAAGGCGGCCGCGAACCTGCCGAGGCCGACGGGCTGCAGCATCGCCGCGGTGATGGCGACGACGTCCGGGCGCTCCGCGCCGATCCTGACCATCTCGTCGCCGAAGACCGAGGTCCACGACGGCGGGCCGGGCGGCGCGACGGGTGCGCAGGTCAGCGGGTCCATGGCGCCGACGGTGTGGAACCGGTCCGCCTCGTCCTCCAGCGCGGGCCGGTAGCCGCGCCCCTTCTCCGTACGGCAGTGGACCAGGACGGGCCCGTGGAAGCGGGCGGCGCGGCGCAGCGCGGACTCGACGGCGGCGATGTCGTGGCCGTCGATCGGGCCGACGTACTTCAGCCCCAGGTCCTCGAACATGCCCTGGGGGGCGAAGGCGTCCTTGAAGCCCTTCTTGGCGCCGTGCAGCGACTCGTACAGCGGGCGGCCCACGACGGGGGCGCGCTGTACGACGTCCTTGCCCCAGGCGAGGAAGCGTTCGTAGCCGTCGGTGGTGCGCAGGGTGGCGAGGTGGTTGGCGAGGCCGCCGGTGGTGGGCGCGTAGGAGCGCTCGTTGTCGTTGACGACGATGATGAGGGGGCGGTCCTTGGCGGCGGCGATGTTGTTGAGCGCTTCCCAGGCCATGCCGCCGGTCAGCGCGCCGTCGCCGATGACGGCCACGACGTGGTCGGCCCGGCCGCGGACCTGGTTGGCCTTGACCAGGCCGTCGGCCCAGCCCAGGACGGTGGAGGCGTGGGAGTTCTCGATGACGTCGTGGTCGGACTCCTCCCGGGACGGGTAGCCGGACAGCCCGCCCTTGCCGCGCAGCTTGGAGAAGTCCTGACGGCCGGTCAGCAGTTTGTGCACGTACGACTGGTGGCCGGTGTCCCACAGGATGCGGTCGGCGGGCGAGTCGAAGACCCGGTGCAGGGCGATGGTCAGCTCGACCACGCCCAGGTTGGGCCCGAGGTGGCCGCCGGTCCGCGCCACCGCGTGCACGAGGAACTGCCTGATCTCCTCGGCGAGTGCGCCGAGGTCTTCCCCGGGAATCTCCTTGAGGTCGCGCGGGTCGCGGATCTGTTCCAGCATCGACATGCTCGGTCCCCCTCCATGGGTACAGCTCTACGGTCAGCTCACGGTGATGTCGGGGGTGCCTGGCACCACTTCCTCGGCCTCCATCTGCTCGGCGATCTTCATGGCCTCTTCGATGAGGGTCTCGACGATCTTCGACTCGGGCACCGTCTTGATGACCTCGCCCTTGACGAAGATCTGGCCCTTGCCGTTGCCGGACGCCACCCCGAGGTCGGCCTCGCGGGCCTCGCCGGGACCGTTGACGACGCAGCCCATGACCGCGACGCGCAGCGGCACCTCCATGCCCTCCAGGCCCGCGGTGACCTCGTCGGCGAGCTTGTAGACGTCCACCTGGGCACGGCCACACGACGGACAGGAGACGATCTCCAGACGGCGCGGACGCAGATT
>NZ_JBIRFL010000007.1:0-352563 GCF_044327445.1 Streptomyces sp. NPDC018045
GCCACCGTCGCCGTCACGCCGCCCAACGAGACCACCTCCCTGACCCTGAAGTGGCCCTGGGGCCCGCTCGTCGACCAGATGGGCGCCACCCACCCCGCCACCTTCGTCAACCCCATCGGCTGACCAACGCCCCCTGAGCGGCTGTTCCGTGGCCGGGTGCCCGAAAGGGAACCTGTCCGGAACGGCCGCTTTCGGTTCCCGGGCGATCACACCCGGGCCCGTACCTCCCACGCAGGCCCGTACCTCCCGCGCCGCCGGGGAAATTCGCTACGGAAGCGGCGAGGCGGCCACTACGGTGCCCCCATGGCTGCCACGACCGGTACTCCCCTGGGTTACGACCGCTACTGCGCCGAGATCGTCCACCAGGCCGACCTGCTGCGTTCCACCGTCAAGGGCTCGGACCCGACGGCCACGGTGCCGTCCTGCCCCGGCTGGAACCTCGGCCAGTTGATCCGGCACGTCAACGGCGCGCACCGCTGGGTCGAGACGATCGTCGGCACCCGGTCGACGGAGCCCGTCGCCGACGACCTGGTCAACGAGACGCCGCGGCTTACCGGCGAGGACCCGGCCGCGCTGGACGCCCTGCTCGCCGAGGGCGCCACCCGGCTCTCGGACACCCTGCGGGCCGCCGGTCCCGACGTACCGGTGTGGACCGTGGCACCCGGCGGGACGCCCGTGTTCTGGGCCCGCCGGATGACACACGAGACAGCTCTCCACCGGGCCGACGCCGCGCTGGCGGCCGGCCGGGAGTACGTCCTGGACGCGGACGTGGCGCGCGACGCCCTCGACGAGTGGATGGGCTTCCACGCGGTCGAGGAGATCGCCGAGGAGCAGCCCGGCTCACCCACCCTGCTCGGCCCCGGCCGCACCCTCCACTTCCACGCCACGGACACGGCGGCGGAATGGTTCGTCGACCTCACCGGCGAGGCCCCCGTCTGGCGCCCCACCCATGAGAAGGCCGCGGTCGCCGTCCGCGGCACCATCACCGACCTGGTGCTCTTCCTGTACGGGCGGCCCGCCGTCGCCGGGGGCGTGGAGACCATCGGCGACCGGCACCTGCTCGACGTATGGCTGGAGCGGACCCGCTTCTGGCTCCGGTGAGGCGGTCGCGAGGCGCCCGTGGGCCGGTGCCCGGTGGTGGGTGGAAGCCCCGACCGTGGCCGGTGCCCGGCGGGGGGCTGGAGCCGGCCGTGGCCGGTGCCCGGCAGGGTAGGGCGGAGCTGATCGCGACCGGTACCCGACCGGTGAGCGGAGGCCGACCGTGGCCGGGGGCCCGGCGCCGCGCGCTACGCTGGCAGCGACGTAAACGGAACGGCGTTCCATGGGTGGAGGAGGAACGTGAGCGAGGGCACGCGGCAGGAGACCGGCGCGGGCGCCGCGGCCGGACGCCCCGGCAAGCGCGTGCGCGCCGACGCACAGCGCAGCACCGACGCCCTGCTCACGGCGGCCGCGGAGGTCTTCGCCACCTCGGGAGTCGACGCCCCCGTACGGCAGATCACCGCCAAGGCGGGCGTCGGAGCCGGCACCCTCTACCGCCACTTCCCGCAGCGCACGGACCTGATCGCCGCGGTCTTCCGGCGTGAGGTCGACGCCTGCGCCGAGGCCGCCCCCGCCCTCATGGCCGAGTACGAACCGGCCGACGCGCTCGCCCGCTGGCTCCAGCGGTTCGCGGGCTTCATCGCCACGAAGCGCGGCCTCAGCAGCGCGCTGCACTCAGGGGATCCGGCCTACGACAGCCTGCCCGGCTATTTCCGGCAGCGCTTCGTGCCCGTCCTCAGCACCCTTCTCGACACGGCGGCGCGCGCGGGCGCCATCCGCTCCGACCTGGAGCTGGACCCGGAGAACCTGCTGCGCGCCGTGGCCAACCTGACCACGCCCGCCGACGAGGACGGCACCGGGCACACCCAGCGCATGGTCGCCCTCCTCGTCGACGGCCTCCGCTACGGGGCGCGGGCGCCGGGCGCGCGCTGAGCAGACGGCGGGCCCGGGAACCCCCGTGCGCGGCCGTACGGACCCGCCCCCGCTACTCGGACTTGGCGTCCGCGATCTCGTACCCGCTGAGCTGCTGCACACCTCGGAGCAGGGCCGAGTGGTCCAGGCCGCCGTCGCCGCGCGCCACGGCCGAGGCGACCAGTTGGGCCGCGGCGGCGCCGACCGGGATCGTGGCGCCGACGGCGCGGGCGGCGTCGGTGACGATGCCCATGTCCTTGTGGTGCAGCTCCAGCTTGAAGCCCGGCGCGAAGTCCTGGGCGAGGAGGTTCGCCTTCTTGCGGGTGAGCACGGTGGAGCCCGCCAGGCCGCCGTTGAGGACATCGAGGGCGGCGGCGAGGTCCACCCCCGACTTCTCCAGGAAGACGACCGCCTCGGCGCACGCCTGGAGGTTGACCGCGACGATCAACTGGTTGGCGGCCTTGACGGTCTGCCCGGCGCCGTGCGGGCCGCAGCGTACGACGGTCGTGCCCAGCGCCTCGAAGACGGGCCCGGCGGCCTCGAAGTCCGCCGGCTCCCCGCCCACCATGATCGACAGGACGCCTTCGACGGCACCCGCCTCACCACCGGACACCGGGGCGTCCAGTACCCGGATGCCCTTCTCGGCCCCGGCAGCGGCCAGCGCCACGGAGGTCTGCGGGGTGATGGACGACATGTCGATCAGCAGGGCGCCGGGGCGGGCGTTCTCCAGGATGCCGTCCGGCCCGTACGCGACCGCCTCCACCTGCGGCGACGCCGGAACCATGGTGATGACGACATCGGCGTCGCGCACGGCGTCCGCGATGGTCGCCGCTTCCGCACCACCGGCCGCCACCAGCGCCCCGGCCCGCCCGGGGCTGCGGTTCCAGCCGGTCACGGCATGCCCGGCCTTGGCGAGGTTGACCGCCATCGGGCTGCCCATGATGCCGAGGCCGATGAAACCGATCGTGCTCATTACGCGACACTCCCCTTGGTTTCCGCATCGCGGGCTCTTGTCACCGTTATACGGAACTCATCATGGGAGTCTCACCAGCACGCGTCAACGCTCACGGGAGGGCGATCTCGGTGAGGTCGATCTCGGTGAGGTCGATGTCGATGTCGAAGGGAGCGCTCAGTTTCACCTGCTCCCGGAAGAGGTCCACGGAGCGGTAGGTGTGGGTTTTCCCGTCCAGCTCGAAGACCTGCACGACGGGGTAGCCACCGGGCCCCGCCTGTTCGACCCGCCAGAAGTGCGGAATACCCGCGTTCGCGTATTTGTGCGGCTTGGTGTCGCGGTCCCGTGCCTCGGATTCGGGAGAAAGGACTTCGACGGCGAGCAGGACGTCCCGCACCTGGAAACGCGTCTGGTCCGAGTGACGCACCGCCGCGGCCCGCACCACCGTGATGTCGGGCTCGGGACCGTTGCGCTCGTCGATCAGCACCGTCATCTCGCGCGCGACGGTCAGGTGCGGTGGCGCCGTGCGTCGCAGCCCGCTGACCCACGCATCGATCACGACGCTGCGGAAAAAACCTTTGTGGGCCCACAAAAACCAAACTCCCGTCGAGCAACTCCGTATGCGGCGGGAGGTCGGGCAGGGTCAGCAGGTCGTCCACGGTGTAACCGTCCGGCGGAGGCACGGGCCAGTGGCACGCGATCTCAGCGGTCATGAGTCCTCCCATGGACGGGATTCCGGACCGTACGGCCAGCGTACCCATCCAGAACGCCGCAACCGCCGCCCAGACTGATGAGCGACGGTTGCGGTGTGACCTGGGCGGGGGACCTACGAGGGGGTCACTCCCACTCGATGGTGCCCGGGGGCTTGCTGGTGACGTCGAGGACGACACGGTTGACGTCGGCGACCTCGTTGGTGATGCGGGTGGAGATGCGGGCCAGGACGTCGTACGGCATACGGGTCCAGTCCGCGGTCATCGCGTCCTCGGAGGAGACCGGACGCAGCACGATCGGGTGGCCGTAGGAGCGGCCGTCGCCCTGGACGCCGACGGAGCGGACGTCGGCGAGGAGGACCACCGGGCACTGCCAGATCTCACGGTCCAGGCCGGCCGCGGTCAGTTCCTCGCGGGCGATGGCGTCGGCCGCGCGGAGGAGGTCGAGGCGCTCGCGCGTGACCTCACCGACGATGCGGATGCCCAGGCCGGGGCCGGGGAAGGGCTGGCGCTGGACGATCTCGTCCGGCAGGCCCAGCTCGGCGCCGACCGCGCGGACCTCGTCCTTGAAGAGCTGGCGGAGCGGCTCGATGAGCTCGAACTCCAGGTCCTCGGGGAGGCCGCCGACGTTGTGGTGCGACTTGATGTTCGCGGTGCCGGTGCCGCCGCCGGACTCCACGATGTCCGGGTAGAGCGTGCCCTGGACCAGGAACTTCACGGGCTCGCCGGCCGCGCCGGACTCGGCGACGATCTCCGCCTGAGCCTGCTCGAAGACCCGGATGAACTCGCGGCCGATGATCTTCCGCTTCTGCTCCGGGTCGGAGACGCCGGCCAGCGCCTTCAGGAAGCGCTCGGAGGCGTCGACGACCTTGAGCTGGACGCCGGTGGCGGCCACGAAGTCCTTCTCGACCTGTTCGGTCTCGCCCTTGCGCATCAGGCCGTGGTCGACGTACACGCAGGTGAGCTGGTCGCCGATGGCCTTCTGGACGAGGGCGGCGGCCACCGCGGAGTCCACGCCGCCGGACAGCCCGCAGATCGCCCGCGCGCTGCCGACCTGCTCGCGGATGGCGGCGACCTGCTCGTCGACGACGTTGGTGGTGGTCCACACCGGCTCGATGCCCGCTCCCCGGTAGAGGAAGTGCTCCAGAACCTGCTGGCCGTGGGTGGAGTGCATCACCTCGGGGTGGTACTGCACGCCGTACAGCTTCTTCTCGTCGTTCTCGAAGGCGGCGACCGGGACCATGTCGGTGGAGGCCGTGACGGTGAAGCCCTCGGGCGCGGCGGAGCAGGCGTCGCCGTGCGACATCCACACGGGCTGCTCGGCCGGGGTGCCCTCGAAGAGGGTCGAGGCGTTCTTGGAGACGTGCAGATCGGTACGGCCGTACTCACGGGCGCCGGTGTTGTCGACCGTGCCGCCGAGGGTGGTGGCCATGAGCTGGAAGCCGTAGCACATGCCGAAGACCGGGACGCCGGCCTCGAACAGGGAGCGGTCCAGGCTGGGCGCGTCCTCGGCGTAGACCGACGACGGGCCGCCGGAGAGAATGATCGCCTTGGGGTTCTTGGCGAGCATGTCGGCCACCGGCATGGTGGACGGCACGATCTCGCTGTAGACCCGGGCCTCGCGTACGCGGCGGGCGATGAGCTGGGCGTACTGCGCGCCGAAGTCGACTACCAGGACGACGTCGGGGGCGGCAGCAGGTGACGCTGATGGCACTTCGGCGGCCTTCCGGCGGTGGTGGTGCAAGGGGTTGGACTTTCGATTCTAACGGGCTCATACTGAGCGCCATGTACAAGCAGCCCACCTTCGTCTTTACCTATGGCACCGGCCCGTCCGGCTGCCATGGTCGTGCTGCTTGATCAACTGACGAGCGACTTCCCAGGCGCCCCGGGCCGACAAGGCCCGGGGCGCTCTGTGTTTGGTGGGAGTGGCGGGGCCGGAGCGGTGCGGACGGCGGCTGCGGGGGTCATGATCTCCAGGAGTGAGTGACGGACATGAGCGGTATCCAGGCGGTTACGGACCCGGCGACGATCCCTGTGGCCAAGGCCACGACGGCGCCCGCGACACGGCACGCGGTCAAGCCCGACACCGGTGCGCGCACCGAGGCGGCGGCGGGTGTGATCACGGACGCCCGGGAACGGATCGACGATCTCGACGGCCGGATCATCGGCCTCGTCCAGGAGCGCATGGCCGTCTCGGCCGTGATCCAGCGCGAGCGCATCGGCTCCGGCGGGCGCCGGGTGAACCTGTCGCGCGAGATGGAGGTGCTGGAGCACTACCGGGGGCAGCTCGGTCGGCCCGGCACCGCCCTCGCCATGACGCTGCTGGAGCTGTGCCGGGGGCGGGTCTGAGAACGGGGCCGGGGTCGGGGTCGGAACTGAGCCGGAGCCGCAGGCGGAGTCGGGACTGAGCCGGAGTCGGGCCGGGGCCGAAGCCGGGGCCGGATCTGGGAGCACGGCCGGGACCGCGGCCGGATCGGGCGCCGGGTTCGCGACTGATTCGGGGCCGTGGCCGACTCACCCGTACGGCGCCGTGACCGGCCCCCGCCGCACTTCGTTGTTCCGGGTGCCACGCCAGCCAGGTGCGGTCAGCAGGACTACGCGTAGACGCCGCCCGTGGGCGGATCCGCCGGAGCGATGAGACGCCGACCGACTTGGAGCGGTCCGCGTCGTGGGACCTCGCTGCGGTGTTGTGACCGGTCAGCAGGGGACAGCAGCCCGGTCACATCCGATGGGGCGGTCGGTTCCGGGGACGCCTGGGGCCGACCGCATCCGGTCGAAACGGTTGCGCCGAATGTGGCGCGTCCAGCACGATGCACAAGAGCGGCACACCGTGCCCGATGCGGGGCAGTGAACGCGGCACGCCGTGCCCCGAGTGGGTGGCGGCACCGTCGGCGGTCCGGACCGCCGCACGGCGTACGAGCGCCGGAGCCACCGGCGTCGGAGCAGCGGACGCCGCACCCGCGGGGGTGCCCGCCCCCGGACAACTTGAGAGCCAGCGGCGCCCATTCCCCCCCCAGGCGCCGCCCCCTCGGCGCCGACGCTGCCCTGACGCCGGCGCCGAAAGCCAAGGGCCCCGCGGCCGCCCGCACCCCCCTCGCGGGCGGCGACCCGGGGCCCTTCGCTATGGCCGGGCGATGCTCCGCCGAGGCCGGCCGACCCTGCGCCACGGCCGGTTTCCCGCGCCGTGCCCGCAGCCGTGCAACCTTTTCCGGTCAGGGCCGGTCAGTAACTGCACGGTCAGTGACTGCAATCGCCCGGCCATCCCGCGCCCCACCGCGACGGCCCGTACCGAACTGGTGCCGTCAGCACGGCACTTCGTCCCCGAGAGGTCTTCACGATGAAGCTCCGCCGTGCCCTGGCCGCCGTCACCGCGACGGCCGCCATGCTCCCCGCCGCCCTGTCGGCGGCACCCGCCGCGTACGCCACCGGGACACCCGAACCGGCTCCGACGGCCACCGCGTCCGCCACCGCCACCCCGTCGGCGACGCCGACGTCGACGCCCGGCCCGGAATGCCAGGACTGGTCCAGCGAACGGGCGGTCAAAGCCGAACTCCGCGGACTGCCCGGCACGATCGTCGCCGGGTCCGGGTGGGTGGGCTTCACCTACCGCGCCACCAACGTCACCGCCGGGCACCTCCTGTCCGTACAGGCGGCTGCGCAGATCTATGCCCTGGAGAACGAGACCACCGAGGACATCTCCGGGCACCTGACCCTCGAATGGTTCGACGCGGCGGCGGGCCGGTGGAGGCCGGTCGCGGGTCCCGAGGAGGGCGACGGCTACTTCGCCTCGGTCGCCGGTGCGGACGGCCTGGGCCCCGGGGAGTACGCGGAGGCCGAGCTACGGCTGAAGGCCGACGCCAGGACGCCCGCCGGCCACGGCGGCGCGGTGAGCGTGGGCTGGTACCTGAACGCGGACCTCACCTGCGGCTACTCGGACGCCGTGGACCATCCGTTCACCCTCCTGCCCGCGGGCCGCAGCAAGCCCGGCCACGTACCGGACGCCCGGTGACGGCCCGGCACGCGCCCCAACCGCCCGGCGCCGCGCGGCGGGACCGAGCAGCAGGCGCACCTGCCGGTCACCGGGAAGCGGGCCGAGACCGGCACGTCCTCCGGGCTGCCGGTCATCGCGCACTCGGGAGCGGCGGCGGTCGTCCGCGGCGCGGGCGCGGTGTCCGCCGTACGCCGCCGCAGGGGTGCCGACGCGGCCCGAGCCGGAGGGCGGGCGCACCGGGTACGGGCCGTACCCGGGGCGTACGGGCCGTACCGGGGGCGCGATCCGTACCGGGAAGGTGCGTCCGTACGGCTCTCAGCTCTCCGGCCGCGCCGTGGTCCGCGCCTTCGGCGGGACGGCCGGGACGGGCAGCAGCGGCAGGCGCAGGGCGGCGAACGCTTCCTCCGGCACGGCCGGGCGCCGCGGCGCCACCGCGGACAGCCGCCGGTAGGGGCGGCCCGGCGCGGGGCGGGTGTCCTCCTCACCGTTGTTCGGCCAGAAGGACATGGCGCGTTCGGCCTGGGCGGTGATGGTCAGCGACGGGTTGACGCCGAGGTTGGCGGAGATTGCCGAGCCGTCGACCACCGAGATGCCGGGGTGCCCGTACAGGCGGTGGTACGGGTCGATCACGCCGTGGTCCGCGTCCTCGCCGATCGGGCAGCCGCCCAGGAAGTGCGCGGTCAGCGGGGTGCCCATCAGCTCGCCGACGTTGCTGCCCGCGAAGCCGTTGATCTCCTGCGCGAGCAGCGTGGCCGCCTCGGTGGCCGCGGGGATCTGCTGGGGGTTGGGCGCGCCGTGGCCCTGGCGCGCGGTGAGCAGTCCCTTGCCGAGGCCGCCCGGCTTGCGGTACGTGGTCAGCGAGTTGTCCAGGGACTGCATGACCAGGCCGATGATGGTCCGCTCCGACCAGCGGCGGTTCGACAGCGAGCGCAGCAGCAGGAGCGGGTGGCGGGCGCAGTTCGCCGCCCAGGCCAGGGCGCGGGGCGCGTGGGTGGCGACCGGGACCTGGAGGACGGACAGGCTGCCCATCGCGTTGGACCCCTTGCCGTAACGCACCGGCTCGATGTGGGTGTCCGCGTCGGGGTGGATGGACGAGGTGATCGCGACGCCGCGCGTGAAGTCGGCCTTCGGCTCGCCGTGCGCCGTGCGGTAGCGGCGGTCGTCGGTCTGCGCGCCGACCAGCGCCTCGGAGTTGGTGCGGGTCAGTTCGCCGAGCCTGCCGGAGATCCGGGGCAGCAGGCCGCTGTCCTTCATCCGGTGCAGGAGCGTCTGGGTGCCGTACGTGCCGGCGGCGACGACCACCCGGCGGGCGGTGAAGGTGCGGCCCTGGCCCTTGCGCTTGTCGTCGGTGGGCAGGGTGCCGACGGCGTGGCCGCCGCGGGAGTCCTCGGTGAGGGTGACGACGGAGGTCATCGGGTGGATGACGGCACCGGCCCGCTCCGCGAGGTGGAGGTAGTTCTCGGTGAGGGTGTTCTTGGCGCCGTGCCGGCAGCCGGTCATGCACTCGCCGCATTCGGTGCACGCCGTGCGGGCGGGGCCCGCGCCGCCGAAGTACGGGTCCGGGACCTCGGTGCCGGGGGCGGCCCGCGCCGTGCCGTCGGTGTCCTCGCCGTCGCCGAAGAAGACTCCCACCGGCGCCATGTGGAAGGTGTCACCGACGCCCATCTTCTCGGCGGTGGCCTTGAGGTGGACGTCCGAGGGGGTCATGGTCGGGTTGAGCCGTACGCCGAGCATCCGCCGGGCCTGGTCGTAGTACGGCTTCAGCTCGTCCCGCCAGTCGGTGATGTGGCCCCACTGCCGGTCGTCGAAGAACTGCCGGGGCGGTACGTAGAGGGTGTTGGCGTAGTTGAGGGAGCCGCCGCCGACGCCGGCGCCCGCCAGGACCATGACGTTGCCGAGCAGGTGCACGCGCTGGATGCCGTAGCAGCCGAGGGCGGGCGCCCACAGGTAGTTCCTCAGGTCCCAGGAGTTCTTGGGCAGCGTGGCGCGGGTGAAGCGGCGCCCGGCCTCCAGGACGCCGACGCGGTAGCCCTTCTCGGTCAGGCGGAGCGCGGAGACGGAGCCGCCGAAGCCCGAGCCGATGACGAGCACGTCGTAGTCGTACCCGGCCACGGACGTGTCGCGCTGTTTCTGGGCAGGGTGGTCCTGGGGCACTGGCACTCCCTCGGTCTCGGGCGGGCGCGGGGCCCGTGTCTCGGCGGGGCGGGGCGTCTCGGCGGGGTCCGGGCGCCTCAGCGGAGGCGGAACGCCTTCATCGCGCGCAGGCTGCGGGTCATGAACGCCGCGTACTTCTCGTCGTCCATGCCGAACGACGGGGCGAGCGGCATGAGGCGCTGGTGGGCGACGGTCTGCGCCTCGGTGTACTTGAGGATGCCCTCGGAGCCGTGGCGGCGGCCGAGTCCGGAGTCGCCCATGCCGCCCATCGGGGACTGGACGCTGCCGTATCCGGCGGCATACGCCTCGTTGACGTTGACGGTGCCGGTGCGCAGCCGGGCGGCGACGGCGCGGCCGCGGCGGCCGTCCCTGGTCCAGACGCTGGAGTTCAGGCCGTACGGGGTGGCGTTGGCGCGGGCCACCGCCTCGTCCTCGTCGCGGAAGCGGTAGAGGGACACGACGGGTCCGAAGGTCTCCTCCTCGCACACGGCCATCGGGGGCTCGACGCCGTCGAGGATGGTGGGCTCGTAGAACAGCGGGCCGATGTCGGGGCGGGGGCGGCCGCCGGCGACGAGCTTGGCGCCCTTGGCGACGGCCTCGTCCACGTGCCGGGTGACGGTCTCCAACTGTCGCTCGCCGACCAGCGACCCCATGTCGGCGCCGTAGGCGAGGGCGTTGCCCAGGCGCATCGCCTTGGTGCGGGCGGCGAAGCGCTCCACGAAGGCGTCGGCTATGGACTCGTGGACGTACAGCCGCTCTATGGAGATGCAGAGCTGACCCGCCGAGGAGAAGCAGCCGCGTACGGCGCCCGCCGCGGCCCGGTCCACGTCGGCGTCGCGCAGCACCAGCATGGCGTTCTTGCCGCCGAGTTCGAGGGAGACGCCGACCAGGCGGTCGGCGGCGCCCCGGGCGACCTCGCGGCCGGTGCGGGTGGAGCCGGTGAAGGAGACGTAGTCGGCGCGCCTGACGACCTCCGGGCCGACGACCGGGCCGGCACCGAGGACGACCTGCCAGACCTCCGGGGGCAGCCCGGCCTCGATGAGCTGCTCACGGGCCCACAGGGCGGTCAGCGCGGTCTCGGTGTCGGGCTTCATGACGACGGCGTTGCCCGCGGCGAAGGCGGGCAGCGCGTCGCCGACGGACAGCTCGAAGGGGTAGTTCCACGGCGCGATCTGCCCCACGACGCCGCGCGGCTGGCGCAGTTCGGTGACCTTGGTGAGGGTCGGTACGACGCCGGTGTGGCCCCGGGGCCGCAGGTACGCGGGGGCCTTGCGGCCGTAGTGGCGGGCGGCGACGGCGACGGCCTGGATCTCCTCGTGGGCGTGCAGCCGGGCCTTGCCGGTCTCCAACTGGATCAGGTCCAGCACCTCGGCCTGGCGGCGGAGCACCAGGTCGTGGAAGCGCAGCAGGACGGCGGCGCGCTGCCGTACGGGCACGTCGGCCCAGGCACGCTGGGCGGTGCGGGCGCGTTCGAAGGCGGTGGCGACGTCCTCGGGGGTGGACTCGGGCAGGTCCGCCAGCTTCTCGCCGGTGAACGGCGTGTGGTTGGCGGTCCGGCCGCTGCCGGTCACGCCGCGGGTGAGGCGGGTGACCAGGTGCGGGGTGACCACGTCGGCGGCGGTACGGGTGCCGGCGACGGCGCGGGCGACGGGGTTGCCGCCGGCGGGGGCGTTCCGGTCGGCGGCGGGCGCGGCGCCGACGGGTACGGAGGGGCGGGTTCCGGTGTCCTGCGAGTCCGTCATGCGGGCGAGCGTATGCCGCGCCGGACGCTTTGGGTACCCACCGGTAATGAGTTTTCACGCGGTGGGCACAATCGCGCCAGTATTCACTGGCCACAAGGCCGCTGTGCTGGGGCTTACGGGCGCGGGGCACCATGGCGGCCAGGGCCGCGACGGCCCCGCCCCCGAGGATTTCCTGGCTCTTCGAACGCTCCGCCCGTACGCGGACAGCGCGTCGCCGTCCTCGCGGGCCGCGCCCTCGGCAGGCACGGTCACCGTCGGCGCCCGGGCCGGGAACGGCTCCTTCCCCGACCCGGCAGGCGGCACCGCCTCAGGACACTCTTCCCGGCACCCCCTGCGCACGGCACGGGATCAGCCGCCCGGGCCGGGCTCCACCGGGTGAAAGGTGCGCAGGGCGGTCGTGAAGTGCCGTTTCGCCCACTCGCGTTCGGCGAGCGGCGCCGAGACCCACACGTCGTACGTCCTGCCGCCCTCCTCCCAGCTCAGGTCGAAGGTGTGCCGGGGGCCGCCGTCCTGCGGACCGCCGTCCCAGGTGAACTCCCACAGGGCGGCGGGCCGGCCGCGGTGCGTGGCGCGCGAGACCGTGCCGTCGCGGTAGCCGGGGTAGCGGTCGGGGCCTTCCGCGTCGGCGCGGCGCATCGCGTCCAGCGGCCCGGCGGAGGTCTGCTTGCGGAGGTGTATGCCGATCCGGTGGCGCCGGCCCGCGGAGTGGTAGAAGACGCGCGGCGCCTCGTAGGAGCGGGCGAAGCCGTCGGGGACGGCGAGAGCGAAGCCGAGGGGGTCGCGCGCCATGAAGTAGCCCGGTGGGGCGGTGCTGTCGGGGCCGGGGGCGGTGGTGGCCGTACCCGGCGTGCCCGAACGTTCCTGCGACGGCCGCGACTGCGTGGTCCGGGGCCCGCCGTCCTTCCCGTCCGCGGGCCCGTCCCCGTCCCTGAGGACCAGCGCCGCGAGGCCCACGCCCGCCCCCGCGAGCAGGCACACGGCCAGGCCCGTGAGGAGCGCGGTGCGCGCGCGGCCGGTGTGCGGGCGGGCCGCCGCGGCCAGCGCCCGGTCCGCCAGGGCGTCCGGTATCGGGACACCGGGCGGCCGGCCCGGCTCCGGCGCGGGCACCGGACGTTCGGGGGCGGCGGGCGCGGGCGGCGGCGTCCCGGGGGCCCGGCCCGACTGGAGGTAGCCGCGCAACAGCCGTTCCGTGCCCGCGATGTCCAGCCGCCGGTCCGGGTCCCGCTCCAGCAGGCCGCGGACCACGGCCAGCAGCGGCCGGGCCGGCTCCGGCAGTTCGATCTCGTCGTGCACGACCGCGTTCAGCACGCCGCCCAGCGAGTCGCGGTGGAACGGCGTCCGCCCGCTGAGCGCCGCGCACAGCAGCACACCGACCGACCACAGGTCCGCCGCCGGCCCGGCGTGCCGGCCGGCCATCCGCTCGGGCGCGGTGTACTCCGGTGAGCCGACGAAGCCGCCCGCCTCGGTCAGCGTCGGGCTGCCGGGGACCTGGGCCACTCCGAAGTCGGTGAGGACGATCCGGCCGGAGCCCTCCTCCAGCAGGACGTTGGCGGGCTTGATGTCGCGGTGCAGGACACCGCGCGCGTGGGCCACGCGCAGCGCGCCGAGCAGGGCCAGTCCGATGCGCGCCACCTCGCGGGGCGCGAGCGGCCCGCCGCCGGCCAGCCGGTCGGCGAGGGAGGGGCCGACGATCAGCTCCATGACGATCCAGGGGCGGGCGTCCTGCTCGACGACGTCGTGCAGGACGATCACGTTCGGGTGCTTGATCTGCGCGACGGTCCGGGCCTCGCGCATCGCGCGCGCCCGCTGCGCCCCGGGGTCCGCGCCGGCCGGGCCGTCGTCCAGGTGCAGTTCCTTGACCGCCACCTGGCGGCGCAGCAACTCGTCGGTGGCGCGCCAGACCGTACCCATGCCGCCGCGGCCCAGCCGTTCGCCCAGGCGGTAGCGGCCGGCGATGAGCCGGCCCTCACCCCGCAAGCTCCCCATGGGGTCATCTTGCCCCAACGGCCCGGCGCCGGCGGCCGATGTCGGGGAGACGCGGGATGCACGAGAGGCGCACGGGTCGGTTGCACACGATTGCGGCGCGCGCCCGGGGGCAGAGAGTGGGAAGCCCGGCCGGACGGTGCGCGGTGGGGCACGGTGACCCCGCGTACGGCAGTGCCCCACGACACACGCGAGGGAACCTCCGCCGCCTCCGCCGCCGTCCTTGACACAGTGAGGCGGCAGCAGCACACGG
The DNA here is from genome assembly GCF_044327445.1 of Streptomyces sp. NPDC018045. Classification (NCBI taxonomy): domain Bacteria; kingdom Bacillati; phylum Actinomycetota; class Actinomycetes; order Kitasatosporales; family Streptomycetaceae; genus Streptomyces; species Streptomyces sp. NPDC018045. The sequence goes on from NZ_JBIRFL010000007.1 coordinate 13,736, forward strand.
CAGTGGGAACAGGGCGGCGACAAGTGGGCAGTCGGCAGCGCACGGGCCGGCGCGGGTGAGCACGGCGTGGCGGATCGGGGGTCGGACATGGTGATACAGGACGGCGGTGCGGTGGACGTCCGGCCCGGCCCCGACCCCGGCCGGGCGGCGGCCGGGCACGAGCGCGCGTACCGCACGGCGGGCGCCGCCCTCGGGCTCTACGGCGGCGCGCTGACCGCCTGGACGGTGTACGGGATCGTCCAGGGCGACGGCAGCGTCTGGGACTTCTTCGAAGGGCTCTTCGACCCGCGCGCCTCCTTCTTCATGTGGACGCTCGGGCCGGGCGAATGGGCCCTGGTCGTCGCGCTGCTGGCGGTCGCGGCCGGCGCGCTGGCCCTGCGGCGGGTGGCGCGTACGGGCGCGCTGCTGCTGGGCTGGGTGATCCTGGCCCAGTCCGCGCGCGAGGCCGTCGGCCTGTGCCACGCCGGATACCGCCGGTCGTACGCCCTGGAGCCGCTCGGCGGCTGGGTGCTGGCGACGCGGGCCCTGGGGCTGCTGGCCGCCCTGGTGGTGGTCGTGTCGCTGCTCCGGGCCACGGAACGGGCGGGGGCGGCCGGGCAGTCCGCGGAGGGCGGGGAGCGGCCCGGGCCGGCGCAACGGTCGTGCGCCGACACGGACTCCTGGTGGCGGCGCCGGCTCTCCCGTATCTGCGGGGTGCTGTTCCTGGTCATGGGCGGGACCCGGCTCGCCTGGACGGCGTGGGGCATGGCCGAGGAACATGTCGACCTCGGGTCCTATCTGCGCCGGGCGGTGGACGGCTCCGTGAACGGAGCCGTCCGGCTCTCCCAGTCCGGCGAGTTCACCACGCTCTCCTCGGTGACCGCCCTGCTGGTGCTCGGCGTGCTCGCCGTCCGCAGCAACCGCGATGTGCGCGGCGCGCTCCTGGTGTTCGCCGCGGTCGAGCTGTACCTGACCGTGCGGACGGTGGTGCTGCTGACCGTCACCGGGTTCTTCGGCGGCCCGTTCGTCACGGGCGAGAGCGCGTTGTCGCTGGCGATGACGGCGTACGAACTGGCCGCCACGACCTCGGTGGTGGTCCTGGCGACCGGCCGCTCGTTCAGTGCGTACGGCTCCTACCAGGGGCAGCGGAGCGGCCCGTATGGCGGTGGAAGCCATCGATCATGGCCTGACGGCCGGGCAGGTTGAACTCGCGGCCCAGCGTGCGCATGATCGAGTTCTCGGTGGGCCGGTTGAGGCCGCGCGGGTAGTAGCCGCCGCCCTCGTAGGCGCCGACCTTGCCGCCGTCCGGCGAGTTCTGGCCGAGGTAGCGGTACCACTTCGCCTTCTGCGCCTTCATCTGCGCGGCGCTCATCCTGGTGATGTTGGGCGCGGCCGGCTCCGGGCCGCTGTACGTGCCGTTGGTGTCGTACACGTACTCGTCGGCCAGCTTCCCGAGGGAGTGGCCCGTCTCGTGGACCGCCACCTGCGCGGAGTCGCGGTGGTCGGAGGAGGCGGTGGCGATGCCGTCGTACCCGACGGGCGAGGTGACGTCGTTGTAGCCCGCGCCGCCGTACTTGGCGGAATTGCCGAGGACGAGCACGAGGTCGGCATCCGGGGCCTTGGAGGCGTACGACTCGACCTTGCCGGTGTCCACGCACAGCAGGCGTTCGATGTCGTCACACCAGAAGCGGGCGTCCAGGGCGGTGTCCTTGACCACGCCCTTGGACGGGTCGCCGGAGACGCCGGACTGATTGGAGACGGCGTCCACGGTCCAGACGTTGAACAGCGAGCGGTTCGCGGCGTACGGCTCGACGGCGGCGATCTGCGCCCACTTCGCCTTCGCGTCGGCGTGGAAGTCCTTCTGCTGGGCGAGGGTGTAGCCGTCGCCGACGATGACGACGTCGACCTTCTTCGCGGTGGGGCCGTTGCGGATGACCGAGGTCACGGTGCCGTCGGCGGCCAGCTCTGCGGCGGAGCGGGCGCGGTGGGCGCGGGCCAGGCGCTCGGGGGTGGCGACCGGGACGGTGGTGTGCCGGGGGTGCCCCTGCGGACCGGTGAAGTACTCGACCTGCTGAGTACGGGCGGCCCCGGGCGGCGGCGCCGAGGCCGGGGCCGCGGAGTGGGCGGGGGAAGCCGAAGTGGCGGCAGAGGCCGCGGCGGTGGGGGCGGCGACCGCTGCGCCGCCGACGAGCGCGAGGCCGGCCGCGGCGGCGGCCACGCGGATTCCCGTACGGCTGCGACGAGTCGCCCGGGCGGGTATGGACGTGCCGGGCGGTGTGGGGGTACGCCGGGGTCTGTGCACGAAGAAGCCTCCGAAGCGATGCCGAGCCGTGCCCCGGGGAGGCCGTGCTCCGAGGGGGTGGTGGCCCGCGGAACGCCCAACGGGCAGGCGTGGCGCGGATCGCGGACAACCTAGAGGCGGCAGTGACCGGAGGCAACGGGCGGGGCAGAAGTTGTCCGGAGACGGGTGGGACTCGACCGGGCGGCGGGGGTGGAGGCGGGCGGGCCCGGCCGGGCGGCGGGCCCGGAGCCGGGTGGTTCTGGCTGGTCAGCAGGTGTGGAGTCGTGCGGCCCCGGCCGGTCGGCAGGTACGGAGATGGGTGGCCCCGGCCGGTGGCGGGCACGGAGGCGGGCCGAAGGACCTGCCGGTGACGGGCCCGGAAGCGGGTCGGCGGGCCTGCCGGTGACGGGCCCGGAAGCGGGTCGGCGGGCCTGCCGGTGACGGGCCCGGAAGCGGGTCGGCGGGTCCACCGGCGACGGCCGCCGCGTGTGGGGGTCGCGGCGGCCGTCGGAGGCTGTGTCCGGTCGCCCGGCCGGGGGCCGGACACACTCTCACTGTGAGCTGCACCGCCTGGACGGCTTGTGGCCGCCTCCGTGGTGCAGCATGAAAGGCACTCTGCCCGCGGGCGCCACCTCACGGCATCCTCCGCAGGTCGTGCACCGACCCCCGCCGTCCGGCGGGGGTCGGCCACGCCACGCGGCGGGCAGGCCCGAGGACGCGATGCAGAGAGGGGCGGCCGGTGATCCGTGTCGCGGTGGTGGACGACGAGCGGCTGGTCAGATCCGGGCTGCGGATGATCCTGGGCACCGCCCCGGACATCGAGATGGTCGCGGACTGCGGCGGCGCCGAGGCCGTGGACACCGTGCTGGCCGGCGCGGCGGACGTCGTACTGCTCGACATCCGGATGCCGGACGTGGACGGGCTGACCGTGCTGCGCCGGCTGCGCGCCGCCCCCGAACCGCCCGCCGTGGCCATGCTGACGACGTTCGACGCGCAGGAGTACCTGTCCGCGGCGCTGCGCGAGGGCGCGGCCGGTTTCCTGCTCAAGGACTCCGACCCCGAGCAGCTCGTCCGCGCCGTGCGGACCCTGGCCGAGGGCGGCAGTGTGCTGGACCCGGGCGTCACCCGGGCCGTGATCGGCGGCTTCCTCACCGCCGAGGACCAGGCCGCTGCGGCCCGTGCCGTACGGGCGCTGACGCCACGGGAGTCGGAGGTGCTGGCCCTGCTGGGCGAGGGTCTGGGCAACGCGCAGATCGCGGCGCGGATGGGGCTGGCGCCGAGCACCGTCAAGGACCATGTACGGACGCTGCTGGGCAAGCTGGGCGGCCTCAACCGCGTCCAGGCGGCGATTCTCGCGGACCGCGCGGGCCTCGTCTCGGGCGGCCCTCGGTGAGCGCGTTCGGCGGCCTCCCCGGTGGCATACGCCGGGCCGTGTCCCTCGCCGTGCCGGTGCTCCTGTCCATGGTGGACGCCTTCCTCGTCAACGGGCTGGACCTGGGCCTGGAGTCGGGCGTCTCGCTGGTCGCCGCCGCCGCGCTGCTGCTGCGGCGCCGGCTGCCGCTCGCCGTCTTCCTGGTCACCCTCCCCGGCCTGTACATCGGCTACATCTGGTTCGCGCCGATGATCGCCCTCTACACCCTCGCCGCGCTCCGGCCCGGCCGCGCCCGGCCCGGCGTCTGCGCCGGGCTGCTGATCGCCGCGCACTTCTTCCCGTACCCGCTCTCCGACCTGGACCCGGGCGCGTACCGCGAGAACATCCAGGTGCTGATCGACGCGACGGTGACCTCGGCCGCGCCCATCGCGCTGGGCCTGCTGGTGCGCACCCGCCGCGAACTCGCCGCCCGGGTCGACGACCTGACCCGCAGCCTGCGCCGCGAGAACCGGCTGATCGCGGACCGGGTGCTGGCCACCGAGCGGGCGCGGCTGGCCCGCGAGATGCACGACGTGGTCGCGCACCAGGTCAGCCTGATCAGCCTCCAGGCCGGTGCGGTGCAGGTGAGCACCGAGGAGGAGGCCGCGCGGGAGTCGGCCCGGACGATCCGCGAACTGTCCGTGCGGACCCTGGAGGAGCTGCGGCACATGGTCGGCATCCTGCGGGCGGCCGGCGGCGGCAGCGCGGGCGCGCGGGACCTGGCGCTCCAGCCGGACCTGGCCGAACTGCCGCGGCTGATCGAGATGAGCGCCCTGGACGTCGACTACGAGCACGAGGTGCCGGCCGGGGCGGCCGGGGCGAAGGCCGTGGAACGGGCCGTCTTCCGGACCGTCCAGGAGGCGCTGACCAACGTACGCAAGCACGCGCCGGGCGCTCGGGTACGGGTGCGGGTCGCGGCGGTGGGGGACGCGGGGGCCGAAGGCGGAGACGGTGCTGGAGGCTGCGGCGGAGACGGCGACAGCGGCGGAGGCGGCGACAGCGGCGGGGGCGGGGGCGCCGGGCCGAAACCTCCGCGGGCCCTGCGGGTCGAGGTGCGCAACGGGCCGCCGGACGCCGCGGCGCCCACCCCGGCGCTCCCGGGCGGCGGCCATGGGCTGGTCGGCCTGCGCGAGCGCGCCCAGAGCCTGGGCGGACTGCTGGAGGCCGGGCACACGGCGGACGGCGGATTTCTCGTCCGGGCGGAATTCCCGCGCGACGCGGGGTGAGAGGTCAGAGGGAGGTGCGGGTGAGGGGCGGTCACATCGCGTTTGGGGGCTGAAATGTTTCGAGGCGAAAGGTGCGGGCTTCGATCGACGATCCGAAACGCTGCGTAATTTACTGATCACGTAAAGCGATTTCGAGGGTGTGCAGGGTGTCCCCGTACGGCTGTCCGCCCACCCGGCGGGTCCGTGCGGATTTCCGCGGGGCTACGCGGAGAGCGGGGCGGCCGCCTCGTCGACGGCCGTGCTCAGGTCGGGGTAGACCTCGAAGAGCCGGCGCACACCGAGCGCCGCGAGCACCCGGTTGACGTGCGAGCCGTCCACCGCGCCCTGGGCGGGCAGGATCAGCCGCAGCCGCCCCTGGCAGGACCGCATCAGCCGGCGGGCGGCGATCAGCACGCCGACGCCGCTGGAGTCGCAGAACCGGACCTCGGAGAGGTCCAGCACCACGCTGCGGCGGCCCTCCGCCACCGCGTCGTGCACGTGCTGGCGCACCGCCGGCGACGTGACCAGGTCCATCTCGCCGGAGACCTGCAATACGGCCCAGCGACCCTGCTCGCCTTCTGTCACCTTCAACGACACGCGCTCGAAGCCTTTCGCTCGCTTGCGGACGGGCCACCCCCGGCACCAACCGGAATGCGCCCTTCCCGCCTCGACTGCCCGGCCGTTCTCCCCTGAAACTCTTCAGAATTCTTTGCGCAACGGGCCGTTCCCTACCAAGGCTATGCCCAGTGAGCGGGGAACTTTCCCCGGGAACCGGTCACACACGGATAACACATCGGCAGATACGGAAGCGAACAGTTGCGCTTCGATCCGCCATGAACGGGCATTACCGCCAAAAGTGACCGTGTCCATACCATCCGTAGGCCACCGGCACAGCGGATTTGCCGCAAAGGGGCATCGATGTCGGACCGGACCACTACATTCGATGGCACGGTGGAGCGCGGGGGCGGCCGGGGCACGGCGGCGGCGAGGGATGGGGGCCGGATGGGACATGACGCACCGCCGCGCTGGGACAGGCGGATGCAGCAGCGGCTGGCGCGCGGCGAGGCGGCCGCGCTCGGCGAGCTGTACGACCGGTTCGCTTCGCTGGTGCACAGCCTTGCCCGCCGGGTCCTCGGCAGTGAGACGGCCGCCGACCGCATCACCCGTGAAGTGTTCGGCTACATCTGGGAGAACCCCGACTCCTACGACCCCAAGCAGGGTTCGCTGCGCTCCTGGGTGGCCCAGCTCGCCCACCGCCAGTCCGTGCACCGGCTGCGCCAGGCCGAGGCCGCCTCGGCCCTGGACCGCGGCCAGGACGCCCCCGAGCCCGCCGAGCTGGAGCGCCAGATCCGCGAGGCGTCCACCGCCGCCCGCGCCGACTACATCGTCACGTCCATGCCCGCCCCGCTCCGCGCCGCCCTGGAGCTGGCCTACTTCCAGCGCCGCGACTACCGCCAGACCGCCGCCGACCTCGGCGTCACCGAGGACGAGGCCCGGCGGCGGCTGCGCCTGGGCCTGCAGTTGCTCTCCACCGCGCACAACCACCAGGCCCTGCCGCCGGACCGGACGGCGCCCCGACCGAGCGGCCCCGGATACGGACGGCACCTGTGAACGGCCCGGAGGAGTGGGACCCGCACGACCCGCACGACCACGACCCGTACGACCCGGGTGACGCGCACGACCGGGCCGGCCCGCGCGACGGGCGCGAGCCGCACGACCCGGGCGGCCCGCAGGACCCGGGTCCGGGCGGCGCGCCCCGCTCCGGCGGCCGGCCCCGCATACCGTCCCCGCGCACCGCGGCGGAGGACAACGGGCCGCTGCCCGACGCGCCCCCGCCACCGGCGGAACCACCGGCATCGGGCCCGCCCGCGTCAGAACCGGCGCCGGGCACACCCGCATCGGAGCCCCCGGCAGCGGACGCTCCCGTACCGGCACCCTCGACACCCGACGCTCCCGTACCGAAGCACCCGGGCCCCGGACCGGAGACGGCGCCCGCGGACGCCACGGGCGGGACCGCCGATGCCCGCACGTCGGCCGCGCCCGCGCCCGCGCCGCCCCCGCACCGGGTGCTGAAGTCCCTGCTGGGCGCGTGGGCCCTGGCCGCCTGCTCCGCCGAGGAGACGGCCGCCGTCGAGGAGCACCTCACGGACTGCGCACCGTGCGCGGACGAGGCGCTGCGCCTGCGCGACGCGGTCGGCCTGCTGCACCCCGCCGATCCGCTGGACCTCGACCCGCTGCTGCGCTCGCGCGTGCTGGAGGGCTGCCTGGGCCGGCGTCCGGCCCGTATCCCCGTTCCGGAGTGGGCGGCCCCGTACGACGCCGAGACGGCCAAGCTGGACGCGCTGCTCAGCGACATGGGCGAGGCGGAGTGGCGGGCGCCGGTGCGGCTGCGCTGGTTCGAGGGCGAGCGGCTCACCGAGCGGCGCACGACCGTCGCCGGGGTCATCGGGCATCTGATGGCCGTGGACGGCCTGGTCGCCGCCGCGCTCGGTCTCGGCGACCCGCTGGGCGCCGCCGCCCCGCACGGACCGGCCGGGCCCGGTGACCGTACGGAAGCCTGCTGGCAGGCGATGGCGGACGGCCGTGCCCCGCACGTCACCCGCGCGCCGTGGCGCGACCAGAGCCACACCCTGATCCGGACGGTGTCCTTCGCCGGCCACGGCGTCGCCGAACTGACCGTGCCGTACGGGGGCGACCGGCTGCCGCTGCGCGACGCCTTCCTGGACCGGGCCTTCGAGTGCTGGGTGCACGCGGGCGACATCGCCGAGGCGGTGGACTATCCGTACGAGGCCCCGGCCTCCGGGCACCTGCACCTCATGGTCGACCTGGCGGCCCGGCTGCTGCCCCGCGCGCTGGCCGCCCGGCGCCGGGCCGGGCTGGCGCCGCCGCCGCAGCGGCTGGTCGAGGCGGGCGCGCCCGGCCGTACGCTGCATCTGGAGGTCGAGGGGCGCGGCGGCGGCCACTGGTACATATCCCTGGACTCGCCGGGCGCCGTCGGCACACCGGACCGCACGGTCGCGCACATCGCGCTGGACAGCCTGGAGTTCTGCCAGCTCGCGGCCGGGCACGTACCGCCGGAGGAGACGGCCGCCGGGCAGCACGGCGAGCCGGAGGCGATCCGCGACGTGCTGTTCGCCACCGCCTCGCTCTCGCGGCTGTGAGGCTCTGGGCCCGCCGGACGCCAGGCGCCGGGACAGCCCCGTCGACGGACCACCGGACGGCCCTCGGCGGGCCGTCCGGGGGCGTTCGCGCCGTTACGCGAAGACGACCGTGCGCGAGCCGTTGAGCAGGACGCGGCGCTCGCTGTGCCACTTCACGGCGCGCGCCAGGGCCTGGCACTCCACGTCCCGGCCGACGGCCACGAGCTGGTCCGGCGTGACGTCGTGGCCGACGCGCTCGACCTCCTGCTCGATGATCGGGCCCTCGTCGAGGTCCGCCGTCACGTAGTGCGCGGTGGCCCCGATGAGCTTGACGCCGCGGGCGTGCGCCTGGTGATAGGGCTTGGCGCCCTTGAAGCTCGGCAGGAAGGAGTGGTGGATGTTGATGATGCGCCCGGACAGTGCCTTGCACAGGTCGTCGGAGAGCACCTGCATGTAGCGGGCGAGCACGACCAGCTCGACGTTCTCCTCCCGCACCAGCTCCAGCAGCCGCGCCTCGGCGGCGGCCTTGGTGTCCTTGGTCACCGGGATGTGGTGGAAGGGGACGCCGTAGGAGCCGACCAGCTCGGCGAAGTCGGTGTGGTTGGAGACGACGGCCGCGATCTCGACCGGCAGCGCGCCGATCCGGGAGCGGAAGAGCAGGTCGTTGAGGCAGTGCCCGAACTTGGACACCATCAGGACGACGCGCATCTTCTCGTCGGCGCGGTGGATCTGCCAGTCCATCTGGAAGGAGTCGCCGACCGCGGCGAAGCTGGCGCGCAGCTTCTCCACGCTGACCGTGGCGTCCGCGCTGAAGTGGACCCGCATGAAGAAGAGCCCGGTGTCGTGGTCCCCGAACTGCTGGCTGTCCTCGATGTTGCAACCGGTCATGAACAGGTAGCTGGACACCGCGTGCACGATGCCCTGCTTGTCCGGGCAGGAGAGGGTGAGGACGTACTGGTCGGGGGTACGGGGCTGCGAGTCGCTCATGACCTCATAGGGTCGCACATTCCCGGCCGTGCTCCGTCCCGCGGCGGCCGGGCCGCTTCCTCAGGCCGGGGCGCCGGTGCTCCGCGTCATGATCGCCAGAACTTCGAGGGAGTGCGGCGCCGCGTCCGGGTCCTCACCGTCCGCCGTCGCCATCCGTACGTGCGCGTCGCGCGCGGCCCGCACCGCCTCCGGCCAGCCGTGGTGCTCCAGGTAGGCGGTCACCGGGGCGTCCGGGCCGACCTGGTGCATGATGCGCAGCACCCGCAGGACGGCCACGTCGACCAGGGACGCCTCCTGGGAATCGCGGAAGATCGTGCCGACGTACTTCTCGGCGGACCAGTTGTCCAGCCAGGTGTCCTCGACGAGCCGGTAGACGGCGTCGGTGACGTCCCCGTACCCCGGGAGGCCGGCCAGCCAGGTCTCCCGCTGGAAGACGGGGTCGGAAAGCATGTGCAGCGCGGAGCGCACATTGCTGCGCCAGCGCCACCACGGCATGTCGGTCAGCGGCATGGCGCCCATGGTGGTCGAGCGACGGCCGCGACGGGAAGACTTCTCCGAACCTTGCACAGTATTCGATCGTACGTTCTCGGCCGATGATCACCGGCGGCCCCCCGGAATTCACCCCACTGCCACCACGCGTTGCCCCGACGTCACTCACCCGTTCCGGCCGAAGCGGAATGCTCCGTGCACATGACCGGACGGCGACGCCCCTCCTCCCCCCGCCCCTTCCCCCGCGCCGGCGCAGCCGTCACGGCTGCCACGGCCTGCACGGCGGTCCTGGCGTCACTGCTCTCGGCCTGCGGCTCCCTCCCCGGCGTCCCGGGAGGCTCCGGGGAGAAGGAGCCGCTCACGGTGATGACGTGGGCGCCGGTGGGCACCAAGGCGACCAACATGCCGGGGATGCCCGCCATGGCGCAGGCGTACGCCCGCTGGGTCAACTCCCGGGGCGGCATCGACGGCCATCCGCTGAAGGTCGTCACCTGCAACGAGCACAACGACTCGGTGGCCGCCGCGCACTGCGCGCAGCGGGCGGTGGACGCCGGGGCGGTCGCGGTCGTCGGCTCGTACAGCCAGTTCGGCCGCTCGTTCATCTCGCCGCTGGAGCGGAACGGCATTCCCTACCTCGGCGGTTACGGCGTCTCCGACGAGGAGTTCGCCAGCCCGCTGTCGTACCCGGTCAACGGCGGGCAGGCCGCCCTCCTGGCGGGCAACGGGCGCCAGCTCGCGAGCGTCTGCGAGCGGGTCTCACTGGTGCGCCCGGACACCATCCAGGGCGACCAGATGCCCGCCCTGCTCGGCGCGGGCCTGGCCGACGGCAGCCGCGGCGCCGCGCGGGACGTCCGCGCGCCCGAGGACGGCACCGACTACGCGGACGCGGCCCGGCGCGCCCTGGACGGCGTCGGCGCCGGACCGGGCGCGGCGGGCGGCACGAAGGGGGCGGGCGGCTGTGTGACGGCCGCCCTCGGCGAGCGCACCGACACGTTCTTCGACTCCTTCCGCCGCCTCCAGCCCGAGGGCTCGAAGGTACGGATCGCTTCGGTGCTGGGCAGCGCCGGGCAGGCGCTGGTGGACCGTACGGGCGGCCGGTCCGGGCCGCTGGAGGGGGCGTACCTGACGGGCTGGTACCCGGTCGCGAGCGATCCGCGCTGGAACCCGATGCGCAAGGTCATCAACGACCACGCCTTCGGCGACAACCGCATCGACCCGGCCGATCCGGGCGTGCAGACGACGTGGATCGCCTACACGGTGCTGCGCGCGGTCGTCGAGCAGCTCGGCGAGGACGGTGCCGAGGACATCACGGCCCACACCGTGCGGCAGGCGCTGGACCACGGCGCACGGGCCGTGGACACCGGCGGGCTGACGCCGGAACTGCGCTGGCGCGCCGACGACATGCTCGCGGTGCAGGGCTTCCCGCGCACGGTCAACGGGCTGGTGACCTATCAGGTGGTACGGGAGGGGCAGTTGGTGGCGGCGAAGGAGGGCTTCGTGAACGTCGCCGGGACGCTGGAGAAGCCGCGGGCGGAATCCTGAGGGCGGGCGGTTCAGGGACGGGCGGTGCGGCAGCGGACGACCGAGGGGCGGGAGGCCCCGGAGCGGACGGGCCAGGAGCGGACGCGCCAGGAGCGGGCGGGCCAAGAGCGCGCGGTCCCAGAGCGGGAGGGTCGGGAGCGGGCGGACCACCGGGGTGCCGTCGTGCCGCGTCGCGCCCCGTGCCGGCCGCCCGTACGGCCCGCCCCCGTGCCGGCCGTGCTCAGCCCTTCTTCGTCAGGGCCCGCTCGACGTCCGTGAGCACGGCTTCCGCGGCGAGCGGGCCGCCCGAGCTGTTCCACGCGGACCCGTCGACCACCACGACGTGGTGCTTCTCGACGGCCTTGAGCTTGCCGAAGTTCGGTACGGCGGTGGCCTCCTTCAGGCTCTTCTCCCCCGCCGCCTTGTCGCCGAGCGCGCCGAGGAACAGCCAGTCGCCGTCGATCGTTTCCAGCCGCTCCAGGCTCACCGGTTCGCTGTGGCCGGCGCTCTCGCCCTGCTGGCCCCGCGGCCGCTTCAGGCCGAGCGCGGCGAGGGTGTCGCCGACGTGCCCCTTGCCCTTGCCGACCACCGAAGGCGCGCCGTTCTGCCAGCGGATGACGCTGGTGACGGCCCCGGCGTCGGACCCGAGCCCGTTCTTCACGGCCGTGCGGCGGGCGTCGAAGGAGGCGAGCCACTTCTGCCCGTCGGCCTTCTTGCCGAGCGCGTCGGCGGTCGCGGTGAAGGCGTCCCGCCAGGGGGCGTTGAGCTTGGCGGTGAGCACGGTGGGAGCGATCCGGCCGAGCTTGTCCTGGACACGCTTGGCGCCCACCGTCTCGTCGAGCAGGATCAGGTCCGGCCGCAGGGCGGCGAGCTTGTCCAGGTCGGGCTCGGCGACATTGGCGACGATCTCGGCGGACCCGGCCTTCGGCGCGAGGTAGCCGGCCACGCCGGACTGACCGCGCCCGCTGGTGGCGCCGATCGGGTGGACGCCGAGGGCCAGCGCGGCGTCGAGGGTGGGCTCGCTGAGCGTGACCACCTTCTTGGGCGCGGCGGGCACCGCCACCTTCTTGCCGTTGGCGTCGGTGACGGTACGGGTGCCGGAACCGCCGGCCTTGCCACCGGCGCCGTCCGGGCCGCCGGAGTCACCGTCCCCGCAGCCGGCGAGGGTCAGGGCGCCCGCCAGGGCGAGGCCGAGCAGGGCGGCGGGTCGGCGGATACGCATGGGAATGGCTCCTTGTGTGTGTGGTGCGGCGGAAGAGCAGGAGGGGTGCGGGGTCAGGGGGTGCCGGTGGCCGGGGGAACGCCGGCGCCCCGGTGAGCGAGGGGTGGGCCGGGGCCGAGGAGGGCGATGAGTCCCTGTGCCAGGGCGACGGTCCAGCAGGCGTAGTCGTGACCGCCGTTGAAGTCGGAGCCGGTGACGGTGTGGCCGCCGGCGCGGAGCGTCCGGCGCAGGTCACGGGTCTGTTCGAGCATGCCCCACTCGTGCAGCCCGACGTCCAGGTGCAGCCGCAGCCCGCGCGGCGCGCCCTCGGCGTAGCGGCGGGTGATCCAGGCGGTCTCCCCGGCGGGCTCGCCCGGGGGCTGCCACCACAAGGAGGGGGACTGGGCCAGGACGTTGCCGAACCGGTCCGGGGCGGCGTACCCGGCGTACAGGGCGGTGAGGCCGCCCAGGCTCTGCCCCGCGACGACCGTGCGCGCCGGGTCCGTGGTGAGCGGCAGCCTCCCGGCGGCCCAGGGCAGGAGTTCCCCGGCGAGGAAGGAGACGTACGCGGGGTGGCCACCGAACTCGCGGGCACGGGTGGCGTTGTCGACGGCGTGCGGGGCGAGCACGGTCAGCGGCGGGATCGCGCCGTCCGTGACGAGCCCGTCCAGCACGTCCTCCAGGTGGAGCTGGCCGAACCACATGTCGCCGTCGAGCAGGACGAGGGTGTCGGTGGGCCCGGTGCGGCCCGGTCCGGAGCCGGCGGGTGCCGGCGGCTCGTACACCCAGACCTCGCGTTCCGCGCCGAGCGCGGCGCCGGTCACCTGGTGACGCCGTACCGTGCCGCGCGGGGTGCCGGGGCGCGCGGGGTGGGGCCAGGGGCGGGGCGGGGCGTGGGGCAGTTCGAAGACGGAGCCGGGCGGGCCGTGCCAGCGGGTGGCGATGGTACGGGGGTTGAGGGGGTCGCGGACGCCGGTGGCGGCCAGCCCGGCGAGGTCGCCGGGCGGCCGGCCCCCGGTGTCGGGGGCGATGCGGTACGAGCCGCGGTGGTCGCCGCGCAGGCGGTAGGTCAGGTGCCACACGTCCGTACCGGGCAGGTGGCGCATCAGGCTCGCGGGCAGGTCGGCGCGGTCCATCAGCCGGTTGACCATCAGCAGTACCTGCCGGGTGGCGGGGCCGCCGCGCCACAGGAAGGTGACGGCGCGGTGCCCGGGGTCACCGTCGAGCGGTTCGACGAGCGGGGTGCCGCGGGCCGCCGCCTCGGTCCAGAACCGGGCCAGCACCGCGGCGCGCGCGGCGGCCGGCCCGGCCGCGGCCAGTTCGGCGGCCAGGTGCGCCATCCGTGGGCTGTGCGTGGTCTCGGCCGGGTGGGGCCGGGGGATGCGGGGCGGCCCGGCGGGGGCCGTCCGGGCGGCGGGGGCGGCCGGGCGGGTCATCTGTTCGCTCCCTGGGAGAGGGCCAGTTCGACGAGCCGGGGTACGGCGTCGGCGGGGCTGGGCAGCACGGCCATCTCCTCGGCCGTCTCCCGGGCGGCCGTGGCCAGCGCTTCGTCCTCCAGGAGGCGCCGGACCAGTTCGCGCCCGGGGCGGCCGGGGCCCGCGAGGGCGGCCGGGCTTTCCGGCACCAGGCCGCAACCGCGCGCCCGGACCGCCGCCGCGTTGGCCGGCCGGTCGGCGCCCTCGCCGAGGACGAGCTGCGGCAGGCCGGCGTCCAGGGCGGTCAGGGTGGTGCCGGCGCCGCCGTGGTGGATGGTGGCGTCGCTGCCCGCGAGCAGCGCGCCCAGGGGCGTCCACGCCACGGGGCGGACGTTGTCGGGGAGCGGGCCGAGCGCCGACAGGTCGGCACCGCCGAGCGCGAGCACGAACTCGGCGTCGGTCACGCGGGCGGCGTCGACGACCCATGCGACGGGTGAGACGCCGTCCACGACCGGGCGGACGGTGCCGAGGGTGACCGCGATCCGGGGCCGCTTGCGCTCCTCGAAGAGCCAGCGGGGCAGCGCGCCGCCGCCGTTGTACGGGACGTAGCGCAGGTGGCGGCGGTGCGGTTCGGCGGTGACGCTCATGGTGGGCGGGGTGACGTCGAGCCAGGCGGCGACCGGCGCCGGCCCGTCGAGGCCGTGGCGGGCGTATCCGTCGGCGAGCGCGTCGTTCATCATCGCGACGTGCCGGCCGGTGTGGCCGAAACCGACCGCGTGCAGGACGGAGGGGATGCCGAGCGCGGCGGCGACGAGCTGGCCGACGACGCCGTTGGGGGTGTGCACGACGAGGTCGGGCCGCCAGTGGCGGGCGACGTCGGCCATGGTGTCCGCCATCTCCTCGCTGAAGAAGGAGAATCCCTTGCCCTTGGGGGCGGTTCGCCGCTCGCCGGGGGCCGGCGGTTTGCCCCGGCGGCCCTTCTCCATGGCGGTGTACAGGGCGTCGGGGTCGATGCCGGGCGCGCAGTCGACGGCCGGCAGCCCGGCCGCGACGGTGTGGCCGACGGCGCGTCCGCAGGTGGCGACGAGGACGTCGTGGCCCGCGGCGCGGAACGCCTGGGCCAGCGGAACCATCGGGTAGAGCAGCCCGAAGAAGGGGGGCCCGGCGAACAGGACACGCATCGACTACCTGCTTTCTTGCCCGGCGGGCGCCCGACGGAACGTCAGATCGGCGCCGGGGCACGGGTGGTGTTGCGGGCGGCGGGGAACGGGCGACCCGGAGGCGCATGTGCGCCAGGTCACACACCAAGAGTGGCGAACCATCACTTAGGTAAGCCTAAGCTAACCACGTGCTCAGCAGGTCAACAACGTCCCCCGGCTGGATACGCAGGCTCGGCGCCGCGTGCCGGCACCACCCCCGACTCCTCCTCGCGGTCGCCGTGAGTTCCGTGTTCGGCACGGGACTTGAGGCGGTCGGCCCGCTGCTCGCCCGGCTCGGCGTCGACGACGCCGTGGCCGGGCACACCGACCGCATCGGCTGGCTCGCCGCCACGATGGCGGGCCTGGCGCTGCTCCAGTTCGGCGCCGAATTCACCCGCCGCTACGCCGCCGGAAAGCTCGCCCTCGGCGTCCAGCACCGCCTGCGCACCCAGGTGTTCGACTCCCTCCAGCGCCTGGACGGCGTCAAACAGGACGCCCTGCGCACCGGCCAGGTCGTCTCCCGCGCCAACAGCGACCTGACGCAGGTGCAGATCATGCTCGGGATGCTGCCCATCCCGCTCGGCACCTCGGCCCTCTTCCTCGTCGCCGTCGGCGCGATGCTCTGGCTGTGCGCCCCGCTCGCCCTGGTCGCGCTGACCGTGGTGCCCGCCACCGCGTGGGCCGCCGCCCGCAGTCGCGCCCGGCTCGTCCCCGCCACCCGCGCGGCGCAGGCCGGCGCCGCCCGCGTCGCCGAACAGGTCGAGGAGGCCGTCACCGGCGTACGGGTGGTCAAGGGCTTCGGCCAGGAGGACCGCGAGGTCGACCGGCTGGCCCGTACCGCCCGCGGCCTGTTCGGGCGGCGGATGCGGGTGGCCCGCATCCAGGCCGGCGCCACCGCCACCCTCGCGGCGCTGCCCGCGCTCGGCCAGGTCGGGGTGCTCGCCCTCGGCGGCTGGCTGGCGCTGCGCGGCACCATCGGCCCCGGCACCTTCCTCGCCTTCGCCGCCTACCTGGCCCTGCTGGCCGGGCCCGCCCGGCTGTTCGCGAGCTTCCTGGTCACCGCCCAGCAGGCCCGCGCCGCCGCCGAACGGGTCGGCGAACTCATCGACGCCCGCCCCGACATCACCGAACCGGCCGACCCGGCCGCCCTGCCCGCCGGCCCCGTCGGACTGGAACTGCGCGGCGTACGCTTCGGATACGCGCCCAGCGCCCCGGTCCTCGACGGCGCCTCGCTGACCGTACGGCCCGGTGAGACCCTGGCCCTCGTCGGCCCGTCGGGCTCCGGCAAGTCCACCGTCTCCCTGCTGCTCCCCCGCTTCTACGACCCGCAGGCCGGCTCCGTGCACGTCGGTCCGCCCGGCGCCGCCCCCGACGTCCGCGAACTGTCCCTGCGCGACCTCCGCGCCACCATCGGCGTGGTCTTCGAAGAACCCTTCCTGTTCTCCTGCTCCGTCCGCGACAACATCGCCTACGGCCGTCCGGACGCCACCGACGAGCAGGTCAGGGCGGCCGCCGAGGCCGCCGAGGCGCACGCGTTCATCACCGCGCTGCCCGACGGGTACGCCACCGAGGTCGGCGAGCGCGGACTGACGCTCTCCGGCGGGCAGCGGCAGCGCCTGGTGCTGGCCCGCGCCCTGCTGGCCGACCCGCGCGTCCTCGTCCTGGACGACGCGACATCCGCCGTGGACGCCGGCACCGAGGCCGCCATCCACCGCACGCTGCGCGCCGTCACCGGCGACCGGACGACCCTGCTGATCGCGCACCGCCGCTCCACCCTCCGGCTCGCCGACCGCATCGCCGTCCTGGACCAGGGCCGCGTGGTGGACACCGGCACCCACGCGGAACTGGCGGCACGCTGCCCGCTGTTCCGCGAACTCCTGGCCGGGCCCGGCGACTCCCTCGACGTCCGTGTCACCGCCGATCCGCACACCACCGGCCGGGGCGTCACCCCGGGCCTCTGGCCGGAGCCCCCCGCCGACCCGGACCCGGCGGAGGACACCACCGAGAACCCCCGCCTGGACGAAGCCCGGCTGCGCGCCCCCGACCCCGACGCCCGCTTCCGGCGGCTGCTCGCCCCCGTACGCGCCGCGCTGCTGCTCGGCCTGCTGCTCGTCGCCGCCGACTCGCTCGCCTCCCTCGCGCTGCCCCTCCTCGTCCGGCACGGCCTGGACGCGGGGGTCGGCGCGGGCGACGGCGGCGCGCTCGCCGCCACCGCCCTGACCGCGCTGCTCGTCGTCGCCGCCGGCTGGGGCGTGCTCACCCTTCAGGCGCGCATCACCCGGCGGGCCGGGGAACGGGTGCTGTACGGGCTGCGGGTGAAGACGTTCGCCCACCTCCAGCGGCTGGGGCTGGACTTCTACGAGCGCGAACGCGGCGGCCAGATCATGACCGCCATGGTCAACGACATCGACGCGCTGTCCGCCTTCCTCCAGACCCACCTGCTGGCCTCCGTCGCCGCCCTGGCCACCCTGTGCGGCGCCGTGGTGGCGATGCTCGCCGTCGACCTGCCGCTGGCCCTGACGGCACTCGCCCTCGTCCCGCTGATCGCCGTGGCCACCGCCGTCTTCTGGCGGCTGTCCTCCGCGGCGTACACGGACGCACGCAAACGCGTCGGCGAGGTCAATTCCAGCCTCCAGGAGAACGTCTCGGGGCTGCGCGTCGCCCAGTCCCAGGGCCGCGAGGGCACGACGGCCGAGGCGTTCGGCCAACTGTCCGAGAGCTACCGCGCCGCCCGGCTGCGCGCCCAGCGCTATGCCGCCGTGTACTTCCCGTGCGTCAACCTCACCGCCGAACTCGCCAAGGCCACCGTCCTGCTGTCCGGTGCGTACCGGGTCGCGGACGGCAGCCTCAGCGCCGGTGTGCTGGTCGCCTTCACCCTGTTCCTCGGCATGTTCTTCGCGCCCGTCCAGCAGCTCTCGCTCGCCTTCGACAGCTACCAGCAGGCGTCCGTCGGCCTGCGCCGCACCATGGAGCTGCTGCGCGTCACACCCTCCGTACGGGCTCCCGCCGGCCCCGCGCCCGTACCGGACCGGCTGTCCGGGCCGATCGAGCTGCGTGACGTCACCCTCCGCTACCCGGGCGCCGAGCGGCCGTCCCTGGACCGGGTCAGCCTGCGCATCGAACCCGGCGAGACGGTCGCGCTCGTCGGCGCGACCGGGGCCGGCAAGTCCACCGTGGTCAAGCTGCTCGCCCGCTTCCACGACGCCACCGAGGGACAGGTGCTGGTGGACGGCGTGGACATCCGTACCTACGACCCGCCCGCCTACCGACGGCTGCTCGGCGTCGTCCCCCAGGAAGCCCACCTGTTCACCGGCGACATCGCCGACAACGTCCGCTACGGCCGGCCCGGGGCCACCGACCAGGAGGTCGAGGCGGCCGTGCGGGCGGTGGGCGCGCTGCCCGCGGTGACCGCCCAGCCGTACGGCTTCCGCCAGCCCGTCGGCGAACGCGGACAGCGCCTGTCCGCCGGCCAGCGCCAGCTCGTCGCGCTGGCCCGCGCCCACCTCGTCGACCCCGGCCTGCTGCTGCTCGACGAGGCCACCGCCGCCCTCGACCCGGTCACCGAGCGCACGGTGCTCGACGCCGGGGACCGCCTGGCCACCGGCCGCACCACCGTCCTGGTCGCGCACCGGCCGGCCACCGCCGCGCGGGCCGACCGGATCGTCGTCCTGGACGCCGGGCGGATCGCCGAAGCAGGCACCCACCAGCAGCTCCTCGCCGCCGACGGCCCGTACGCCCGGCTGTGGCACCACCACTCGGCCGCCGCTGCCGAGCCCGCCCCCCTCACCCAAGGATGACCCGCTCATGAAGGCACTTGTCCTCTCCGGAGGCACCGGCAGCAGACTGCGGCCCATCACCCACACCGCCGCCAAGCAGCTCGTCCCCGTCGCCAACAAGCCGGTGCTCTTCTACGGCATCGAGTCCCTGGTCGCCGCGGGCGTCACCGACATCGGCATCATCGTCGGGGACACCGCGGCGGAGATCCGGGCGGCCGTGGGCGACGGCTCCCGCTTCGGGGCGCGCGTCACCTACCTCCCGCAGGAGCAGCCCCTGGGCCTGGCGCACGCCGTCCTGATCGCCCGCGACTGGCTCGGCGACGACGACTTCGTGATGTACCTCGGCGACAACTTCGTGGTCGGCGGGATCACCGAACTCGTCGACGAGTTCCGGCAGTCCCGCCCCGACGCCCGCATCCTGCTCACCAAGGTCCCCGACCCCACCGCCTTCGGCGTCGCCGAACTCAGCCCCGAGGGGCGCGTCCTGCGCCTGGAGGAGAAGCCGAGCGCCCCGCGCAGCGACCTGGCGCTGGTCGGCGTCTACCTCTTCACCCCCGGCGTGCACGACGCCGTACGGGCCATCACGCCCTCGGCGCGCGGCGAGCTGGAGATCACCGACGCCCTCCAGTGGCTGGTCGACGCCGGGCGTACCGTGCAGTCCACCGTCATCTCCGGCTACTGGAAGGACACCGGCAACGCCACCGACATGCTGGAGGTCAACCGCACCGTGCTGGAGGGAATGCCGCCCGCCGTCCTCGGCGACGTGGACGGCGCCAGCGAACTCGTCGGCCGGGTCCGCATCGAGGCCGGGGCCCGTGTCGTCCGGTCCCGGATCGTGGGGCCCGCGGTCATCGGCGCGGGCAGTGTCGTCCGGGACTCCTACATCGGCCCCTCCACGTCCGTCGCCGACGGCTGCGTGATCAGCGGCAGCGAGGTGGAGTTCTCCATCGTGCTGGGCGACTCCCGCATCGAGAACGCCGGGCGGATCGAGGGCTCGCTCATCGGCCGCATGGTCCGCATGAGCGGCGCCGCCCGCGCGCCCCGCGCGCACCGCCTGGTGCTCGGGGACCACAGTCAGGTGCAGATCGCGCCCTGACCTCCGGAGGCCGTGCGCGGGGCGCCCCACCGCACGCCCGCACCCCCTGTTTCCGCCCTATTCTCCTTGGACTGACGCCTTGAGAATCCTCGTCACCGGCGGGGCCGGCTTCATCGGCTCCCACTTCGTCCGCACCCTGCTCGCCCCCGAGGGCCCCGGCGGCGGGCCGCACGTCATCACCGTCCTGGACGCCCTGACCTACGCCGGGCACCGCGCCAACCTCCGGCCCGTGGCCGGTGATCCCCGGTTCACCTTCGTACACGGCGACATCCGCGACCGGCCGCTGGTGGACGACCTGCTGGCGGAGCACGACGCGGTGGTGCACTTCGCCGCCGAGTCGCACGTCGACCGCTCCATCGCGGACGGCGCCGACTTCGCGTCCACCAACGTCCTGGGCACCCAGGTCCTGCTGGAGTCCGCGGTACGCCACCGCGTCGCCCGCTTCGTCCACGTCTCCACCGACGAGGTGTACGGCTCGATCGCGGACGGCTCCTGGACCGAGGACCAGCCGCCGGCCCCCAACTCGCCCTACTCCGCCACCAAGGCCGGCTCCGACCTCCTCGCCCTGGCCCACCACCGCACCCACGGCCTCGACGTGTCGGTGACCCGCTGCTCCAACAACTACGGCCCCTACCAGCACCCCGAGAAGGTCATCCCGCTGTTCGTCGGCCGGCTGCTGGCCGGCGGGCGCGTCCCGCTGTACGGCGACGGACTCCACGTACGCGACTGGCTGCACGTCGACGACCACTGCCACGCCCTGCGCCTGGTCCTGGAGGGCGGCCGGCCCGGCGAGATCTACAACATCGGCGGCGGTACCGAACTCAGCAACCGGGACCTCACCGGACGCCTCCTCGCCGCCTGCGGCGCCGGCTGGGACCGGGTCGACCACGTCACCGACCGCAAGGGCCACGACCGGCGCTACTCCGTGGACTGGACGAAGATCCGTACCGAACTCGGCTACGTTCCCCGGCGCTCCTTCGAGGACGGGCTCGCCGAGACCGTCGCCTGGTACCGCGACCACCCCGACCGGTCTGCGCCCCCGGCCGGCGGCGCCACCGCCGCGCCGGCCCTGGGCGGTGCGGCCCGGTGAACCGCTGGCTGATCACCGGCGCGAGCGGGATGCTCGGCCGCGAGGTGTGCCGCCTGCTGGCCGCCGAGGGCGAGTGCGCGCTCCCCATGGACCGCCGGTCCCTGGACCTCACCGACGCCCGCGCCGTGGAGTCCGCGCTGCGCCGCGTCCGGCCGGCCGTCGTGGTCAACTGCGCCGCCTACACGGACGTGGACGCCGCCGAGGCCCACGAGGAACAGGCACACCGCGTCAACGCCGACGCCGTACGCGGCCTGGCCCGCGCCTGCGCCCGCGGCGGCGCCCGGCTGCTGCACGTGTCCACCGACTACGTCTTCGCGGGCGACGCCGCCACCGCGTACCCGGAAGACGCGCCGACCGGGCCGCGGACCGCCTACGGGCGCAGCAAACTGGCCGGCGAACAGGCCGTGCTGGCCGAACTGCCGCACACCGGCACCGTCGTCCGCACCGCCTGGCTGTACGGCGCCCACGGCCGCAACTTCGTGCGGACCATGGCCGAACACGCCGCGCGCGGCACCACCGTGCACGTCGTCGACGACCAGACGGGCCAGCCCACCCCCGCCCGCGACGTGGCCGGACGGCTGCTCGCCCTGGGTCGCGGCCCCGCCCGCCCCGGCGTCTTCCACGCCACCACCGGCGGACGGACCACCTGGTACGGCCTGGCCCGCGACGTCTTCCGGCTGGCGGGCGCCGACCCGGACCGCGTCCGGCCCACCGACAGCACCACCCTGAACCGGCCCGCCCGCCGCCCCGCCTGGAGCGTGCTGGGCCACGACCGCTGGGCCGCCGCCGGCCTGCCCGCGCCCCGGCACTGGCGCGAGGCGCTCACCGCCGAGTTCGCCGCGGTCACCGCGACCCTGGAAGGAGCGGTCTCATGCGCCCGCTGAGCATCGAAGGAGCCTGGGTCCGCGAACCGCTCGTCCACCGGGACGACCGAGGCTCCTTCCACGAGTGGTTCACCCAGCCGGAGTTCACCGGCGCCACCGGTCGCACCCCGGCCCTGGCGCAGGCCAACTGCTCCGTCTCCCGACGCGGCGTACTGCGCGGCGTGCACTTCAGCGACGTGCCGCCCGGCCAGGCCAAATACGTCACCTGCGTACGCGGCGCCGTGCTGGACGTGGTGGTGGACCTGCGGACCGGCTCCCCCACCTACCGCGCGTGGGAAGCCGTACCGCTGGACGAGGACGGGCTGAGCGCGGTGTACCTCTCCGAGGGGCTCGGCCACGCCTTCATGGCCCTGACCGACGACGCCACCGTGGTCTACCTGTGCTCCACCGGCTACCAGCCCCGCCGTGAGCACGGCGTCCACCCGCTGGACCCGGCCCTGGGCATCGGCTGGCCCGCCGGTGTCACCCCGCTGCTGTCCGCGAAGGACGCCGCGGCGCCCACCCTGGAGGAGGCGGAGCGGCAGGGCCTGCTTCCCTCGTACGAGGAGTGCGTACGCCATCGGGCAGCCGTCCGGGAAGGCAGCGCCGCGTGACGGCGACCGCGACCGCGGCGCGCACCGGCCCACCCGCCCCATCCGGTCCGGAAGCACCGGCCGCTCCGCCCGCCGGGCGCCGCGTGCTGCGGGCCGGCGGGCTGCTGCTGGGCGCGGTGCTGCTGGCCGCCGTGGTGCTGGCGAGCATCGCCGTGGGCGCCAAGGCCATCCCCCTCGACCAGGTGTGGCACGCCCTGTTCGGGTGGACCGGCACCGCCGACGACCGGATCGTGCGGGAACTGCGCCTGCCGCGTACCGTGCTGGGCGTCGCGGCGGGCGCCGCCCTCGGGCTGGCCGGCGCCGTGATGCAGGCCCTCACCCGCAACCCGCTGGCCGACCCCGGCCTCCTCGGCGTCAACGCGGGCGCCTCGGCCGCCGTCGTCACCGCGATCAGCGTGCTGGGCGTCACCTCCTTCACCGGCTACCTGTGGTTCGCGCTGGCCGGCGCCGGCGTGGCGGCCGTCCTGGTCAACGCGCTCGGCGGCAGCCGAGCGGCCACCCCGGTACGCCTGGCCCTGGCGGGCACCGCCGTCAACGCCGCCCTCTTCGGCTACGTCAACGGGCTGCAACTGTCGGACCTGGGAGCGCTGGAGACCATGCGGCACTGGTCGGTCGGCACCCTCGCGGGCCGCCGCGGCGACCTGCTGCCGGCCGCGCTGCCGTTCCTGCTGGCGGGCGCGGTCCTCGCGCTGACGCTGGCCCGCCCGCTGAACGCGGTGGCACTGG
This sequence comes from Streptomyces sp. NPDC018045, assembly GCF_044327445.1. NCBI lineage: Bacteria > Bacillati > Actinomycetota > Actinomycetes > Kitasatosporales > Streptomycetaceae > Streptomyces > Streptomyces sp. NPDC018045. The sequence continues at coordinate 36,729 of NZ_JBIRFL010000007.1, forward strand.
GCGAGGACACCGCCCGCTCCCTGGGCGCCCGGCTGGGCCGCACCCGGGTCCTGTCCATCGCCGCCATCACCCTGCTGTCCGGCGCCGCGACCGCCGTGTGCGGGCCGATCGGTTTCATCGGCCTGATGATTCCGCACGCGGTACGGGCCTTCTGCGGCCCCGACAACCGGTGGCTGTTCCCCTACTGCGCCGTCTTCGCGCCGGTCCTGCTGCTGGGGTCCGACATCGTCGGCCGGGTGCTGGTCCCGCCGGCCGAGATCGAGGTCGGGGTGGTCACCGCGTTCTGCGGCGGCCTGCTGTTCATCCACCTCGTCCGCCGGCGGAAGGTGGCCCAGTTGTGAGCGCCGTGCGCACCCCCACCGCGCGCCGCGCTGCGCCCCGCCCCACCGTGCTGCGCAGCCGCGGCGGACTGTCCCTGCGCCTGGGCCGACGTGCCCTGCTGGTCTGCGCGGCACTGGCGCTGACCGGCGCCCTGGTGGCCGTCCTGTCCCTGGGCACGGGCAGTTACCGCCTCAGCCCCGCCGAAGTCGTCGCCACCCTCTCGGGGGACGGCCCGCCCGGCGCCGACTTCGTCGTGACCGGCCTGCGGCTGCCCAGGGTGCTGGACGGGCTGCTCGCCGGATTCGCGATGGGCATGAGCGGCGCGGTCTTCCAGTCGCTGGCCCGCAACCCCCTGGGCAGCCCCGACGTCATCGGCTTCGGCAGCGGGGCGTCGGCCGGTGCGCTGGTATCCGTCGTCCTCCTGGAAGCGGGCACCGCGCAGATCGCCGTCGGCGCGGTGCTCGGCGGACTGGCCACCGCCGCCGCCGTCTACCTGCTGGCCTGGCGGCGCGGTGTGCACGGTTACCGGCTGGTGCTCGTCGGCATCGGCGGGTCGGCGGTCCTGGGCTCGCTCACCAGTTACCTGTACGTACGGGCCGACATCGGCAAGGCCGCCGAAGCGGCCACCTGGATGATCGGCAGTCTGAACGGCCGCGGCTGGTCCGATGTGAGCGTGGCCGCGCTCGGTGTCGCCGCCCTGGCACCCGCCGTCCTGGCGCTGGCTCGCCGGCTGACCCTGCTGGAGATGGGCGACGACACGGCGGCGGCCCTCGGCGTGGCGCCCGAACGCAGCCGCCTCGCCCTCCTCGCCACCGGCACCGGCCTGACGGCGCTCGCCGTCGCGGCCGCCGGCCCGATCCCCTTCGTCGCGCTCGCCGCGCCCCAACTGGCCCGCCGCCTCACCCGCTCCCCGGGCCCCAACGTCCTGCCCGCCGCCTGGATGGGTGCCGTCCTGGTCACCGTCGCCGACTGGTCGGCCCAGCGGGTGTCCGGTACGGGCATCCTGCCGGTGGGCGTGATCACGGGCGTGGGCGGCGGCGTGTATCTGGCGTGGCTGCTGTTCCTGGAGCGGAAGTCGGGGAAGCTGTGACGCCACGGTCGGCGCCCGGCCGGGTGCCGACCGCTTCCCGGGGCTTCGCGCGTCGGGTCTGATCCGCTCCCGGAACCCTCGCGTCGGACCGGTGCGCTCTCGGGACCGTCTCCGGGCCGGGACCCGCTCCCAGGTGCCCGCCCCGGGCGTCAGAGCTGTTCCGGGCGGTGCTCGGTCAGGCCGTACTTCTGGGCGATCGGGTTCCACAGCTTCGCCGCCCGCTGCTTGGCCTTGGTGGCCCGCCCGCTGTCCGCGTTGCCCTGCGCGGGCTCCTTGCCGCCCTTGGCCTTGCCCTTGTGGCAGCCGTTCTTGCCCTTGACCTGGCCGGCCCAGGCCGCGTAGTGGTTGTCGGCCGAGGCGGAGGACTTCCACGCCTCGTTGAGCGCAGCGGTCAGCTCACCACTGCCGGGCAGCTTGTCGACAGGGAGCTTGGCCAACCGGCTCACCAGGTCGTTGCGCTGCTTCGCGGCATCCCGGAGGTCCTTGGCCGCGGCGTCGAGGTTGGCGCACGACTTGATGCTCTTGACCGCGCCGATCACGGCGGACCGGCTGTTGTTGCTGTCCGCCAGGAGCGCGTCGAGGTCCTTGGCCTGCGCGGCCACCGGATCGGCGGACGGCGGCCGCTGCCCGGCCCCCTTGGCGCCCCCGGCGCCCTTGTCGTCCTTCGCCGCTCCGGAGGCGCCGCCGGACTCCTGCTCCTTCTTGGCGGAACCGTCGTCACCGCCTCCGCTCAGCGCATAGCCGACACCGAGCCCGGCGCCCGCCAGGGCGACCACGGCAACACCGATGATCACGGCGGGCGCGAAGCGCCGCCGCCGGCCGCCGCCGTCCTGTTCGTGATCCCCCTGTGACGCGTACCGGTCGTACTGCCCGTATTGCTGCCCGCCGGGAGGCTGCTGACCGTACGGGCCCTGGGGCGGCTGTCCCGGCTCGTCGAAGCGGGGCAACTGCGCGGTGGCGTCCGGGACGCCGTCCGGTGCGCCGGACGGAGCGACACCACCGGGGCCGGAACGGAACAGGCCCTCGAACTCGGCCGGTGTCGCACGGTCACCGGCCGCGTCACCGGGCGCGCCGGGCCGTACGCCGAAGGGCGCGCCGGGCGGCGCGGGGGTGCCGGCGCCTATCGGCGGGATGAGCTGGGTGGCCTCGGAGTCGGCACCCGGCTGTGCGGACTGGCCGGGGCCGCCCGCGCCGGGCCGGGGACCGTTCGGCTTGACCGCGCGCAGCGTACGGGTGGACTCGCCGGGCGATTCGGGGCGTGCGCCCGCGGGGCCGCCGGCCTCCGGCGGCAGCGGCGCGGCACCGGGCATCGGACCGGGCTGCCCGCCCTGAGTGCCGCCACCCGTCCGGCCCCGCCGTCCGCCGACGGGGCGCAGCAGGGCCGTCGACTCCGGGTCGCCCGCGGCGGGCGGCATCGGCGCACCGGCCTGCGGCGTCGCGGGCACGAGCTGGCCGTGCGGCGCCTGCTGCGCTCCGGGGAGGCTTCCCGGCTGCCCACCTTCCGGCCGGCCACCGGCGGGCGGCGGTGCGGCCGGGCCGCCGGACCGCGGGGCGAACCCGCCCGGCTGCGGCTCGAATCCGGCGGACTGCGGGTCGAACGGGGAGATCAGCGCGGTCGCTTCCATGTCCGGGGACGGGCCCTGCGGAGGCTGCGGAGGCTGTGCTTGCGAAGGCTGCGTCTGCGAAGGCTGCGTCTGCGGAGGCAGGGGCGTGGCCGCAGGGGGCTGGTGCTGCTGGAGCGGCGGCTGCGGCTGCTGGGCGGGAGGCGCCGTCGGAGGTACGAGAGGAGCCGGAGGCGCCGCGGGCAACGGCTGGGCGGGCGGCTGCTGGGCGAAGGGCTCCTGGCCGTACGGCTGCTGCTGAGCGCCGTAGGGGGGTTGCTGAGCACCGTGAGACGGTGGCTGAGCGCCATAGGGCGGTTGCTGCTGTCCGTACGGCTGCTGGTCCTGCCCGAACGGCTGCTGGTGGCCCGGGGCGTGCTGCCCGGCGGCTTGCTGATGGCCCTGCGGCGGCTGCTGACCGTAAGGCTGCCCACCGTACGACTGCCCCGGGAACGCCTGGCCCTGGACCGGCTGTCCCTGGACCGGATGGCCCGGCTCCGGAATCGGCTGCCCCGGAATCTGCTGGCTCTGTCCCGGTTGCCCCGGAACCTGCTGGCCCGGAACCTGCTGCCCCGGAATCTGCTGCCCCGACGTCGGCTGTCCCTGGGCCGGTTGCCCGCCCGGTCCCTGCTGCTGCTCAGGGCCCCAGGGCTGCCCCCAGGGCCGGCCCGCGGGCGGGGCGGCCTGGTGGCCGGGGGCCCACGGATCACCGTGAGCGGGCAGCACGACGCCCTCTCGCGCGGGCTCGCCCACAGGATTGTGCGGGTCGTTGCCCTGTCCGCTCTGCGTCACCGGGACTCCTACGATCTGCTGACTTACGGAAGCGTCGGCTCACGCTACCGGGTCGCAGTCGCGTTCGACCATGTCCCCTGGTCACCACCCACCCAAGACGCCCCACAAGGGGCCTTCCAGGCCCTCCTGGGGCCCTTCCGGCGCCGCGCGGGGCCGCCGGGCGGGCCCTGCGCGGCCCGCCCGGCGGAGAAGGACGAGGCGGCCCGGGCGCCGACCAGCCCTCCCCCGGCTGCCGCGGGCCGCGAATCCGCTACGCGGCTGCCCGCAATTCCAGCCGGGCACCGAACTCCCGCACCACCGGCTCGTCCCGGTACGGCTCCAGCCGTAGCTGGAAGTCCTCCAGGTACTCCGCGCCACGGTTCGACCGCAGCCCGCTCAGCAACTCGACGGCCTGCGTGCCCGTGTGGCACGCCTGCTCGATCTCGCGCTGCTGGACCTGTGCGCTGGCCAGCAGTACCAGCCCGATGGCGCGGCGCCGTGCCCGCCCTTCGGGGTGTCCGTCCACCGCTTCCTGCGCGCGCTGGCGCGCCGCCCCGGCCTGCCCCAGGTCACGGTGGCAGTGCGCGAGTTCGTCGGCCAGGTAGGCCTCGTCGAAGTGCGAGATCCACACCGGGTCGTCGCCGGTGCCGGAGGAGCCGGCGGCGCGTTCCATGGCGCCCACGGCCCGGCCCGCCACGACCTGGAAGGCCCGCGCGTCGCCCATCAGGGCGTGCCCACGCGCCTCCGCCGCGAAGAACATCGCCTCCGCGCGCGGCGTGACATGCCCGCGGGCGCCTTCCTGCGCGGCCTTCGCGAGCTGCGCGATCTCCCGGGGGTTGCCGAGCGAGGCGGCGAGGTGGCTCATGCTGGCGGCCAGCACGTACCCCCCGTAACCGCGGTCGCCGGCCGCCTGCGCCAGCCGCAGCGCCTGGATGTAGTAGCGCTGCGCCAGCCCGGGCTGGCCGGTGTCGACGGCCATGTAGCCGCCCAGCTCCGTCAGCCGGGCGACCGCCGCGAACAGTTCGCGGCCGACCGATTCCCGGTACGAGCCGGCCAGCAACCCGGAGACGACGCTGTTGAGGTAGTGGACGACGACCGGCCGGACGTGGCCGCTGCCGTAGCGGTGGTCCAGTTCGCCCAGGGCCGTGGTCATGGCCCGTACGGCTTCGACGTCCGAGATGCCCACCCGCGCACCGGCGTTGCGCGCCACCTGCGGGTCGGCGCTGGTGATGAGCCAGTCCCGGCTCGGTTCGACCAGCGCGGAGGCGGCCACGGTGGAGCCGCTGAGGAAGTCGCGCCGGCCGACGTCGCTGCGCCACAGCTCACAGACCTGTTCGATGGCGCCGAGGACGGTGGGCGAGAACTGCAGGCCCACACCGGACGCGAGGTTCTTGCCGTCGGCCATCCCGATCTCGTCGATGGTGACCGTACGCCCGAGTTTGCGGCCCAGGGCCTCCGCGATGACGGCGGGGGCCCGGCCGCGCGGCTGCTGGCCGCGCAGCCAGCGGGCGACGGAGGTCTTGTCGTAGCGCAGGTCGAGGCCGTGTTCGGCGCCGCACATGTTGACGCGGCGGGCGAGTCCGGCGTTGGAACAGGCGGCTTCCTGGATGAGCGCCTGCAGCCGTTCGTTCGGCTGCCGCGCGACGAGTGGCCTGGCGGCCATGCTGCACCCCCTGATTACTGCTGCGCGTTCACCAGCGAACGCCGTACCCGTGGACCAATTCCCCGTGCATATGCCGGATATCCGGGATATCTCGGATGTGCGTCATGTCCGCCGAAGCCTTGACATTCCCGGGTCGCAGCGATCGGCCCGGCCGGCCGGCGGATCGCTCCGCCGGATTGCGGTGTCCGGCACGCCCTGCCGCTCCGGCCCCTGAGTGCTGTCTCATGGGCTCGGCTCCTGCTGCTCCGGTCTTCGGTGGGACGGTGTTCCGGTCTTCGGTGGGACATGTTCCGGGGAATCGGCCGAACCGGGGTACGCCGTGCGGTACCCGCGCCCTGCTCGCGGCGCCGCCGCGCCGTACGGGCCCGGCGTTCGCTCCGGGGTCCGTCTCGGCTGTGCCGCGGCCTGCCGCCGGGCGGCCTCTCCGCCCGTCACGCAGGTGGCTACCCGTTCTCCCGGCGCCGCCCCGCACGCGCCCCCGGACATGCATCCATGCGCCCCACGTGCGGGAACGATGCGCCGGGGCGGGGCACGTGTCGGCCGTAACCCTTGGTGACAGGGAAAGTTGTCCACCACGTGGAAGACACCATCGGAGTCACAGGAGCCTCTCAGGTCCCCGAGCAGCGTGGCGAGCTGTTGATCGAAACTGCGGTGCGTTACGCGGAAGAGCGGCATTGGGACGTCTTGCCCGGCGCATGGCTGGAGGACGACGGCGAAGTGCCGCGCTGCTCGTGCGGCGCGGCCGACTGCGCCGCGCCCGGCGCGCACCCCACGGTCCCCGGCTGGGCCGGGCACGCCACGGGCAGTGCGACCGCCGCCCGCCGCCTGTGGAGCAGGAATCCGCGCGCCTCGATCCTGCTGCCGACGGGCCGTACGTTCGAGGCGCTCGACGTGCCCGAGACGGCGGGCTGCCTGGCCCTGGCCCGGATGGAGCGGATGGACCTGCCGCTCGGGCCGGTGACCCGCACCCCGGGCCGCCGGATGCTCTTCTTCGTCCTGCCCGGCGCCTCGGTCAAGGTGCCCGACCTGGTACGGCACCTGGGCTGGCCGCCCGCGTCGCTGGACCTGGTCGCGCGGGGCGAGGGCGACTACGTCGCCGCGCCGCCGACCCGCGTGGGGGCCTACGGGGCGGTGCAGTGGGTGCGCGAGCCCACCGCAGCCAACCGGTGGCTGCCGGACGCGGAGGAACTGATCAGCCCCCTGGCGTACGCCTGCGGGCGGGAGGCCGCGGCAGCACGCGGACGGTGAGGGCGGGGCGGCGGAGCCGTGCGGGGCGCCCCGCCGCGCCGTCGCCCTGCCCCCGTGCCCCACGCGTGTGCGCCGGGCGCTCACCGCCTCGCGCACGCCCCCTCCCCGCACCATGCGCCCGGCCGTTCGGCCGCACCGGCCCCGTCGCACACCCGCCCGTATCGTGGGATGAACGGACGGGGGCACGACCGGCCCCCGCGGGGACGTGGAAGGCAGGCCCGGTGGCCAACGAACCGGAACACATCGACCGACCGACCAAAACGGTCGCCCCACCGGACGGTCCGCCCGTCCGGACGGACGGCACGGTACCGCCCGCCGTGCACGTCCAGGGGCTGTGGAAGAAGTACGGCGAGCAGGTCGCCGTGGCGGGAATCGACCTGACGCTGCCGGCGGGCCGGTTCATCGGCCTGGTCGGCCCCAACGGCGCGGGCAAGACCACCACTCTCTCGATGGTGACCGGTCTGCTGCGCCCGGACGCCGGGCAGGTGACGATCGGCGGCCACGACGTGTGGCACGACCCGGTCGCGGTGAAGTCCCGTATCGGCGTACTGCCCGAGGGACTGCGCCTGTTCGAGCGGCTGTCGGGACGCGAACTCCTGGCCTACATCGGGCGGCTGCGGGGGCTGCCCGGCGCGGAGGTCGACAAGCGCGCCGACCAGTTGCTGGAGGTGCTGGACCTGTCCGGCGCGCAGAACAAGCTCGTCGTCGACTACTCGACCGGTATGCGCAAGAAGATCGGGCTGGCGGCGGCGCTGCTGCACAACCCCGAGGTCCTCTTCCTGGACGAGCCGTTCGAGGGCGTCGACCCGGTGTCCGCGCAGACCATCCGCGGCGTACTGGAGCGCTACACCTCCTCCGGAGCCACCGTCGTCTTCTCCAGCCATGTGATGGAGCTGGTGGAGTCGCTGTGCGACTGGGTGGCGGTGATGGCCGGCGGGCGCATCAGGGCGGACGGCCCGCTCGCGGAGGTACGCGGCGACGCGCCGTCCCTACAGGACGCCTTCCTCGAACTGGTCGGCGCCAACGGCCGCGCGGCCGGGCAGGACCTGGACTGGCTGGGCGGCGGGGGCGCCCGATGACCACCCCCGCCACCTCCACGGCGCCGGCCGGCGCGCCGTCCGGCGCTCCGCGCGCGGCCTCGGGCGCGTCGCTGACCCCGGTCCTCATCCGCCTCAAGCTGTCCCTGCTGCGCAACGGCCTGCGCCAGTCGTCCGGCCGGACCTTCGCCTACGTGGCGTCGCTGGTGGTGTCCCTGCTGTGCGCGGCGGGCGTACTGCTCGCCCTGATCGCCCTGCGCGACGTCGACCACGCGGGCGCGCTGGGCGTCCTGCTCGCCGCGGTGCTGGCGCTGGGCTGGGCGGCGATGCCGCTGTTCTTCCCGTCCGGTGACGAGACCCTCGACCCCACCCGGCTGGTCATGCTGCCGCTGCGGCCCCGGCCGCTCATCGGCGCGCTGCTGGCCACGTCGCTGGTCGGCATCGGCCCGGTCTTCACCCTGGCGCTGGCCGTCGGCTCGGCGATCATGATGGCGCACAGCGCGGGCGCCGCGGTCGTCGGCGTCCTCGCCGTCGTCCTGGTCGTCCTGGTGTGCGTGGCGCTGGCGCGGGCCGTGGCCACCGCCAACGTACGGCTGCTGACCAGCCGCCGGGGCCGCGACCTCGCCGTCCTGAGCGGCCTGTTCGTCGCGATCGGCGCACAGGGCGTGAACGTCGGCGCCCAGAAACTGTTCGGCTCGGGCGCCGGGCTGTCCGCCCTGGAGTCCACCTCCGACATCCTGCGCTGGGTGCCCCCCGCCTCGGCCGTGGACGCGGTCCGCGCGGCGAGCGAGGGCTCGTACGGGCGTGCCGTACTGGGCCTGGCACTGGCCGCGGTGGCGCTCGGCCTGCTGCTGTGGTGGTGGCAACGCACCCTGACCACGGTGATGACCTCGCCCGACTCCTCCACCCTCCAGGCCGTCGAACAGGACAGCGCGCGCAAGCAGCGCTCCTCGAAGGGCGGTCTGCAGCGGCTGCTGCCGGAGAGCCGTACGGGCACCGTCATCCTGCGGATGATGCGCTACGCGTGGCGCGACCCGAAGTCCAAGATGTCGTGGGCCATGGCGTTCGGCGTGGGCCTGCTCGTCCCGGTCATCTCCGCCCTCCAGGGCGGCGGCAGCATCTACACGGCGTTCTCGGCACCGGCCCTGCTGGGCATGCAGATGTACAACCAGTTCGGGCAGGACACCTCGGCGTTCTGGATGGTCGCCTCGACGATCTCCACGCCCCGGGACGCCTACCTGGAACTGCGCGCCCGAGGGCTGGGCCTGGCCCTGGTCGGTGTGCCCTTCGTGACGCTGGTCGTGATCGGCGCGGCCGCCTTCCTCGGCCCGTGGTCCGCGTTCTTCGACGTCTACGGGCTGTCCCTGGCCCTGCTCGGCTCCCTGGTGGCGACCGGCGCGATGGCCTCGGCCCTGTTCCCGTACTCCATCCCCGCGGAGAGCAACAAGAACATCGCTCCCGGACAGGGCGCCATCGCCTGGTTCAGCCTGTTCGGCGGCATGCTGGTCAGCGGCGTACTGGCCGCACCGGTGATCGGGCTGCTGGTGTGGCTGCACGTGGCGGGCCTGCACGGCCTGCTGTGGCTGCTGCTGCCGGCGGGAGCGGCGTACGGGGTCGGCATCGCGCTCCTGGGCATGCGGGTGGCGGCGCCGTGGGTGGCGCGGCGACTGCCGGAGATCCTGGGGGCGGTCAGCAAGGGGTGAGGGAAGGGCCGGGGGCTCCGCGGGCTGCGGCACGTCGGGGCCCCCGGCCCGATGCCTCGGCGCGGGAGTCGAGCTGCGCGTCCAAGGGCTGCCCGGCCGGCTCGGCACCGGCGCTCGCGGGCCGGGGCAGCTCGGGCCAGACCGTGAACCGAGCCGTTACCCGGCGCTCGGTACCACGGCCAAGGCGTCGACCTCGACCCGGAAGTCCGGGTGAACCAGACCGGCGACCTTCACCAAGGAGCAGGCGGGCGGGCGTTCCGCGTTCTGGTATTCGTCTCGTACCTTGCGGAACGCGTCCAGGTCGGCCAGATCGGTCAGGTAAACCGTCAGTTTGACGATGTGTTCCAGGCCGGAGCCGGCCGCTTCCAACGCGGTGGCCAGATTCGTGTAGACCTGCCGGACCTGGGCCTCAGCGTCACCCTTACCGATCAGGTTGCCGTCGCCATCCGCTGGGATCTGGCCCGAGACGGCGACCATCGCGCCGGTGAAGGAGACCGCGTGGCTGTAGCCGTTGACGGGCGGTGAACCGTTGGGACGTATGAAGTGCTCCATGGCGCCGATCATGCCACGAACGGAAATCCGGCCCTTACGGGTCCGAGCGGCCGGGGTCACAAGTCCGCCGACCCGGCCCGGAGATCAGTCGGTACCGGCACCAACGGCCATCAGCCGGAGGGGCGATGGCCGACGCCGCACGGAGCGCCGGGATCCAGTGCCGACGGCTCTTGAGCTTGCCCCGGCGCTGCCCCTGAGACGGTCATTCACCACCGGCGAAGGTTATCCACAGGCTTCCCCGCGACAGGGACACGGCCGGTACCGTCGTGACACGGCGACGAACTGATCGCCAGGACGACACGGACGTCAACGGCGCCGTCCGACAAGGCCGTCGGCGAGGCCGGCGAACGGGGATGGGGAAGCATGTGGCTGACCGAGAGCGCGCGGCCGGGCACCCACGCACTGCTGACCGCAGCGCCACTGGCCCTGGCCTCGCCGTTCCCCTCCGCCCCTGCTGCCGCCACCACCTCCTCGTCTCCCTCCCTTCTCCGCTTTCTCCTCCTCGTCGCCGGGCCGCTCCTGCTCATGGCGGCCGTCGGCCTCCTGCTCCGGCGCCGCTCCCGACTGCGGGACCTCGGCCAGCCGTTGTCGATGCCCCGGGCGGTCTTCGCCGCCGTACGCCGCGCCGACGAGGCCGGGATGCGGCAGCGTGCCGCCGAGGAAGTCATACGCCTGGCCGGGCTCGCGCGGTCCGCGACGGCCGCCGCTGCCCGGGCCCGCGCGGCCTGCGCCACGGCCGACGCCCTCCTGAAGAGCGCACGCGGAGTCCCCGACCTGGCAGGCGTGTTCGCCCTCCTCCACGAGGGCCATGCCGCCCTCGGCCGGGAAGCGGCCCCGCTCCCCCTGTGTTTCTTCCACCCACTGCACGGGCCCGCGCTCCGGCGCATACCTTGGCGCGGGCCCGAGCGCGGCGATCGCTTCCCGGTGGGCGCCTGCGCGGCCTGCATACGGGCCCTCCGGGTCGGCCGGACCCCGGACACGCTCACCGACCGGGCCGCGGGCCGGCCCGTCCCGTACTTCGACGTGCCGCCCGAGCACAGCCTGTGGTCAGCCACCGGCTACGGCTCCCTGCTGACCGACACCTCCCTGGCCGCCCGCGTCCAACGCGAGCTGGACCGCTCGGGGTGAACCGGAACGATGCCGCCCGGCGGAGCGGGAGCCGGGGCCTCAGCCCTTGGTCAGGGTGCGGTCGAGGAGGGGGAGCAGGCGGTCCCAGTGGTGCTGGAGGGCTGTGGGGCTGAAGGCTTCGGTGTCCGACATGGTGAAGCCGTGGACGGTGTCCGGGTAGATCTCGGTGGTGTAGCCGACACCGGCGGCGTCCAGGGCCTGGTTGAGTTCGCCGAGGGCCTCGGGCGTCATGTCCCCTTCGGCGAGGCCGATATGGACCTGGGCAGTGATCTTGGGTATGGAGCGGTGCGCGCTGTCGGGCTCGTCGGTGACCAAGGGGCCGGGGTGGAATCCGGCGACGGCGGCCACCTGGTCGGGGTGGGCCGCTGCGGTGCGCATCGCCAGGACGGCGCCCAGGCAGTAGCCGAATACGCCGACCGGCCCGGCACCGACCTCGGGCTGGGCGGTGAGGAAGGTGAGGTAGGCGTCGGCGTCGCGCAGGACCCGTTCGGTGGTGTGCGCCTCGACCAAGGGCAACGCCTGGGCGAAGACCGCGGGCCTGGCCTCTTCCCCGATGTACTCGGGAAGTTCGAGCACCGGTGCCGGGCGGTGCCGGTAGTAGATGTTGGGGACGAGTACGTAGTACCCGTGCTCGGCCAGTTCGCGGGCCTTCCCCTCCAATTCGGGCCGCACGCCGAAGGCGTCCGGGTAGAGCAGGACTCCCGGGTGCCGCCCGCCGCGGTCGGGGAAGGCGGCGAATGCGTCGGCCTGGCCATCGGCGGTGGGAATCTGCAGAGTTTTGGTAGGCATAACGGATCATCCTTCCTCGGAGCGGTGCCGGTGTAAAGAAGCGACCGGACGCGCGGGAACCGGGCCGAGGCGGAGAAGCGGAGGGAAAAGAGCGGCGGCGGAAACAGCAGCGGCGACACGAGTGGCCTCGCCCCTCCGCTCAGGGGGTGGGCGGTGCCGGCGCGGTCATCCGGGCGGCCAGGGCGGCCAGTTCTTCCTCGGGGGTGTAGCCGAACGGGAGCGGGGGCTCTCCCCGGGCGCGGTCCCAGGCCAGCACGTCGGCCGCCGTCACCGCCAGCGGCGTCGCGGGCATGCCCGCCGCTCGGGCGCGTGCCGCACTCCGCTGCTGGGTGGGCCGGTCCGGCCGTACGAGCGGGAACCTACGCGGCGCGCCCTCGGGAGGGACCGGCACGATCTCGATCTCGGTGCCCGCCGCTCGGGCGCAGGTTTCGATCAGTTCACCGAGGGTCGTCGGCTCGGCCGGGCCCACCGCCTGGAAGGCTCCGGGGCGGCCGTCGGTGAGCAGCCGCACCACCAGGCGGGCCAGGTCGCGCGAGTCGACGACCTGCACCGGTTGGGCGGGGTCGGCCGGCAGCGCCACCCGGCCGCCGCGCGCGGCACGGCGCACCCAGTACGTGAACGTGTCCATCGAGTCGTGCGGTCCGGCCACCTTGCCCGGCCGTACGAGTGTCGCCCGGGTGCCGTACCGGGCGAGCACGTCGTCCTCGCAAGCCACTTTGAGCGGGCCGTACGTGGCTTCGCTCAGCTCCTCGGTGTCGCGTACGGGGGCGCGGCGCGGGGTGTCCTCGTCGCTGCCCGGGGCCAGGCCGGCGCTTTCGTAGACCGCGTGGCTGGAGATGAACAGATACCGGCCGACACGGTCGCCCAGGGCGTCCATCGCCTGCCGGACGTGCCGCGGGACGTAGCCGCTGACGTCGGCGACCGCGTCCCAACTGCCCGCCCGCAGCGCGGAGTAGTCGCCGGTGGCGCGGTCGCCGATGAGCCGGGTCAGGTGCGGGAAGAGATCCGGGTTGGTGCGGCCCCGGCCGAACAGGGTCACCTCCGCCCCCGTACGCAGGGCATCCTCGACGATCGCGCGGCCCACGAAGGACGTACCACCAAGAACAAGAAGGCGCATGGTCACCGACACTATCGACGCCCCGGCGGCCTCGGCAGGCATGCGCGACGGGAGTGGCGGTGGCGGCGGGAGCGGCAGCGGTGGTCAGGCGGGGAGGACGGATTCGAGGAAGGGGCCCAGTACCGCCCGCCACTCCTCGGGGGCTTCCCAGGGGAGCCAGTGCCCGGCGTCCGGTATTTCGGCATAGACGCCGTGCGGCAGGACGCGGACCATCTCCTGGGCCTCCGCGCGGCCCAGTTCGCCGTCCAGGCCGCGCACCACGAGCGTGGGGCACTGGACCAGGGCGAGGTCCTCCCAGTGCGCGTCGTGGACCCAGGTCTCGCGGGCGGTGAGCATCTGGTGGCGGGAGAAGACCGGGCGCCAGCCGTCGGCCCGCTCGGCCATGATCTCGGCGAAGAACTCGCCGCGGGCCGGTTTGGACCGTTCCAGGGTCGGGTCGTCCTCGCCGAACCACTTGCGGACGTCCGCGAGGGTGGCGAACGGGACCGGCCAGGAGGCGAACCAGGCCGCCCACTCCTGCTGCGAGGCCGCGCCCAGGGCGGAGGCCCGCATGTCGCAGACGACCAGCGCGCTGACGAGGTCGGGCCGGCGGGCGGCCACCTGCCAGGCCGTCAGGGCGCCCATGGAGTGGCCGATCAGGACGGCGGGCGCCAGGCCGAGCTGTTCGATGGCGGCGATGGCGTCGGCGACATACGCCTCGCGGTCGTACGGACCGTCCTGGGGCTTCTCGCTGCGGCCGTGGCCGCGCTGGTCCAGGCCGACGGCACGGCAGCGGGAGCCGAGCCAGCGGGCGGTCTCGGCCCAGTGCGACGCGCGCCCCATGAGGCCGTGCAGGAGCAGCACGCCGGGGCCGCGCTCTCCTTGCTCCCCGCCCCGGCCGGCCTTCGGCGGGTCGGTGAACTCCCAGGCGGCGAGCCGGACGCCGCCGGCCCCCGTCACGTCGATACGCCGCACCACGGGCCTTGGCACCCCCATTCGGTCCTTGAACAGCCCCACACTATCGAACCCCTATTCGAATAAGCTGTTTCCGCGCCCAATAACCCTCGTTCGGGTGACCACACCCAAGGATTGCCGGTCCTCGCCGAGGGGAGACACGTAGCGGGAGGCGGGCCCCACCGGGAAGGGGGCCCACGGGGAAAGACCCTGAGAGCTCGGGGCTCCGGGTCTTGGCGGGGGGACGTGGGGAGGCGGGGCCCCGGCTGCTCGCAGCGCCGGGGCCCTGGACGTTCACGGGGCCACGGTCGCCGCGCCGGCGAGTGCGCCTGGCGCGGACCTCACGGCAGCGGCCACGGAAGCCCGTTACGGCCGGACACGGCGCCCGCCCCGGCATTCGCCTCCCGCGTTCACGCCCGCGACTTCCCGAAGTCGAAGCCGTCGTGCGCGTCCGCCTTGTCACACTCGCCCGCGTCGTTGCGCGTACCCGCGGCGCCACACAGGCCCGCGTCGTTGCGCGCACCCGCCCCGTCACACAGACCCGCCTCGTCGCGCGTACCCGCGTCGTTGCGCATGGCGGCCCCGGCGCACCTTCGGGGGCCGAGTACGTCACCCCAGGCCGGGCCGGGGGTCGCGACGGACCGCTCCTCACCCGAGCCCCCTCCCCGACCCGGGGCCACGGCGGCAGGCGCTCACGCCCTGCCCGTCGCCGGCCGCCTCACCCCAGGTCCTAGGCGCCACACGTCATGAGCCCGCCGGCGTCGCGTAGACGCAGGCCCGCCGAGGACGCACGGCATCGCCGCACGGCCCCCGGCAAGCCTTCACGGGCGCACCGAGCCTTCACGCACGCATTCAGCGCCAGCGTGACACGCCACCGGCCGCTTTGCTCGCGTTCCGCCAACTCCGTCCGGTGGTACAGCAGTTGAGCACTGCGCCGGGATGGCCGTCGGGCCAGGTCAGCCGGGCGGCGAGCGGCGCGGGCGGGTCAGCGCTTGGCCACGAAAACGTGGGCGGCGATCTCGGATTCCAGCTCCGCCGCCTCACCGCTGCTGCCGATGAGGACACCCGAGGACGACTCGGTCACGCTGACCACCGCGCCCGGCTGCACCCCGGCCCGCCGCAGGGTGTACATGAGCTGGGCGTCCGCCTGGATGGGCTCGCCGATCCGGCGCACCACGACCGTCTTGCCGTCCGCGCCGGCCTCCAGGTCCATCAGGCTCACCATGCCGGCGTCCAGGAACGGGTCGGCCTCGGCCTTCTCGCCCAGCTCCTCCAGGCCCGGGATCGGATTGCCGTACGGCGACTCCGTCGGATGCCGCAGCAGCTCCACGACGCGGCGCTCGACCGCCTCGCTCATCACGTGCTCCCAGCGGCACGCCTCGGCGTGCACCTGCTCCCACTCCAGCCCGATGACGTCGACGAGCAGACACTCGGCGAGCCGGTGCTTGCGCATGACGCGGGTCGCCAGCCGGCGGCCCTCCTCGGTCAGCTCCAGGTGGCGGTCGCCCGCGACCGTGAGCAGGCCGTCCCGCTCCATGCGCGCCACGGTCTGGCTGACCGTCGGGCCGCTCTGTTCGAGCCGCTCGGCGATCCGGGCGCGCATCGGGACCACACCTTCCTCTTCCAGCTCAAGGATGGTGCGGAGATACATCTCCGTGGTGTCGATCAGTCCGGACATGCGTGCCCCTTGATGTGTCGTGCGGTGGCCCTGACCTCAATTCTGACGCATCCCACTGACAACGGGTCCGCGTCCGCTCCGGCCGGACCGTCCCGATGCCCCGGTACGGCGGCACCCGCCCTGCGGCGCGGCGGCGGCCGGACGGCGTCCGGGCGGCCGGAAGGTGTCCGTCCGGTCGCGCGCGGTGTGGTGCACCGTATTGACAGGGCACTGGTCCAGACCGCAACGTGATCCGCGCCACGGCTGTCCCGCCAGGACCGCGACCGGCACGTCCGGATCACGGACGCCCCCGGCGGGGAGGGCACAGAACGTTGGACAAATGTACGAAGACCAACGTACAAGACCGATGAGGACCGACGAGAGGGGCCCCGCGGCGATGGGCGAGAGCAACCGGTTGGCCGGGCAGTACTTCGACGCCGCGATCGACCTGCTGCGCCGGGTGCGCGACGAGGAGGACGAGCGGATCGGCGCCGCCGGGACGCTCATCGCCGACACCGTCGAGGCCGGCGGCCGGGTCTTCACCTTCGGCGCCGGGCACTCCTCCCTTCCCGCGCAGGACACCGTCTACCGGGCCGGCGGCCTCGCCGTCATGAACCTGCTGGCCGTCCCGGGTGTCGTCGGCGTCGACGTTCGGCCCGCGACGCTCGGCAGCGCGCTGGAGCGGGTGGACGGGCTGGCCGGGGCGGTCCTGGACACCAGCCCCCTGGAGGAGGGTGACGTACTGATCGTCATCTCCCTCTCCGGGCGCAACTCGCTGCCGGTGGAGATGGCGATGAACGCGCGAGCGCTCGGCCTCAAGGTCATCGGGCTGACGTCGGTGGCGTACGCGCAGGAGACCAAGTCCCGGCACGTCTCCGGCACGTACCTCCGGGACCACTGCGACATCGTCCTGGACAGCAAGATCCCGGTGGGCGACGCGGAGTTGACGCTGCCGGGCATCGAGGCGCCGTTCGCCCCGGCCTCGACGGTCGTCACCAGCGCGATCATGCAGTCCGTCGTCGCGACGGCCGCGGGGGTGCTGGCCGACCGGGGCATCGACCCGCCGCTGCTGCGCTCCGGGAACGTGGACGGCGGGCACGACTGGAACGGCCGGGTGATGCGGGAGTACGCGGACCGGATCTACTACCGGCAGTAGCGGGCCCGCCGCTCCCTGGGCCCCCACTGTCCCCTTTCGGAGCCCCGACGCCTCCCGGAGCCCCGCCGCCCCCTCAAAAGGCCCCGCCGCCCCTCCCGGAACCCCGCCGCGCCCCCTCAGCCCCCACCCCCTCAGAACGCCGCAGGGCGCCCCGCCAAGTCGAGGGCCGCGGCGATCCGGGAGGCGATGTCCTCCGCGTACGCCGCGTCCGCCCGGTCGAAGGGGCGCCGCGAGGGCCCGCGCAGGAACGTCACCACGCCCAGCGTCCGGCCCCGGCTGCGCAGCACCGCGCACAGGCCGTGCACGGTGCCGTCCGGCCACTTGCGGGCCGCGGCCCAGCCCTCCGCGATCGCCGGGCCCGCGCCGGCCCGCACCGAGCCGCACCGTTCCAGCGCCTGCGCGGCCGGGTGGCCCGGCCCGTAGGCCACCGGAATCCCGGTCGGGGGCACCGCCTCGGAGGGGCCGGGAGCGCCGGTGGGTGACGCGATGGCCCGGACGAGGGTGGGCGCGCTCCCCGAGGCAGGCCCGGCACCGCCGCCGTCAGTGGCGCCGTCTTCCGCGCCGCCTCCGTCGGCCCCGGCTCCCACCACATCCACCAACCCGTGATCGGCGAACCCCGCCAGGGCGAAGTCCAGGTGGACCGCCGCCGCCTCCAGCGGGTCCTCACACTCCCCCGCGGCCCGGCCGGCCCGGTGCAGTTGCTGGGCGCGGAAGCGGAGCAGGGCGCTTTCCTGTTCCGTGCGCTTGGCGTCCGTGACGTCCTGGAAGAGCCAGCCGACGCCGAGCGGTACCGGCTCCTCCGCCAGCGGCGAGGCCAGCCGTACGAAACCGCTGCGCCAGCACCGGCGGGTCTGTTCGGCCTCGTCGGACCGGAGCGTCACCCACAGTTCGGCGGCGGCGGGCGGGGTGCCTTCCGCGAGGACGTGCGTCAGAGCGCTCTCCAGCTCCTCCACGCCCTGGGTCAGCAGGTCGCCCAGCGGGCGCCCGAGCACGGCCGTGCGGCCCTTTCCCAGGGCGCGTGCGGCGTGCGCGTTGACGACCGCGGGCCGCAGGTCGGCGTCGACCAGCACCACGGCCCAGGAGGCGTCCACGAAGAGCGCCTCGCTCAGCGCGATGGAGCGTTCCAGGTCGATCTGTGTGTGCACCTCGCTGAACGCGCAGTACACGCCCGCGGCCCGGCCGTCGGGCCCGAGCACCGCGGAGGACTGGGTCCGCACCAGGACACGGCGCCCGTCCTTCGTCAGCAGCGCGAACTCGTGGACCTGACGCCCCGGCGACCGCGACGCCGCCAGCAGGCGGGCCTCCACCTCGTCGGCGTCCTCCTTGCGGACCGCCCAGCCGGCCAGTCCGGGCCGGCCGACCGCCTCGTCCGCCGTCCAGCCGAGGATGCGTTCCGCCTCGCGGTTCCAGTGCGTGACCGAGCCGTCCGCGCCGAAGGCGCACAGCGCGGCGTCCATCCCGTCCAGCAGGGCGGCGAGCAGGCCGGAGTCGTCGCTGTCCGGCTGCGGGTCCGGGTCGAGGCACTCGTCCGTGCGGGCGTCGTCGGGAGGCGGGCCGCCCCGGTCGGCCCCCCGGCCCGGCCCCCCGGGCGGTACGGGCTCGAAGCGGTGCGACGAGGACGACGACGAAGACGAAGACGAAGACGACGAGGACGACGAAGACGACGAGGACGACGAAGACGAAGCAGCCACTGGCACCCCCTACGAACGCGGCCGTACGTGCTGCACGCCGGATCATTCAACTGGAACGTGACGCGGGCCACACCCCATTCGCGGAAATCGCTGCCGCGGGAAATTCGGTTGTGCGGCCGCCGGACCGGTTCCTAGGGTGTGAGGCACACGAGAAGGGAGGTGGTTCGGCAGATGATTTCGCACCGGACGCGTGAGGTGGCTGCGGGCTAGCGGCCCGTCGTCGCACTCAGTGTGCAGCGCCGGACCAGCGCAGGAGACAACTGCGCAGCCGGCCAATCCCAAGCAGTCACCCGACCCGCGGGCTGCCGGTTCGTCCGACCGGCCCCTTCGCGCCTGAAGGCGCGGGGGAAGCAGCCCGCGGGTCGTTTGCGTTCGGGGCGCGTCCCCTGGGCGCGTCGGCGCCTCAGGGCGCCAGCCGCACCACGGCCCAGTCCTCGCCCCCTGCCTCCCGCTCGTACCGGAGCCGGTCGTGCAGGCGGTTCTCCCGGCCCTGCCAGAACTCGACGGCCTGAGCGACGACCCGTACGCCGCCCCAGTGCGGCGGCGCCGGGACCTGCTCGCCCTCGGGGTAGCGGGCCGCCAGGTCGTCGTAGGCGCGTTCCAGCTCCGCGCGGGAGGCGACCGGCGTGGACTGGTCGCTGGCCCAGGCGCCGAGCTGGGAGCCGTGCGGGCGGGTGCGGAAGTACGCGGCGGTCTCGTCACGTCCGATGCGGGCGGCCGTGCCGGTCACGATGACCTGGCGGGCGAGCGGGTGCCAGGGGAAGAGCAGCGAGACGTGCGGGTTCTGCGCCAGGTCGCGGCCTTTGCGGCTGCCGTAGTTGGTGAAGAAGACGAAGCCGTGCTCGTCGAACCGCTTGAGGAGCACGGTCCTTGAGCTGGGGCGGCCCGCGGCGTCGGCGGTCGAGACGACCATCGCGTTCGGCTCGTGCAGTCCGCTCGTGGCCGCGTCCTTGAACCAGCGCGCGAACTGGTCGTACGGGCTGGGGGCGAGTTCTGCCTCGGCGAGCCCCTCGGCGCGGTACTGCGCCCGCATGGCGGAGGGGTCGAGCGGGTCCGGGGTGGGTGTGTCGGCGGAGTGCACGGCCACATCTTGCAGCATGAGGGCCTGTTGGGGCAGCCGGGTGGCAGGGAAGTCTGCCCTTGGACGGCGTGCCGTAACCCTCCCGTAAGCGAATGGTCCGGTGTGCCGGATCTCACGCTTCCCGGTACGTACCGGACCGGCCAGAATCGTGCCGCGAGCAACTGTGGCGCACGGTCGGCGCGGGATATCGTGTCCGCCCTGACGTGATCGAAGTGACGTGCTCCGGGCGGGAAGCCACGGGTTCCGGTCGGGTGACCAACGCCCGCGCGGGGCATGACGGGAGTGACCGGTACGGACCGCGAGCCGCAGGGGCGGCCGCGTAACCGGACCGGCGGCCCGGACCGGCCGTCCGACGCCCCGGGCGGCCCGCGGCCCCGGTGGTCCACCGGAGCCGTCCGCCGCCCGGCCGCCGTGCCGGACTCCGGACGCGTCGACGCACCGCCCGACCAGACCTGACAGATCTCGAACGCACGGCATCTTGGTCATGAGCCGCATGTCGTCCCCATCTTGAGGAGCCGCCTGATGTCCGACTTCGTACCCGGACTCGAAGGAGTCGTCGCGTTCGAGACGGAGATCGCCGAACCGGACAAGGAAGGCGGGGCGCTGCGCTACCGCGGTGTCGACATCGAGGACCTGGTCGGCAAGGTCTCCTTCGGGAACGTGTGGGGGCTGCTGGTCGACGGGTCGTTCAACCCGGGGCTGCCGCCGGCCGAACCGTTCCCGATCCCGGTCCACTCGGGGGACATCCGGGTGGACGTGCAGTCGGCGCTGGCCATGCTCGCCCCGGTGTGGGGCCTGAAGCCGCTGCTGGACACCGACGAGCAGACCGCCCGGGACGAGCTGGCGCGGGCCGCGGTCATGGCGCTGTCGTACGTCGCGCAGTCGGCGCGCGGGCAGGGCCTGCCGATGGTGCCGCAGAAGGAGATCGACAAGGCCGGCACGATCGTCGAGCGCTTCATGAAGCGCTGGCGGGGCGAGCCGGACCCCAAGCACGTCGCGGCGGTGGACGCGTACTGGACCTCGGCGGCCGAGCACGGCATGAACGCGTCCACGTTCACGGCGCGGGTCATCGCCTCGACCGGTGCCGACGTGGCGGCCGCGCTGTCGGGCGCGGTCGGCGCGATGTCCGGGCCGCTGCACGGCGGGGCGCCGTCCCGGGTCCTCGGCATGATCGAGGAGATTGAGCGGACGGGTGACGCGACGGCGTACGTCAAGCAGGCGCTGGACCGCGGCGAGCGGCTGATGGGCTTCGGCCACCGGGTGTACCGGGCCGAGGACCCGCGGGCCCGGGTGCTGCGGCGCACCGCCCGTGAGCTGGGCGCGCCGCGCTTCGAGGTCGCGGAGGCGCTGGAGAAGGCCGCTCTGGAGGAGCTGCACAACCGGCGTCCGGACCGCGTCCTGGCGACGAACGTGGAGTTCTGGGCGGCGATCGTGCTGGACTTCGCCGAGGTCCCGGCGCACATGTTCACGTCGATGTTCACCTGTGCCCGTACGGCGGGCTGGAGTGCGCACATCCTGGAGCAGAAGCGCACCGGCCGCCTGGTCCGGCCGTCGGCCAAGTACGTCGGCCCGGGGCCGCGGGGGCCCGAGTCGGTGGAGGGCTACACGCTGCCCGCGTAGCGGGGCCGTCCGGCCGTACGGAGCCGACGCCGCAGGGGTGCGGCGCCGGGCTCCGCGCGCTCACCGAGCCGACGCGGGCCGCGGGGCCCGGCGCTCCTGACGGCGTACGGCGTCCGCGGTGACGGGCGTGAACAGGTTGACCAGGTTGCCGTCGGGGTCGCGCAGGAGCAGGGAGCGGTTGCCCCACGGCATGGTCGTGGGCTCCTGGACGAACACGCAGCCCAGGGCCGCCAGACGTCGGTGTTCCGCGTCGACGTCGGCGACGCGGAATTCGATGATCGCCGTGTGGTTGGCGGCGGCCCGTGCGGTTCCGGCGCCGAACAGGGCCACCGTGCGGCTGCCGGCGATCGCCAGGGTGCAGGACGGCGTGCCGAGTTCGGCGAATTCGGGGGTCGACCAGGTGGCCGGGACGCCGGTGAGGCGTTCGTGGAACCCGACGAGGCGGGCGACGTCGTCGGTGATCACGCGGAGGGAGACGAAGTTCATGGGCCGGCTTCCTGGCAGGGGGAGAGGGCCCGGATCGACGGGTGTCGCCGGGCGTCGCCCACGCTAGGACCGATACCGGACAGGTTCCGCCCGGTATGGGCGCCAGACTGTCCGGTGTGACCACGACCACCGCCCGGGTGCTCGCCCTGCTGGAGATCCTTCAGGGCGGCGGCATCCGTACCGTTCCCGAACTGGCCGGCCGCCTCGGCGTCGACGAGCGCACCGTCCGCCGCTACGTCGGCCACCTGCTGGACCTGGGCATCCCCGTCGACGCGGTGCGGGGCCGCCACGGCGGCTACCGCCTCGCCCCCGGCTACCGGATGCCCCCGCTGATGCTCACCGACGAGGAGGCCCTGGCCGTACTGCTCGGCCTGCTCGCCGGGCAGCGGGGCGGGCCGGGTGCCGCCTCCCCCGCGGCCGGTGAGAGCGCCGCGGCGAAGGTGCGGCGGGTGCTGCCGGCGGCCCTGCGGCGGCGGCTGGAGGCGCTGCTGGAGACGGCCGACTTCACCGAGCGGGCCCGGCCCGCCGCGCCGCCGGAAGCGGCGGTGCTGCTCGAACTCGCCGAGGCCGTACGCCGGCAGCGGCCGGTGGCCTTCGCGTACACCGACCGCACGGGCGGCGACAGCGACCGTACGGTCCTGCCGTACGGTCTCGTGGCGCACTCCGGGCGGTGGTATCTGACCGGCGCCGGTCAGGGCGGCGGGGAGGTACGGATCTTCCGGCTGGACCGGATCACTTCGGTCCGGGCGCTGTCCGGTTCCTTTGACATTCCGAACGGTTTCGACCCGGCGGCGACGGTGCTGGACCGCCTGGCCCACACGCCGTGGACCCACGAGGTCTCGGTGCGCGTCCGGAGCAGCGTCGAACACCTCCGTACCCGTCTGCCGGCCGGGATCGCCGCCCTGTCGGACGACGGGCCCGCGTGGGTCCGCGTCCACATCCGGGCCGAGCGACTGGACTGGATTCCTCCCCTACTGGCCGCGCTGGACCGCCCGTTCGTCATCGAACGCCCCGCGGAGCTTCGGGACCTCGTACGCGCGCTGGCCCGCCGCCTCGACGCGTCCGCGGATGCCGACGGGTAACGCTACGGAGGCGGCGGCCCCGCCCCGTTCAGCACCGTGTCCAGGATGTGCGCCCACTGCGTCACCACGCGGTCGCGGCGCGGCTTGTCGTCGGTGAGGAGGGTGGCGAGGCCGAGGCCACGGGACATGTCGAGGAGGCCCTGCACGGTCTCCCGGACACCGGGGACCGACTCGTCGGCACCCAGCAGGCCGACCGCCGTACGGTGCGCCTCGCGGCCGACGCGGGACTCCAGGGCGGTGACCCGGGCGCGGAGCTGCTCCTCGTCGGAGGCGGCCACCCACAGGTGCAGGGCGGCGCGGAAGAGCGGGCCCGTGTAGAGGCCGACGATCTCCTCGACGACGATCCGGGTGCGGGCGGCGGAGCCGGCGGGCGGCAGGTCGTGCGCCACGGCCTTCAGCGCGCCCCGGCGCTTGTCCGCGACGTGTTCGACGGCCGCCGTGAACAGGTCCTCGCGGGTACGGAAGTGGTGCTGGGCGGCCCCCCGCGAGACGCCCGCGCGTTCCGCGACGACGGCGACCGTGCTGCCGCTCCAGCCGCGTTCGGCGAGGCAGGAGACGGCCGCCTCCAGGAGGGCGCGACGGGTGGCGCGGCTGCGTTCCTGCTGCGGCTCCTTGGGGCCGCGCGCGGAGGTCACCGTGCCCACGACGGCTGCCTGCGCTGGAGGAAGGCGGTCATGCCCTCCCGGGCCTCGTCGGAGGCGAAGAGGCGGGCCGAGGTGTCCGCGAGGGCCGCCGTGTCGCGGTCGAAGGCGCGCCGGACCTCCGCGGTGACCAGGGCCTTGGAGGCCGCCAGGCCCTGGGGGGAACCCTTGCGCAGGCCGGCGAGGACGGGTTCCAGTGCGGCGTCCGGGTCGTCGGCGGCCAGGGTCACCAGACCGGTACGGGCCGCCTCGGCGGCGTCGAAGCGCTCGCCGGTGAGGTAGTAGCGGGCGGCGGCCCGCGGGTCCATACGGGGCAGCAGCGGCATGGAGATGACGGCGGGCGCGAGGCCGAGGCGGGCCTCGGTGAAGGCGAAGGTGGCGCCGGGGCCCGCCACGGACAGGTCGCAGGCGCCCAGCAGGCCGAGGCCGCCGGCCCGGACGTGGCCGGTGGCCCTGGCGACGACGGGCTTGGGGAGTTCGACGATCGTCCGCAGGAGGCGGGCGAGGCCGAGCGGACCGGAGACGGCGGCGCCTTCCTCGTCCGCGGCTCCGGTCGCCTCCGCCAGGTCGGCCCCCGCGCAGAACGTCGTCCCGGTGTGCGTGAGCAGCACGGCACGCGTGCCGGCGGAGTCGGCGGCGGCCGCCAGTGCCGCGTGCAGCTCGCCCACCAGGCGCCGGGAGAGGGCGTTGCGGTTGTGCGGGGAGTCCAGTGTGAGGGTGGTGACGCCCCGGTCGTGGGCGTGCCGTATCAGCGCGTCGTCCGGTGCGTCCGGTGCGTCCGGTGCGTCCGGGGTGGTGTCGGGTGCCGTCGGTGCGGCGTTGCTCGTGGCGTCCGGGGTGGCGTCGGTCATGAGGCCGTGGAACTCCTTTCCCTGGCGCGCAGTTCGCGCCGCAGGATCTTGCCGGTGGCGGCGCGTGGCACGGCGTCCGTGAACTCCACCCGCCGTACCTTCTTGTACGGGGCGACCTGCCCGGCAACGTACGCGATGACGTCGTCCTCGGTGAGCCGGTCCCCCTGCTCGCCGGGCCGGCGAACGACGTACGCCTTCGGGATCTCGTTGCCGTCCGCGTCGGTGACGCCGATCACCGCGGCGTCCGCGATGCCCTCGTGGCTGAGCAGCACCGCTTCGAGGTCGGCCGGGGCGACCTGGTAGCCCTTGTACTTGATCAGTTCCTTGACGCGGTCCACGACGTACAGCCAGCCGTCGGCGTCCACCTGCCCGATGTCGCCGGTGTGCAGCCAGCCGGCGGTGTCGATCATCGCGTCGGTCTCCGCGGGCCGTCCGAGGTAGCCCTTCATGACCTGCGGGCCGCGGATGAGGATCTCGCCGCTCTCGCCGGCGCCGAGATCCTCGCCGGTGTCCATGGAGCGGATGCGCATCTCGGTGCTGGGCAGGAGTTTGCCGACCGTGCCGGGCGGCGGGTGCGCGGCGCCGAGCGGTACGGCGTGGGTGCCGGGCGAGAGTTCGGTCATGCCGTACGCCTGCATGACGGGCGGGATGCCGAGGCGGCGGGCGCAGGCGGCGGCGAGCCGGGCGTCGAGCGGGGCCGCGGCGCTGACGATGTAGTCGAGCGAGGACAGGTCGTACTGGGTGACGGACGGGTGCTTGGCGAGGGCCAGGACGATGGGCGGGGCCACATAGACCGCGTTGACGCGGTACTTCTCGATGGTGCGCAGGAAGTGTTCGAGGTCGAAGCGGGGCAGCACGACGACGGTGGAGCCGTTGCGCAGCGGGGCGTTCATCAGGGCGGTCAGGCCGTAGATGTGGAAGAAGGGCAGGACGGCCAGGACACGGTCGCCGGGGCCGCTGCTGATCAGCTTGTCGAGCTGGACGAGGTTGGTGGCGATGGAGCGGTGGGTGAGCATGACGCCCTTGGGCGTGCCGGTGGTACCGGACGAGTACGGCAGGACGGCGATGTCCCGGACGGGGTCGATGGGGACGGCGGGTTCGGGCGCGGTGGAGGCGATCATGTCGCGTACGGAGCGGTGTCCCACGGCGCCGTCGCAGACGAAGACCTCGGTGATGCCGCCGGCCTGTTCGGCGGCGCTGCGGGCCGTCTCCAGCAGCGGGGAGACGGTGACGATCCAGTTGGCGCCGGAGTCGCGCAACTGCTGGGCGAACTCCCCCGAGGTGGCCAGCGGGTGGACGGTGGTGACGGCCGCGCCGCAGCGTGAGGCGGCGTAGAAGACGGCCGGGTAGACGATGGTGTTGGGACTGTGCAGGGCGAGCACGTCACCGGCCCCGACCCCGGCGTCGGCCAGGGCGGCGGCGATCCGGCGGGTGGCGCCGTCGAGTTCGGCGTAGCTGACCGTGGTGCCGTCCTGGCCGTCGATCAGGGCGGGCAGCGCGGCGTGCTCGGCGGCCGAGCGGCCCAGTACGGCTTCGTGGATCGGCAGGTCCACGGGCGCGACATCGGCGTACTGACTGTGAAAGACCATGGCCATCCCCTCAGCAGCGGCGCTCGCCCGGTGCCGGTACGGGGCGCGGGCGGGCGCCTGTCCGTGTGCGTGCAGCATCGCGGTTGGCGGTGCGGTTGTCAGCACGGCGTCCGCGGTGCCGCGCGCGGCCCGTCAGTACGACTTCGGGAGCCCCAGGCTCTGGTGGGAGACGTAGTTGAGGATCATCTCGCGGCTGACCGGCGCGATCCGCGCGACGCGGGCGGCGGTGATCAGGGTGGCGAGGCCGTACTCGTGGGTCAGACCGTTGCCGCCGAGGGTGTGCACCGCCTGGTCCACCGCCTTCACGGCCGCTTCCGCCGCCGCGTACTTGGCCATGTTGGCGGCCTCGCCCGCGCCCACGTCGTCGCCCGCGTCGTACAGGTGGGCGGCCTTCTGCATCATCAGGCGGGCGAGTTCCAGCTCGATGCGGACTTGGGCGAGGGGGTGGGCGAGGGCCTGATGGGCGCCGATGGGCTCCTTCCAGACCTGGCGGGTCCGGGCGTAGTCGACGGCCCGCCCGACCGCGTAACGGCCCATGCCGAGCGCGAACGCGGCGGTCATGATGCGCTCGGGGTTGAGCCCGGCGAAGAGCTGGAGCAGGCCCGCGTCCGCTCCCCCCTGGCCTTCGGCATCGGAGGCGCCCCCGCCCACGAGGGCGTCGGCGGGCAGCCGTACGTCGTCCAGTGTCAGCTCGAACTGCTTCTCCGGCGCCGCCAGTTCCATGGCGATCCGGCTGCGCCCGAAGCCGGGGGTGTCGCGCGGGACGATGAACAGGCAGGGCTTGAGCCGGCCGGTACGGGCGTCCTCGGTGCGGCCGACGATGAGGGTGGCCTCCGCGATGTCCACGCCGGATATGAAGACCTTGCGCCCGTTGAGGACCCACGCGCCGGTGGCCGGGTCGTGGCGGGCGGTGGTGGTGATGCGGTGCGAGTTGGAGCCGGCGTCCGGTTCGGTGATGCCGAAGGCCATCTTGCGGGAGCCGTCGGCAAGGCCGGGCAGCCAGGTCCGCTTCTGGTCCTCGGTGCCGAAGCGGGCGATGACGGTGCCGCAGATGGCGGGCGAGACGACGAGCATGAGCAGCGGGCAGCCGGCCGCGCCCAGCTCCTCCAGCACGATGGAGAGTTCAGCGATGCCGCCGCCTCCGCCGCCGTACTCCTCGGGGAGGTTCACGCCGAGGTAGCCGAGCCGGCCGGCTTCGGCCCACAGCTCGTCGGTGTGCTTGCCCTCGGCGACGACGCGGGCGAAGTACTCGCGTCCGTAGCGCTTGCCGAGCGCGGCGACGGACGCGCGGAGGGCGCGGTGTTCCTCGGTCTCGATCACGGGGTTGCGCACGGGGACTCCTTCGGAGGGGGGAAGGGTGTCGGAGCCGGTGTCTCACTCGGTGACAACGGCCAGCGGCGTGCCGACCTCGACCTGCCGGCCGGCCGTGACGTGCAGGGCGGTCAGCGTGCCGGAGACGGGTGCGGTGACCTTGTGTTCCATCTTCATCGCCTCCAGCCAGAGCAGCGGGGCCCCCGCCTCGACGCGGTCCCCTTCGGCCAGGCCGTCGGCAACCCGGACGACCGTGCCGGGCATGGGGGCGAGCAGCGAGCCCGGTTCCCTGCGCGCGGCGGGGTCGGGGAACCGGGGGCGGGCGGTGAGGGCGCGGGAGCCCGTGGCGGAGTCGACGAAGACCTGGTCGCCGTAGCGGGCGACGGTGAACTCGCGGCGGACCCCGCCCGTTTCGAGCGCGACGTGGCCGGGTGCGGCCGACAGCAGCCGTACGCCGGGGAAGTCCTCGGCGTGCAGGCCGTCGCGGCCGATCCGGTAGCGGATCCCGTGCTCGGTGCCCCCGCAGGTGTACGTCTTGGTCTGCGGCTGCGACGGTACGTTGCGGAAGCCGCCGAAGCGGGACCGGCCGTGGGCGTCGGCGAGGGCGGCGGCCAGGGCGCACAGGCCGGTGACCGTGGTGTCGGGACCGGCCGTGAGGGCGTCGAGGTGGCGGTCGTAAAAGCCGGTGTCCAGGCCGTCGGCGGTGGCGAAATCCGGGTGGCGCAGGGATCGTACGAGCAGGTCGCGGTTGGTGACCGGGCCGTGCACGCGGGACCGTTCCAGCGCGCCCGCCAGTTTCCGTACGGCCTCGGCGCGGGTCGGCGCCCAGGCGATGACCTTGGCGAGCATCGGGTCGTAGTGGACGCCGATGACGGTGCCGTCGGCCACGCCGGAGTCGAGGCGGACGCCGTCGGGCACGGCCAGGCGGTGCAGCGTGCCGGTCTGCGGCTGCCAGTCCGCCGCCGGGTCCTCCGCGTACAGCCGGGCTTCAACGGCGTGGCCGCGCGGCGCGGGCGGCTCGTCCGGCAGTGCCGCGCCCTCGGCCACCCGCACCTGGAGGGCGACCAGATCGACGCCGTACACGGCCTCGGTGACCGGGTGCTCGACCTGGAGGCGGGTGTTCATCTCCAGGAAGTGGGCGTGCCCGGTGGCGGAGACGAGGAATTCGACGGTGCCCGCGCCGCGGTAGCCGATGGTGCGGGCGGCGTCGGCCGCGGCGGTGTGCAGGGTGGTGCGCAGACCGTCGGAGAGGCCGGGCGCGGGGGCTTCCTCGATGACCTTCTGATGGCGGCGCTGGAGGGAGCAGTCGCGGGTGCCGAGCGTCCAGACGGTGCCGTGCGCGTCGGCGAGGACCTGCACCTCGACGTGCCGGCCGCCGACGACGTACGGCTCGGCGAACACCTCGCCGTCCCCGAAGGCCGCCGCGGCCTCGGCCCGCGCCGCCGCCAGTTCGGCGGGCAGGCCGGCCAGTTCCCGTACGACGCGCATACCGCGCCCGCCGCCGCCCGCGGCCGCCTTGACCAGCAGCGGCAGGTCGGCGTCGGTGGCGCGGTCCGGGTCGACGGGGGCGAGCAGCGGCACCCCGGCCGCGGCCATCAGCTCCTTGGCGCGCGTCTTGGAGGCCATCGCCTCGATGGCGGCGGGCGGCGGGCCGACCCAGGTCAGGCCGGCGTCGGCGACGGCGGCGGCGAAGCCGGCGTTCTCGGAGAGGAAGCCGTAGCCGGGGTGGACGGCGTCGGCGCCGGCGGCGTGCGCGGCCTTCACGATCAGGTCGCCGCGCAGGTAGGTGTCGGCGGGGGCGCTGCCCGGCAGGCGTACGGCGGCGTCGGCCTCGCGGACGTGCGGGGCGTCGGCGTCCGCGTCGGAGTACACGGCCACCGCCGTGATGCCCAGGTCCCGGCAGGTGCGGAAGACGCGGCGGGCGATCTCGCCACGGTTGGCGACGAGGAGGGAAGAGATCACTGGTTCCTCACATCCGGAAGACGCCGAAGCCGCCCCGCGCGCCCTCGACGGGGGCGGTGTGGACGGCGGACAGGCACAGGCCGAGGACGGTCCGGGTGTCGCGCGGGTCGATGACGCCGTCGTCGTACAGCCGCCCGGACAGGAACATCGGCAGCGACTCGGACTCGATCTGCTGCTCGACCATGGCGCGCAGCCCGGCGTCCGCCTCGTCGTCGTACGGCTGCCCCTTGGCGGCGGCGGAGGCGCGGGCCACGATCGAGAGCACCCCGGCGAGCTGCTGCGGGCCCATCACGGCGGACTTGGCGCTCGGCCAGGCGAACAGGAAGCGCGGGTCGTAGGCGCGCCCGCACATGCCGTAGTGCCCGGCGCCGTACGAGGCGCCCATCAGGACGGACAGGTGCGGGACCCGGGAGTTGGACACCGCGTTGATCATCATGGCGCCGTGCTTGATGATGCCGCCCTGCTCGTACTCCCTGCCGACCATGTAGCCGGTGGTGTTGTGCAGGAAGACCAGCGGGACGTCGCGCTGGTTGGCGAGCTGGATGAACTGGGCGGCCTTCTGCGACTCCGCGCTGAACAGCACGCCCTGGGCGTTGGCGAGGATGCCGACCGGGTAACCGTGCAGCTCGGCCCAGCCGGTGACCAGGCTCGGCCCGTACAGCGGCTTGAACTCGTCGAAGTCCGAGCCGTCCACGATCCGCGCGATCACCTCGCGGGGGTCGAAGGGCGCCTTCAGGTCGCCGGGGACGATGCCCAGCAGCTCGTCCCCTTCGTACTGGGGCGGTATGGCCGGGCCGGGGTCGGCGTGGGCCTTCCGCCAGTTGAGGCGCGCGACGACGCGGCGGGCCCGGCGGAGCGCGTCCGGCTCGTCCAGCGCGAAGTGGTCGGCGAGGCCGGAGGTGCGGGCGTGCATCTCGGCGCCGCCCAGCGACTCGTCGTCGCTCTCCTCGCCGGTTGCCATCTTGACCAGTGGCGGGCCGCCGAGGAAGACCTTCGCCCGCTCCTTGACCATGATCACGTGGTCGGACATGCCGGGGATGTACGCGCCGCCCGCGGTGGAGTTCCCGAAGACCACGGCGACGGTGGGAATGCCGGCGGCGGAGAGCCGGGTGATGTCCTTGAACAGCGCGCCGCCCGGGATGAAGATCTCCTTCTGGCTGGGCAGGTCCGCGCCGCCGGACTCGACGAGGGAGACGACGGGCAGCCGGTTGGCGAAGGCGATCTCGTTGGCGCGCAGGGCCTTCTTCAGCGTCCAGGGGTTGGAGGCGCCGCCGCGTACGGTCGGGTCGTTGGCGGTGACCAGGCACTCCACCCCCTCGATGACACCGATGCCGGTGACCAGCGAGGCGCCCACCGGGTAGTCGCTGCCCCAGGCGGCCAGCGGCGACAGTTCGAGGAACGGTGTGTCGGGGTCGAGGAGCAGCTCGATGCGTTCGCGGGCGAGCAGCTTGCCGCGTTTGCGGTGCCGTTCGACGTACTTCGCGCCGCCTCCGCCGATGGCGTTGGCGTGCTCCGCCTCGACCTCCGCCAGTTTGGCGAGCATCGCCTCACGGTTGGCCGTGTACTCGGGCCCGGTCGGGTCCAGTCGGCTGCCGAGCACGGTCACAGCAGTACCTCCGGTATGTCCACGTGGCGGGCGCGCAGCCACTCCCCCAGCGCCTTGGCCTGCGGGTCGAAGCGGGCCTGCGCGGCGACGCCCGCACCGAGCAGGCCGTCGATCACGAAGTTCAGGGCACGCAGGTTGGGCAGCACGTGCCGGGTGACGGGCAGCTCCGCCGTCTCCGGGAGCAGCGCGCGCAGCCGGTCGGTGGTCAGCTCGTGCGCCAGCCAGCGCCAGGCCGCGTCCGTACCGGCCCACACGCCGACGTTCGCGGAGCCGCCCTTGTCGCCGCTGCGGGCACCGGCCACCAGGCCGAGAGGGGCGCGGCGCGTCCGGCCGTCGTGGGCGAGGGGCTCGGGGAGGGCGGGCCCGGGAAGCGGCGACAGCTCGCGGGTCTCCGCGGGGGGCGGCGGTTCGGCGCGACTGCCGTCCGGGAGTACGGCGGTGTGCGGTACGTCCGCCGCGTCCGCGTACTCCGCCTCGAAGACGCCGTACGGCTCGCCCCTGCCCGGTGGTGCCGTCACGTGGAACCCGGGGACACTGCCCAGCGCCAGCTCGACGGCCGCCCCGCTGACCACCCGGCCCACCGCGTCCTGGTCGGCGTCCCGCACCACCAGTCGCAGCAGGGCGCTCGCCTCCTCCTGGACGGCGGCGTCCGCGTGGTCGGTCCGGGCCAGCGTCCATGTCACGGACGCCGGACGGTGCTTCGCCGCGTCGAAGGCCGCTTCCATCTGCTGCCGTACCAGCGCGGCCTTGGCCTCGATGTCCAGGCCGGTCAGGACGAAGGTGAGCGCGTTGCGCCAGCCGCCGAGACGGGTGAGGCCCACCTTCAGCGTCGGCGGGGGCGCCTCACCGCGTACGCCGTCGATACGCACCCGGTCCGGGCCCTCCTGCGTGAGGCGTACGGTGTCCAGCCGCGCGGTCACGTCCGGGCCCGGGTAGCGCGCGCCGGACGTCTCGTACAGGAGCTGGGCGGTGACCGTGCCGGTGGTCACCGCGCCGCCCGTGCCGGGGTGCTTGGTGATCACCGAGGAGCCGTCGGCGGTGATCTCGGCGAGCGGGAAGCCGGGGTGGCGCGGGTCGTGCGCGGTGAAGAAGGAGTAGTTGCCGCCGGTGGCCTGGGTGCCGCACTCCAGGACGTGGCCCGCGACGACCGCGCCCGCCAGCCGGTCGTGGTCCGTGGGCGCCCAGCCGAAGTGCGCCGCCGCCACCCCGCTGACCAGCGCGGCGTCCGTTACCCTGCCGGTCACGACCACGTCGGCACCGGCGCGCAGGCACGCGGCGATGCCCGCGCCGCCCAGGTAGGCGTTGGCGGTCAGCACCCCCTCGCGCCCGCGGTACCGGGGCAGCAGATCGTCGCCCTCCACGTGCGCCACCCGGACCGGGACGCCGAGCCGGCCGGCCAGGTCCCGAACCGCGTCGGCGAGTCCGGCGGGGTTGAGGCCACCGGCGTTGGTGACGAGCCGCACGCCGCGCTCGACGGCCGTCCCGAGGCTGTCCTCCATCTGCCGCAGGAACGATTTCGCGTAGCCGCGCGTGGGATCCTTGAGCCGGTCGCGGCCCAGGATGAGCATGGTCAGCTCGGCGAGGTAGTCGCCGGTCAGGACGTCCAGCGGGCCGCCGGTGAGCATCTCGGCCACGGCGTCGAAGCGGTCGCCGTAGAAGCCCGAGGCGTTGCCGACGCGCAGCACGTCGCCGCCGGTCACCGGGCGCTCCTCCCGCCCGGCTCACGGCCCTTGCCCGGCGGGCCCGCGAACGCCTGGGCGATGCCCAGCCAGCGGTCGGCGTCCGGCCCCTCGGCCCGTACGTCCACGTCGTCGCGGTGGGCGCGCCGGGTCACCAGCAGACAGAAGCCGAGGGCGTCGCCGGTCACCCGCTGCGTCGCGTCCTGCGGGCCGAACGCCCAGGTGCCGCCGTCGGGGGCGCGCAGCTCCACCCGGAACTCCTCCGCCGGGGCGGGCAGTCCGTTGGCCGCGTACGCGAAGTTCCGTGCCCGTACGCCGATGCGGGCCACGTGTCGCAGCCGCGCGGTGGGTTCGTGTGACACGCCGAGCGCGTCGGCGATGTCCTGGCCGTGCGCCCAGGTCTCCATCAGGCGCCCGGTCGCCATCGACGCGGCGCTCATCGGTGGCCCGTACCAGGGGAGTTTTTCTCCGGCGGGCCGTGCGGCGAGCACCTCTTGAAGCTCGAAGCGGCCCTGCCGCCAGCGCTCCAGCAGGCGGGTGGGCGGCGCCTGCGCTTCCTGCGCCGCGCCCTCGTCGACGAAGGTCGCGGGGGTGGCCAGGGCCTGCTGGGCCGCTTCCCGGAAGGCGGCGGGGTCGGTGGCGGAGCGCAGGGCCTGCCGGTCGGTCCAGGTCAGGTGTCCGATCTGGTGGGCGACCGTCCAGCCTTCGGCCGGGGTCGGCAGCGCCCACCGCTCCGGCGCCAGGTCGCCGACCAGGGCGTCGAGCGCGGCCCCCTCGTCCCTCAGATCCGCCAGTACGGCCTTGACGTCGGACACCGAGCGCTCCTTTCGTCGGCCATCTGCCGTCCGGGCAGGGCGCGTTGAATCGGGCGGTGCGGGTTCGAGCGTGGCAGCGCGGGGGGAAACAATCAAGCGTGCCTGCATGATTTTCTGGAGGGCGTGTGCGGGGCACCGGGCCTACAGGGGCGCCGCAGGCCCGAAGGCGTCCGAGATGCCGAGCCCGGGAATGCCGAACCGGCCCTTCCGAGCCACCAGATCGTTGCCGGCCACGGACATGATCGAGTTTGAGCCACCTTCAAGAACGCCCCCTGATGCACCTGATCACGATTCTCACCACACAAGGCGTCCCTCACCGGCGCCTGTCGGTGCGGTTGCCGCCCTGGGCCTACGCAGGCCGCGCGCGACTGAGCACAACCCGGCAGGCGAAATTCAGGCGTCGACATTCCAGAGATTGGCGCGAGTGGCGAGCGCATTCGACATGCGACCACTTCGTGACCGCGTCGGCATGTAACGGCCGCGCCGCGAAGCGGGCGACTGGAATCCGGACCCGAAACTCGGCCTGAGGACGTTCACCCAGTGCACGAAGCCCTTCCCCGACAACTTCAGCAAGGGAACGTGGAGTGGACTTGGTTCGGGGAAGTACTACTTCAAGATCGATAGCCTCAGTGGGGCCAGCACACTGAGTGTTTACAAAGTCTATGTGAGGTAAGGGCCCGATCAGTCGATCAGTACGGCATCAGCCCGTACCGATCCTGTCGCCGTCCGGGCCCTGCGGTCATACCGACCGGCAGGGTCCCGGCGGCGCGCTCCACTCCGTCCGACCAGGACGGGAATGACGGTACGAGGCCAGGGTGATTCGCCCCATCGGCCGCGGGCAAAAGGAGGTTGGGTGCGGCTTTGGAGCCGGGTTCGTTCCAGCAGCGCGCTGTGGGCGGCACCGTTCGTCGTGGCCATTCCGGTTCTTTACTACATCGGCGGTGCCAGCAAACCGGCAGGAGAGGTGTACGGGTACGCCCCCACGGTGGTCTCCGCTCCTTTGTATGCGGCCTATGCCTTTGCCTACGCGGCCGTCGCAGCGCTGGCGGCGTGGGAGAGCGGCAGGCTGAAGGAAGCGGGCGTCTGGCGGCTGGCTCCAGCCCGTAGCCGGTACCGGATCGCCGCCGGCGTGCTGTGGCCGGTGGTTGTCCTGGGCTGGCTGACGGTGATTCTTCCGGTCGCCGTGGCCCTGGTGGACTACGGCGTGTGGCCCACCGAGCCGAGCCTGCGGCCGGTATGGCTGGCCGTGGTGGTGTGCCTGGCGCACGCCGTGATCGGTTTCGCCGTCGGGCAGTGGGTGCCCAAGGCCATCGCCGCTCCGGTGCTGGCCATCGGCGTATGGGTGATCGTCAGTTACAGCGTCACCCTGGATCCCGCATGGCTGCGCAACGTCTCCGGCGCGTTCTTCAACAAGTTGATGCTCGGGGAAGCCGTCCCGTACCGGGTGCTGCTGCCTCATGTCCTGCTGACCGGCAGCATCGCGCTGGCTCTCGCGCTGGGGTGGGCTCGCCTGGGCAAGGCCGTCCCGCGTATGGTCCTGGCCCTGGCGGTGATCGCCTCCGGCAGCGGGGCCGCATGTGCGATGGCCGCGGAATGGGGCTACACCCCGCCTCTTCTGGCCGACCAGGCACCCACGGCCTGTTCGGGCAGCGCACCACGGGTGTGCGTTCCACAGACGCTGAGCGATTCCCTGGAGCCGGCGCAGCGCGAAGTGGCCCAGGTGATCAGGGTATTCGGCGCCGCGGGAGTCAGACTCACCCCCGCACTGGTCAGCGATAACGTCACCCAGGGCCGCCAGGCGGGCGAGCGGCCCTCCACGGCGCGCATCTGGCGTCCGCCGCTCACCGCCGCAGCCCGAGAAGGGCAGCTCCGCTATGCGGTCACCGTGGCAGCCGTCGTTCCCCCGTGCCCCCACCCGGACCCGGCACGGTTGCTGGCCGCGACACTATGGGCGACCCATCTCACAGGGACGCAGCACAGCCTGCGCAAGGACGTCGCCACCAACAGCACGGGCGCGCCCGACGAAACGGTCGTACAAGAACGGGCCGAACAGGCCTACGACAAGGCCCGGGAACTGCCCGAGGACCAGCAGGCGGCGTGGTACCGGGCGACGCTGCGCGCCGCGTGCCCTGCGGGCTCGCCATGACCCGGCGCGGGGTGTGGTGGTGGGTCAGAGCCCGCCGTCTGTGGGCCCTGGCCATGGCGCTGGCCGTCTTCACAACAATGGCGGCCGCCACCCAGCAGGGCGCCGCAGTCCCGATTCTGTCTCTCCTGTCCTCCGTATCGGTGCCTGTGCAACTGCTGTTGTTCGCCCCGGTGCCCGTCGTGTCGGCCCTGGGGTGGTGCCTGGACAACCGGCTGCCGGAGGCCGAGACCGTCGCGGTACGGCCGGTACGGTTGACCGATACGGCTCTGGCCGCCACCACCGGCGTCCTAGCTGTGGCAGTCACCCTGGCGCTCGCCGCGGTGTCCGATTCGGCGAGGGCCGTCGCCGCGGGACGCGACACCTGCTTCCTGGTCGGCCTCATGCTGTGTCTGCGGCCCGTGCTGGGCCAGGGCGCGGTGATGACCGGGCCCGCCTGGCTGGCCATCGTCGTCTTCTTCGGCTTCGCCCCGGACGGCGCCCTGTACCGCTGGACAATCGTCGGCCATCCTGCGTCATCTGCATTCTCCCTGGCCTTCACGACGCTGACCCTCACCGCCGGCCTGGCCGTGCTGGCACGATCCACGCGGAGGACCTTATGACCCTGGAACTGTCCGACTGCACCTACCGCTACCGCCGCCGCCGTCCCCCCGTACTGAACGGCCTCACCTACCGGCTCCCGGACGGGCTGACCGTGCTGCTCGGCGCCAACGGGGCGGGCAAGTCGACCCTGCTGCGGCTCGCGGCTTCCGTCACCCGCCCGGAAAGCGGGACGGTGTCCCTCGACGGGCTGCGCGCGGGAACCACTTCCTACCGACGAGCTGTCGCCTGGATGCCGCAGTCCGTCACCGCGATGCACGGTCTGACCGCACGTGAACAGGTCGCCTACTGCGGCTGGCTCAAAGGCATGTCGAGCAAGCCCGCCTGGGAGAAGGCGGCCCAGGCACTGGACGCCGTCGGCCTGAGCGACCGGGCCGGCACGAAGACGACGGAGCTGTCGGGCGGTCAGCTTCGACGTCTCGGCGTGGCCGGCGCACTCGTCCACGACGCCCACCTGCTCCTCCTGGACGAGCCGACCGCCGGCATGGACCCCCGCCAGCGCCGCGTCTTCCGCGACTTGTTGAACCAGGTCACCCGCTCCGGTGTCCGCGTACTGATGTCCACCCACGACGTCGCCGACCTCGCCGAGGAAGCCGACCACGTCACCGTCCTGGTGCAGGGCCACATCGCCCACAGCGGGCCCACCCGCACCTTCCTCGCCCACGCCCCGGCGGACACCCCGCCCGGACGCGCCGCCGAGGCCGCCTACAGCGCCCTCGTCGAGGCCACGGGCAGCAGCACGTCACTGTGACGTATCACGCGACACCGCTTCTGGGGACGCCGCCCTAACCCCTGCTCGTGCTCCGTACCGCCCCCACGCTTGCCAGGACCACCAGTCCGATCGCCACCACCTCGGCCCAGCCGAGCGACTGGTGCAGGACCAGGAAGCCGGCCAGTGCTCCGGCGGCTGGCTCCAGGCTCATCATCACGGCGAAGCCGGAGGCCGGGAGCTTGCGGAGGGCGAGGAGTTCGAGGGTGTACGGCGTGACCGAGGACAGCAGGGCCACGGCGGCGCCCAGGCCGATCGTGGCCGGGTCCAGCAGGGCCGTGCCGGCGGTGGAGAGGCCGAGCGGGAGGCTCAGCACGGCTGCCACGGACATGGCCAGGGCCAGGCCGTCCGCCTGCGGGAAGCGCCGGCCCGTACGGGAGGACAGCAGGATGTACGCGGCCCACAGGGCGCCCGCCGACAGGGCCAGGCCGGCGCCGAGCGGGTCCAGTCCGTCGAATCCCTCCCGGCCGAGCAGGGCCACGCCACCCAGGGCGAGCGCCGCCCACAGCAGGCTCAGGGCCCGTCGCGAGGTGACCACCGACAGAATGAGCGGGCCCATGAACTCCAGGGTGACGGCGGCGCCCAGCGGGATGCGGTCGATCGCCTCGTAGAAGAGCGAGTTCATGGCGACCAGGGCGACGCCGAAGGCGAGGATCGTGGCCCAGTCGCCGCGGGTGTAGCCGCGCATCCGCGGGCGGCAGACGATCATCAGCACCAGTGCGGCGACGACCAGGCGGAGGGTGACCACGCCCAGTGCGCCGGCCCGGGGGAAGAGCAGCACGGCGACCGAGGCACCGAACTGTAGCGAGATGATGCCGCCGATGACCAGCGCGACGGACATCAGGCGCCCGCCCGCCGCCGCGTCCTGTTCGGCGGCCCGGACCTCGGGGGAGGCCGGGACCGGCCCGGGAACCGGGACCGGCTCCGGGACCGGGGATATGGGCGGCAGGCTGCTGGGCTCGTGGCGCGACTCGTTCACACGCTCACGCTACGGGCCTTCCCCAGGGCTGCGAAACGCGTATTCCACTTGGTGATATGTCCTGCGCGTGCGGGTCACCGAGCGCCGTGGTGCGTACCGCTTCGCCGGCCCGGTCGGCGCGGCCCGCGGCGCCGGCGCGGCCGGGGGTGGTGACCTGCGGCGTCACCTTTGCGGGGGCAGTGCCTCGGCCAGTACCTCGGCCAGGTGGCGGGCGCGCCGGGGGGTGAGCTGGGCGATCTGGGTGCGGCAGGAGAAACCGTCCGCGAGCACCTCGGCCCCGGGTTCCGCTTCCCGTACGGACGGCAGGAGCTGTTCCTCGGCGCAGGCCACGGACAGGTCGTAGTGGCCGCGCTCGAAGCCGAAGTTCCCGGCCAGGCCGCAGCAGCCGCCGCTCAGCCCGCCGTCCAGCCCGGCCCGGGCGCGCAGGCGCTGTTCGGCCGCTTCGCCGAGTACGGCGTGCTGGTGGCAGTGGGTCTGGCCGACCGCCGGGCGGTCCACGCGCGGTGGCTCCCAGATGGGCGCCTGTTCCTCCAGGGTCTGCGCGAAGGTCCTTACGGAGGCGGCCACTTGGGCGGCGCGCGGGTCGTCGGGGAGCAGTTCGGGCAGGTCGGTGCGGAGGGCCGCCGCGCAGCTCGGTTCGAGGACGGTCAGCGGGGTGCCGTCCGCCAGCAGCGGGTGGAGGGCGTCCACCGTACGGCGCATGACCGCGCGGGCCTGGTCGAGCTGGCCGGTCGAGACCCACGTCAGGCCGCAGCACAGCGGGGCCCGGCGGCGGCCCGCGGCGGGCAGGCGGACGGTGAGCCCGGCGGCCTCCAGGACATGGACGGCGGAGCGGCCCACCTCGGGGGCGAGGTAGTTGGTGAAGGTGTCCGGCCACAGCAGGACGGCCGGAGTCCTTGCGGGCGTGCTCGCCTTTGTTCCCGTTCCGGAAGGCGCCCGTTGCGCCCACCACCGGACGAACGGTTCGGTGGCCAGTCGCGGGATCTCCCGCTGCGGGGCGATGCCGCCGAGGCGCTTGCCCGCCGCGGCGAGCGGGGTCCGGGCCAGGGCGTTGAGCAGCGGCGCGGCGGGGGCCGCCGCGCGCAGCCAGCGCGGCAGGCGGCCCATCGAGTAGTGCGCGGCGGGCCGCAGCCGTCCCGCGTAGTGGTGATGCAGGAACTCCGCCTTGTACGTGGCCATGTCCACGCCCACCGGGCAGTCGCTGCGGCAGCCCTTGCAGGACAGGCACAGGTCCAGCGCGTCCCGTACCTCCTCGGAACGCCAGCCGCCGGTGATCACTTCGCCCGCCAGCATCTCGTGCAGCAGCCGGGCGCGGCCCCGGGTGGAGTGCCGCTCCTCGCCGGTGGCGCGGTACGACGGGCACATGACGGCCGCGGGGCCGGGGGCGGCGGTGCGGCACTTGGCGACGCCGACACAGCGGCGTACGGCCGCGGAGAAGTCGCCGTCATCGTGCGGGTAGCCGAATGCCACGTCCACCGGGCGCTTCGGCAGCGGCGCGAAGCGCAGGTTCTCGTCCATCCGGTCCGGCCGGACGAGCATGCCGGGGTTCAGGCCGCCCGCCGGGTCCCACAGGTCCTTGAAGCGCGTGAAGAGACCGACCAGTTCGGTGCCGTACATCTTCGGCAGCAGTTCGGCGCGTGCCTGGCCGTCGCCGTGCTCGCCGGAGAGCGAGCCGCCGTGTGCGACGACCAGGTCGCCCAGGTCGCACGAGAACTCCCGGAACCGGCGGATGCCGGGAGCGGTCAGCAGGTCGAAGTCGATACGGACGTGGATGCAGCCGTCGCCGAAGTGCCCGTAGGGCGTGCCGCGCAGGCCGTACTGGGCCAGCAGTGCCCGGAAGTCCCGCAGGTACGGGCCGAGCCGCGCGGGCGGCACCGCGCAGTCCTCCCAGCCGGGCCACGCCTCGGAGCCGTCGGGCATCCGGGTCGCGGTCCCGGAGGCGTCCTCGCGCACCCGCCACAGGGCGCGCTGCCGCGCCGGGTCGGTGACGATCGTGTGATCGGTGGTGGACGCGCCCCGGCACAGTTTCTCGGCGCGCGCGAGCGCCTCGGCCTGCGTGTCGCCGCCCATTTCGACGAACAGCCAGGCGCCGCCCTTGGGCAGGCCTGCCGCGCTGCCCACCAGGTCGGCCGCCATGCCCTCGACGGTCAGCGGCCCTCCCCCGCTCTCGGCTTCGCCCGACCGGGGGGATCCCCATGGCAGCAGGGTGTGCGCCGCCTCGGCCGCCGCGCTCTCGTCCGCGTGGCCGAGGACCGCCAGCACCTTCGCGGCGGGCGGCCTGACCAGCGCGACGGTGGCCTCGGTCAGGACGCCGAGGGTGCCCTCGCTGCCGGTGAGCGCCCGCGCCAGGTCGGTGCCCCGTTCGGGCAGCAGGGCGTCCAGCGCGTAGCCGGAGATCCGGCGCGGCAGGTCGGGGTAGCCGGTGCGCAGCAGCGCCAAGTCGCCGTTCACCAGCGTGCGTACGCCGTCCCGCAGCCGCCGTGGGAGCGCGTCCAGTGCCGCCGTGCCCCGTCCGGCGCGCAGCCGCTCGCCCCCGTACGTCAGCACCTCCAGCTCGCGCACGCTGTCGGCGGTGGTGCCCCACGCCACCGAGTGGGAGCCGCAGGAGTTGTTGCCGATCATGCCGCCGAGGGTGCAGCGGCTGTGCGTGGACGGGTCGGGGCCGAAGGTCAGGCCGTGTGCGCCGGCCGCCGCCCGCAGGTCGTCCAGGACCACGCCGGGCTGGACGACCGCCGTGCCGGCCTCGGGGTCCAGCGCCACGATCCGCCGCAGGTGCCGGGTGAAGTCCAGCACCACGCCGACGCCGGTGGCCTGCCCGGCGATGCTGGTGCCGCCGCCGCGCGGCACCACCGGCACGCCGTGCTCGCGGCACACCCGCAGCGCGGCGGCGACGTCCTCCGCGTCCCGTGGCGCGACCACCGCCCGCGGCACCCGGCGGTAGTTGGACGCGTCCATCGTCATCAGCGCCCGGTCCCCGGCGGCGAGCGACACCTCGCCGCGCACGGCGTCCGCCAGTTCCCGGGCCAGTTCCCGCGTGCCGTCCTGCGTCCCGCGTGTCTCCGTACGATCAGCCATGCCCCCAGCCTGCCCACTCGGCCGGGGGCGCTCCCTCCCGCTTTCGGCCGCCGCCCGCGCCCTACGCGCGGAACAGGTTCGCCGGGTCGTACGCCGCCTTGGCACCGGCCGCCCGCCGCCGCACCTCCTCCTCGTGCGCGTCGGCCACCGCGTCACCGTGCTCGCCGAACAGGAAGTTGACGCTGCGGCCGACCGCCCGGGACGCCACCACCGCGCGCACCTTCGCGTGCAGGGCCCGTACCGCCTCGACGTCCGTGCCGTCCAGCGGGGACAGCAGGCGCAGCAGGTAGCGCGCGTCCCGGTGGCCGACGGAGCCGCCGCCGGTGGCGAGCGCGCCGCCGAGGTGGTTGAGCTGCACCACGGTCATCAGCGGGGCGTCCGGCCCGGTCAGCGCGGCCACCTGGCGCAGCTCCGCCGCGTCCAGGCCGCTCAGCAGGACACTGTCACCGTCGTAGGCGTGCGGGGTGGCCGGGTCCTGGTGGATGGTGTGCGACTCGGTGTACGGCATCTCGCGCAGCGTGTCGGCCACCCGCGGCCCGACCGCGCGCAGCGGGGCGACCAGCCGTTCGCCGTCCTCCGCCGTCCCCGTGAACGCGATCCGGATCTGCGCGAGGTGGCGCCCGCGCAGGTGGCCGGGCACGGCCGGCACGTCCGGGTACACGATCAGGCCGACCGACGAGGTCAGCCTGCCGGGCAGGTCCTCGGTCCAGGCCAGGTACGCGGCCAGCGCCTCGTCCAGCAGACCGGCGCCGAAGACCAGTCGGCCGCCGTACACCCGCTCCACCGGCACCAGCCCGAACTCCAGGCCGGTCACCGCGCCCAGCCCGTGCCCGCCGCCGAGCAGCGCCCGGAACAGCTCCGGGTCCCGGTCCCCGGACGCCCGGCGCAACTCCCCGTCGGCGGTGACCACGTCCACCCGCCGCACCCGGTCCGACGCGTAACCGAACTCCCGGCCCAGGATGCCCAGCCCGCCCCCGAGCGTGTAGCCCACCACGCCCACGCCGGGCGACGAACCGTTCACCGGCGCCAGCCCGTGCGGCGCCGCCGCCTCGATCACCTTGCCCCACAGCGCGCCCGCCCCGGCCCACGCGATCCGGGCCGCCGTGTCGATGCGCACCTCGTCCATCCGGCGAGTGCTGATCAGCAGGCCCCCGTCGGTGGCCGCCGTCAGGCCGTGCCCGGTCGACTGCACGGCGACCGGCAGTCCGTGGGCGCGGGCCCAGCGCACCGCCGCCACGACATCGGCCGCCCCCGCCGCGCCGACGATCACCGACGGCCGGTGCCGGTGCCCGGTCTGGAAGCCGGAGCGCTCGGCGTCGTATCCCTCGTCACCGGGGACGAGGACGACGCCGGCGACCTCGCGGGCCAGGGCGGCAGGGGTGGCGGAAGCTGCGGGAACGGTGCGGTACGTGGTGTCCATGGCCGGGACTCTGCCGCCATAACCTGACAGCTCCCGTCAGGTTTTCCGGAAGACTGGGCCGGGTGAAGTCCGACCGTCTCCTCGCCGTCCTGCTGCTCCTCCAGACCCGCGGCCGGGTGCCCGCCGCCGAACTGGCCACCCGGCTGGAGGTGTCCGTACGGACCATCTACCGCGACATCGAGTCGCTGTCGGCGGCCGGAGTGCCGGTGTACGCGGAGCGGGGACGGCACGGCGGGATCGCGCTGCTGCCCGGGTTCCGTACGGACGTGACCGGGCTGACCACCGACGAGGCACGGGCCCTGTTCGTGCTGGCCGCCGAGGGCGCGCACCACGCGCTCGGCCTGGACGGCGCGCTCGGGTCCGCGCTGCGCAAGGTGATGGCCGCGCTGCCCGCGCCGCACCGGCCCGCCGCCGAGCTGACCAGCCGCCGCATCCTGGTCGACCCCGGGCGCTGGCGGACCGGGCCCCGGCCGGCCGTGGACCTGGACACGCTGCACACCGCGGTCTTCGCCGACCGGCGGCTGCGCCTGCGCTACCGGCACAGCGGCGAGAGCGAGGCGCGTACGTACACCGTCGATCCGTACGGACTGGTGTCCAAGGCCGGGACCTGGTACCTCGTCGCGGACCGGCGGCGGCGCGCACGGCTGTTCCGGGCCGACCGGGTGGCCGCGGCCACCGTGCTCGACACGCCCGTCCAGCGCCGCGCGGGCGTGGAACTGGCCGACGCGTGGGAGGCGCTGCGGCGGCAGGTGGAGACCCGGCCCGCCGGGCTGCGGGTGACGGCCCGGGTGCTCCGCTCCCGTCTGGACCTGTTCGTCCGCATCATGGGGACGGCGCTGGCGGAGCCGCCGGAGGACACCGGCGGGACCTGGGTGACGGTCGAACTGGCGCTGCAAGAGCTGCGTGCGGTCCGCCAGTTGCTCCAGTTCACGACGTCGCTGGAGGTGCTGGCGCCGGCTCGGGCGCGGGCGGAGCTGGCGCGGGCCGCCGCCTCGGTCGCCGCCCTGTACGAGGACGGCGGACAACCGGACACCCCTCGAACGGCGGCCCCCGTTCCGTCTCACCCGGTGGACCCCGGTCCTGTTCAGGGCCGGTGACGGATTACGCTTCGCCCGTGGCTGATATCCAGATCCCCGCTGACATCAAGCCCGCCGACGGTCGCTTCGGCGCGGGCCCCTCCAAGGTGCGTACGGAGGCGCTCGACGCCCTCGCCGCCACCGGAAGTTCCCTGCTCGGTACGTCCCACCGCCAGGCACCGGTCAAGAACCTGGTCGGCGCGGTCCGCGACGGCGTACGTGATCTGTTCCAGTTGCCCGAGGGGTACGAGGTCGTCCTCGGCAACGGCGGTTCCACCGCGTTCTGGGACATCGCGACCCATGGCCTGATCGAGAACAAGTCCCAGCACCTGACCTTCGGCGAGTTCTCCTCGAAGTTCGCCAAGGCCGCCGAGCTGGCGCCGTGGCTGGCCGCCCCGACGAAGATCTCCGCCGACCCGGGCAGCCACCCGGAGCCGAAGGCGGAGGAGGGCGTGGACGTCTACGCCCTCACCCACAACGAGACCTCCACCGGTGTCGCCGCCCCCGTCGAGCGCGTGGCGGGCGCGGACGCCGGCTCCCTGGTGCTGGTGGACGCCACCTCCGGCGCGGGCGGCCTGCCCGTGGACATCGCGCAGACCGACGTCTACTACTTCGCGCCGCAGAAGTCCTTCGCCTCCGACGGCGGCCTGTGGATCGGCGTCTTCTCCCCCGCCGCCCTGGAGCGGGCCCGCGGCGTCCACGCCTCCGGCCGGCACATCCCGGAGTTCTTCTCGCTGCCCACGGCGATCGACAACTCGCTGAAGAACCAGACGTACAACACTCCGTCGCTGGCCACCCTCTTCCTGCTCCACCAGCAGCTTGAGTGGATCAACGGCCAGGGCGGCCTGGACTGGGCGGTACGACGCACCGCGGCCTCCTCGCGCACGCTGTACGGCTGGGCCGAAAACTCCAAGTACGCGACGCCGTTCGTCACCGACCCGGCCAAGCGCTCGCAGGTCATCGGCACCATCGACTTCGACGACGAGATCGACGCGGCCGCCGTCGCGAAGGCGCTGCGCGCCAACGGCATCGTCGACACCGAGCCGTACCGCAAGCTGGGCCGCAACCAGCTCCGCGTGGCGATGTTCCCGGCGATCGACCCGGCGGACGTCGAGGCGCTGACCGCCTGCGTCGACCACGTGATCGGCAAGCTGTAGGCCCCGACGGCACACACGGCCGGGCCCCGGCGGGACGAACCCGCCGGGGCCCGGCCGTTCCCGCGCCCGCTCAGCGGCTGAGGTGCCGGAGCGGCGTACCGGGGGCCCTCGGCTCACCCGGTGCGGACCACCGGCTCCCCCGGAAGCTCACCCCCGGCGGCGGAACACCCGGCGCAGTGCCAGCACCAGGACCGTCGCCGCCCCGAACGTCGCCGCCGCCAGCAGGACGTTGCGGTTCTTGCCCGCGTCGCCCTGGGGGCCGTCGGCCGCGTCCTCCTTGTCGCCGCCGCCGGTGCCGCTCTTCCCGTCGGACCCCTTCGCCGAC
Source organism: Streptomyces sp. NPDC018045 (assembly GCF_044327445.1). Taxonomy (NCBI): domain Bacteria; kingdom Bacillati; phylum Actinomycetota; class Actinomycetes; order Kitasatosporales; family Streptomycetaceae; genus Streptomyces; species Streptomyces sp. NPDC018045. The sequence continues at coordinate 81,453 of NZ_JBIRFL010000007.1, forward strand.
TCCGGTAGCCGGTCACCGCTGAGGCCGACCGGCTGTACCCGGCTGCCCCTGCCCTCCGAGCCGAACAGCAGCGTCCGCCCGTCGGGGGTGAAGGTCACCGACTCGCCCTGCATCTGCAACGGCACGCCCACGCTCCCGAGGTCCTTGGGGCGGCCGCCCTCCCAGCGGTACATCTCCGCGCCGAAGTACCCGCGCAGCAGCAGCCGCGTGCCGTCCGGCGAGAACGCGCCGTCCGTCACCCACTGGTCGATGCCCGCGACCCGGCGGAAGGTGTTCGTGCCGCGCGCCGACAGCCGCTCGGGGCCCTCGTACAGGGCCGCCCCGCCGCTCTTCTTCTTGCTGGCGATGTAGACCCGGCCCGTCTTCGGGTGCACCATCATCGCCTCGGCGTCCCGCGGCCCGGCGTCGTACTCCACGGTGAACTGCGCCGCGGTGACGGTCTGGTCGCGCAGTTCCTTCGGCTCCGGGAAGCGGTAGATCCACACGTGGTTCCAACTGCCGCCGAGGTTGTCGCCGATGTCACCGACGTAGACGTTGCCGTCCGGGCCGACCGAGACCGCCTCCACGTCGCGCGGGTCGCCGATGCCGCGCAGGGTGACGGTCGCGACCGTGCGGCCGGTCCGGCCGTCCACGGCGTAGACGTACGGCCCGTCGTCGCTGTCGTTGTGGGTCCAGTACACGCCGGGGTGCGCCCGGCTGGCCGCCAGCCCGCTGGACTCGGTGATCCGTCCGTCACCGATCGTGAACCCGTCGTCCCCTCCGTCGTCGGCCGACACCGGCCCGGCCGCCGCGAACAGCAGTATTCCCGCGGCCCCGGCCGCGCACAGTAGCGAACGCATGGGGCCAGCTTGCCACTTCGCGGCGGCCGGCCCGCAGCGCCGGGCGTACCGGAGGCCCGGCACCGCCGCCCCGCCCGCCCGCTCCATATGATCTCCGCATGACCACCCTGACAGCGCCCGCCGGCGCGCCCGGGCCGGGCGGCCGGGAGGTCGTATGCGAGTGATGTTCGTCGGTGACTCGATGACGATCGGCAGCGCCGGTGACTTCACGTGGCGCTACCGGATGTGGCAGCACCTGAACCGGACTTTCGGCGGCCCGTACCGCATCGTCGGACCGCGTACCGAGCTGTACGACGTGTCCGCCGACGCCGCGGTCTCGCACGCCTACCGCGACCCGGACTTCCCCGAGCGCGCCCGGCGCCACCTCGCCGGGTGGGGCGAGGGCTGGTGCCACATGGCGCCGCTGATCGGTGACGTGGTGCGCCGGACCAAGGCCGACACCCTGCTGGTCTCGCTCGGGCTGATAGACCTCGGCTTCTACACGGACGCGGAGCAGACCGCCGCGAACGTCCGCCGCTTCGTCGCCGGGGCGCGGGCGGCCGACGCGAGCGTACGGGCCGTGCTGATGCCCGTCATCCCGAACACCCGCGCCCTGTCCGACGCCCCCTTCGCCGCCGAGTGCGAGCGCTTCAACGAGCTGCTGGCCAAGGCGGTCGCCGACCTGTCGACCCCCGCCTCGCCCCTGCTGCTGGCCTCCCACCCGGCCGGTTACGACCTGGACCGGGACACCTACGACGGCACCCACCCCTCCGCTTCGGGCGAGCACCTGCTCGCGGCGGCCTTCGCGGACGCCCTGTACCAGGCGTGGGACGTGGGCGCCCCGTACACACCTGTGGACGCCTGAGGGATGCGCGGCCACGATATCCGCACGACCGGCGGCGGGACACGGCGTACTCCTTGATTCGAGCGCCCTCCAGGGCGTTTGCTGGGGTCCCATGGAGTACACGCAGCTCGGACGCACCGGACTCAAGGTCAGCCGACTCGTCCTCGGCACCATGAACTTCGGCCCCCAGACGGACGAGGCCGACAGCCACGCCATCATGGACGCCGCGCTCGCCGCGGGCGTCAACTTCGTCGACACCGCCAACGTCTACGGCTGGGGCGACAACAAGGGCCGCACCGAGGAGATCATCGGCTCCTGGTTCGCCCAGGGCGGCGGCCGCCGCGACCGGACCGTGCTCGCCACCAAGGTCTACGGCGACATGGGCACCGGCGAGCAGGCCTGGCCCAACCACGACCGCCTCTCCGCGCTCAACATCCGGCGGGCGGTGGACGCCAGCCTCAAACGGCTGAACACCGACCACATCGACCTCTACCAGTTCCACCACGTGGACCGGCACACCCCGTGGGACGAGATCTGGCAGGCCATCGACGTCCTGGTGCGGCAGGGCAAGATCCTGTACGCCGGGTCCTCCAACCACGCGGGCTGGCACATCGCGCAGGCCAACGAGGCCGCCGCGCGCCGCGGCTCGCTCGGCCTGGTCAGCGAGCAGTGCCTGTACAACCTCGCCGAACGGCGCGCCGAGATGGAGGTGATCCCGGCCGCGCGGTCCTACGGGCTCGGCGTCATCCCCTGGTCGCCGCTGCACGGCGGCCTGCTCGGCGGCGCCGTACGCAAGGAACGCGAGGGCGGCGGAGCCCGTACGAACGGGGGCCGCTCGGCGGGCGCGCTGGCGAACTCCGCGATCCGCGCGCGGATCGAGTCCTACGAGGCGCTGCTCGACAAGCACGGGCTGCGGCCCGGCGAGGTCGCGCTGGCCTGGCTGCTCACCCGGCCCGGGGTGACGGGGCCGATCGTCGGCCCGCGGACCACCGGCCAGCTCGAATCCGCGCTGCGCGCCGTGGAGCTCGAACTGTCGGCCGAGCTGCTGGACTCGCTGGACGAGATCTTCCCCGGCACCGGGCCGTCGCCGGAGGCGTTCGCCTGGTGAGGTGGGTTCGCACGAGGTGCCGTCGGGGCCGTCCGGCGGGTCAGCGCAGGGCGGCCGCCACGATCACGACGACGAGCAGCACGGCGAACAGGCCGGACATGATCCGGTTACGGGTTTTGGGGTCCACCCTTCGAGCGTAACCGGCCGGCCGGGCACACCGGCGGCCAGGCGGCCTCCTGAAGGACCGGCGGGCGGGGCGGGGGCTCCTCGGCGTCCCGGCGGACGGCGGGCGGGGCCCTCAGCGGCCCAGCGGCCAGGCCGCCACCGTCTCGTACCGGGGCTGCTCGCCCGCCACCCCGGAGGCCGGCAGACGGCTGCGTACGAGCGCCAGCTCCCGCACCGTCCACGCGCTGCCCTCGAAGTCCGCCAGGCCCTCGACGAACGGGCCGACGTCGAGGGCTTCGGCGCGGTTGCGCGCGACGGTCAGGTGCGGGGTGTACGCACGATGGCCGGCCATCTCCACCCCGGCCCGGCGGGCCGCCGCCGCGGCCGAGTCCGCCAGCCGGCGCAGCGCCGGCAGGCCGCCCTCGGCCCCCGCCCACACCACCCGGTCCGCGAAGCGCCCGCCGCCCTTGAGGCGCAGCGGGACCGGCTCGTGCCGCCGCGCGGCCCGCGCCAGCCGTTCACACAGGCCGGGGAGGACGGGGTCCGGCACCTCGCCGTAGAAGGCGAGGGTGAAGTGCCAGCCGGTCCGCCCGGTCCAGCGCAGCCGGCCGGCGCCGGGCAGCTCCCGCAACCGGCGCACCCGGCGGTCGAGTTCGTCGACGGCGGCCTCGGGCGGCAGGACGGCGGCGAAGAGTCTCATGCGGTCAGTGTCGCGCACAGGGTTCGGCCGGGGGCGGGGAGAGCCCGGCGCCCCGGCCACGCGTCGCGGCCGGGGCACGGGGCCCGTCAGGCCGCCGCGGCCAGCCGCTCCGGTTCGCGCTCCCGCTCACGCGGCACGAACCGTACGTGCTGGTGGCCGCGCCGCAGGTCTATCCGGACCCGCAGGCCGCCCGCGCGCGTCAGCAGCAGGCCGACACCGGCCGCCGCCAGGGCGGAGACCACACCGCCCGCGAGGAAGCCGAGCCGGGCGCCGTACGCGTCGGTGACCCAGCCGACCAGGGGCGCGCCCAGCGGCGTACCGCCCATGAAGACCATCATGAACAGGCTCATCACCCGCCCGCGCATCAGCGGATCGGTCGCCATCTGCACGCTGGAGTTGGCCGTGACGTTGATCGTCAGGCCGACGACGCCGATGACGATCAGCAGCGCCCCGAAGATCCAGACGGCCGGGGCGAGGGCCGCCGCCATCTCCAGGACGCCGAACAGCAGCGCCGCGCCCACCAGCAGCCGCAGCCGCGACGTGCCGCGCCGGGCCGCGAGCAGCGCGCCCGCCAGCGAACCGGCCGCCATCAGGCCGTTGAACCAGGCGTACAGACCGGCGCCGCCCTGGAAGACCTTGTCGGCGAAGGCGGTCAGCCAGATCGGGAAGTTGAAGCCGAAGGTGCCGATGAAGCCGATCAGGACGATCGGCCAGATCAGCTCGGGGCGGCCCGCGACGTAGCGCACACCTTCCCGGAGCTGGCCCTTGCCGCGCGGTGCGCGGTCGACCTTGTGCAGCTCACGGGTGCGCATCAGCAGCAGTCCGGCGAGCGGCGCGATGAAGGACAGGCCGTTCAGGAGGAAGGCCCAGCCGCTGCCGAGCGAGGTGATCAGCGCGCCGGCCACCGCGGGACCGATGAGCCGGGCGGACTGGAAGTTGGCGGAGTTCAGGCTGACGGCGTTGCGCAGGTCGTCCGGGCCGACCATCTCGACGACGAACGCCTGCCGCGCCGGATTGTCGACGACGGTGATCAGGCCGAGCACGAAGGCCATCAGATAGACGTGCCAGACCGCGACGTGCCCGCTGAGGGTCAGTACGGCCAGCACCAGTCCGGTCAGGCCCATCGCGGCCTGGGTGATCAGCAGCAGTCCGCGCTTGGAGACCCGGTCGGCGATGACCCCGCCGTACAGCCCGAAGAGCAGCATGGGCAGGAACTGGAGCGCGGTGGTGATGCCGACGGCGGCGGAGGAGCCGGTGATGCTGACGACCAGCCAGTCCTGGGCGATGCGCTGCATCCAGGTGCCGGTGTTGGAGACGACCTGGCCGGTGGCGAAAAGACGGTAGTTGCGGACTCTCAGCGAACGGAACATGCCCCCGCGCGGTTCGGCGGCGGTGCCCTTGGTGCCTGTCGGGGGCGCGGTCGCGGCGTCGGTGACGGTGGTGTCGTCGGAGTTCGGTGCGGGGGCGGAGTCTGCTCCGGATCCCGTACTCAAAGTGGGTTCGCCTCCTCGGCGCTCGGTCTCTATAGCTGGGCGAGCTTCTCCAGCACGGGTGCGGCGGTCCGCAGTGCGGCCCACTCGTCCTCGTCCAGCCCGGAGGCCAGCTCGGCCAGCCACGCGTTGCGTTTGCGGCGGCTCTCTTCGAGCATCGCCTCGGCCTGTTCGGTCTGGGTGACGACCTTCTGGCGGCGGTCGTCCGGGTGCGGTTCGAGCCGGACCAGGCCCTTGGCCTCCAGCATCGCGACGATGCGGGTCATCGACGGCGGCTGGACGTGCTCCTTGCGCGCCAGCTCGCCGGGGGTGGCGTGGCCGCACCGGGCCAGGGTGCCGAGCACCGACATCTCGGTGGGGCTGAGCGACTCGTCGACCCGTTGGTGCTTGAGTCGGCGGGACAACCGCATCACGGCGGACCGCAGAGCGTTCACGGCGGCAGCGTCGTCGCCAAGGGACAGTTCCGGCATGTTCGTTAGCATAACTCATTACCCTCTCTAATGAAAGCCCGTACACGTGCGCCCACCCGCATCACCCTTCCGAGTGAGGACGCAGCGGAAAGTGACCCGCCTGACCAGGGCGTGAGAGGACCGTGGCGGTATGGGATCGGGAGTGCTCAGCCTGCGGATGGACGGGGAACTGCTGGAGCGCCTTCGGCAGCACGCCGCGAAACGCGGAATGAGCGTCCAGGACTATGTGACCCGGACGCTCATCCGTGAAGACTTCGACGAACGATTCAAGATGTCGGTGGACCGGACGGAGCGGTTCTACGCGGCGCCGCCGCTGTGAACCGCGCCACCGGCGGGGCGCCCGCTAGTGGACGCCCAGCACCTGCTCGATCGGGTTGAGCAGGAAGTAGACGAGGAAGGCCGCCCCCACGGCGTTCAGCAGCCAGGGGATCTCCTTGAAGCGGCCGGTCGCCGTCCGCAGCAGGATGAAGGCCAGCACCCCCATGCCGATGCCGCTGGTGATGCTGTAGGTGAACGGCATCGAGATGATCGTCAGGAAGGCCGGGACGGCGATCGTGAAGTCGCCCCAGTCGATGTCCCGGACGTTCGCCGCCATGATCAGGAATCCGACGACCAGCAGGGCGGGCGTGGCGGCCTGCGACGGGACGACCGTCGCCAGCGGCGTGAAGACCAGCGCCAGCAGGAAGAGACCGCCGGTCACGACGTTCGCCAGCCCCGTGCGGGCCCCTTCGCCGACGCCCGCCGTCGACTCCACGAAACAGGTGTTGGCGGAGGCCGAGCCGACGCCGCCCGCCGCGACGGCGATGCCGTCCACCATCAGGATGCGGCCCATGCCCGGCAGGCTGCCGTTCTCGTCGGTCAGCCCGGCCTCCTCGCCGACGCCGATGATCGTGCCCATCGCGTCGAAGAAGCCGGACAGCAGCACCGTGAAGACGAAGAGGCAGCCGGTCAGCAGGCCGACCTCCTTGAAGCCGCCGAACAGGCTGATCTGGCCGACCAGGCCGAAGTCCGGCGCGCCGACGATACTGTCCGGCACGTTCGGGACCGCCAGGCCCCAGCTCGCGTCGGGGATGTCCGCGACGGCGTTGATGACGATCGCCGCCACCGCCATCACGACCATGCCGATCAGGATCGCGCCCTTGGTCTTCCGCACGGTCAGCAGGAACATCAGCGCCAGGCCGACGACGAAGACCAGCACGGGCCAGCCCTGGAGCTGGCCGCCCTGACCCAGCGCCAGCGGCACGGTGGTGTGCGCGGCGTCCGGGTTGCGGGTGACGAAGCCCGCGTCGACCAGGCCGACCAGCGAGATGAACAGGCCGATGCCGATCGCGATGGCGCGCCGCAGCCCGTTCGGGATCGCGTCCATGACCCGCTGCCGCAGACCGGAGGCGACCAGGATCATCAGCACCAGACCGGCGAGCACGACCATGCCCATCGCGTCCGGCCAGCTCATCTTGGGGGCGAGCTGGAGGGAGACGACGGCATTGATGCCGAGGCCGGCAGCGACGGCGATCGGCACGTTGCCGATGACGCCCATCAGGAGTGTGGACAGGCCCGCCATCAGCGCGGTAGCGGTGACGAGCTGGCCGTTGTCCAGTTGGTGCCCGAACTTGTCCTGGCCGGCGCCGAGGATGATCGGGTTCAGCACGACGATGTACGCCATGGCGAAGAAGGTGGCGAGGCCACCGCGCAGCTCTCGGGAGACCGTCGACCCCCGCTGGGAGATCTTGAAGAACCGGTCGAGACCGTTCTTGGGCTGCCGAGGGCCGGGGCCCTGGACGGCATCGACCGGCGTGGTGGCCGAGGGGGACATGCGCGGACCTCAGTCGTACGGGCCTGGGAGAGGCGTGGGGGCCCCGAATCGGGCCCAGAACACAAACGAACCGGATCAAATTGGAGGATTCAACGAATCGAACCAGTCAGAACCGGATAGGTTCAGTATGAACAAACAAGCCGGTGATCGCTATCTCCGCGCGTAGACCCTGCTGGGGAAAGGGCTGTACGCCGTCCGCGGCCCGGCGTACGACGCCGCGGGCCCGTCGCCCTGCCGGGATCGGCCGCGTATCGGGCTTGTCAGCGGCTGCCCTTAAGCTGGCCCCATGTGGAAGAAGTCCGAACTGCGCGAGGCCCCGGAGCCTCTTGAGGGCCCCGTCGTCGGCACGATCACCGGCGGCACCATCATCTGGTTCGTGCTCTTCCTGGCCCAGCTCCCCTTCTACGGCTGGTTCGCCGACCACGACCGCACCTGGTGGGTGTGGACCTGCCTGGCCGGCGGCGGCCTCGGCATCCTCGGTATCTGGTACGTACGCAAGCGCGACGCCGCCATCAAGCGCGCGGCGGCCGCCGCGACCGCGCCGGACGCGGACCGGGCCCCGGCGGACGCGTCCTGAGCACGCACGCCGACAAACTCACCCCATAGGGGACGCACCACGCCCCTCGCCGGTTGACGCGGACCTCTCCAACACCTTCCGCCACCTTCCTGTCCGCATCCAGCGGGTGAATCGTCCGCTCCGCCCGTAACGTCGAAGGCATGACTGAGCGGGCCAGGACCGAAGTCGAGGAACCCGAGCCGGACGCCGGCACCGCCACCGCGCCGGACCGCCGCGGTCTGAGCGCCGCCGAGGTCGCCGAGCGGGTGGCCAGAGGCGAGGTCAACGACGTCCCCGTCCGGTCCTCGCGCTCCACCGCCGACATCGTCCGCTCGAACGTCTTCACCCGCTTCAACGCCATCATCGGCGTGCTGTTCGTGATCATCTTGATCGTCGGACCGATCCAGGACGGCCTGTTCGGCTTCGTCATCGTCGCCAACACCGGCATCGGCATCATCCAGGAGCTGCGCGCCAAGAAGACCCTGGACAGCCTCGCCGTCATAGGCGAGTCCAAACCGACCGTACGGCGCGACGGCGCGTCCGCCGAGATCGCCACCTCCGAGGTCGTGCTCGGCGACATCATCGAACTCGGCCCCGGCGACAAGGTCATCGTCGACGGCGAGGTCCTGGAGAGCGACGGCCTGGAGATCGACGAGTCGCTGCTGACCGGCGAGGCCGACCCGGTGGTCAAGCGGCCCGGCGAGAAGGTGATGTCCGGCAGCTTCGTGGTCGCCGGCGGCGGCGCGTTCACCGCCACGAAGGTCGGGCGCGAGGCGTACGCCGCCCAGCTCGCCGAAGAGGCGTCCCGCTTCACCCTCGTCCACTCCGAGCTGCGCAGCGGCATCAGCCAGATCCTCAAGTACGTGACGTGGATGATGGTGCCGACCGCCGTCGGCCTCATCTTCAGCCATCTGTTCACGCTGAACATGGCGGGTGACGAGGCGGTGCGCCGGATGGTCGCCGGCATCGTCCCGATGATCCCCGAGGGCCTGGTGCTGCTCACCTCCGTCGCCTTCGCGATCGGCGTCATCCGGCTCGGCCGCAAGAAATGCCTGGTCCAGGAGCTGCCCGCCATCGAGGGCCTGGCCCGCGTCGACGTGGTCTGCCTGGACAAGACCGGCACGCTGACCGAGGGCGGCATGGACGTCAGCGACCTGCGGCCGCTCGGCGGTACGGACGAGGGCCGCGTCAAGGAGGTCCTCGGCGCCCTCGGCGCGTCCGACCCGCGCCCCAACGCCTCCCTTCAGGCGATCATCGACGCGTACCCGGCCGGCGACGGCTGGCGGGCCACCGACGCGCTGCCCTTCTCCTCCGCCCGCAAATACAGCGGCGCGGCCCTCGAAGACCCCGACGGCGAACGCACCACCTGGCTGCTCGGCGCCCCCGACGTCCTCCTGCCCTCCGGCGACGACGCGCTCTCCGAGGTCGACGACCTCAACGCGCAGGGCCTGCGCGTCCTGCTGCTGGCCCGCGCCGACCGCGACCTGGACGACTCCCGGATCACCGACCACGTACGGCCCGCCGCGCTGATCGTCCTCGAACAGCGGCTGCGGCCCGACGCGATGGACACCCTGCGCTACTTCGAGGAGCAGGGCGTCCAGGCCAAGGTCATCTCCGGCGACAACGCGGTGTCGGTCGGCGCGGTGGCCGGGAAGCTGGGCATGCCGGGCGCCGAGTCGCCGGTGGACGCGCGCAAGCTGCCCGACGACCCCGAGGAGATGGGCAAGGCGCTGGAGGACGGCGCGGTGTTCGGCCGCGTCACGCCGCAGCAGAAGCGGGACATGGTCGGCGCGCTCCAGAAGCGCGGCCGTATCGTCGCCATGACCGGCGACGGTGTCAACGACGTCCTCGCCCTGAAGGACGCGGACATCGGCGTCTCCATGGGCGCGGGCAGCGAGGCCACCAAGGCCGTCGCCCAGATCGTGCTGCTCGACAACAGCTTCGCGACGCTCCCGTCCGTCGTCGCCGAGGGCCGCCGGGTGATCGGCAACATCACCCGCGTCGCCACGCTCTTCCTGACCAAGACCGTCTACTCGGTGCTGCTCGCGATCCTCGTCGCCTGCTGCCAGATCCCGTACCCGTACCTGCCGCGGCACCTCACGCTGCTGTCCACCCTCACCATCGGCGTCCCCGCCTTCTTCCTCGCCCTCGCCCCCAACAAGGAGCGCGCGAAACCGCACTTCGTACGGCGGGTGATGCGGTACGCGATCCCCTCCGGCGTGATCATCGGGCTCGCCGCCTTCGCCACGTACCTCCTGGCCCGCAGCCACTACGGCGGTCCGGACGCCCTCCCCGCCGAGACCAGCGCCGCCACCCTGACCCTCTTCCTCGGCGCGATGTGGGTCCTGGCGATCATCGCCCGCCCGTACACGTGGTGGCGCGTCGGCCTGGTGCTGGCGATGGGCCTGGGCTTCCTGGTCGTCCTCGTCGTCCCCTGGCTCCAGGACTTCTTCGACCTGAAACTCGTGGGGACGACCATGCCGTGGGCGGCCGTGGGGATCGCCGCCGCGGCGGCGGTGCTGCTGGAGGTCGCGTGGCGGGTGATCGGGCGGCGGTTCCCGGCGTAGCCGTCCGCGACGACGGGGCGCCGGTCACGGCGCGGCCCCAGGACCCGGGACCGCGCCGCCGGACCGCTAGTCGAACCAGCGGGCCTCCGCCAGCTCCTCCGCGCGGTCCGGGTCCTCCAGCAGGGCGGCCGTCTCGAAGCGGCGGGGCCACTGGCCGGCGGCCCAGGCGAGGCCGGCGGCGACGCCCTCCAGGGTGGCCGCGTGCAGGGTGCCGTCGGGGGTCCAGCGCCAGTCGAGTTCGGTGCCGCCCTCGACGGCCAGTTCCTCGTGCTCGACGTACGACCGCGGGGTGTCCGGGCCCAGCAGCGTACGGACGGGCTCCGGGACCTCGTGCCGGCTGCCCCCCGAGACCACCGGTGCCGCGAAGACCTCGCTCAGCCGCCGCACCTGGAACAGGTCCGCCAGATCCGCGGCCCGCGCCGGACGTACCGGCAGCAGGGGCAGCCCGGCGGCCAGCGGCATCAGGTCCGGCGCGTCCGCGACCACCGCCTCCGCCGCGTCCACGATCCGCACCTCGCCGTCGACGACGGCCCGCAGCTCCTCCGGGAGCGTCACCTGCTCGGGGTCCAGGTCCGCCAGCGCCCCGTACAGCGCGTGCAACTGCGCGGAGCCCACCTCGCGCTCCGGATCCGCGAGCCGGGCCAGCAGTTCGGCGGCGCCGCCCGGTTCCTCCAGGAGCGCCGCGACGGAGGTCCGCACGCCGAGGGCGCGCAGCACCTGCGCGTCCACCTCGCCCGCGTCCGCCGACTCGTACAGCCCCGCCAGCAGCGGGTCGCCGCCCGCGGCCCGCAGCCCGGCCGGCCGGCGGCCGTCCAGCACCGGGTGCCCGCGCAGCCACCACGCCGTGTACGGGCGCACCGACTCGGTCGTGCCGTCCGGCAGCAGCACCCGTACGGGTGCGGTCAGCGCGTCCCGCAGCGGCGGCCGCGACAGCATCGCCAGCACCTGCGGCCACGCGTCGTCGTCCACGAGGTCCAGGTCCCGTACGGCCACGATCTCCGTCGCGACCGGCGGCACCGGCGTCTCCGGCAACCCGTCGAGAACGTCCTCGCACCACACGTCCACCGCGTCCAGCACGCCGACGTCGTCCGGCTCGGTGAAGTCACCGTCGCGCGGCTCCAGCTCGTCCGGGTCCAGCACCACGTCAGGGGCGCGCACGAGGGCGAAACCCGCCAGCACGCCCACGGCGGTCAGCGGCTGCTCCCCCCAGCGCTCCGCGAAACCGGCGTCGACGGCGGCGAGTTCCCCCTCCCGGATCACCCGTTCGAAGTCACTGCCGGGCAGCACCAGTTCACCCGCCGGTGCCGGCTCACCGTCCTCGTCCGGCAGCGCGAGCGCGGCCAGCCACGGCTCGTCACCGGGCGCCAGACGCGCGTCCCGCACGAGACCGAGCACGGCCTCCGCCAGCTCCTCGCCGCCGAGACCCGTCGGCTCGCCGTCGAAACCGAAGGCGTAGTCGTCCTCCGCCGCGTCCAGGGAGCCCGCGACGGCCGCCCGCACCTGCGGGGTCGTCAGCACGGCGCGCGGGGCGGCCGGAGTGGCGCCCAGCTTCTCCAGCAGCGGGTGCACGGCGTCCGGGTGCGCCACCTTCAGCCCCAGCCGGGCCAGCGTCGCGTGCCGCTCCGCCGCGTCACCGTCCCCGCCGCTCCCGCCGTCCGGAAGCGGCAGCAGGACCTGGCGCGGGCCGATCGTGGTCCGCGCCGCCCGGCCCTCCTCACCCACGGGCCCGGCCAGCGGCACCGGCAGCCCGCTCAGCCGCTCCGGGTCCGTACCCGCCAGCGAGTCGTACAGCCGCCACCACCACGCGGGCGACCGGTCCACGCCCGCCAGCCGGTCGACGACCTCGCCCAGCGGCACCCGGGCCACACCCAGCGCCCGCAGCTCCGGCCGCCGCTCCAGCCCGGCGGGCAGCAGACTCGGGAACAGCTCCGCCAGAACCCGGACCGTGTCCGCGCCCGCCCCCTCGACCAGCTCGGCGTCCACCGGCCGCAGGACATGCGCGTCCTCCTCACCCCGGGCACCGCCCCAGCCGCCGCCCTCGCCGGGAGCCAGCTCGTCCGGGCCGCCCGGCCCCGGCACCGCCTGCACGGACAGTTCCCCGCCCGGCGCGGGCGCCCCCGCGCTCGGCAGGAACCGAACCCGCGGCAGCAGCTCCAGCACCTGCCGCCGCAACTCGTTGTCCAGCTCGCCCTTGCCCAACGGGCCCGGAACGAGATCCACCGTCCCCGCCGACACCGGCTGCCAGCCGGCCAGCAGCGACGCGTACGCCTCGGCGGCGCGCCGCACGAGATGGTCGGCGAGCGGGCCGGGCGCGACGCGCCGCCGCGTCGGCTCCAGCGGGAACGACGCGATCAGCAGCGCCGGCAGGCCCTGCGGCTCGTCGGTCGGGGTCGGCGCGTGCACGACCGGCGCGGTCGCCGGGCGCACCGGCGCGCCCTCCTCGTCCACCGGGACCGCCCACGTCACCGCCCAGTGCGGGCGCAGCCGCTCCTCCACCGGGCGGTCGGCCAGCAGCGCCGCGTCCAGCCCGCCGCTCTCGCTCACGACGCGCCAGCGCGAGGTGCCGCGCTCACTGTCCTCGACGACGACGTACGCGCCCTCCTGGCGCCGCCGCATCTCCCGTACGCCGTCCGGCGTCTCCACCACGACCTCGGCCAGGCCCGGCAGCGTCAGCAGCAACGCGGCGTCGAGACCGGCCAGCAGGCGCACCGTCAGCTCGTGCGCGGCGCCGTCGCGCAGCGGCAACACGACGGAGGTGTCGTAACCCTGCGGGGCACTGCCTTCCGCGGGGAAGGGCAGACGCAGCAGCGGTACGTGGCCGTCGCGGCGGCGCAGCTCGCCGCCGAGGCCGGGGCTGTGCGCCGCCACCCGGCCCGCCAGCTCCCTGGCCTCGGCCAGCGACCAGCGGACGCCGCCGGTACGGCCGATGAGCGCGGGCTCGTCGCTGACCGCGAGCACCGCGGAGAACCCGACGCCGAAGCGGCCGACGGAGACCGCGTTCTCCGTCTCGCGCTTGGCGGAGGCACGCAGGGTGGCCAGCGACTCGACGCCGGTGGCGTCGATGGGGGCGCCGGTGTTGGAGGCGACCAGGACTGCGGGGCCGGCGCCGGGGCCTTCGGCCGGGTGCAGGGTCAGGCGCAGCCGCCCGGGGACGCCGGCGCGGGCCGCGGCGTCCGAGGCGTTCTGCGCCAGCTCCACGGCGAGCCGGTCGCGGTAGCCGCCGAGCGCGAGGTCCTCCTCGGCGTTCGCGTCCTCCCGGAACCGGGCGGGCGAGGCCGCCCAGGCATCGAGCACCCCCCGCCGCAGCCGAGCCGTCCCGAACGGATCTGCCTCTGCCGCTTCGCTCACGTTCTCTCCCGTTCTCCGATCCGAACTCCACTTTCTACCGGGTGGGGGTGGAGGCTCGGGCGGGTGGGGCCCGCCGGGGGCTCGCGTCTCGTACGTGCGGCCCTTCGGGCCGGGGGCCCGTTTTGCACCTTTGATCCGGCGGGGGGCGTGCTGTGCGGCTTCAGCCCGGTGGGGGTGGGCGTTGTGCGCTTTGGGTCCGTGGGTGGGGGCTCGGCTCGGGGCCCTTCCGGGGGCACTCCCCCCAGCCTCCGGCCGGGGGTGCCCCCACAACGAAACAAATGCGATCCGCGCGACAGCGCAAACCCTCGCGCGAAGCGCGAACGTCCACCTCCACGGGGGCACACCCCACGAAGAGAGGCCCAGCCCCCCAAGGCCGTCGTTCGGCCCCCCTCCGGGAACGAGTCAGCTATGGCCGAATTCTTCGGCCGGCCCCGAGTCCTCCACCGAACCACCACTCCGGTCGGGCCGCAGCGTGAAGGGGTCGACGACGGTCTCGTCGATGACCGGCGGGGCCGGCCGCGGAGGCTTCGGCATGACGGCGGCCTCGGAGTGCCCCCCGCAGCCGTAACCGAGGGAGACGACGTGCCCGTCCGCGGGGCCGAACTCGTTGGCGCAGATGCCGAAGGCCTGTCGGAGGGAGCCGGCCAGGGGGACCAGGAAGCCGCAGGAGACGCAGTTGGCGGGTGCGGCCTGGGCCATGGCGGTCTTGGGGCCGTACTCCTCCTCCCAGCGGTCGGCCGCGGTGTGCAGGCCGTAGCGGGAGAGGACGCGGGGGCGGCCCATGCCGAGTTCGTCGGCGGTCGCGGCGATGCTGCCGCGTACGGTCGCGTCGGGCTGGGCGGCGGGCGAGCCGGGCTCGACGTCGGCGTCCTCCGCGTCGGCGAGTTCGGCGACGCCGGGCGCGACCCGGCTTTCGTCGGCTTCGGCGGCCTCCGGGGCCGCCACCGTGAAGCCGGGTTCGAGCCGGAGGTCTTCGGCCTCGGTGGGGAGCAGGTCGCCGGGGCCCATGTCGCCGGGGCGCAGCCGCTCGCTCCAGGGCACCCATTCGGGGGCCAGCAGCGCGTCGGGGCCGGGCAGCAGGACGCTCTCGTCGAGGGTGACGTGTTTGGCCCGGGAGGCGCGGGCGACGGTGACGGCCCAGCGCCAGCCCCGGTACCCGGCCTCCCTGCATTCGAACAGGTGCGTGACGACGCGGTCCCCGTCGGCGACGGCGTCGACGTGCTCACCGACCGTTCCCGGCGCGGCGGCCTCCTCGGCCGCGGTGCGGGCAAGGTCGATCGCCTCGGCGCACAGGCGGTCAGGGGTACGGCTTCGCATCGCAGCACTCACAAGAATCGATTCTCTCTTCCACGCCGTCTCACGAGTGCGCCAGCCGGAGCTGTCCTGTCCTTGTCCGGACGACCGGCGTGCCGGTGCGGGCGGAGCGGACCTGGGGACCGCGTCGACGTCCGCGCCCGGGCATCTCGGTCGAGCGCACCTCTTACGAACCATTCTGCGGGATCGCGGCAAGGCGCGCGGCCAAGAACGACCGCCGGTGGCGCGCTACACACGCTACCCCTTCAACGGTGTACGACCCCTCGCCGGGAGCGGCAAATGTCACCGGCAGCCTCCGGCGGCCGTGCGCTCCGGCGCGACAGGCCCCGGAAAGAGCCATGTCCCGGGCGAGTTGGGGCAGTATTGCTGCGTGGCTGCCGGACGGGCGTCGAGAAAGTCGAGGCTGCCGCGGATGTCGCGGGCGTCGCGGGTCTCCGGGTCGGGGACCGCGAGAGCGGCCCGGGCCCCGCGGATCGCCAAGGCTTCGCGGATCTCCGCCGGCCCGCGTGTCTCCAAGGGGGCGCGGGTCTCGACGGCGACCACGCGGCCGGGCCGGGAGGGCGGCTGGGCAGGCCGGGCGGGCCGTGCCGCCGGGCGGGCGCTGCGCCGTCCGTTCACGGCGACCGGGCGCGGCATACGGCGCGCCACGCACGCGCACGGCGCGGGCGAGTCGGGTCTCGGCAAGCTGATCGAGCTGCACGCGGTGAATTCGGCCGGTGACATGTTGATCACGGTTGCGCTGGCCTCGACGGTGTTCTTCTCGGTGCCGACGGACCAGGCACGCGGCCGGGTGGCGCTCTACCTGGCCGTGACGATGGCGCCGTTCGCGCTGCTGGCGCCGGTGATCGGCCCTCTGCTGGACCGGGTGCCGCACGGCCGCCGGGCCGCGATGGCGGGGGCGATGCTGGCCCGCGCGCTGCTCGCGCTGACCATGTCGGGCGCGGTGGCGGGCGGCGGACTGGAGCTGTATCCGGCGGCACTGGGCGTATTGGTGTCTTCGAAGGCGTACGGAGTGGTGCGGAGCGCCGTCGTGCCGCGCCTGCTGCCGCCCCGCATCTCTTTGGTGAAGGCCAATTCGCGGGTGACGCTGGCCGGGCTGCTGGCGACGGGGGCGGCGGCGCCGCTGGGCGGCGCGCTGCATCTGATCGGGCCGAGCTGGCCGCTGTACGGGGCGTTCACGGTGTTCGTGGCGGGCACGTTCCTGTCGTTCTCGCTGCCGCACAAGGTGGACTCGGCGAAGGGCGAGGGCCGGGCGCGGCTGGCGTCCGGGGAGGACGGCGAGGGGGCCGGGAGGGCCGGGGGCGAGCGGCCGGGGAAGGCGCTGGCCGGCGGGCGGCGGCCGGGGCTGCGGACGGTCGGGCCTTCGGTGCTGCACGGCCTCCAGGCCAATTGCGCGCTGCGGTCGCTGTCCGGTCTGCTGACGTTCTTCCTGGCGTTCCTGCTGCGTGAGCATCCGCTGGGCGGGCTGGGGCCGCAGGTCTCGCTGGGCATGGTGGCGGTGGCGGCGGGCGCGGGCAACGCGCTGGGGACGGCGGTCGGCGCGTGGCTGCGGGCCAGGGCCCCGGAGCTGATCATCGCGGTGGTGCTGGGGCTGGCGCTGGCCGTCGCGGTCACGGCGGCGGCCTTCTACGCGGTGCTGGCGACCGTGGTGGTGACGGCCGCGGCGGCGACGGCGGGGCTGTGCCAGGCGCTGGGGAAGCTGTCGCTGGACGCGGTGATCCAGCGGGACGTGCCGGAGCTGGTCCGTACCTCGGCGTTCGCCCGTTCCGAGACGGCGCTCCAGTTGTCCTGGGTGGTCGGCGGCGCCGCCGGGATCGCGCTGCCACTGAGCGGGACGGTGGGGCTGGCGGTGGCCGCGGCGCTCGTGGCGACCGGCGCGGTACTGGCCGTTCGCGGCCTGCTGGGCGCGGCGCGGCACGGCGCGCCCCACCCTCGTGTGGCGTGACCGGGGCCGACCGATAGCCTGCCCGCATGACCGCGTTCTCTTCTTGGGGTACAGGCCGCCGTGCCGCTGCCGCCCTCGGTGCCGTGTCCCTGGGGCTCGTCACCCTCTCCGCCTGTGAGAAGCCGACTCCGCTCGCCACGGTGACCGCCGGCAAGGACACCGTGACCGCCGAGGCCGCCTGCTACGACGACGGCAAGGTGATCGGCGATCTGGCCGCCGGCGACAAGAAGGCGCAGGCCGAGTTCACCAAGTGCCTGACCACCGCGCCCAAGAAGACGCTCACCGTGCACCCGGGTGAGAAGCTGCGGCTGGGTGTCGAGCCGGACGTGGCCGAGGACGGCTGGATCGCGCTGTCCAACAGCAGCGCGATCACCAACGTCAGCAAGCAGACGTACCAGGTCATCGGCAGCGCCGACCAGCTCTTCGTGAACCAGCAGACCCGTAGCCTGGCCGACTCCACCGTGGTGTCCGTCGTGGCCACCAAGGGCGGCAAGTACACGGGCGTGTGGAACGTCAAGCTGGAGCGCGCGGAGTCCTGAGTCCGCTGACGCAGGCGGGAAACCGGTGAGGGTGAGGTGACCGTGACGCGTGTCCTGGTCGTCACCGCCGTCGCGGCCGAGCGCGACGCGGTGGCCGCGGGCGTGGCCGGTGGCGACGGCGCGGAGGTCGTCGCGCTGCCGGCGGGCGGCTACCCGCTGCACCGGGTACGGGCTGCCGCGCCGCCCGCGGACGAGGGGACCGGCGTGGTCCTCGACGTGCTCGCCGCCGGGGTCGGCCCGGCCGCCGCTGCCGCCGGGACGGCGACCGCGCTGACCGCGGGAATCTGCGGCGGACTCCGTTACGACCTCGTCATCTCCGCCGGCATCGGCGGCGGTTTCGCGCCCGGTACGGATTCGGACCGGCCCGGCGCCGCGGTCGGTTCCACGGTCGTCGCGGACGAGATCGTCGCCGCCGACCTGGGCGCCGAGACCCCGGACGGCTTCGTTCCGGTGACCGCGCTCGGCTTCGGCACGGTCGTCCACACCCCGCCGCCGGACCTCGTGCGGGCCCTCGCCGCGGCCACCGGCGCCGCGTGCGGCACGGTGCTCACCGCCTCGACGGTGACCGGCAGCGCGGAGCACGCCGCGCGGCTCGCCGCCCGCCATCCGCGCGCCCTCGTCGAGGCGATGGAGGGCTTCGGTGTCGCCGAGGCCGCCGCCGCGCAGGGCCTGCCGGTGCTCGAAATCCGTACGGTCTCCAACCCCGTCGGCCCGCGCGACCGCGCCGCGTGGCGCATCGGGGACGCGCTCGGCGCGCTCTCCGCCGCCTGCGCCGCGCTCCCCCGCGTCCTGACGGCGGCCGGGGCCCCGACGTCCTGGAGGACACCATGAGCGACGCGCTCAAGATCGCCTATTCGCCGTGCCCGAACGACACCTTCGTCTTCCACGCGTGGGCGCACGGCAAGGTCCCGGGCGCGCCCGCGCTGGACGTCACGTTCGCCGACATCGACCTCACCAATGGCTGGGCGGCCGAACGCGCGGGGGGCTCCCCGGCGGCGTCGGCAGGGGAAGAGTTCGACATCCTGAAGGTGTCGTACGCGGTGCTGCCGTGGGTCCTGGAGGAGTACGCGCTGCTGCCGTGCGGCGGCGCGCTGGGGCGCGGCTGCGGCCCGCTGGTGCTCACCAGGGAGCCGGGCGAGGCCAAGGACCTGGCCGGCAAGACGGTGGCGGTGCCCAGCGAGCGGTCGACCGCGTACCTGCTGTTCCGGCTGTGGGCGGCCGACGAGGTGCCCGGCGGCGTCGGCGAGGTGCGGGTGCTGCCGTTCGACGAGATCATGCCGGCCGTACGGGACGGCCGGGTCGACGCCGGGCTGGTCATCCACGAGGCGCGCTTCACGTACCGGGACTACGGGCTGAGCTGCCTCGCCGACATGGGCGAGCACTGGGAGCACACGACCGGGCTGCCGATCCCGCTGGGCGCAATCATCGCCAGGCGCTCGCTGGGCGCGGAGCGGCTGCGCGAGCTGGCCGCCGCGGTCCGTGAGTCCGTACGGATGGCCTGGGACGACACCGAGGCGTCGCGTGCGTACGTGCTGGAGCACGCCCAGGAGATGGATCCGGCCGTCGCCGACCAGCACATCGGCCTGTATGTGAACGAGTTCACCGCCGACCTCGGCGAGGACGGCTACGCGGCGGTCCGCGGCCTGCTCACGCGTGCCGCGGCCGAGGGGCTCGTACCGCCCCTCGGCCGTGGTGCGCTGGACTTCGTGTAGCCGGTCCCGGCCCGGCGTCCGTCAGACGTCGAGCTGGTCGGCGACCGCCCGGAGCATGTTCGCGATCTTCGCGCCGTGCGCCTTGTCGGGGTAGCGGCCGCGTTCCAGTTGCTGGGTGACGCTCTCCAGGAGCGTGGTGAGGTCCTGCACGATCGACGCCAGCTCGTCCGGCTTGCGGCGCTGGGCCGCCGCCACCGACGGCGCGGGGTCGAGGATCGTCACCGAAAGCGCCTGGTCACCGCGCTGGCCGGCCACCACGCCGAACTCGACGCGCTGGCCCGGCTTGAGTGCGTCCACGCCGTCGGGCAGCACCGACGAGTGCACGAAGACGTCACCGCCGTCGTCGCGGGAGAGAAAGCCGAAGCCCTTCTCGCTGTTGAACCACTTGACCTTGCCGGTAGGCAAAGCACGCACCCCATCTCGCCGGTAAGCCGAACCACTGTCGTCGCAGGTCAGGCTATCGAGTTCGCGCTTGCCTGCCATCGGTCTGAAGCCTCCCCACGTAGATACCCTCCGTCAAGCCCGACCACGCCAGTCGGCCAAAGGTGGCCGACCAGCAGCGGGCGCGCGGAAGCGCGGGGACGGGCCTATCTCAGCACATGCGGAGCACAAGCTGACACTCGATACGCCAAAGAACCCCCTCCCACGGTGGATGTGGGAGGGGGCTCAACGGGGCAGGCTACAGAGTCCAGCGGCCCTCTGGCCAAACAACCAGGGCAACGCCAGACGACCGGATCAGCTTCGAGCAGCCGGTGCAGGGTGAGCGGGTGATATAGAGCGTCGCACCTTGGCAGTGCGACCAGTCCGCATACAGGAGGCAGTTAGCTTCCGCGTGTGTCTCGATGCAGCCCTCGTAGTGGGCGCCCGACGGAACGTCGGAGCTACAACGAATGCACCCGCCATCAAGGCACGACGGCCCGCCCGGAGGGGAACCGTTGTATCCCGTCGATGCGATTCGCCGATCCGGCCGTACCAGGACGGCCCCCACTCGCGAGCGTACGCAGTCACCTCTACGCGCAACCGCCGATGCAATGCCAAGGAAGTACTCATCCCAGGTCGGCCGCGCCCTTTTCGCATGTCGTAGAACTCCGTATTCGAGGTCGTACTCAGTTGTCGGCACTGCCACCGTCTTCAGCAATCACCACTGTCCCCGGGTGCATCTCCGCTACCCAGTAGTCCCGTGCCATCTCCTGGGCAAGGCCGTGAGGGACGCCGGCGGCGATGGCCTCGGTATAAATCGTCCCGGCGATCCGCGCCACCATCAGCGCGGCTGTGCCCCGCTTCTCGATGAGGGCCTGGTTGAACTCGGTCTCGATGTTGGAGACCAGCTCTTCAAAACCGTTGGTGTCGCTCATGCGCTGTTCCTTAGTGCTTGCTTGCTTCAAGATCGAGGACGCTGCCCCAGGACCGTTCACCGATCTCGGCATCAACGGGGACGACGAGGCCCCGGACGGTCATTTCCATGATTCGAGCGGTCTTCTCGGCCAACTCGGCAGCTCGCTCCCGGGGGAAGCTGAAGACCAGCTCATCGTGGATCGGGAGGCGGACGAACTCGGTGTATCCGGCCCTGTCGAGTTCGATCAGGGCACGGGCCGTGATGTCACGGCTGGTGGATTGGATGAAGTAGTTGAGGGCGCTGTATACGCGGTTACGGTCCACGGGCAGGCGACGGCCGGTGCCGGTGTAGATGTAGCCGGTCCGCCGCGCTTCTCGCTGAAGCCGTTCAGCGAACTTCTTGACGCCGGGATAGGTCTTCCAGAACGCCGCGACAGCCTTCCTGGCCTCGGCTTCGGTCACGCCGTACTGCTCAACGACAGCCTTCCAGCCCCCGCCGAAGCACACCGTGAAGTTGGTGCCCTTCCCGGCCTTGCGGTCGACGCCTGCGGCGTCCGCGGTGATCTGGTGGAGGTCCAGGCCGCGGTGGAAGGCGTCCAGCATGGTCGGGTCGCCGGAGAACGCGGCGAGCACCCTCAACTCCATATTCCCGTAGTCGGACGACACGGTGACGTGGCCTGGCTCCGCAAGGAAGCAGTGCCGGACGTACGAGTCGCCGGCCGGGAGCGTCTGGGCCGGTATCGCCCCCGTGATGCTCATGCGCGCGGTGCGGGCCTGGCAAGAATTTATGCTTCCCCGTACGCGCCCCTCGGCATCCTGACCCGCCAGAGCCCGGTCGAACCAGGTGGCCTTCCACTTCTTCGCCTTCTTGGCCTGGATGATGGCCTCGGTCAGCGGTATGCCGATCGAGGTCAGCACCTCGTCATCGACGCATACGTTCCCCTTCTTGGTCTTCTTCGTGAGCTTGATACCCCGCTCCTGCAAGGCGCTGATGATCTGCGCGTTCGCGTTGACGTTGTCGACGCCTTCGCGACGAGCGACCTCTTCCCACCTGAGCTGTTGCTCGTACAGCTCGGTGGACTTGGCCTGTGCATATGCCCTGTCGAGGAGGTAGCCGGTCCGCTCGATCTTCGCGGTGATGTGGGCAAGCCGGTGCTCCCAGGAGATGAGCCCCTTCCTGCGGGTACGGACTGGGATCCTCGGCTTGAGGACCTTGAACAGTCGGTAGGCGATGATCGGGTCCGTGCCGGCGTACAGGTTGAAGCCGTAGTGGTCGAGGGGGACGATCGACCACACGTCGTCCTTCTTGACCTTGAGTTCCTTGGCAATGACTGCCATCGAGCCTTTGACCTCATCGGCGAGGAGTTCGCAGATGTAGTGCTTGGTCAGCTCTTCGAGCTTCAGACCCGGCCCCTGCTCCTTGACCGACCTCGGATCAACGAGGTGGGCGAGCAGCTTGGTGTCCCAGCTCTTCGGGGCAAGCTCTTCCATCGGGATGCCGAGGCAGGCTTCGGCCACATGAAGGTCGTAGGTGCCGTTGTGGGCGATGAGTCGGTGTACCGTCCGCAGTGCCCAGCGAACTGCATCGCGGAAGGCCCGGCCCTTCTCGACAGGTACGACGAAGGACTCGTCGGCGGTACCGAACTGCCACAGGCGCGCCCGAAAGGTGCCCAGGCTGGCGTTCCACCAGTCCAGGCCCGTCGTCTCGCTGTCGTGCGCCAGGAGATCCTGGTGGGTGCGAACGAAGGTCTCGAAGTCGGGAAGGTCATCCCGGCTTTCCACTACGTGGATGCGGACAGGCTGCCCCTTGATCGGGTATTCGATCAGCCGCAAGGAGACCTCCTATCAGGGGGCGACACGCCCGTTGGCGTCGAAGGCGGTCATGGCGGCGGGGGCAACGGTCCGAACGTGCGCGTCGAGCTGTCGGGCGATGTCTTCGATCTCCTTGAGCGGGAAGGTGGGGACGGTGCTTTCGGGATGGGCCCAGCGCAGGGAAAGCAGGTTGAGGAGGGAGCGGAGGTTCAAGGTCACGTAGAACGACGTGAAGAGGCTCAACGGAAGGACGTTGCGGGCGACTTCGCGTGCCACGCCCTCGCGCAGCAGCCACTCGTAGTGCTCCCAGGTCCACCCGGCGACGGACTTGTGGGCGGTGGCCGCGAGACTGGCCTGCTCGGGGGTGCCGGGCTCGAAGCGGTAGGCCCCGGGCTTGCCGATCTGCTGGAGCGGTCGGCTCTCGGCGGGGACGTAGAAGACGGGCTCCAGGACCCGGTACCTGCCCGATACCTCGTTGTACGAGGCGATGCGGTGGCGGAGGAATTCACGGGCCACGAAGATCGGGCACTCGATGCGGAACTGGAAGGTCACGGCTTCGAAGGGTGAGCCGTGCCGGTCGCGCATCAGCATGTTGATCAGGCCGCGGTCCTTCTCGGCAGTACCAGTGGTGCCGGAGGAGACGCGGGCAGCGCGAGCGATGCTGTGGTCATCCCCCATGGAGTCGATGAGTTCGACGCTCATGTCGGAGCGGAACTGTGGGCGCAAGGTGGTTCCTCACTGGTCGCGCCGGGGGCCGGCCGCTGGAGCCGACCCCCGTGTCTCAATTCAACTTTCGCGATGTGAATAATTCATTCAGCTCTTGACCACGAACCGGCCCGTCTTCTTGTCCTTCCAGGCCGGCGGGCACTGTTCCGACTTCTCCCGGGCCGGGCAGAACATGGCCTCCCAGGTGGCGCCAGTGCGGTGCGTGCGCTGGCCATGGACGCAGGTCACATCACCTTCGGGGGCACTGCCGCCGTCACCGCCGGCCGCGACAACCCGGCCGCCTTCGAACTTCTTGGGGGTCGCCTTGGCGGCCTGGCCGCCGCCCTTGTACTGGTCGCGGGTGTACGCCGCGGCCTTGCTCGCCATCTCGATCACACCGTGCTCCCGCAGTGCCGTCATCAGCTCGACGGAGCGGCGGGCGACCTCATCGGCGGTGCCGCCGTAGATCGTTGGGGTGATCCACTCGGCATCGAAGCCGCTCGCGGCCTTGAAGGTGAGGCCAACCCGAAAGGGGTTGGGTGCGGCGGAAGCGGGAGCAGTGGTCACAGGCGACTCCTTAGAGGGTGCATCGGTGGGGGCTTCGGCAGGCTCGTCCCACGGGGAGGTATCGGCGAAGGGGTCGTTTTCGTTTTCCATACGTTTTCTCCTGTTACGTCCAAATTACGACTTGAGGCGTCTCAAAACAACATTTGAGAGAAGGCTTCATACGGGACAAGCGCCAGAGGCGCAGACCTCGTCATACGAGGTATCCGAGACCTCGATGCCCAGAGCAGCCGTTTCGCTCCGGTACTGCTCTTCCGTCAGCCGCTCGTACGGGGCCTGGTTGCGGCTGAGTTCAGGGAACAGGGTGGAGCCCTTCAGTACGGGCATGAACTCCCGCAGCACCACTTCCACGTCCCCCGTCGAGTACCGTTCCGGGTCGATCGACGCCGTGTAGCTCACGGCTTGGTCCGCCCAACACTCCTGGTACAGCTTCTGCACTGCGAGCATGTCGCGGAGCGAGAGCTGCCCCGCGTGCTGCACGTACGACGGGTCGAGTACCTGCTCTAGGAGCGGGTCCTTCGTCGGGATCTCCACGACCGCGGTGTTCGCCGCGTAGATGCACGGCTCGACCTTGTAGCCCTTGATCCGATACTCCTCCACCTGCCTCACCTCGGAAGGCTCGACCATCGAGAATCGGATGCGACGCAGGAAGTACGTCGCGAACGGAGCGTGGATGCCCTCTCCGGAGGCGCCGGCCAGCTTGCTCGTGGTGCCGGTCGGGGCGATGACGCGAGTCTTGATCGGCCGGGGGATGCGCAGTTCGTTGGCGTACTCGTCCGCGGCATCGTCCACCACATCGCCGAAGTGCAACAGGCTCCCACGGACAAGCGGGTCCTGCGGGGCCTCGGTGTAGAAAACGCCCTGCTTGGCCAGCCAATCAGCGAACCCAAGGTGGCCCACCCCAATCCTGTGGTACCGCCCGATGGCTGCCTTCGACCGCTTGTCGGCGACCGGCGCCATTGTGGCCCGGATCAGGTACCGCGTCATGAGGTAGTGGGCCTCACGGAGGCCGTCCCAGTCCACGACGCCGGCCGTGTCCACGAAGGCCCCGAGGTTCACGTTCCCCAGGCAGCACGGTTCCCACTCGGTGAGCGTGGCCTCGCCGCAGGGGTTGACCGTGAACACGCCATCGACCTCCCCCTCCGCGGTCTTCGCCGAGTTCCAGAACCCGGGCTCACCTGTCGTGCGGGCACCCTCCGCGATCTTCCTCATGATGTAACTGGCCTTACTGTCCAGCTTGTTCATCTGCTCGAAGAACGCCTCGTCCACCTCGACGGAGATGTTCGTGGTCCACATGGACTGTTCCGAGTCCGCCTTGCAGTGCAGGAACCATTCGATCATCGGGTCATCCCAGTGCATGATCGACATGCGAGCCGAACGGCGCACGCCCCCAGAGACGATGCACTTGGCTATCTCGTGGTCGATCATCATGGCGTCCTTGCCGTTGAGTCGGTCCCCGAGTACGCGCACCAGGCCGTTCGGGTCCTCGTCGTCCAGCCATACCTTCGCCCGGAGGATCTTGCCGACGTTGACCAGCAGCTCGGCGAACGGCTGCGGTCCGGAAGCGCTACCGCCGAAACTACGCAGCGGGGCGCCCTTGTGGCGAACCCGCGATACGTCGTAGACACGGGCCTCGTGCCGGGTGGTGCGGTCGTGGGCGGTCGTGATCAAGTCTCCGAGGGCGGCTGCCCAGCCCTCTCGGGAGTCTTCGACGGCGTAGGCGCCGGCCCAGTCGTGTCCGTACTCGTCGGAGATCAGGCCGGCTGCCTTGAGGCCGGCGAAGTCAGGGTGGGCCGGGTCGCATACGACGTGTACCTCGACCGGGGCCAGGACGGGCGGAAAGCTCTCCAGGTAGCGGTCCGAATAGTTCGATCCAACGCCGCCCCCCTCAGCCAGGCGCAGGAGCACGAACGTGAAGTGCTTTTCCGGGCGGGAGGCGTCCCAGCCCGCAGCCCAACAGTTGTTGAGGGCGTAGTCCGAGACGCCGGAGGACTTCAGGTGGCGGCCGGCTGGAAGGATCTTGAAGGCTTCCATCAGCTCAACGAGCCGGTCTCGCTCGCCCTCCTGGTGGTAGCGGGGCTCGACGAGTGCCAGGTTGCCGTCCACGACGCGGCGCACGGTCTCGGGCCACGACTCGTGTTCGCCGTTCGGCTTGATGCGGGAGTAAGTGCGCTCGTAGACGGTCTTGGCGGTGTCGGTGGGGAAGGTCATTCAGTCTCCGTGTCCTTGGCGAAGTCGGCTGCGTGCAGCATGGCTATGAGTGCGGTGAGGTCGCGCCGAGCGAGGTTCATCTCGTTGAGATCGCCGTGCTCGTCCCAATGCCCCACGTACGTCAGTGAGTTGGGCTGGTGGTCGTAGACGACCTTGATCTGAACGGTGTGGGGACCTGCGCCGGTTGCCGAGGGTTGGCGGTAGGTCTTGACGGTCTCGATGGTCACGCGTTCGCCTTCTTGGTGCGGATGGTCCGGTTCATCGCTTGGGCCAGGGCAACGGCAGCTCGGGAGAGGGCCTGACGGTCTGCCTGGGCTTCGACCGGCAGGCCGTAGACGAAGCGCCGCATCAGGAGCTGCTGGTACCTCTCGGAGAGCTTGTTCAGGGAGGCCGCGGCGTCGATGCGGGCAGAGACCAGGTTGTCGGTTACCCGGGAAGCCAGGAGGTCGTCCTTGCGGCCGACCATCTGCCCCAGCTCATCGTCGGTGAAGATGAAGGTACGGAGGGCCGCCTTCGCCTCGTCCGGGGTGTAGTAGTAGGTGTCGTCCTGGAGGTCGTAGTAATTGCGCTCCCGGCTCGCGTACTGGGTGCCAGCCTTGTTGAAGATCTTCCAGAGGATGTCTTCGGAGGAGTAGTTGGCTTCGATAGCCGGCCGGTGCTCGTACGCATGAAGAAGGATTTCCTGTTTCACGTCGTCCGGCTCGACAACGCTCCACTTCTGCGCGATGGAGAAGGCCACCTTCCCGGCAAGGTTCGAGAGGTAAGCCCAGTCCAGTTCTACGGAATCAGGCACTGTACGTCTCCCCGCTCACGATGAAGGTTCCCTTGTTGATCATTACGAGTTCAGGGAACGCTTTGGTCCCGCTCACGCGGACGATCCCGAACGCCTGCTGCCAGTTGCCGGCGCCGCGCTTCAGGTAGCGCGCCTGCTTCATATCCATCAGGTTGCCAATTTCGAGTCCGGTCAGGGTTTCAACCTTCCCCTTGTAGCCGCGGGACTCGGAGATGACTCCGGCCCGATGGGTGTGGCCACAGACGACGGACTTTCCAATCTGACGCGCTGCACCCATAGCCGTGCCACCGGCATAACGGCTCAGGCTGAAGCCCAAGTGGCCATGTGTTGCGGTCCAGCCTGGAGTGAAGTCGTAGAAGTCCTCATAGAAATCAATCCCGTACTCGTCCAGCCGCAGCAGCTTGTCTTCGGTAAAAGGGTTGGGGTGCTCATCATCGATGAGAGCAGGATTGTTCTTGGCGAAGTACTCCGCCGGCCGCAAGCCGTGGTTAGACTTCAGCAGGCTCGACGGCCCGTCGTAGACAGCTCGGAGCTGGTCGCAGTAGTGGCGCCGGGTGTAGGCCGCGTCCTGGAGGGCACCGCCTTCGAACTCCGCCTTGGTGCCCTTCGTCCAGCGGCTCGGCTGTGGGTAGTCCGTCACATCGCCGATGTTCACCACTTCATCGGGCTGGGTGTCGCCGATGAAGTTAAGGACGGCCTTCCACGCCTTGCGGTCGTGGTACGGCATCTGTAGGTCGGATATGAAGACAAAGGTTTTCACGCAGTCTCCTTCCGACGGTCGATCTCGATGTCGATGTACTGCCTTGCCTTCTGGAGGTCTTCGATTGCGTCACCCTTGAGACCCGCACGCCAGAGGTACTTGATCGCGTTGCCGATCGGGAAGTTCATGTGCTTCACGATCTCGATGCATTCGACTCCGCTGGGGTGGTTCGTGTAGTGGGAGGGAGACTCCACGGCGTTACGTCTCAAATCAACTTCCTGAGTAGAAGAAAGCGCGGCCTTCATGACCTTGTGGGCGTCCATGGTGTCGATGCCCATCGGTAGACTCTTCGTCTCATTCAGCAGGCGCCGGCCGGGCTCTTGATCGGCAGCGTGCACCAGTTCCTCGTCCGAGAAGCAGAGGGCGCCACCGTTCGTGAACTTCACATCATTCGGAAACGGCTGCCCCTCATAGGTAGCTTGGACGACTCCGGCCTTCTCGTTGTGCAGCCAACCTGCTACCGGGTTAGCTCCGGCCGCGGCCTTCACGACCACTTCGTCCCCCACCTTGAACTTACTCACAGTCCCAGCCTTCCTCGGAATGCTTCATGTCCGTACCGGTGAATGAATAGATTGGCGTCGTACCCATCTCCCAGATCAATCGGCTTCGCGTTCGGCAGGCGCTCACACAGCTTTTGCGTGAACCTCCGGCCTGCCTCGTCCCCGTCGCCAAGCACGAAGACCGTTTCAAAACCAGCGAAGGCCGGGTCGAAGTGGTCCCTCCAAGATGAGACCCCGGGGATCCCCACGGCCGGCACACCGGCCGCTTCGACAGCCATCGCGTCCAACTCGCCCTCGCAGATCGCAACGTAGGGCTTCGAGGTCAACAGTGCTTGGGTGTTGAAGATGTGAGGGCTGTGCCCTGGGAGGCTGAGGTACTTAGCCCCCTCCGGCTCCGCCGCGCTGTCACTGACCACGGGATCGATCCGGCGGAACCGCAAGGTCGCCAGGGCGTAGGCGCCACCGGCTGGCCGGAGGTACGGAATGGCCAGGTGACCGGCGTACCGCTCATGTCCGACTGCTGGCTCCGAAACGAAGCCGACCCTGAATCTGGTCGACGCCAGTTCGCCCAAACCGCGGTCGACCATGAGCCGTTCGGCCGGACTTCCCTCGTACTGGCTGCTGTACCGCTTGGCTGCCGCTATCAAATCGGCCCTCTGCGAAGCGCTGAGCTTCGGCAAACCCGATTCCTTCCTGTCGCTGGATGATGTCGAGGGAGTCCACGGAGAGGTCGCAGGCGAAGCAATGGACCCTTTGCTTCTCGAAGTTGACGGACGCCGAGGCGGTGCTTTCGGCGTGGAAGGGACACAGGCACTTGACCCATCCGGACCGCTTCGCAGGCCCCGGCCACTCCGGGAAGTAGTGGGTCAGCACCGCAGCGATGCTCGGCTTACCGGCGGAAGTCCCCACTGCTCCACTCCGGCTTGAGGGTCGCGGACCGGTGAACAAGCACCTTGGCGTTCGGCATGAAGCCTCGGGCGACACTCGCCAGGACTTCCCCGTAGTGCTTCGCGTCCTCCTCCGTCAGCTCGGCGCGTGTGGAGATCAGGAACTGGGTGGTGGTCACTTGGCAGCTCCGTCGGCTTCGACCTTGCGCGTGTAGACCGGGAAGTCGTACTTCCGATACGCCGACTCCATGTAGCGACGGTTTCCAAGCCACTCCCGGTAGGACGAGAGCGCGGTGGTGGTCTGGTCTTCCTTCATTTCGCTTCCTTGCCTTGGTAGTAGCGAAGCCCTAGCAACCGCTGAGCTGGCGGGGCTTCGAGGTAGTCAGCCGCATTCCGGAGCACTTCCGGGCGATCGCGTGCCGCGGTCAGGAGGCGGCCGTTACACATGCGGCACAAGAGGCCGCGGACAAGGTTCGTCTTGTGGCAGTGATCCACTGAGAGGCGTTGCTTCCTCGTGCCTCCGCAGATTGCGCACCGACCGCCCTGAAGACGGAACAACTCGTCGTACTCACCGGGGCCGAGCCCGTAGACGGCTTGCACTCTCGCGGAGTGACTGGCCTTGCTCCGGGCCTTTTTGCGACAGGTAGCGCACACTCGGCCGCGGGCTGAGGTGAAGAACCTTTCCGCTCGGGCCCGCTCGCACTTAGCGCACTTCCGAAACCCTTTCCTCGGCCCGCTCACCCCGTGGCCTTCACTGCCCTCCGCAGCCGGCAGTCCTGTAGGAGGTCTTCCAGGTCCTGCGCCAGCGACGCCACTCGCCGGGCTTCCACCAGCTCAACCCACCGCTGGCCCCGTTTGCGGGGGTAGACGTAGACGGCCTGGCCGCGCTTTTCTCGGAGGTCGGCGGCCAGTTGGCCGAAGGACACGCGCCGACCGGGGCGGAACCGGACGACCGCCGTGGCGGCCTGATCGAGGCCCGCCAGCTCCTGGTCGTCCAACTCCGGGAAGTGGAGGGTCAGAGACTCAGTGACCTCAATGGAGAGGTCGTATCCAGGCCGACGGATGGCGCTTCCGTTCAATTCCTCTTGCCTTCTATCTTCAGTATAGGCGGAGTTGCGTCTCAAATCAACTTCAAGGGTATGACTAAAACGCCATGCCTTTATCGACGTCCGTCAGCCGAATGTTCGAGGTGTTGAAGTCGAAGCTCGCATACGTCTCTCCCGAGCTGTCTTCGAAGTCCTCGCGGTTCTTCACGGGGCTGATGTGCAGCGTCCTGCCGTCCATGCCATCGATCTCCTTGTGGATGGTGAGGATCATCGAAGGGACGCGGGAGATCTTTCCCTTGAGCCCCGACTGCGGGATGGGCTTCAAGCCGTCCGAGTAGTCGCCGATGACGTGGTGCATCGCCATGACGTGGGCGTAAGTCTCCCTGGCCATTTCGTTTAGGTAATCGCACAAACCTTCGAGTCCGAAGGTGTACTCCTCGGCGGTACCACTGCCGCCCGCATCTACGTTCGTGATGTTGTCGACGATGACCAAGTGCGGGTAGGTGCCGAACACCTCCTCGTACGACTCAAGGTGAAGCTCCAGCTCGGCCGGCGTGGGCCGGGCCGAGTAGTTGAACCGCTGCCACCAGCGCTTCGCCAGCACGTCGTTGTACTCCTCGAACTGGTCCGCGTGCAGCTTGGCCTTGATGCCCTTGGCGTCATGGCCGGTGAGGATGGCCGTGGCCCTGCTGAGCTGTGTGGCCGCGGTGCTGTCGGCTGAGAAGTACAGGGTGGGCACGTTGCTCTGAATCGCCAGGTTGATGGCCACGACCGACTTGCCCGTACCGCCGGCCGCGGCGACTACGGACAGCTCGCCGCGGCGGAACTCCGCCCCCAGCTCGGTCAGCCCCTTGAAGGGGCTGGGCAGCGGCTCGCCGGCCGCCCCCTTCATCCGTACGCTCTGACTGAGCGAGTACATGTCTCAAATCAACTTTCAGGTCCGAGAAAAAGCCCGCCTTGCGGGCCTTGCCTGCTACTTCCAGTCTACGCGAGGCGGCGTCTCAAATCAACTTACCGCTTAAACGAACAAGCGTGGGACACGTCGCAGAAACGACAGGCGAAGTCAGGGCTCGCCGGGAACCGGCCGGCCTTCACGCCTGCGTCCATGGCGGCGTACCGCTCACCAACGCCCTCTTCCGTCACCTTGTCGAGCGCCACCGGCCGTGACAGCCGCCCCTCCTTGGCCAGGTACCAGTCAGCCTTGTTGACCTCCGCTCCGAACAGCTTGCGGGTCGCCACCCCGTACGTTTCGAGCTGGAACTTCGACTTCATGGAACCGGTCTTCCAGTCCCGGGGCCGCACCGACCCGTCGGCGTCCTGGACGAGTTGGTCGATGTACCCGCGTACGCGCACCCCTCCCAGCTCCACCATGAAGTACAGCTCCAGGCCCGGCTCACCCTGCGGGGTCATGAAGGTCTCGCTGTCGTTCACTGCTGCCCACTCGACGTACTGCGCCGTCTGCTCCTGCCCCAGCGCATACCGCCGCTCGATGTCCTCGCCTCCGGTGACCCGCCCGGCTGCAAGCCACAGGTCTGTATCCGGCTCCTTGTCGAGAGCCGCGTTCACGAGGACGGTGTAACGCTCGGAGAAGAGCTGAACCGCCTCCTCGGCGGTCATGGTCCGGCCGGACAACTCCACAGCCTCCGCGGCGGCGTGGAAGGCCGTTCCGTGGAACGACCAGGCCGCCGGCCGCGGCACCACTCGCTCGACGCGCTGGAGATAGAAGCGGTACGCACACCGCTCGTACTGCTCGGTCTGACTGACACTGCGGGGCTGGGTTTCTATGTCGCTCATGCGTGCGCCTCCGGGTGAACGATCATGTACGTGATTCGTTTGCTGCCAGGGAAATGCGGGTGCGGCCTCATCGCCTGCGTCACATCGATGACGACGTTCCTCCACAACGGAAGACCTTCAGCCTCAAAAACGGCGCCTACCTCCCCGATACAGTCGAGCGTCGCAAGGTCTGTGAGTACGACTTCGAAGTAATGGCCAACCTCCCTCGTGAACAGCTTCGAGACACTAACCCCCGCGGTCATCAACAAGGATTCAGGGGGTGCCACGAAGGAACTGTTCTCTACTGCCGCCACCAGATCGAGCACCTTGGCCTGGCTGGCCAGGACGACGACCGGCGGACGGAGCATGATCGGCATTGTTTGATTATCCCCGTTCATTCAGCGCTGCACCTGGCAGCGTCTCCGAAGGTTGTCTATGTCTCAGAACAACCTACATGGCCAGTAGTACCAACTGGTAGCGAAAAAAAGCAAACCCCCCGGCAGGCCGGAGGGCTTAGTGGAGTCGTGACGTCGCGTTAGGTGGGTAAGGGCGCTGAATCCTGTTGGCGGGGGCGCTACTTGGGGTCGTCGGTGTCACCCCCTTGAGGCCCGTCCTCGGCCTCCGACAACTTCGGCAAGTCCATCGCCGCGAGCAAACGGGGCTCCGGCAGGTCGATCCCTACCGGCCATCGCAGGATCCGCCGGCCATCCTCCGGTTGCCTGGGCCGGAAGACGATCCCTTCCACGCTGTCCCTGTCGTAGTCCAGAACGACGCCCTCGGCCTCGACCCTGGCCAGCAGGTTGCGGACGTATTGCTTCTGGTTCTCGGTGAGCTGGTCCCCGAGCTGCTGACGCAGGAAGTACTTCAACCCCTTCATCGCACGGCGGCTGTGGTGCGACTCGGGCCCTTCCACGGACTTGACCGACCACGCTCTGTTGAGCACGTCGGTCACTTCCGTAGCGATGGGCTTCCGGTGAAGATCCATCTTCCGCATTCGCTTGTTCACCGCCTGTACGGAGACGTCATACTGCTCGGCGATCTTCTTGTCGGAAACGCCAAGGTGGAAGAGCTTCCTCAAGGTGGCGTCTGTCGGCAGTTTTGTCATGATTCCCTCTCGCGAGTGTGATCAACGCAACGTCTCCAAGATCGCGACCCTACTACCTGGGCCGGACTCAGATCAACTTTTGAGTCTTGTAACCGTTACCCAGAACGCGGCATTCCGGACGTGTCTCACCACAACCACCTCCGACACTGTGACAAGCGTCTCAGTTCAACAAGTTGTTGTTATCCCGGCTCCCGGTAACACCTACATACTTAGTGAGACCGAGTGAAACGAGGTCGAACGACAGAGGACCTTGACTACTTCTTAACGCAGAGCCAATGAGGCTCTGCCTGTTACCGACTTCCTTCCTTGTTGAACTCCTGAATTGAGTCAGCTCTTCAGTAAGAGGTCCAGGGAGGGACACAGGCCCCGGCTGCCAGATCAGCAACCAGCCGGGGCCTCCCATTCGGCCTACACGGCTGGTCTCTCTGGCAGAAGGGACGGACGGATCAGGATGCCCCGAGCGAAAACAATCTGCATGTCCGCGGGTTGCACGTCCGTGACCGTACGGTCCGGACGCTGCGAGACGCACGCCCCACCCCCGCGGCGGTGGGGCACTTCCGCCCGGAATCAGAACCGCCCTGGTGACTTTCACAAGCGCCGGGCACTGGTCCTCGCCCGCGACCGCTTCACCTGCCAACGCTGCGGATCGAAGACCGAGCTGGAGGTGGACCATCTGACTCCCGTCTCCAAGGGCGGCTCCTGGGAGCTGTCGAACCTCTGGGTCCTGTGCCGCGATTGCCACCGACGTAAGACGCTCTGCGAAGACCGGGTATAGCGAAGGCCCCCTGCATACGGGGGCCTTCTGCGGCTCCCGGAGGTAATCCGCTGGCACCAGGACCCTACCGACCACACCATGTCGGGCCGGTTCCCACATTTTACCCGCCACTGCGGCCAAGCACCCGTCCGAATCATTCATTCACTCACACACCCCAGGGGAGACCTCCGTGTCTGACTGCGACGGCCTGTGCGCCGACTGCGCTTGTGCCTTCCCACCGGTCAAGGCCAACCGCCGGCCGAACCGCGCCTCGGAGAAGCGGACGTGGCAGCAGGACGCACTCTTTGAGCTGTCTGAGCTGGCCGAGCTGTACGGGGTGGACGAGGGCCTGATCAAGGCGGTGCGCTGATGCCAGCTCGTCGCGGGCCGGCCCCCGACCCCAACGCACGCCGACGCAACACCGACCATGCCCTCGGTGAACACGCTCTGACCCTCGCTTCCGGAGAGGGGCGGGCCCTACCGAAAGCCCTCGGTGTGACGACCGGGGGCGCCAAACGCTTCTGGCGGACATGGGCCAGCGCTCCGCAAACGGAGCACTGGCTTGAGACCGACTGGGCCGAGCTGGAGCTGACCACCCGGCTCGTGGACGCCTTCTACCAAGGCGACGTGAAACTCGCCGGCGAGATCCGCCAGCGCGTGGGCAAGTGGGGCGCGACGACGGAAGACCGCGCGCGGTTGCGCATGAATTTCGACCAGCAGGCCGAGGCCGAGGCCAAGAAGGCCGCGACAGAGGCCACAACAGACATGGATGCGGAGCTGTTCAAGATGCTCTCCGAGTCCTAGAGAGGGGGTGAGGGATGCCACTGACAGGAAACATGCCGGCTGGCGTTCCCCACCCGACTCGGAGCCTTGGCTACGGCATCATCCGCTGGGCCCAGCGATACATCGTTCAGCCGGACGGCGAGAACGCCGGCCAGCCCTGGCGGTTCAGCCCCGAGCAGTTGCGCTTCGTCCTCTGGATGTACGCAATTGATGAGCATGGGCGCTGGCTGTACCGGACTGCCGCACTTCGCCGCGCAAAGGGGTGGGGGAAAACGCCGCTTCTGGCGGCTCTGGCCATCGTCGAATTCATCGGCCCCTGTCGCTTCTCCCACTTCGATGAGAACGGGATGCCGGTCGGAAAGCGGGTTCCGCTCCCCCTGGTCCAGATCGCTGCTACCTCGCTCGACCAGACTGCCAACACTCGCGACATGATCCGCGGCATGTTGGCCGAGTCCCCGGCAGAGAAGGAATACAACCTCGACATCGGCAAGGCGACCATCCAATTCAAGGATGGGCGACCCGGCCGAATTGAGCCCGTGACTTCCAGCAGCCGTGGACTTGAGGGGGCGAGGCCCACCTTTGCCCGGCCCCGGCAGTAACGCTTCTGCCGGGGCCGGCGCACCGCCACTTCGTTGTTTGCGACGAGGTCCACCACTGGGTCGACAACAACCAGGGCACGTACGTCTGGGAGACCCTGGACCGGAACGTCCAGAAAACAGCCGGCGCCGGTAGTCGGCTCATCGAAACAACCAATGCGTTCAACCCCAACGAGAATTCGATTGCTCAGCGGACCTACGAGGCCGCGATCGAACTCGGGGCCAAGCGCATTCTCTACGACTGCCGTGAGGCTGTACGGGACGTTGACCTCAAGGACGAGGACGCCGTTCGTGCCGCAGTCATCGACGCTTACGGCGATTCCTACTGGGTCGACGTGGACGGCATTGTCGATGCCGTCATGGACCCGCGCACGAGCGCGGCCGTCGCCTACCGGTTTTACCTGAACAACATTCAGGAAAATGCTGACGGCTGGTTGATCAAGGCCGAGTGGGATGCGTGCCTGGACGAGGACGACCCCATTCTCCCCGGCGACCAGATCGCCATTGGATTCGACGGAAGTCTCCGCGGCGACAGCACAGGACTGGTCGGCGCCCGCCTGCGGGACGGGAAACTGTTCGTCCTGGGGCTCTGGGAGAACCCCCGAGATCCGAAGCAACCGGACTGGGAAGTCGACGTTCTCTCCGTCGAGGCCGCGGTTAAACGCGCCTTTGAGACGTACAAGGTCGAGTGGTTCTACGGAGATCCGCCGTACTGGCAGGAAGCCATCGGTCGGTGGGCCATCACCTACGGCGACGACTACGTCTTTGAGTACTGGACCAACAAGCCCATGAGGATGTGTGAGGCCACCGAGCGTCTGCACTCCGCCGTCGCAGTTGGCGACGTAAAGCACGACGGAGACCCGGATCTGACCCGGCATTGCCTTAACGCAGTGACGAGGGAGGTCCCCCAGGGCCTCCTTATTTGCAAGGACTCCCCCAGGTCGAAACGAAAGATCGACCTGGCCGTGTGCGCGATCCTCGCCTTCGAGGCCCGCGCCGATGCGATTGCTGACGGACGAATGCAGATCAAGCGAAGGCGTGTAGTTGGGTTCTGAGTAAGGCCCCGCACAGAAAGGGGCCTGAATGACCGCTGCCACGTTGCAGAAAACCCCGGGCGACAGCATCGGATCGCCACCGGCCACTCCCGCTGAGTGGATGGACTACCTCAAGGGCAAGCTCGCCGCACAGCGGGGCAAGGCCCGAGGCTTCGGCGAGTACTACGACGGCCGGCATCAGAGGATGCTATTTGCCCAGTCCAAGTACCGCAGTGAGTTCGCCGACGTTTTCGACCGCTGGAACGACAATTTCTGTGGCCTCGTGATCGACAGTGTCAACGAGCGGCTGGCCATTCAGGGTTTTCGTATGACCGATGAGCCCGAGGCGGACAAGGACGCCCGCCGAATATGGCAGCGAAACTTCATGGATTCCGAATCCGCGGCGGGGCACCTGGATGCGATGACGCAAGGGTCCGCCTACGTCATCGTCTGGGCTGATGCCGACGGGGAGCCGACCATTAACGTCGAGTCGGCCGAGACGGTCGTCGTGCAGTTCAAACCCGGCTCTCGTCGCGAGGTCGAAGCCGCGGCGAAATTCTTCGTGGACGACTGGGGCCGCGAGCACTGCACCCTCTGGCTTGAGGATGTGGTCTGCACCGGCGGGCCCTCGCTCGCTGGATACGCGATCGACAAGACCGAGCGCAATCCTCTGAAGGTTGTGCCTGTCGTCCCCTTGCAGAATCGTTCCCGCTTGATCGGCGAACCCATGTCGGACCTGGCGCCTATCATTCCTCTTCAGAATGCGATCAATAAGGTGACCGCTGACGCCCTCGTGGCGTCTGAGTATGCAGCATGGCCGCAAAGGTACGTCACTGGGCTGGAGATCGAAGAGGATGAAGACGGCCGGCCGGTGGAGCCATTCCGTGTGGCCGTCGACAAGCTCCTCCAGGCCGAGGATCCGGCCGCGAGTTTCGGGCAATTCGACGCCGCCGACCTGTCCAACTACGTCGCCCTGGTGGATATGCTCGTCCAGCACCTCGCGAGTTGTGCGAGGGTACCCTTCCATTACATGCTCAAGGGTGGCCAGGTCCCCTCTGGCGATTCCATTACTTCAGCAGAAGCTGGCCTCATTGCCAAGACGAAGGAGAGAATGCTTCACTTCGGCGAGTCTTGGGAAAAGGTTATGCGGCTCGCTTTCCTCGTCAAGAAGGACAAGGAGCGTGCCGACGCATTCGAAGCCGAGGTCATGTGGAAGGACCCCGAGAACCGCACTGAAGCGCAGCACATGGATTCGTTGCTGAAGCTCCAGATGCTCAGCGTTCCGAAGCAACAGCTCTGGCTCGACGCGGGTTATACCCCGCAGCAGATCGAGCGATTCGAGGGGCTGTTGGAAGAAGAGGCCAAGTCCGAAATGGAACGGGCCGACAAGTATATGTCGCAGGCTGACAAGGCCGCGATGGCGCAGCCCGACCAGGACGCCAAGCCTGGTGGAGGTGACGCCAAGAAGGCGGCTGGCAAGCCGCCCCGAGGTAATTCCGGTAATGCTGCCAGAGAGAAGGCAGGCAAGTAGCCGAGCCTTGAACGATGACCCCGGAATGGGGTCTTTTTTGTTTCTCCTATCCGAAATGGATGTTGCACATGACTGAGACCCCGAACGAAACGCCCGCCTCCGACTCCACCCATGACATTGCTGCCCTTCAGGCTGAGGTCGAGAAGTGGAAGGCGATGTCCCGCAAGAACGAGGACCGGTTCAAGGCCGCGTCCCTGGAGCTTGAGGGCACCCGGCGGTCATCGCTCGGCGATCACGAGAAGGCTCTTGAGGCTGCTCGTACAGAGGCTCGCCAGGCGGTCGCCGCGGAGTTCAGCACGCGGCTGGCCGAGGCCGAGCTTCGCGCCCAGGCTGCCAAGGCCGGCGTCGAGCTGCCCGGCGTCGAGTACCTGAACGTCGCCGGGTTCGTGAGCGACGACGGCGGTGTCAACGCTGACTTGGTCACCTCGTTCGTCTCGTCTCTTCCCAAGCCGGCAGCCGGGCCGGAGTTCGCCCAGGGCCTCGGCCTTGGCCGCCAGGGCGGCACTGCTGTCCCGCAGCTCACTCGCGAGCACATGGCCCGGATGACGCCTGCCCAGATCACTGCCGCGAAGAAGGCGGGCAAGTTCGACGCCCTTCAGCGCGGCGAGGTCTGATCCACCTTCCCCGATAACTGATTGCGGCAACACATACTTCTTTTTTTGTGAAGAAAGTTGATTTGAGACGCCGCGATGCTTGCACTTTGGAGCACCGCCTTTGACTACTGCGCCCGTTTTTTCTAATGGCTTCAATACGACCGCTGGCGATGGTTACCAGGCCAACAGCGGTTCTGTTTTCATCCCTGAGCTTTACACCGCCCAGCTCCTCACCGACCTGGAGGAGAACCTTGTCCTCGGGTCCTCGCTTATCTGCAATCGCAACTTCGAGGGCGACTTCCGGCGTGAGGGAGACGTGCTTCACGTCCCGCACTTCGTGGACGACACCGTTTCGGACAAGGGCACCGTGAACGCCTACGAGTCGATCGGCGAGGCCGACCACGCCAGCCTGGAGTACATGGACGTGCGGGTCCGAAAGGGCTCCAGCTTCAACATCGAGATCGATGGCGTCCACCAGTGGCAGACCAAGGACGGCATCAACCTCTTCGAGAACCTGGTCACCCAGCGCGCTCGCAAGACCGCCATCGCGATGGACTCCCTCATCGCGAAGACCATCGCGTACGGCATTGAGGGCAAGGACTACAACGGCGTCAAGGCCGGCGAGGCCCCTGCCGCGAACACCCTGCATGGCAAGATCAAGAAGTTCGAGGGAGCCGAGAACGCCGCCGGCGACCGTCTCGCCGACGACATCTACGACGTTCTCGTGGACATGATCCAGGAGCTGGACGTGAACCAGGCTCCGGAGTCGCGCTACCTGATCATCTCTCCGAAGGTGAAGGCGAACCTGCTGCGCAACCCGGAGTTCAAGGACGCAGCGCACTGGGGCGGCGGCTCGGTCATGCCGACCGGACAGATCGGCCAGATCCTCGGCCTCCCGGTCTTCTCGACCACCACGCTCGGCAACCACAACCGCTCGAAGCAGAAGTTCGTGAAGAGCGCCCACACCGACGCCTCCGGCATCGACATGATTCTCGGTTCGACCAACGCCGTCTCCCTCCTGGTCCCCATGGCCGAGATGAAGGCGTACGAGCCCGAGAAGAAGTTCACGCAGGCCGTGAAGAGCCGCGTCTTCTACGATGCGAAGATCATCCGCCCGGAACAGCTCGTCGTGTTCGGCGTGAAGCCGAAGACCGCCGCGGCCGGCAAGTAACCCCGCCTCTCTCTTCGAAGGGAGAGGCTTGATGCCTGTCTCCGTAACCGACATTGAAGTCAGGATCGGTCGGGCCTTCGAGGGCGCGGAGAAGCCGCAGGTGGAGGCGTTCATACAGGACGCCTCCGCTCTCATCCGGGACTACTGCGGGAGCCGGTACTCCGAGGACGCGCCCGGCATCCGGGCCGTGCTGTGCTCAGAGGTGATCCGGTGGCTGTCCGTACAGCCGGGCATCGTCAGTGAGCGGGTCGGCGACATCGAGGTCCAGTTCGGCTCGACCTCCTCCGTCCAGCAGCTCTCGCCCGCAGCCCGCGCCTCGCTCAAGCGCTACCGGCGGAAGCTGGGGACGGTGGCCCTCACTCGACATGAGGGGGCCGATGATTCGCTTCTCTGATCCCGTCGAGATCTATCAAGCCCCGATTGTCGAGGGCGCCTACTCCCGAAGTCGGGATTGGGAAAACGCGACGCGGGCGTGGGCCGGCAGGGCGCATGTCCAGCCGGATCGCTCGTTCGAAGTCCGCAGCCCCGAACGGGAGACCTCACAGGAGCGACTACTCGTCTACCTGCCATGGGGAACCCCGGTCGAGGCGGTCGACCGCCTTGTTTACCGCGGGAGTTGGTACGAGGTCGAGGGTGAACCTATGAGTTGGAATCACGGCAGCCTCCGTCATATCCGCATTCGAGCTTGGAGGGCGATGAACTGATGGCCGACACGAAGGTGGTCATGGAACGCGGCTGGGAACGCCAGGTCTTCCAGTCTCACGAGACGCAGGTGGCCGTTGCCTCATACACCACCAGCGTCATGAAGCTGGCGATTGCCGGGGTGCCCCGGAGCAGCCCACGCAAGCCCCATTTCAATGAGATCCGGAAGAACATCGGGATGACCCTCAACCAGGATGTCTTCGGCTGGTGGGGCAACGTCACTATCGAGACGCACCCGCGGGTCCGCCACGCCATGCTGCAAGAGCGCGGCTGGACCGACCGCAAGGGACACAAGCACCCCGGCCGGCACTTCCTGAAGGCCGCACTGCTGAAGGCTCGAATCGAGTGACCCTCGACCCGATCACCTTCCTCGTCCCCTACCTCCGGGGCCGCTTCCCCCTCCTCAAGACGGCTGTGACCGGGGACCTGGTGGGCCGCACTCCCGGCGACACGACGGTGTACCTCGCGCACTCCGGAGGCTTTCGCGCCGTCCGGTCCCGCATGGACCGAGCCGACATCGAGTACGAGGTCTACCACCCCGACCGCGGAAAGGCCGCCTCTCTCGCCTACGAGATCCGCGAAGCCCTGCTCGAAGACCTTCCGGGCCTCTCCGTCTCCGGCGCCCTGGTGCTCGACGTGGCGGACATCGACACGCCCAAGTACCTGCCGGACAGCACCTCTCGTGAGCACTGCTACGGCGGGGAGGTCACCGTTTCCTACATCGAGGAGTAGCCATGCCCAGCGCCATGAAGTTCGACTTCAAGAGCATGAATTTTGTCGGCACCCCCGGTACCGAAATCGTCCTTGAGATCACTCACGTCAATTCGCACCCGGATACTCCTCCGGCGGAACGGGTGACCGTCGTCAACACCGGCCAGGACTGGCCGGCGACCGACTTTACCTTCACCCAGGAAGCCTACGGACGCCCCTTCAATGCTGGTGACGTTTTTGAGGTGCGAGCCAAGATTTCGAAGCTGGACGGCGGCGAGTCGGAGTGGAGTGCTCCGTACCGAACTCCACCCGTCCCGTATATCCCGCCGAAGCCGCCCGAGATCGGGTCGATCACCTGGGCGACCGACTGACTGACCACCTGAACACCTTGCCAGGCCCCTTCGGGGGCCTATCTTTATGCCTTTTTGGAGGCGCTTTTGTCTACTGACACCGGTAATGCACAGAAGATTCGGTTCGCTCCGAAGGGCTCCCTTTCCATCGCGCCGGCCCCACGAACCAGTGACGCCCCGGGGACCGGAACCGTCCTTCCCTCCGGCCTGGATAAGCTCGGCGCTCCGTACAAGAATCTCGGCTATGTCGATGAAGGCGGCGTGACAATCACCCCGTCTATCGAGACGAATCCGGTGAATGTTTGGCAGTCTGCTGTGCCCGTTCTTTACAACGTGAAGTCCGCGGCCTTCCAGGTGAAGGCGACCCTGATGGAGACGTCTCGGCTCACGACCGAGCTGTTCTTCGGTGCGGAGTGGGTGGAGTCCAAGGAGACTCCGGGCCTGTTTCGACTGGATCTGAAGTCCACTCCGGACCTGAAGGAAATCACGCTTGTCGTGGACTGGTCGCAGGGTAAGACCCAGTACCGATGCGTCATCGGCCGAGCGATGATCTCGGACCGCGGCGCTATTCAGCTTCAGCGAACCGAGAATGAAAAGTACGAGCTGACCATCGACGCTCTGGACTACAACGGCGGCCTGGGCTACGTCCTCACGAATGACGACCTGAACGACGCCGGCACCATCGTCGTCGAGCCCGCCGCGGCCCGGCTGTCGGGCAACACCGTCGAGCAGGGCAGTTCCGTCGTCCTGACTGGCGAGAACTTTGCCGCCAACACCGCAGCCGCCATCACGATCGCCGGCCCCTCCGAGAGCAAGGTCGTCGCGACGCAGGCCAACACCGATGACCAGGGCAACCTGACCTCCACCATTTCTGTTGCCTCTGACGCGACCGCGGGTGTCTACACCGTTAAGGCTGCTGTCAAGGGTGTTGAAGCGCAGGCAGGTTCGCTCACCGTAACGACGAAGGCCATCGAGAAGTAACGATTCTCCTCCTTTGCCGGGGAGGGACAAATTCCCCGGCCCTTCTCTCATACCCCCATTTTTTCAGCCCCCTCACGGGGGCTTTTTTTATGCCCTTTTGGAGATTCCATGACTGCTGCGAAGACCCCGCGCACCAACACCGCCGCCAAGAAGGCCGAGGCTGAGCAGGATAAGCCGACCACTTTTGAGCACAAGGGCATCGAGTACACCGTCCCCGCGCCGCTCGACCTTCCGGTCGGCCTCCTGGAGGTGGACGACGAGATCGAGGCAATCAAGCTGATCCTCGGTGACCAGTGGGGCACCTATAAGGCCAGCGGCGCCAAGATCCGCGATTTCCAGGACTTCGCCGAAAAGGTCTCTGAGGCCGCAGGCTTCGGCACCGCGGGAAACTGATCGGGGCCGTCCACGCCATACGAGACTTCTCCGATGCAATCGAGGCTGACTTCCTCGAATTCTTCGGAATAGATCTGCTCGACCTATGGCGCGGGCGGCTCTCCCTGCGACGCGTCCATGCACTGATCCAGTCACTCCTTAAAAAACCTGGACGCTCAGCCTTCCTGGCAGAGGTGGACGAATCCGCCGCCTGGTCAGTTACCGACCACCTCATAGCGCGCGTCAGCGACGCTGCCGAAATTTCCAACTTCCTCTTCATCAAGGCCAACTCGGAGAACGCGGAGGGACTAACGGTTCCTACGCCGCTTCCGCGCCCTGGACAGACCGAACCGGAGAAGCCCAAGGAACCTCTACACGAGTTCGCTGATGGCGCCGCGCTGTCCTCTTTCTTCACGCAGATGAGCAACCTTTAGGAGGCAGCATGGCCGGACCCCGCGGCGGAATCAAGGTCGGTACGGGTTACATCTCCATCGAACCCCACCTCGACCGCGACGCCCTGGCGCGGATGCGCGCCTCCCTCACCTCCACCATGGGGCGCATCGGCCGTGAGGCCGGCACCGCGCTGGGCAAGGGGCTGAGCCGAGCCTTCACCGGCCTGTCGCGCGAAGCCGCGGCCGAGGCCCGCACGATGCAGCTCGGCATCACCCGCGAGAGCGCCAAGGGTTCCCGCGAGCGGCAGAAGGTCAAGGAAACCGAGGCCGCCCGGTACGCCCGCGTCGAGCAGGAGATCACCCGAGCGCACGGCGCCCAGGTGGCTGCTCGGGCACGCCAAGTCCTTGAGGCTTCGGAAGAGCGGACACGGGGCCTGTCCCGGGAAGCGAAGACCGCCCTCCGGCTGCACCAGCAGTCCCTTGAGGGGATGGCCCGTGCGGACAAGGAGCTGGCGCAGTCGCAGGATCGAACGGCACAGAAGCGTGCGCGCGCTCTCTTGTCGTCCTACCGGGCGGACCTTGAGGCGTACCGTCGGACCGAAGCCCAGAAGGCGCAGGCCGCAGACGGCGCGGCCGATGCTCAGGTCCGAGCTGCCCGTCGTGCGGCGACGGAGCGGCGTCGTGCTCTTGAGGATTCCGCACGCATGGACCGTGAGATCCATCAGCAGCAGATCCGGCAGGAGCGGGAGCGCGACGCCTATGAGCGCGCGTACTACGCCGCCCACCGGGAGAACGAGCGGCGCAAGCGCGCCGAGGAACAGGCCACGCTTCGCCAACAGCAGGCTGGCCTACGGCTGATGGCCGCGGCACGCCGCGAAGACCTGGCCAACCAGCTAGCCGCAGCCCGGATCCAGCGCAAGATGCTGGTTGACTCGATCGCCGAACAGCGGCGGGAGCTGGCGGCTCTGCGTGCGGTGAATGAATCGTTCTTCACGCGGGTCAACAAGGGCTGGAGCACCGCCGCAGGCAAGATGACCGCCTTCGGCACGGGCACGGTCGAGACCGGCCGACTCATCACACACCACCTGATCGGCCCGCTCGGACTGCTGTCCGCGGGCTTGACCACTGTAGGTGTCAGAAGCGCGGACTCGATGATGCAGGCTCAGACCGGCCTGCACGGCATGGGCCTGGAGATCAAAGACGTCACCGCGATGCTCAAGGAGATGCAGAAGTACGCCATCGCGACTCCGTACTCCCTTGAGGACATGCAGAAGTACAGCACGCGTTACGCGCGTGCCATCGGTGCGCACGACCGAGACTTCCGCTCGGACGATCCGGCCCGGAAGAAGAAGGGCTCGGCCCGCGT
This sequence comes from Streptomyces sp. NPDC018045, assembly GCF_044327445.1. Taxonomy (NCBI): domain Bacteria; kingdom Bacillati; phylum Actinomycetota; class Actinomycetes; order Kitasatosporales; family Streptomycetaceae; genus Streptomyces; species Streptomyces sp. NPDC018045. The sequence goes on from NZ_JBIRFL010000007.1 coordinate 125,609, forward strand.
CGCGAAGAAGTCCAGTGACGTGGTCGAGATGATCGGCGACTCCGCCGCGTTCGGCGGGATCATGGATCCGACCATGGTGTCTCAGGGCATGTATGCCATGGAAGTCATCATGGATATGGGCCGCATCCCTATGCGCAACCTGAAGCAGTTCGAGCGCGCTGTGGGTATGCCGGCCCAGGATCTCGCCCTCATGATGGGCTTCAAGGACGGTAAGGACAAAAAGGGCAAGCGGGTCGACGCCTCTGCCAAGATGTACGAGTTCATGCAGGACGCGAAGCACACCGGCGGCCTGCAAGGGTCCGAGTTCGTTGACGCCCTGCTGAAACGTTGGGGCACGGGTGATAACGGAATCAAGGGCAGTGCCGCCCGCATGTCAGGCGCCACCATCTCCGGTCGTATCGGCCAGATGAAGGAGTCCGGCCAGGTCGCCCTTCAGAAGCTCTTCATGAAGGAGGGCAAGAACGGGCAGTTCGAGTACACCGGCCTCGGCTCGACCATCATGGGCCACAAGGTAGCCCGGAAGGGCAAGGACGGGAAGGTCGTCAAGGACGAGAACGGTAACGTCCAGTACGACTACCAGGGCGGCCTGCTCAACGACGCCAAGTCCTTGGGCAAGAAGGTCCTCCCGATGGCCGGGGAGCTGCTTGAAGAGTTCTTCGCGGTTCTGAAGACCTTCACCGGATGGATCAAGACGACCGTACAGTTCCTCGACAAGCATCCCGGCCTTCGAGACGCAGTCCTGACCGCCGCGAAAATCGCCGCGGTGGCCGCACCGTTCCTCATCGGGTTCGGCCTCCTGACGAAGATCGTCGGCAAGCTCGCCAAGACGGCCAGCCCGGCCGTCGGCCTCGTCCGCGGCTCCCTCAAGGGCGCCAGAGGCGGTACCCGCATCCTGCGTCAAGGCGCTGCGGGAATTCGCGGTGCAGGCTCGGAGCGCGGCTTCTGGGGATCCTGGAAGGACAAGCGCACCGAGATCCGCGGCGACAGCCGGAACCTGGCGCAGCGCGCCATGGACCGGGCCCGCGGCCAGGACAGCCGCGCCACCGAGGTCCGCGTCCAGACCGGCCAAGCCGAGCAGTCGCTTCGCGCCCTGGACGAGAAGATCCAGGCGCTGAAGCAGGCACTGCGTGGGATCAACACCATCTCTATCGAACCGGAGATCAACGCCCTCGGCGGCACCGCCGGCCGCAGCCTCGCAGCAGCAGCTCGGGACGCACAGCAGCACATCGAGGGAGCGGCCAAGGCGCTGCGCGACCTCAACGACGGCAAGACCGGGGGCGCCCGCCAGGAGGTCGCGGCCCTCTCGCAGAAGGCAGAGACCGCCCAGTCGAAGATCAAGAGTGCGGCGACTGCTGTCACGGAACTGAACGGTCGGCCTCTGGCGGCGCTCCGTCAAGAGTTCGGCTGGACGGAGCCGAAGGTTCGGGATGTCCGTCGTGTCATTCAGGAATGCGTCGAGCGCATGACGACGCTGAACGGCAAGCCTTTGAAGTCCCTGCGGGACAAGTTCAAGGGTGGCGGGTCCTCGCTGTACTCGGCCGTCGATGCGGTGGGGTCCAAGCTCAGCACGGCCAACAGCCGACTCGACTCACTGAGCAAGAAGCGGGTCACCTCCACGACCGCATCGGTCAACAACCTGAAGAGCGCCCTGAAGGGAGCTGCTGACGAAGCCGATTCGCTCAAGAGCAACGTCGGCGAGGTCAATGCGGCAACCGGTCTCGGCGGTGGCGGCAGCAAGGGCAAGAAGAAGTCGTCCCGCAAGCCGAGCACACACGCCCTGGGTGGCGTCCTGCCGGGCTACGCGCCTGGTGTCGACTCCATCCCCGCGATCCTCAGCCCGGGAGAAGCGATCCTCCGTCCGGAGGTCGCGGCCCACCTCGGTGAAGGAACTATTAATTCATGGAACGCCGCCGCGGCGCGCGGCCAGCTCTCCCGGTTCGCCAAGGGTGGTATCGCGAAGGGCAAGGGCCGTGGCGGCGGGAAGCGTTGGCCGTTCAGCATCCTGGAAGAGCTGACCAACGCCATTGACTTCTCCCCCGCGTTCGACGCGTTCAGTGGCGGTATCGACATGGCCTCGGCCGGGTCGAAGATCGGTGGCACCACGGGGCAGAACGTGCGCCGTTGGGGTGCGCGCGCCGGCGGTGACGCCTCCGGCCGCGCGGCGAACAACCGATTCGGGAATCTGCGGGACTTCATGTTCTCCCGGCTGCCGGAATTCCTGAAGGCTACGCCGACCGGTGTCGGTAATTTGATCGGCCTGGCGGCCGGCGCCGTTGCGCCTACCGCGGGCCAACTCTTCTGGGACGATGTCTGGAAGGGCGAAGGAAACATCCTTCAGCGGGGAGCCAAGTTCACTGGCGACCTGCTCAACCCGAAGAATCTGCTGGAAATGATCAAGGACCTGGTCGGTGGCGTCTGGGACACCTTGAAGGGTCTGGGCTCCGTCGCCAAGGATTTGCTCACCGATCCGGCCAAGGTTCTCCACGAAGCGATCGACACCTTGAAGGAACTCTTCAACGGCGTGATCGATGACGTGCGTTCAATGCTCGGGCTGGTGCAGAAGCTCGTCTCGAATCCCTCAGAATTCGCCGAAGAGGTCTGGGACAACTTCTACGCGCGGGCGCGCGAAATGATGCCGAACACCGAGGGCTTGTTCAAGTTCGCGGACGGCGGGATCGTCCCTGGCTACGCGCCGGGCCACGACCGCGTTCACGCTCTCCTGGCCCCCGGCGAGGCGGTACTTCGCCCGGACGCCGTTCGGGCACTCGGGTATCGAACCATCCTCGGACTCAATCGTTCCGCGAAGACGGGGGCGCCGGCCACAGTCGGCGCCAAGGCGGACCAGGCGGTGACGCCGATCCCGGACGCGAAGGCGTTCGAGGAAGCGGCCAAGCGCATCGAGGATGCGCTTGCCGCCATGACTGCGGCCATACGCGCTCATCAGGCGGCTTCGACTGCCTCCTGGACGGGCGTGGCTGCTCAGGTTCGCCAGGCCGTTGACGGGCAGATCAAGCCCGCTCAGCAGCGGTGGGCGAATCACCTGTCCGGGCCGCTCACCGCAGCGGAGCGGACGTTCCAGGGTTCCAGTCAGAGCGTCTGGACGGGTGTCGCCTCTCAGGTCTCGTCGTCCACGACGAGCAGCCTCGCCTCATTCTCCCGTCTCCGCGGGGGCGTAAATCAGACGCGGCGCTTCTTCGAGGCCGCCAGCAGCCGTATCCGTACGGTCTGGCGGGATGCCATGTCCCTCGTGGACAGCTCGACCAGGACCACGGTCTCCGGCCCCTACAACGCGGGCGCAGTCGGCATGATCGGCGCCATGGCGAAACTCGCCGGAACCAGCTCCCCGCTGTCTCCGGTGCACTTCTCCACTGGCGGTGTTGTTCCCGGCTACCAGCCGGGGGTGGACACGGTGCCCGCCATGCTCAGCCGCGGCGAGGGAATCCTTCGCCCGGAGGTCGTTCGCGCCCTGGGCGCAGAGACAATTCTCCGCTGGAATGAGCAGGCCCGGAAGGGCGGCAACGTCTACGCCAACGGCGGCATCGTCGGCGGCGCCGAGTGGGTCCGCCGACACAAGGACGATCCCTTCGAGGGCTACGAGGAAGCCGTTCACAAGGGCTGGGACGCGGCGATCGAGCCGGGCCTCAAGTCCCTCGCGTCGAAGTTCGGTACGCCCGGCAAGCTCAACGCGGACGCGTTCAGCAAGGCCGAGCCCTGGCTCGCCAAGTGGGGCAAGTGGGCCGACGACCACGCGAACGGCGGGGGCGGCCAGGTCGTCAAGGTCGCCCTCCAGGAAGCCAAGTCCGGCGACATGTCCGGGACGAAGTACATCGGCAGCTCGGCATACGAGTCGTGGTGTGCAGACTTCGTGTCCTGGGTCGTGGACCACGCGCACGCCAACGCGGCGTACGGCGGCTCCCCTACGGGGACGCCGGGGAACCGCTGGCCTGCTGTGGCCACGTGGGTCTCGAAGATGGGCATGGTCCCGACCAGCCAGGCCCGGCCCGGTGACCTCATGGTCTTCAAGGGCTTCGGCCCCGGCAACTGGGGGCACATCGACATCGCCACCGGCCGTCAAGGGTCCTCCCTGGAGACGGTTGGTGGTAACGAGTCCCGCAGCATCCGGCGCCAGCTCGGCTACGGCAACCGCGCCGACGGCGCCCTCCGCCCGCGGGGCGGTGCTCCGGGCGCGGAGAAGGGGCCGGTCCTCAACCCGTGGCCCGGCTCCCTCGCGAAGCTGACTCAGGGTGCGGGCGAGTACGCCGGCCTCACGGGCGGCTCCGTTGACCGGTGGCGGCCCTTGGTTGAGCGGGTCATCAAGGAACTCGACGGCAAGGGCGGCATTTCCGCGTCAGACGTGGGGCTGATCCTCCACCGGATCGGCGTCGAGTCCGGCGGCAACCCGGCCGCGGTGAACAACTGGGACAGCAACGCGGCGTCGGGGCACCCGTCGAAGGGGCTACTCCAGACCATCGACACGACCTTCGCCGCGTACGCGGGGCCGTACCGATCCCTGGGACAGCTCGACCCCTTGGCCTCGATCTACGCGGGACTGAACTACGCGATCAGCCGCTACGGATCGGGGTGGCGCGCGGCACTGTCCGGAACCCGCGGCTACTGGACCGGTACCAAGTCGGCGACCGCCGGCCTTGCGATGGTCGGCGAGCACGGGCCCGAGCTGGTGAATTTCCGGGGCGGAGAGCGGGTCTACAACTCACGGAAGACCGAGGAAATGGTCGCTGGTCGGCGATACGAGATCCACGTCCATGAGGCCAAAGCCGAGAACACCACCGATGCAGTTCTCCGTGCTATGCGGACAGCGGAGGTGATGGCTGGCTTCTAATCGAAAGGAAAGATGCCTATGCCGATTCCGGCAACAGAAACACAGGTAGTTGAGGTACCGCAGCCAACTCGGCCTCAGCCGCCCGTTCCTGCGGAGTGGGGGCATACTTACGTTTCGATTCGAGGCTCCAACGGTGAGGGGGAGGAAATCCCCCTCACCGGGTCTCAGGGCAAGGACTGGCCAGCCATCATGATCCAGTCCGGTGCCCAGGGCCTGGACATGCCGCCTGTCGAGCTGCACGCGGACGCGAGCCCGAATCTGCACGGATCGCTCTACCGCTCAGCGCGGTACGCTCAGCGCGAGGTGATGATCCCGGTCTACCTCCACGGAGTTGACCGACGCACCCTCAAGCGGCTCAAGCGCCGACTCGTCAGCGCCCTTGACCCCCTCGCCGGGTACTGCGTGCTGAAGTTCGTGGAAGCAGACTCTCAGCCCCGATACCTTCACTGCTACTACAAGGGCGGTCTCGAAGGCGACGAGGGCGAAGACACAGCGGGCTTCCGCTGGGCCATGTTCGGCATCCAGTTCACCGCATTTGACCCCTTTTTCTACTCGGACCAGCTCCAGGTCGCGGAGTGGAAGTTCGGCAAGGGGAAAGGTTTCCTCTCCACGCAGGGGGCGTTCCTTCCCCTCGGGCTGGAGAAGGGACTGGTCTCCACTCCGGACCTCGCAGTCCACAATCCGGGTGATACAGAGGCGTGGCCCGTCTGGGAGCTGCAAGGGCCAGTCCGCGGCTTCCGGTTCTCCTTCGGCGACAAGACGTTCGAGATACCGGCGGCAACGACTGATGTGGTAGCGGCCGGCCGAACGCTGACTATTGATACCCGCCCGGGTTACAAGATCCTGCGTGACGATCAGGGACGGAACTACTGGGAAGACCTCTCCCCAAATCCTGTGCTCTGGTCGGTCCCGTCCGGAACATCGAAAATCTCTGTCGAAATGGCCCCCGCTTCGGGGGCTTCTTCTTTGAGACTTTCTTTCCGGCCTCGCTACAAGTGTTACTAGGAGGCCCGATTGGGTTACCGCGTCTACGTGAGAGGAGCAGTCCACAACGGAGAGCGCCGCATCGTCGGTGAGATCGATACGTGGATCAAGCTCGACTTCACCGTCCGCTTCAACGCACCGGGCACCTGGCAGCTCCTCGTGAAGAGCGGCACGCACCAAGAGAGCCTGCTGCGCCAAGGGCGCGGCATCGTGATCTATCAGGACGGCGTGCCAACGCCAGTCTTCAGCGGGCAGATCGATGCCTTCGAGCGGTACTGGACGACTGACCAGCACACCGCCGCGGGCAGTGTCTTCGTCGGGGGCAAGTGCGACACCGACCTCGTGTACGGGTTCCTCGCCTTCCCAGGCAGCAAGGGGGCAGGCACGGACACCATGACTGCCCTGCCCCTGAACAAGCAGTACGCCGGCCAGGACCACCGGCCGGCCGGTGGTCCTCTCGGCCAAGCGCTGTGGTTGGAAGCCGACCTGGCCTTCGGCGCTCGGGCCCTGCCCGACCGCAAGGTCGACGGCCTGGAGGTGGGAGGCGCCAATGCACTCGGCGGCACACTCAAGGACACGCTCCGCTTCGACAACCTGGGCGCGAAGTTCGAGGAGTGGTTGAAGGGCAAGCGACTCGGCTACCGGCTCATCTGGGATCACGCGTCCCGGAAGATCCAGATGCGCGTCTATGAGTGCCGGGACCTGTCTGGGTCCGTCCGATTCTCCCCCGACCTGGGAAACCTGCGGCAATACGAGTGGCAGCTCAAAGCACCCAAGACGACCCGCGCCATCGTGGCTTGCCAGGGCGAGGGCGCCGAGCGCTACCTGTGGCAGAAGATCGACTTCGACGGCGAAGCGCAGTGGGGCGTGAAGCGGGAGACCTTCGTGGATCGCCGGGACATCCCCTTGAAGACCGGCAAGGGTGGCGAGCCCGAGTTGGTCGTGCGGAAGCAAGGTGAGACGGAAGATCTGGGCACCGGACCAGACGGCGCGGAGTGGACACCGGCCCTGGCCGCCGCCAAGAAGAGGCAGGCAGCGGCACAGGCAGCAGCGGAGAAGGCCAAGCAGGACGCCGAGGCCGCTAAGACAGAGGCTGAAAAGAGCAAGGCGGCAGCAGCACAGGCAGCAGCGGCGATCGAAACGGCCAACGCTGCCGCGGAACTCGCCGGAGCTACGCAGGCCGCGAAGAAGGTCATGCTCGACCACTACGTCAAGGCCGTGGAAGAGGCCGCCGTCAAGGCCCTGTCCGAGGGTGAGAAGACCGGCCATTTCCAGATCTACCCGATCGACACCGAACAGACCCGTTTCGGCCGCGACTACTTCGTGGGGGACGTGGTGACCATCGCCGCGGACGGCGAGGAGTACCAGGATGTCGTGAAAGAGGTCAACATCTCCGTCGAGGACGGTGGTCGACTTCAGTCCGTCACTCCGAAAATCGGCGACCAGGGGACGGGCGAACCACTCAACCTCTACAAAACCGTCTGGGAAATGAAAGAGAAGTTGCGCAAGCTGGAATCGAGGATGTAGATGGCGGAGATCAGTTTCCCGTTCACCGAGAGCAATGAGAGTGGCGGCCGGGAGGTCGTGTCACAGCTTGATTGGCAATCCATGTCGAAGCTGTGGGGTGGCGACCGCCTTGACTTCAAGCTCGTCAACGCCTCCTACAACGGATCGGCCATGCCGTTCGACGCGCGAGTCATCAACGGTCGCACGATCGAACTCAAGCCCGGAGCAGCATGGGTTGGTGGCTTCTATTACAAGAGCGATTCGATATTGACCGTCGATGTGGAGGCCAACCCCACCGAGAACCCGAGGAAGGACACCATCGTCATCCGTACGGATGTGGTGAAGGGCTGCGCGAACATCGTCGTGGTGAAGGGCCAGCCGTCGAAGTCCCCCATCGCACCGAGGCCGCAGCGGATCGCCGGGCAGCGCTGGGAGATGGTTCTTCACGAGGTCACCGCGCCGGCCAAGGACGGCGCCATCACGCTGCTGAACGTGGCTCCGTACGACATGCCGGCCCGCATCGCGACCCCATGGAACACGCGGGTTACGGCCGACTATCACGATACTGGTCACTTTTTCTACGATATGGACAGCAATAACAACGATACGCAGTACGAGGCGTTCAACGGCCGCGATGGCTACATGGTCACGCGCCACCTGGGCAAGGCCAGGACGTATACGCCGCAGATCGTGAACACGGGGAAGCTACCGAGCGGTATTCTTTATCGGGGCCTGTGGCGGTGGATCGCACCCAACACGGTGCACTTTTCCATTGACATTGAGAACACCTCGAATACGGACGTGAAGCAGTCGGGCACGGGACCGCTTTCCTTCACTCTTCCGGTGAACCCGACCTCGGGTATCGGCCAGCACTTCAGCGGGCAGATGATCAACTCAAATTATGACGCTGGGATGCCTAACTACGTCCAGTTGAGCGGGATGTCGAACATGGGAAACAAGACGAATGTCGTCCGGATATTCTACCCGTCCCCGAAGTACCTGAGCGAGGGGCTGGATTACCTTCTGACTTTCCCTCGGAAGTCTTCGATTGTCTTTTCCGGAACCTACGAGGCCAACGCCCTCTGACTGAAGGAGCCCTTATGGCAGATCGTAATCTCTTCGGGGGCACCCCTGCGGACGTGGCTGAAAACGAGGCCGGTGTGCGCGTGGCCGGCGGCGTCGGCCTGGTCTGGGACAGCTCGGAGGACAGTGCCGAGCAGGTAACCGACCTGGTGGACATCAACGGAACGCCCATCGTGCAGCTCGTTGCCGACGACCATGGTGTGGTCCAGCCCTTTTGGGGCCCGGCCGACGGCCGCGAAGCGCTTTGGGTGGACTTCGGCGTCGGCCGCATGAAGCTGACCTCCTCCGACCTCGGCGAGCGCTTCAAGAGGCACCTCGGGCAGCTCGACCCTCACGGCTCGAAGCAGTACACCGACGAACAGCTCGTCGCCTACGTTCCCCGCCGCGGTGTCTCTCTCTCGGTGGAGGCTGGCCACACCTGGGGCCAGGTCACGGTGCCCGACTCTGAAGGTTCGGCCGGCGACACCACCGGCAACGTGATCAAGCTGACGACCGAGGGCAAGAGTCCTGCTGGGTACAGCGAGTTCACTCGGATCAAGAACAACGGCGCCTTGGTACTTGATCCGGTCGGCAGCCACGTGCCCCTCGTCATCGGCCAGTGGGAGGGCGTGAGCGCCAGCGGTAGCGCCATCACCGTCTCGCGGGGCCGGGCCGGTAGCGATCCGGTCGTCTTCCGCGTCCGGGCAGACGGATGCGTCGAGGCCGCTGGGTCCGTCTCCGCGCCGAACGTGGGCACGGCGCGGCTGTTCAGCGGGCCTACGGCTCCCGCCAATCCGCAGGTCGGGGATGTGTGGGTGCAGTATGGCGCGTAGCTACAACCCGTCGATGGCGTGGGACGGCAGTGCGTGGGTGGAAGGCACCAGCCGGGTCTGGAACGGTGCGGCGTGGACCTCACCGGCCGTCGTGCGGTTCTTCGACGGGGCCGAGTGGGCGGCCAAGGCTCTCGCTCCGGTGACGTACCCGACGTATGCCACGTCCAATTCGGCGCTGTACGGCGCGACCGAGTACGCCGGCCTCGCGGTGCCGGCCGCGACCCGCGTCAACGACCTCATCGTCTCGGTGTGCGCCTCCGCCAGTGCGCAGCCGCAGCTTCTCTCGCCGGAGGGACACGTCGCCCAGGCGCAGCAGCTCAGTTCGGGCCACTGGATCGCGGTGGCCATGTGGCCGTACGACGGCCGGCCGGGAGATGTGGTGTGGCGAGTACCGGGCAGTCAGACCTCCACCGTGATGAACCTCGTCTACCGAAGTGCCGACGTGTCGTCCGTGCCGGTCGTTCCGGTGCGGGAGATCAAGCAATATGCGGCAGTCAACCGGGTGCCACTCACCGCCCCTTCGGCGTTCACGTCGCTCTTCGTGGTCCTGGTGGAGTCCTCCGACCTCACCGGCTACGTGTGGCCGGAGGGGGTCGTCGACCGTGCCAAGCAGCTAGGCCGCTTCGGAGACCTGAACTTCAGCCTCCTGGCCTCGGACACGCCTGGTGCCGGTGCCTCACCGGGCGAGCTGGTGCTCGACACCACCGCGAACGCCGTCTGCGTCACGATCCAAGTGCCTGGCGTCTCGGACGGACGGCCGACCTGGATTCTCGGCGATGACAAGGCGTCCGCGCTCGGAGCAACGACCGTACTGGGGTGACGAGTTGATAGACATCAAGACGTGGGCTGACGGCGAGAAGGTCACCCCGGCCGACATGAAGAAGTACGTCAGCGGCGCGCTCCGCGGATTCCTGGAGCCGCCGGCATGCCGCCGGACCGTGGCCAACCTCGGCTCCCAGCAGAAGCCCGGTGGTGTGTACCAAGTGGTGGAGTTCGACAAGCCGGGGATGGGCCAGGGCGCCGCCCACTCCTACGACACCACTGGCGGGTTCATGTCGAAGGACCCCTACAAGATCTACGCGCCCGCGGACGGGCTCTACGAGATTTCTTTCGGCCTGATCGTCCGAGCGGTCTCGGACCCTCTGACGTGGGTGGTGGGCGCTCTCAGCAAGAACCAGACGGACGGCGGATCCATCGCTGCTTCGAACTTCCTGCGCGTCGGCTTCGGCCGCGCCACATCCACGGAGAAGGTTGGCGCCGGCTCTGCGACTGTGCCCTTGCGAGCCGGTGACTTTGCGTCCCTGGCCGTCCACTCGGAGGTCCCTTTCCTTCTGGGATCAGGTAATTTCGCGCAATTTGTATCGCATTTCGAACTGAGATGGGTGGGGGTGAAGCCCTGATGGCAACTCCTCTCGTCCACATTTGGCGACAGCGGGAAATTGTCACGGCCGACACGATGAACACTTTCGTGCGGAATGTGCATCGCTTTCTGTACGGTCCGCCGGCCAGCAAGGTGACCATGATTCAGCGCGGCAGTTACGCAGGTTCCAATCCGGCTGATTGCTACGAGTGGGGGAGGCTACCGTTCAACGCCTGGAAGACAATGCCCCTCTACCCGCCGGGTAAGGGCGCGAGTCCCGGCGACGAGTACGACACCACTGGCGGCGAAATGACCAGAAGCACAGGCCCCCTCTTGGGGCTCAGGGCTCCGGAAGATGGTCTTTACGCCGTAACCTTTGGTGGAGTAATCGACACCAACGGCGAGGCCAATAACGTCCACTTCCGACTGGGGCGGAATATAGCTACGGACAGCCAGTGGGGCACCGGGTACGGCGCTTTCGCCTCTCACTGTCCTGGACGAGCCCAGCACGCTTCGGACGGCATGGCACGCTTTATCGGATCGATCGCTACCACCATCAACCTCAAAAAGGGTGACATGGTATCAGCGAGCGGAGTCGCCGACAAGGACTTCATACTCGGCCGCCGGGATGTACCCGGCCGTTCTTTTCTCGAAATGCGCTGGGTAGGGAGAGCCCCATGACCATACCTGTTATTGAGTCCTGGGCTCCCCGAGAAATCGAAGACGCCGCGAAGATGAATTCGCGCATTTCTGATGTACACCGATTCCTGAGCAATCCGCCGGCTGCTCGCATGGTCGGCATGAAGCGGAAGATGATGGCCGGCGGCTCCTACTCGGTTCTCCCCTTCTACCCTCTGGGCACAGAGGGGGAGAACGGCACGTCGTACGAGACCTGGCCCGGCATGGTCCCGACCTTCAAGGCCGACTGGACGATGCAGGCCGACACCGCATGGCAGTTCGTTGTGCCCATCGACGGCCGGTACCGGATCACCCTGTCCGGGGCCTGGAACACCGCCAGCGCCCTCGGAGACAACCGGCACCAGTTCCGGGTCGAAGTAGGCGTAGACATGACGATCGGCACAGGTGAGGCCGTTGCTGCGGCCTCTGTCGCTACCATCTCGCCCTCCCAGTCCACCAGCTACACCCTGTGCGGCGGGCACTCGACCGTGCAGAAGCTGAAGGCCGGCTCGAAGGTCCAGTTCGCCAGCAGGTGCGACTCCTCTTCTGAGTACGCGTGGGCCAACGAGGAAGTGAGCTGGCAGTACCGCTGGGGATCTTTCGCTGAAATCAGGTGGGTCGGCACACTTTAAGGGGGGCCATGAACACACCCGACATTCTCAACGTCGTTTTCGGCGCGGGCGGCCTCGCTTCACTCGCCGCCTTCCTCAAGCTGTGGATCGAGCGCCGGGATGCTTTCGACCGCGCGCGACGTGAGCACATTGAAGATCTCGCGAAGTGGCGGGGTGAGCTACAGGACACCGTCTACGAGTTGCAAGCGCTGGTGGAGTACTACCGGCACGTGAGCGCAGACTACGCCTGGCAGCTTCGCCAGAACGGCATCGAGCCAGCGACCACGGCCCGCCCTCCACGTACGAGTGAATGAATCATTAGAGAAAGTTCTCGGCTCCCACGATGGGGGCCTTTTTTTATGCCCGAAAGGGGGCTGCATGAGTCAGGTTTCCAAGGTTCTGTCGGTTGCTTTCGGAGAGGTCGGCTATCAGGCCGAGCGCGCTCCGGGTGAGCGGCCGAGCGGCCACCAGAAGTATTCGGGTCAGGTTCCCGGCCTCGAATGGAGTAATTATCAGCCGTGGTGTGCAACCTGGGTGAGCTGGGTCGCCATGAAGGCTGGCGTCGCGGATCTGTTTCCCCGCACTGCGAGTGTCTACACCGCGATGGAGTGGTTCAAGGCCCGCGGGCGATGGAGCGAGTTCCCCGCTATCGGAAGTCAAATTATCTACGGCACTTCGGGCAGTACCCACACTGGCCTTTGCTACGCCTATGACAGTCAGTGGATCTACACGGTTGAAGGCAACACGTCGCTCGCCAACAACGCCAATGGAAACAAGGTCATGAAGCGTCAGCGGCTCCGCCGGGACGCGTACGTTCATGGCTACGGTCTTCCTGCGTACGCGGAGGGCATCACCACCGCGGATCCCGCGCTCAAGGGTCGGCTGGGCTTCACCTTCGCAGCCACCGCCTCAGCGCCGGCCACCAGCTCGGGCGACTCGACCGCAAGCGGCAGCAAGTACAAGATCAAGCGGGGACAGACCCTCGGCGGTATCGCCGCGCTCCTGGGTGTCACCCTGGCGTCCCTCCTGATGGCCAATCCCCAGATCAAGGACCCGGACCGGGTGGACGAGGGCCAGGAGATCAACGTCCCGACCAAGCCGAGCACCCCGCCGTCGAAGCCGACCGCTCCCCCGGCGAAGCCGGAACCGAGCAAGCCGGCCTCTAAGCCGACGGTCACGACCGGCGACTTCTACACCGTGCGAAAGGGCGACAGCCTGAGCGGCATTGCCCGCGCGACGGGCCAGTCGCTCTCGGCCCTGCTCGCCCGCAATCCGCAGATCACCAACCCGAACCTCATCACCGCGGGTCAGGAGATCCGTGTGAAGGGGGGCGCCCCCGCGGTTGTCCGGAAGCCGAAGGTTCCGGCGCCGAGCACCAGCTCGACCGCGACGCCGACGAAGAAGGTGGCTCCGACGCCGGTCTCGCCGCCCAAGGCGACGACCTCTGAGCCGGAGAAGAAGGTCACGGTGATCGTCAAGTGCGCGTGCACCTGCGACTGCTGCGGGACGCGCCCCGCACCGCGCCCGGCCCCGCCGGCGACCGGCCCGACGCAGGACCCGAAGCCGACCGTCCCGACTCAGGACCCGAAGCCGACCGTCCCGCAGACCGCGGAACCGACCCCCGACACCACCGTCCCCGGCCAGCCGGCCGCGAAGGAGGCAGCGTGACCTATCTCCGCACCCACCCGGCTCGCGTCGCCGCCGCCCTGGCGGCCCTGGCGCAGCTCCTCACCGCACGCTGGTCCGAGATCGACTGGTACAGCCTCGCCGTCATCGTCGCCGCCCTCCTGGGCGCGGGCGAGGTCGCGCAGCGCGTTGAGGACGGCAAGACCAGCGAGGCCCTGCACCAGACCTCTCCGTACGACGAGCTTGCAGCCCTCCACCGCAAGCTCGCCGAGTACGAGAAGGCGAATGATTCAGCTTCCGGACAGTAGGGGTACTGCCCAGAGGGTTGAGAGATGGGCCTTGAGTGAATGAATTATTCGATGTTCATGACAGTTGCAAGGTAAAACGAAAGCGCCTCTCCCCGACCGATGTGGTCGGGGAGGGGCGCTTTTTGCGTTCAGGCCCCTAGGGCTGCTCTCCGCCTCCGCTGTCGTGTGCGGCGCGGGCCTTCAGGCACGCCGGGCAATCCGCGTCGGTTGCCGCCTGTAGGTCTGCCCGACCAGCGCCGCAGCGAGCTTGCTGCTCGGCGTTCACGTCGTGCGTGTACTCGTCTTCCTGGACGTGCCCGGTGAAGTAGTACGGGTCCAGTGCGGCGAGCTGCTGCTCGTAGGCGCTCCGCTGGAACCTCCCCAGGCGCTGCCCGTGGTCGCCGTACAGAAGGTGGCGAAGTTCTTTCGCGCTCTTCGGCCCCTCGGGAGACAGTCGGTTTTCGATACTCATTCCGCAGCTCCCTCTGTTCCGCCAGCGACCGACTGCACGGCCACCTTGTTCCACCTGCTGACGAGTGAAGAAAAGCGGCCCTGCACGATCCGTGCCGGCCGCCTCTTCGGCATCTCGCCGGGCGTCATGACGACGCCTTCTTGCGCTTCTGCACTTTGCTCTGCGGCAGTACTTGGATCATGCGCAAGTCGCCATAAGGGATGAAGGCGACCAGTCCCTTCCCCTGCTGTTCGCTCTTCCGGCCCAGGAACGCCGCACCGTGCTCGTCGGTGTGCACCTCCTTGGCCTCGACCTCAGTCGAGGACCCGTCACGGAACGTCACAAGGAACGTCGCAGCGGCAGGCGACACCGCGTAGTACTCACTCATCGACATCTCCTGGTCCGCTTCTCGGCCCGCTCCATCGCCATCGCGTGGTGCTGGTCGCACCGCGGCGCGGTGGCCCGGGTTCCACTCGTGCTCTCCCGGTACATCACCTCTCCGGCACATCCACCGTGCCGGGAGTCGATGCACACGAGGTCCAGCTCTTCCTTCACGGTCACGCCTCCGTGCCTGCCGGCGAGTCTCGCTGCTCGTCCGCCGCGTAGGCTCGCGCAGCCTGAGCCCTGCGCTTCTTGTCCTGCTGCTCGTGTTCCTCGAACACGGCCAAGACCTCAGCCATCAACTTGTCCAATCGTTCATTCATCCGTGCCCTCACTCTTCTCCCACTGCGTGAGGAGATCGTTCGTGACCGAGAGAGACACCCGAATCCAGTTGTCGGCGTGCTCCTTCACGACCACCTCGTGGCCGCCTTCGATCAGGGTCATCAGAACACGGGCCGCGGCGAACTCACTCGGCCTCTGGAAGAAGAAGTCGAACGCCGTACGGGTGGCCCCCGCCATCACCTTGACGTGGAACACCGGGAACACCGCACCGGCCCGTGCCGCTACGTCCGCCGCCCACCTCTTGCCAGCCTCGGCCATCGGGTCAACGGTCGTCTCGTCGCTCATCACTGCTCCACTTTGTCGATGGGGGTGAACTGCTTGTGCGTGAGGTAGCCCACCAGCTCCCCGGTTCGCACATGATGTACGGGCTTGCCGAGGTCTTCTTTCACAGTAGCCGCGGGGTGTGACACCGGAGCCGGAACCTGGGGCTCGGGCGGGACCGGGCTGGCCGGCGCCCACCAGATACGGCTTTGGAGGGTGCACGTCAGCAGCACCTCGCCGTTGTCGGCGTCGCGTATCTCGTACCGTCCGTCGCCGACGTAGGAGACACTTGCGAGGACCACGGGCTCGGCCGGCTCGACCGACCGCTTGCCGCCCTTGCCTCCGAAGTACATCCGGTGTCCATGGTTGCTTGTCCTGATGCCCGGGAACTCTCGCAGCTCGGTGTTCGACCACTGCCCGCTCTTCGGCTCCTCCGTACGCTCGACCGATCCTGAGTCCGGAAAGATCGTCGTCCAGGTGGATCGCTCGGCCGGGTCGGTGCCGGCCAGCCCGACGAACAGGCGTCGCCCCTTCGCGGGCGTGCCGTTGCGCTGAGCGGTGACCTTCTTGGGCTCGGCCAGGAGCGTGCCGACCCGTGTCACCGCGTGCCCGCGGGTGTCCACGCCCTTGGCTCTCACGTAGTCCCCGACCTTGAACTCGGCCAGAAGATCGTCTAGTTCATCCATTTCCTTCTTCTTTCTCCCTTTGACTGTTTGGCTCAGCTCGTGCTCCGGGATGTCGTCCAGGACGAGCAGGCCGGGAGCGTGGATTTCGCCTGCGCACACGTCGCAGTCGCAGCCGTGGCCGCACCGGCGGCACAGCAGCTCGTCACACCACGGTTCAGGTCCGTGGTAGTGCTCCTGGCCGTCCGGGTCGGGGCAGTTCCACGCCGCGCAGGACCGGTCGAGGTCCCGCGGGAACACCAGGTGCTCGCGGAAGCCTTCGGGCCCATGGGCCAGGGCCTCGCCCGGACAGGCGAAGCGAGAGACAGAGGCCGCCTCCCTGGTGAGGAAGGCGGCCCGGCACCGCAAGCACTGGTAACGCCCCTCCGGGCGCTTCCGTACTCGGTGTGTCACAGCAGAGCAAAGAGCGGGTTGTCAGATGAGGCCGTCGGCGCCACCTTCGGCTGGGGGACGACGACCTTCTTCGGGGCTGGCTTCCTGACCTTCGGCTCCGCCACAACCTTGAGCACGGGCCGCTGCTCCGGGGCATCGCTCTCGTTCTCTACCGCGGTGGGGCTGTCCTCCGTGGTGAAGCGGTAGATCACGGGCTTGGGGCCGGCCGTCGAAGACTTGCCTCGGTAGTACTCCACGTCGTCCATCTGATCGACCTGCTCCCTGAGCCCCTGGGCGTTCGTCCGAGCCTGGAGCGACCGGAGCATGAGGGTGGAAGTGGCCTCTCCGCCGTTGCGCTCCAGCACGTCGCGGATGGCCTCGGGGAGGGACTTGATCTTGGCGTGACCGGGTTCGGCCTCAGTGACCAGCCTCTCGACACTCGTCATGGAGTACTGGACGAAGGCCCATGCAGCCTCAAGAGCACGCTTGCCGATCTTGGTCTTCTGCTCCGGGATGGTCAGGACCGCCGCAACCCGATGGACCTGTTCGGCGGCCCGCTCGAAGAAGCAGGACAAATGCTCAGGCATCGACTCCAGCTTGTCATCGATGATCGCCCGAATCTGGTCGTACCGGCGTCCCGCTTCCGCGGTGAAGGTCATCGTCCGACGCTTATCGTTGGCCCACCGGTACGCCTCCTTCAGCCGCGGGTCAGGCTTCCATGTCGGTTTGTGGTCGTACGGCAGGCGCTTCGAGCGGTGCGTCAGCACCGGCAGCATCCGGTTGTACATGCCGCCAAGCGCGTCCTCCTGGCGCACGTACTGGTGCCACGAGCCCGGCGTGATGTGAGCGTGGAACCCCATCTTCGGCTCGAAGACGATCTGCTCGTCTCTCGCGCCGCCCTTTCCCTTCGTCACGTTGGAAAGAGGCTCGGCGTCCCAGGCAACGCACATCTGTTCCGTGAAGGTGGGGCACCTGCGGCTGCGCTTCAGGATGGCGCGCCACTCGTGCTCGAAGACCATGGCGCGACCGTCAACGCCTCCTTCGGTGTTGGTGGTCTCAAGCTCGATCGAGTAGAGGGTGTTCACCAAGGACGGGCCGGAGCTGATGCCCCGCTTGGTGCGAGCGTCCAGGAAAGCGCCGATCGCGGGAGATACCAGGGCTCGGGCTGCCCGGTACGCCGTACCCTTCCGTCCCGCCGAGGACTGGCCAATGAGGACCGTCCACACGGTCACCGGCCGGCCGGACTCCAGGTAGACCTTCCCACCGAAAGCGGAGGAGTACAGGGCGAGCATCGCGGCGTACACGCCGATCGGATCGCCCTCCGTCTGGTCGATGTTGGCCGCGACGGTCTCGCCGAGCGGCCCGTACTTCATCTGTTCAAATGCGGTAGTCATAATTCCTTCCGTGTGCTGGTCAGCGGCGGTAGACGGGGATGGGGGTCTCGGGGTCGCCCTCCCAGGCCAGCCATTCGCTGTGGAAGCCGATCTCGATGCGGGTGAGGCCCGACTCGTTGATTCGGATCAGGACCTGTCCGACACGCCAACCGTCGGTTCGGTGGCGCGAGGGGTTGGCGGCCAAACCGATGACCTGGTATCCACCACGGATCTCGCGAGCGGGAACCGGTTCCGAGCGCCGAGCGGCTGACTCGCCCGCGGAACGTGACTCGTCCCATCGGTCGCCCCGCCGCGGTAGTCGACGGATGTCGGGTATCTCGATGCCTTCACGCATGGCTGGCGCCTTTCACTCTGTGCAGTTCTTGGCTCGCGGGTCGGCCGCGTGGTCAGGGCAGACCATCTGTCCTGTGGTGGGGTCGTAGCCGTCGTCGCAGCCCTCGCAGACGAACTGTTCGCACACCGGGCAGTCGCCGTACGCGATCTCCAGCTCGTCCAGGTCCTCGCGGCAGACGGCACAGATGCGTTCCGGGTAGAACTCCTTCATCCCGTCACCACCGAAAGCGCTTCCTGGCCAGCGGTGGCGAGTCGGTACGCCTCACGGATGTGAGCGGGGATGGCACCGCGGTCGCGCGGCCCGTAGCCGTGCTCCTTCGCCCAGGCGCGGATCTTTTGGCTTTCGGTCAACTCGGGCGGGAGTGCCTTCTTCGCGAGTCGCCGGATCTCTTCGGCGTCCTTCTCCTGGCGCTCCTGGGCCCACTGCACTCGGGACTCGGCCAAGCGGCGGTTCTTCTCCTCCCGCCACTTCTCCTCAGCCTCCGTCTGGGCCTTCACGTCCTCGGCCGTCTTCTTTGCTACGACCTCGGGGAGCGGGTCGTTGGCTTTCCACTGGTTGGTGGCCACGGCCTCGCGGAAGCGGCCGGCCGCGGTGGCGTCCAGGCACGCCGTGCCGGCCGCCTCCGCTTCCTTCACCTTGTGCGGGGCCGGGCGGATGCCGCAGACGATGAACTCGGTGTCCTTTTCGACGTGTCCGGTGATCCGGTAGCCGCTGTTCTCCAGCGCCAGGCGGGCCGCCTCCGGCTCGTAGCCGGGGATCGTTCCGGTCACGACGACTGAGCCGCGCTCCTCCACGAGTGGGGCCTTGCCGTCCGTCTGGAAGACTTCTGCGAGGTATCCGGTGAACCGGTCGGCGTGCGCCTTGCACACGTCCCACGCTGCATGGCCGACCGCGACGACTGTCACGGCCTCCCGTTCTTCCTCCTTGGCCTTGCACCCCAGGCAAAGCGACTTCATGTGCTTCTCCTCTCTGTCGAGCACCCATGGCGAAGGGCCAGGTCATCCACCGGCCTGGCCCTCACCAAAGGCACCCGCTGTCAGCGGGCACCAAGAACGCGGCCCCTCACTCAGTGGCCGCGGGTTCGTTCGAGCTGTTCAGTTGCGCACGGGTTAGTACTGCACCCGCGGTTCCGACCGTCCGAGGTACCGGACCGTCGCCTTCGTCATGGCTGCTGATGACAGGTTCCAGCGGCCCCACCGCCATGCGATGGCTTCGGCCCAACCCCTGCCCTTGGCCGTCTTGAAGACCTGGACGCGCTTCTCGTCGCCGTACTCGATCAGGGCCCAGTGGTACGTGACCGTCGATTCATTCACTGGCGCTCTCCCCTGTCTCCTCTTCCTCCGGGACACGTCCTTCTCCGTGGAACTCCCAGCACGCGGCCTTGAGGCGCGCGACCTCGCGGGGGTGAATGAAATCTCCCTCGGGCCACCGCGGCTCGACCGTGTCGAGCCACTGGCAGTAGACCTCGGGGGTCTGGTCCTCGGGCGCCGGGTGGTCGATGTCCCACAGCAGCGACCGCATCGCGGTCGCCACCAAGGTCGTAGGTGACCAAGCGACCCATATTTCGTGGGCGTTGGCGACCAGCCCCCTGATCCGTGCTGCCTCTGTCTTTGTCATTCCTGCTTCCCCATTCATCCGGCCGCTCGCATCGTGAGCCGAACGGCTACTTCACACTGCTGGGCTACTGGCATGGCGAGCCACCGGGCCCGGCTCTTCTCGTTCAGCGCGTCATGCAGGGCGACACACGCAGCAGCGGTCAACGCATCCACCAACATCCCGTCGACCTTCGAGGCCGAGTGCAGCTCGACTATTCGTCGGTACTCCCCGATCCGGCCCTCAGCCGTCCACCGCTCCTCGGCCGCCCGCTCGTGCGCCAGCTCGGCGGCCTCGACCTCGTTCGGCTCCCGAATCTCATAAGAGCTGCGCGGGTAGACGCGAGGCCCCACACCGTGCCCCGCATAGTTCGCGAGTCGCCACTCGTACGTCTCGTCATCCACGAACCGCGCTTCGACGTGAAGGGCGCAGTACCCGACCGGCCCAACTGGGGACGTACCCCGCTTGGAGATGAAAGTGGTGACCAGGGTCGCGTCGCGGGGGCAGAAGCTATCGGCGCAGCGGCCGAGCGGGTTCACCTGGAGGCCCGACGGGAGTGTCTTGCGCATCATGCGGCCACCAGCTCCCGAATCCGAGTGCGGGAGTCCAGGTAGGAGTTGGTGACCTCCCGGACGAAAGCGACCGTTACCCGCTCGGGGTCCTGGTAGGCCGTGGCCGCCTCCCCACAGGCGCTGAACACCTCACTCAAAGCCGTCATCCGGTCCACCCCTCGTTCCCAGCCGGCCGCCTCGTGCGCCCTCCACGTGAGCGTCGACAGGTCTTCCATGTACCGCTTGGTCAGGCTCATCGGTCCTCCACGGTGATCCGGATGGGCCAGGCGTCGGCGACCAGGAGGCCGCCGTCCAGGCGCTCCCACAGGGCCGCGGTGCGGAAGCCGCGCTCCGGACGCTCCCAGCTCCACAGGATCAGGGTCTGAATCGCGTGGATGTGGTCCTGACGGCGACGCCACGTGTGGACCGGTTCAGGATGGTCCGAGCTGATGATGTCCAGCCGACCGATCGATTCGTTGAAGGTGGCTATCCACCTGGTGGCCGTGCTCACTTGCTGGGGTTCTCCTTGATCTGCCGTACGCGGTAGGTGTGGTGGAAATCGGCGTGCTCACGGTCGCCGTGGTCGTCGCAGTAGGCCGTGCTCAGCCAGCGGCGAATGCCGTACCGCTCCATATCGATCCACCGCGTTGCGGGGTCACCGCAGCCCCAGAACCAGCACCCGATACGCCCGTCATCGAGCGTCTGGAAGTGCCGTACTTCGCTCTTGGTCGAGCCCTTGCCCATGTCCGTCACGCCCCCGCGTCTTCGCGGGCCACATCCAGGACGGGCCGGTACAGACGCGGGTCGGGGTCGCGGCCTTCGCCGCGTGCGCACCCTTCATGGTGGCGCCGAAAGGCCGCCCGGCAGTCCTCGCACATGAACACCCGACCATCCGGGGTCCGGGTCAGCGGGCCCCGCCTCTTTTCCACGTCCAGACAGGGGCGGCACCACCCCGTAACGTCCTCAAGAACGTGCTCGGTGTGCGTGTTCATGTGCTTGTCCCAGCAGCCCTTGCAGAGGCCGCCACCGTGGACGTGCTCAAAGGCGGTGTGAGGCTTCCAGCCCGGATCGATGCCGACCGGGATGGCCTCCACAAGCGCGTGACCGTGGAGGGCCGCCTCCTCGAAGGCGTTGAACCACTTCGCGTTCCAGTGGATGCCCGCGCGCTTCCACGCCCCACACGACCCGTCGTGGTCTGCCGGTTTCCGATAGCCGGTGTCACACACCCAGACCTCGTATCGCCAGCCGCTCATGCTTCACACTCCCCAACAAGGTCGTAAAGGAAAATGTTGTAATCGTTGTGGTAGTCCTTGCGGTACCGCTTCGGCGGGTTGGTAACGCCGTGCTCTTCCGCAAGGAAGGTGAGCGTCGTAGCGGGCATCTCCCGGTAGAGCTGCTGGCGCCACTCCCCCAAAACGAGGTCTACGAAGGGGGCTTCCTCACTCTCACGCCACATGCGGACCCGTATGCGGCTGCGGTCCTCTTCCCACTGCCCGGCACGGATGGTGATCTTAGGCATTGCGCTTCCCCTGAATCTCACACAGCCCGTACGGACGGCAGTTGTCATCCAGCGAGCGGTACGACATGAGCTGATGCCCGTCCTGCCTACTCAGCTCGGCCACCCAGTGATCAAGGCAATCGGCGCACACATGGGCAGTGATTCGCATTCCGCGCCCGTCGGGCCGGGCGGTGACCACGTGGACACTGGACCAGTGCGACGGGTCCTTTTCGCAGGCGATATGCACGGCTTTCCTTTCTCAGTTCTGCCTGTCAGGCTGACAGGCCATGCAAAGGGCCGCTCGAAGAGCACGGTCGAGCGGCCCCAGGCAAGGCCCGTCAGTGCTGAGAGGCCATGGCCTTTTCTTCCGCTTCGGCCACCAGGACCGAAAGCGCGGAGATCATGAAGCGTGCGTCAGCTAGGGAGATCTCAATAGCGCTTCGTGACTCCCACGCAATGCGGTCACGGGATTCCGAGGACCACACCACCTCAATGCTTCCTTGCCGGTCCAGACCTTCTTGGAATTCGAGAGTGTGCCGTACGCCACCGTCCGTGTTTACCCAGAATTCGCGGGCGGAAAGGTCTACGGGGTGCTCTTCGAGTACGTATGCGTCCGTGGTCATGCTGCTACCTTTCGGAATTCGGTCAGGAGATCGCGCAGCAGTTCTTGAGCTGCGAAAGCCTGGTCCCTCTGAACTTCGTCCATGCGCCAAACCTCATGGTCGTCGGCGTATCCTTCATCGGGGTCGTAAGACGGGACCTCTTCGCGGAGCGTCGCCAGCCATCCGGCCTCGTGGTCCTCTATCTGTTTGCGTGCGTTTCGCAGCACGTTGGAGGCTGAATCAGACATTGAGCGTCCCCTCAAAGATCAGCTCAGCGAGTTCCGAGACAAGTTCCACGGCACTATCGGCATTGTCGTAGTAGTCGTAGCGGTCGGTCATGTCCTCATCGCGAGCGTGGTGGATTTCTAGGATTTGGTCCAGCAGCGTGGCGGGTATGGTGATAGCTACGGGCCCAGCAATTTCAGACACTGGCGTACTCCTCCATCAGAAACTTCCTCTCCAGGTCCTCCTGACCGTTGCTGCGGAAGAGTTCGATTTCCGCCCTGCCCTCTTCGGCCCACTCCTCTTCGGTCTCCTCATGGAAGCGAGAGAGGCCCCCGTTGACAATGTCTTGTTCGATGTTCAGACCAAGCTCCCGCCCAGCGTGAAGTAGTGCGCTCATTAGCGCCTGCGCCATGTCAATGAAGTCCTCATCCCGCACGTCGTATACCGTGGGTACGTCTATTCCGGTTTCACCGACACCCGGAAGCGCTGCGTACTGCTTGAGGGCACTGAACCCCCAATCGGCCCGCTTGACGTTCCTTTGAGCCGCGTGCAGATCTCCGAAGTGCGTCATTGTCATGCCTCCACCGATTCGAGCTGAGAAAGAATCTCGCATTTGATGCGTTCCACGTCATCGGAATACCGATGCCCGGAAGCATTCATGGCACCGATCCAGTGCAGTTCGCTGCCCCGGAGCCAAACGGTTCCGTCCCGGCGCCCCCGCACAATCGCGGTGAATGCGCCACCAAGCTGGTCTATCTCCCGGGCATATCGTGAACGTCTCCGCTGAATGACGATCACGGCAGCCAGTGTCGACCAATCTTCATCGGTCAACGTGATCGGATATTCCTTGTTCCCGCTGACCTTGAGTGGTTCCTTTCTCACTACCGCACCACCGTTTCAATACTGCCGTCGGCAAAGGCGCTGACATGCACCCATGCGGGGCCGTAGATCTTGCGCCCCTTAGTGGAGTCCAGGCGCTCAAGGGTGGTCCCCTTATCGAGGCTGATGAACAGCCGCTTATGCGGGCCCTTCGCCTCTCGAAGCGCTCCGTAGACCTCATTTGCGGTGATGTGCTTCTCCTCCTGCGTGAGGTAGTCGTGCGAGTCCACTACGCGAATACGCATGGCCATTCCTTTCGTTTGGTGGTGTTGGTCGAGTGACCAGCCATGGCCTAGGCCGGTGTGAACACACCGGCCCGGCCAAAGCTGTTCAATCAGTCGTTGCACCATTCCGGGGCGTCAGGTATGCCAGGGAAGTTCTCCCGGATAAAACACTCGTCCTCATTTCGAGAAATGACGGGGGCGAGCTTTCTCGCGTCGTCCTCATGCTGGACGTACCCCCCGAAGGAGAAACCGCCAGCGAAAGCCGCTATGACAAGGAAAAGGATCATCGCAGGCTCAATAAGCGTCTTTCGCTTACTCACAGGGAGATCACCTTTTCATTGGTCACGTCGTAAATGGCGAGCTGGGATTCCATGCGCCCTAGCACTACCGCCGCATTGCGATCGGCGATGTTCACAGACAGATCCAGGTACACGAGATCACCGTCTATCCAGGCTCCGAAGAACATCGATTCGTACACGACCCGGTCAAGGTATTCGTGCATGTACTTGTTCAGGTCGGAAACGCTGAACGAGTGCAGAGGGAAAGTGCGCTCACTGCCCGCAACGCTCACCATGTAGCCACTAACGGGCGTCGGACGCATTGGAGAGAAGGTGAGGCCACCATTCGAGATGATGGCCTCGTAGTAGTTGGTGTTCGTCATCGTCATTGCTATACCTCGCGTCTCAAATCAACTTTTGTGGGAAAAAAAGGGGTCCAGTAGCGAACGCCCGTCAGGGAGCGCTACAGGGTCACCTTTACCGCGCCCGGCACCGGCATTCTTGCATCCAGCACACATGAGGCATTCCCTGCCGTCATCCCAATACCCCTGAAATTCGGCAGACTTGGTTATCCCCCACGCGGCACAGACTGAACAGTCCATGTATCGCCCTTTCGGTAGCTGTGTGCCATTTTGAGCACCGTTAATCGGCACTCTCGCACCTCTGCCCGGTGTCGCACCTAAAAGCCGCTCATTCCGGCAGGCAGAGGCCCAGAGGCTTTAGCCTCTATCGCCGTCCACTATTGAGTTATCAAGTCGCCAGCACTGCCTTTGTAATCGCCCCCTTGGGGCTTTCCTCCGGGTGCCTGCCCCGTGGGGCTGACAGGAAGAACATTACGTGGTTTCGCGTCTCAGTTCAACTTGTGGTTAGGCACGCATGATGCACACGCATTCGCGCGTACATAAGGAAGACGCGCGTTGCACATTCACGGCCCTCTAATCAATAGGCAACATAGTGAGACGTATCACTTCTACCCGCTTCAGGCACTACCGTCAGTCGCATTGCCATCACATAGCGCCATGACTCACCCGCCGCATTTTGCCTAGTCTTTGCTTGAGTGGCGGTCCCGACGGAACCATTCGTTATGGAACTGTTACCGCACTCGCGTGTGTCTCAGATCAACTCTGAGTGACGAAGGTAAGGCACTCCGTTATGCAGCGCCCCGATAGGCGCTAATGGTTCATTCATTCGGCCGCAATGACTTATTGCCGTTGTGTCGCAAATGCATTCACGCGTGACCCAAATAGGTATCTCGTCATTACCGCTGGAGTCTTTCGGTATGCGATTCCCTCAAGGGCAATGGGTGAATGAATCATTGCGTCTGCCTGTGCATCACGGGGGTAATACCTTTCATTACCTCATGAGGACCCACCGGGGGTGGGTTCCTCCGGCCGCGTACGGGTATGAAGCGTTCAGTGGCCTCTCGGCGGCCTGGCCGGCGGTAGGCCGAGGGAAGGGTGTCCGATGCCGAAAAGGCGCCCGAGAGGGGCCCTCAAGGCCGTTCCTGGGGCTCGTTGGCGCGAACCTGGCGCGGCGGGGGCCGCATGAATGAATCATTGGTGTGAAATGGGCAACTTTTGGGCGAGATGCCGTACTGTTCGCCCCGCTATCACACCTACATACTTTATGCCGGGGGTTATATACACCTCCTGAGACACCCCAGGAAGCAGTAAGCCCCCTCCTTCGAGAGGGGGGGCTTGTACTGGCCTATACCTTGACGGCCTCTGGCAACGATTTGTACCGGTCCAACAGCTCCTTCGCTGCCCCGTGCTTCGAATAGGGCTTGAGGAGGGCCGCCATTTCGCGGAACCGAGCATCACAGCGCCCTGACTGCACCATCGGGTACTCATCTAGGGCCAAGGTCCACGCTGCGCAGGCTTCTTCGAGGTGCCCGATGGACAATTTCCTCTCCGCAATCATCTGCCGGTGCTTCACCCGACTCCTGCGGTAGACCTGGTAGCACAGACGGTCTGATTCGACCATGGCTTCCACCGAGCCGGCCAGATCACCCATCTCGAACTTCACCTGGGCGATGTGGTAGTAGAGGGAGGAGGGGTCATACGACCCGAGAGCCTTCTCCTTCGACTCTGCTTTCTCCATCGCGACCTCGGCCTCGGCCATGTATCGCACAGCCGTGTGCTTCTCACCGATCTGCGCATAGCAATGCGCCTGCTGGCCGGCAAGGAAAGCCCGCATCCGAGGGCCGGCGTGCGGGGAAGCCGCGGCAGCGGCGTCAGCGAGTCGAACCGCACGCTGCCCGTGCCCCAGATCGACCGCCTGGAGGCTCATCCCGCGGAGAGTCGTGCAGTACGTGAGGTGGTCGTTGGCGTGGCCGGCCAGTTCCAGAGCTTTGAGGTAGTACTGCTGAGCCAGACCGTGGTAGCCCTCGTCCACAGCCATGTAGCCAGTCAGGTAGCACAGGTCGGAGGCTGCGGACAGCATCCCCTCCCGCACCTCCTGCGGAGCGTCAGCCTGGAGGTAGGCCGAAACAGTGTTCACCAGGAAGGAAGCGGCCATGGGGCGTGCATGTCGGCCGCCGAACTGGTCGTCCACCTCGGACAGCTTGTCGGTCATCGCTATCACCATGTCCACCTCCCCCCAGCCGATCCGCGAGCTGCGCCCGGATTGGACCGCCTCAGCCCTGCCAACGACGTCATGCCAGGCCGGGATGGTCAGTGCCACGGAGAACAGGCTTGCCCCGAGCACACCCCTTCGCGTCGGGTCCATGTCGCGCCTCCCAAGGTCCACGAGTCCTTCCACTGTGTCCATGGTGCGGGAAGGTGCAGGGGACTCTTCGAAGCCCAGCTCGGTCATTGTCACCGGACGCATGAGCCTGCGGGCGAACGCCTCACGTACGAGCGGCTGCACATTTTTGCGTGGCTTGCCCCCGTTGAGCCACTGGTGCACAGACACCGCGGTGTACCGGAGAGGCTTGCCGGTCTCTGTGCCAGCCCGATTCACCGCCATGGCGAGCTGACTGTAGGTCCAATCAGCCTCGGCCAGCAGGCGGGCCAGCATCTCGTTGTTGACGATCTTGCTCACTGCCTTCATCTCCCCGGCCTGGGTCGATTCTTAAGGTTCTTAAGTCGCCACGTTGCACGTACCGTACCGCCGTCCGCTAAGGCGCGGTTACCTGTTCGTCAGTAGGTCAACTAGCCAGGCTGCGCAAGCGGTACAAGCGATGCAGAGGGGCAGTTCAAGATGTCGAGCAGACATGCTGTGTCCGGCCCGATTGCCTTGGCGCTTCCCACTCTTGAGCCGGTACCCGTCGAGGGCTGCAACATATGTCGCGCTCTCGACAACCAGCGCACGAGGGCCCGCGGGATCGGCAGTGTGGCCACGGTGCAGCACGTGAACCGCCAGATATCCGCGCATCCGCACCGTCAGGCCAGCAGCTCCAGCTCCGTGCCCCGTTCGACGACTACCTGAGAGGGAGCAACTTCGATGAACAAGACCCTCTACGAAGTGGGGGATGTGGTCAGGGATTGCTCGAAGGACCGCACAGGCACCGTGGAGTCGGCCGAGGGGACGGTACTCACGCTGGTACGCCCCTCTGGTCTCTCGTGGTCGGTAGACGCCAAGACCGTTCGCTTCGCCACTACCGCACAGAAGGCGGAGTTGAAGAACCTCCAGGACCGCCAGGACCAGCGGCGCAGGGGCGTCAGTCGTCTGAGCGCCGCGCCGCCGCCGAGGAAGTCTTCCTGTTCCTGATCACTGTGGCCATCGGAGCGTTCTTCGCAGCCGTCTGGCTCCGTTCCTCATCCCCGTAACGCCCGCCCCTGCCTCTCCCCCGGAGCCGGCAGGGGCAGGGGCGGACCTCCCCAACTACCAAGATCCCGCTATAAGAGCCAAAGGACGAAGCAGTGGGTTCGCCGGACGATCACGGCAAACGAGGGCCTGCCCTGCCGCGCGGTACGGCGCGCATGGTGCTGACACCGGACCACGTCCGGGTCGGTGACTGGGTGCTCATTGACATGTGGCACCAGGTGGCCGACATGCGGTACAGGAGTGGTGGCGGCAAGACGTTGATCTTCAGGAGCCGGCCCCCCGTTGGCATCGACTCCTCCATAGATGTCGCCCGTCCCGTCGACTACCTGGGACAGGAAGTCTCTCTTCGCCCTCATGGTTGACCGTCCCCACTTCCGCCCTTTCCTCCCCCCCCATTCAGGACCCACCATGAACTGCCCCCGCTGCCAGAAGCTGACCCGCGACCTCGACGCCGCCGTTGCATCAGGCGACCGATCCAAGGCCGCGGACTGCCGTGTCCTCATTGATCGGCACCCCGACCACGACCGCCCGGCTCCTGCGTCCAAGAAGGGCAGGGCCGCGCGGTGACCCGCGTACACGGCATGTTCGGCGTCACGGTCGGAGAAGACGTTTTCACCGTCCACAAGGCCCGCGTGGTCGGCGAAGATCCACCCAAACACCGCCCCCTGTGCGATTCCGGGACAGCCGACGACGAGATCACTACCTGGCGTCGCGCCGTGAACTGCGAAGCGTGCCTACGCCTCCCAGACCCGGAGGACGACTATGCGTAAGCCGTGCCCGTGCCACGCGGCCAAGGCTGACCCTCGAAACGCCATCGTGACCAAGGACCGCCGCGCCGCCGAAGACCAGAAAGCCAAGCGGGCTGAGCTGGTGGAACGGATGCGCGAACGCCTCACCGGCAAGCCGAGCACCGGCTAGCCCACAGACGCCCGCCCCCTTGCCCTGGCCGCGGGACTCGGCAGGGGGCGGGCCTCCACCCCTCTCTTCCGCGGGAGGTACCAATGCCCAACGTCCAAGTCCCCGATGCTTGGGGCACCGTGATCGGTGAAACGACTGTGGTGGAGGTCGAAGCCACCACCGTGCTCAGTGCTTTGGAAATCCTCACCAACCGGTTCCCGGCGCTGAGGGGCCGTGTCTTCAGCACGCCGGGTGTCGTGGCCTCCTGGCTCAACGTGGCCGTTGACGGGGCCATCGTGGGGCGCGCGGACATCCCTCGCACCCTGTTGACGGCCGACCAGACGGTTCTCGTCGTCCCAGCCTTGGCTGGAGGTTGACCGTGGACCTCGTTCCGATTCCCGCTGGCGTGCTACTGCGGGGCAGCACCACGGCCCAACTCAACCAACTGGACGCAGAGCAGCATCTGAACCGGTCATGGTTCGAGGACGAGACCCCCACAGCCACAGTCGAAGTGGCTCCGTTCGCGATCGGTCGATACCCGGTCACCAACCGCCAGTTCGCCGAGTTCGCCACCGTCACCGGCTACGTCACCGAGGCAGAGCAGCGCGGATTCGGACTGGTCTACGGGGCGGAGTTCTGGGAGGAGCGTCCAGGTGCAAGCTGGCGCTACCCAGCCGGGGCAGCGGAACCGCGCTGGCGCTGGCATGAGGTGCCCGACCATCCGGCCATCCACCTGTGCGCCGCCGACGCAGACGCCTACGCCACGTGGGCACACCTGCGGCTGCCCACGGAAACTGAATGGGAGTACGCCGCCCGTGGTCCCAGCTCCTTCCGCACGTGGCCTTGGGGCGACCGCTGGGCCTCCGACGCCTGCAACTGCGCCGAACACTGGAACGACTCCTCCCCCATCACTGACGCTGCTTCCTGGCGCCAATGGTGGAGCACTCACCACATGCGCCATCGTGCGCCCACCACCACCCGCGTGGGATCGCATCCTGACGGCGCATCCCCCTTTGGAGTGATGGACCTCGCCGGAAACGTCCTGGAGTGGACGGGCAGCCTCTACCGTCCCTACCAGCCCGATCACTCGTACGGCGCGCTCTATGACCACATCAAAGAGCGGTACCGCACCGCGCGCGGCGGTAGCTGGATGCACTACCGCTACCAGTGCCGCACCGCCGAGCGATTCGCGGGCGATCAGCGGTACAGCAGCGTCCAAACCGGCTTCCGCTGCGCTGGAAGTTTCGACCCCACAGAACGGATCGGATCATGACCGTACTCATCACCGGAGGCGCCGGCTACATCGGCAGCACCATCGCCTCCGCACTCACCGACCAGGGGATCGAACCCGTCATCCTGGACAACCTGATCACCGGCCGCCGAGAGTTCACCACTGGCCGGCACTTCTACGAGGGCGATGTCGCCGATGGCGCGCTCATCGATCGGATCTTCTCCGAGCACCCCATCGACGCGGCCGTGCACTGTGCCGCCTTGGTCGTCGTGCCCGAGTCCGTCGCTGATCCGGTGCGGTACTACCGCGAGAACGTCAGCAAGACGGTGGAGTTCACTGCCCACCTCATCCGCAACAACTGCCGCCGCTTGGCCTTCAGCTCGTCCGTGTCGGTCTACGCCGGGGACACCACCGAGGTCACGGAGGGCAGCCGGATCAGCCCCTCAAGCCCCTACGCCCAGACCAAAGCCATCGTCGAGACTTTCCTGCGGGACGTGGCCCGCACGGGCGCGCTCACGGCGGTGGCGCTGCGCTACGCCAATCCGATCGGCAGCGACCCCAAGCTGAGGACGGGGCTCCAGATCGACGCGCCCACCCATATTCTCGGCCGCCTTATCAGTGCAGCCGAGGGGGACGGGCAGTTCACCATCACCGGTACAGGCTGGCCTACCCGCGACGGCTCCGGACTGCGGGACTACATCCACATCTGGGACCTCGCACAGGCCCACGTGTCCCTTCTACAGCGGTTCGACTCCGTGCCCACCGAAGAGGGCTACAACGTCCTCAACCTCAGCACGGGCCACGGCACCACCGTCCGAGAAATGGCCCTCGCCTTCCAGGCGGCGACCAAGCGCACCCTTGACGTCACAGAGGCCGCGACTCGCCCCGGTGATGTCGCCGGGTTCTGCGCAGACAACACCCGCGCCATGCAAGCACTGGAATGGGCACCGAAGCTGACCATCTCCGACGCCATCAACGACGCCATGGCATGGCGCCCCCGACGCGCGCAGATGCTCCGCACCCGCGACTGACTGGCCAGCCTGCCACCGACGGCCCCGGCCGCGCGTTCTTCCCCCGAGACGTGCGGTCGGGGCTCTGATGTTCCCCTCGCCGGCCGGTTGTGCGATCTTGTGGCCATGACTGTGCACAACATCATCGGAGACGGCGCCCGCATAGGCGGTATGGCTATACAGGTCGGGCATCTCGGCAATGCGCCCCGCCTCCTCCCCGACGCGCGAGAGACTGCATCTCGGCTGGCTGGCATGGCAGCCGAGTCCGGGCCGCGCTTGGCACTCACCACCGCGGGCGAGGCGAAGGCGGTGAGGCGCCTTCTGATGTTGGTCTCCGACACGTACCCGGAGCTGGCCGGCGTGGCAGACGACTTGGCGGAGTCTCTGCGCACGCGACTCGCCGAGCACAGATAGGTGCAGTCCAGCCCGCCGTCGGTCGATGAATGAATCATTCGCTTGCTCCGCCAGCCGTGCTCGCCCGCCGACACGTGAAACCCCCGACGCATCCACCGTGCCGGGGGTTCCACTCGATCAGTTACGCGGTCTGCTCGGCGGTCTCTCGCTTCTCGCGTTCCTTCTTGTACTTCTCCAAGCGCTCCTGAAGCACCTTGGGCAGCTCGGCCGCGCCGTAAGTCTGTTCCATCAGCTCTCGGAACTCGGGGTCTTCGAGCAGGTGGGGGGATGCCCAGTGCTGGGGGACGTTCCAGCCGTGCCAGAGCCAGTCAGCCGCCTCCGGCATGACGAGCTTCAGTTCCTCGGCGATGCGGCCGATCTCTCCGAGGTCAAGCACGGCGCCGGATCGGTTGCCGCGGGTCATGTTCGGCAGGCAGTCACGCCAGACCCACATGGTGACCTTGTACTCGCGGAGGAAGTCCCGGCGGTCGTGCTCATCCTTCTCCGCCCAGACCTCTGCGTACTTGCGGCCGGTGGCCTTGATCTCCGGACTCTTGCGCTCCTCCTCGGCCCTCTTGAGGGCCTGCACCTTGCCGGACAGGGCCTTGTGCATCCGCCAGTAGGAGTCTTCCTGCCCTTCCCCGTCGTACTTGCCGTCAAGGAAGTCGGCTTCGAGCTTGGTCAGGCGAGCTTCGGCGGCTTCCAGCTCCTTCTTGTTCGAGGGGCCCGCGCCGGCCCGCTCGTACATGTCCCACTGGCCGACGCTGCTGACGATGATGTCCTCGGCGACCCGGTCGAGTTCTTCACACGCGATGTAGGCGCCCTTCTCGCATGTCCCCCCGCGGAATCGGTTGGTGCACCGGTAGAAGGATCTTGACGGTGCTCGGGTGCCGTCCTTGCGCTTCGCTCCGGAAGTGTTGACTCGGGCGAGCGAGGCGCCGCATTCACCGCATTTCGCGACCCCGGCGAGGAGGCTCTTCGCGGCCCGCGTCACGGTTTCTCCCTCTTCCTTCTCGGCGGGTGCTATGCGGTCTACGAGGTCGAACCATTCCTCCATGGTCGCGTGGGGCTGTGTCGGCATGACGTACGGCTCACCGTCGTCGTTGAGGACGGCTTCCCCCTTGTATGTGTAGATCCCGGCGAACCATGGCGAGCGGATCATCTTGTTGATGATCGTGGCCTGCCACAGGATGCCTTTGGGCTCCTTGCCTTTGAGGACCCGCTGATGATCACTCCAGGTGAGGATCTTTGCTTCGTTGAACTCTTTGGCGATCTTGTGGGTAGTCTGCTTCTTTTCCCTGATCCGATTCTTGATGTCCTCGACCACGGGCCAGTAGGACTCTTCCCGCTCAATGATCTTCCGGCGGTCACCTTCGGCCTCGACCAGCTTGTACCCGGTCGGCGCCGCGCCCACGAGCCAGCTCTTGTTTTCGAGGCGGGTCTGTACGCCGTTGAGAATGCGGGCCTGGATGGTGTCCCACTCGGCCTCGGCGAAGACAGCCGTGATCTGGGCCATCATCTTTCCGGGCCCGGTGGAAAGATCGAATCCTTCTTCAACGCATACAATGAATTTTCCGTGATCGTTGCACCATTTCAGCAGCTCGTTGAAGTGAAGTGCTCTTCGCGTGAGCCGGTCGAGCTTGGCGGCAATGATCACGTCGAACTCGTCTTGGCGGTTGGTCAGCCACTTGCCGAGCTTCGGGCGCTTGAACGGGGAGAGGCCGCCGGACACGTCGGTGTCCTCGGCTTCGCCAACGAGGAGGCCGGCGACATGGGGGGCGCTCAGGTGGTGCTGGATGCTTCGACGCTGCCGGACGATGGCGGTCGATTCGTCGGAGTCGGAGGACAGCCGGAGGGCTGCGAGGTAGCGCAGGTTGGGTTGCATGATCGCCACCCTAAGACATGCGTGCTTAGTGAATCCACTTGACCTTGCCGGTAGGCACGTCTGTCCTCGTCCTCGTACTCGTCGGAAGACCACTGGGGTCTGGTTACGGTGTTTCCTGCGGGAAAAAACAGCTCTGGATAGCAGTGCAGCGGGCCACCTGACCCGCCACCCCCCAAGGCTAATGGTCCGGTGCCCGGTGACAAGACGTCGCCGGGTGGTTCCCCCGCGCTTCTGGCCCGGACTTACCCTGGTCCTGTGTCTGACGAAACTCCCCAGGCAGGGGATCTGCTGGTCCGGATCGGCGCGATTGTTTTCCTGATTGGCGCGGTGGCCACTCTCGCCACCGTGACCCCGTTGTTCATCGGGGCCGATCCGCTGCCGTCCGTCTTCTACTGGGTCTGCATGCTGATGGGCGCCGGCTTCCTCATCGCCGGGGCCGGAGTGCTGCGTTCCGTCGCGGCGCAGCGCCGGCAGGCGAGGTCGTCCACGGCGTGAGCGCCCGGGCCGGGCGGACTCACGCGGTCCGCCGGGCCCGCTGTGCCAGGTACCCCTCCAGCCAGGCCGGGAAGCCGGTCAGGTCGTCGAGGAGCACGTTCGCGCCGGCCGCGCGCAGCTCGTCCGCGGCGCACGGCCCGGTGGCCACGGCGACGGACAGCGCATCGGCGGTCCGCGCACCGCGTACGTCACCGGTGTGGTCGCCGACGTAGACGGACGCGCCGTGCGTGCGCAGCGCCTCGGCCTTGGCCTCCGCCCACAGCGAGCCGATGACGGCGTCCGCGCCGATGTCCAGATGGTCCAGGTGCAGCTTGGCGTTGGGCTCGTACTTCGCGGTCACCACGATCGCCCGGCCGCCGTGGCGCTGGACGGCGGCCACCGCCTCGCGGGCGCCCGGCATCGCGAGCGTCCCGGTGATCGCGTGGGACGGGTACAGCTCCCGGTACAGGTCGCTGATCTCGGCCACCCGTTCCTCGGGGAACCACCGGCGGATCTCCTGCTCCAGCGGCGGCCCGAGCCGGGTGATCGCCGCGTCCGCGTCGACGTACGTCCCGGTCGCGGCGGACAGCGCCTCATAGGCCGCCTTGATGCCGGGGCGGGAGTCGATCAGCGTCATGTCCAGGTCGAAGCCGACCGTGAGCGACTGCGTGGCCGTGGCGACCGTGGGATCGGGTACCGGGGTGTGCGAAGCCATGGTGGCCATTGTGGCCGATGACCGCGGTGCGGCGGGCCTACACTGAGCGCCTCCTGACTTCGCCCCGCTCCCCCGCCCCGCGGCGCCGTCGCGAAAGGGAACCGATGCCAGTCGTCCGGTCCGGTGGCCCCGGAGCCCCCCTGGTGGGACGCCGCGTCGGCTGGACGGCGGTGGCGGTGCTCGCCCTGCTGCTGGCGGTACTCCTCTCGCTCGCGGTCGGCAGCCGCCCGTTCACGCCGTCCGAGGTGCTCGACGCGCTGCTGTACGGCGGGGACGGCGACGCCGCGCAGGTGGTGCGCTTCCTGCGGCTGCCGCGCACGCTGATCGGCCTGCTGGTCGGCGCCGCGCTCGCCCTCGCCGGCACGGCCCTTCAGGGCATCACCCGCAACCCCATCGCCGACCCGGGGGTCCTCGGCATCAGCCAGGGCGCCTCGGTGGGGGTGGTCCTCGCGCTGTCCTTCCTGGGCGTGCACACCCTCAGCGGCTATGTGTGGTTCGCCTTCGCGGGCGCCGGGGCCGCCGCGGTCGCGGTCCACGCGATCGCCGCCGGCGGGCGGGGCGGCGCGACGCCCGTGAAGCTGGCCCTGTCCGGCGCGGCGGTCAACGCGCTGCTCGTCGCGGTGACGATGGCGGTGCTGACGACCAAGGCGGCGGCGCTGGACGAGTTCCGGTTCTGGCAGGTCGGCTCGCTCACCGGCCGGGACAGCGAGGTCGCCGCGCGGATCTGGCCGTTCCTGCTGGTGGGCGCGGTGCTCGTGCTGTCCGTCGCGCGCGGCCTGGACGCGCTGGCGCTCGGCGAGGACGTGGCCGGGGGGCTCGGGCAGCACGTCGCCGCCGTACGGGTCGTGGCCGGGCTCGGGGCGACCGTCCTGACCGGCGCGGGTGTCGCGGCGGCCGGGCCGATCGCCTTCGTGGGCCTGGCCGTGCCGCACCTCGCCCGCGCGGCCGTGGGCGGCGGCCACCGCCGGCTGCTGCCGATGGCGGCGCTGCTCGGCCCGGTCGTCGTGCTGCTCTCGGACGTCGCCGGGCGCGTGCTGTTCCCGCCGTCCGAGGTGCCGGCGGGGGTGCTGACGGCCCTGATCGGCGTCCCGTTCCTGGTCGCCCTCGTACGGCGGAAGGCGGTGCCCGCATGACGCGACCGGCCACCGGCCCCGGCGCCGTCGTACGGCACGCCCGTACGCGGCCCGCCGGGTACGGGCTCGTGCGCGCCGGGCGGGGCTCCTTCCTCGTGCACCGGCGGGCGGCGGGCGTCGCCGGTGTGCTCGCCGTCCTGCTCGCCGCCGTCTGCCTGGCGTATCTGTGTGTCGGCGCATCCTTCGTGCCGCCCGGTGAGGCGCTGCGGGTCGTCCTGGGGCGGCCGTCGTCGCAGGAGCTGGTCGTCGGGACGCTGCGGCTGCCCCGGATGGCGGCCGGCCTGCTGGTCGGCGCGGCCTTCGGGGTCGCGGGCGGGCTGATCCAGAACGTGGCCCGCAACCCGCTCGCCAGCCCGGACGTCATCGGCGTCACGCAGGGCGCGAGCGCGCTGACGGTGGGCGCGATGACGTTCGGCGTGACCTCGTACGCCGTCCTGCCGTACCTGTCGGTCGCCGGCGGCGTGCTCGCCGCCACCCTCGGCTACGTCTTCGCCTGGCGCCGCGGCCTGCACGCCACCCGCTTCGTCCTGATCGGCATCGGCTTCGCCGTCGCACTGCGCTCGCTCACCCATCTGTTCCTCACCAAGGGCGACCGCCTCGTCGCCCAGCAGGCGCAGGTGTGGCTGACCGGCTCGCTCAACGGGCGCGGCTGGGCGGAGGCCGCGCCGCTGGGATGGGCGCTGCTGGTGCTGCTGCCCGCCGTCCTGTGGGCGGCCCGCGCCCAGCGCACCGTCTCGCTGGACGACGACACGGCGACCGCCCTCGGCGTACGGCTGAACCGCACCCGCCTCGGTCTGGTCGCGCTCGGCGTGGTGCTGGCGTCGACGGCGACCGGCGCGGCCGGGCCGGTCGACTTCGTGGCGCTGCTCGCCCCGCAGACCGCCCGCCGCCTGACCCGTACGGCACAGATCCCGCTGCTGTGCTCGGCGCTGCTCGGCGCGGTCGTCGTCGTCCTCGGCGACCTGCTCGCCCGCAAGCTGCTCGCGCCGACCGAACTGCCGGTGGGGGTGCTGACCGCGGCCGTCGGCGCCCCGTACCTGATCCACCTGATCATCCGCAGCCGGGCCGTGGGAGGACGCGCGTGACCGAGGGCAGCAAGGACACGGCTCCCGCCGGCGGCCGTCTCGCGGCCCGGGACCTGACGCTCGCCTACGAGGACCGCACGGTCGTCGCCGGGCTCGACATCGACATCCCGCCCGGCGCGGTCACGGTCGTCGTCGGCCCCAACGCCTGCGGCAAATCCACCCTGCTGCGGGCGCTGGGCCGGCTGCTCAAGCCGCGCCGCGGCACCGTCCTGCTGGACGGTACGGACCTGGCCCGCATCCCCACCAAGAAGATCGCCCGGTCGCTGGGGCTGCTGCCGCAGACCCCCGTCGCGCCCGAGGCGATCACCGTCGCCGACCTGGTCTCGCGTGGCCGCCAGCCGCACCAGCACTGGTGGCAGCAGTGGTCCGAGGCCGACGAGCAGGCCGTCACCGAGGCCATGGACCGTACGGACGTGACGCCGCTGGCCGACCGGCCGGTGGACGAGCTGTCCGGTGGGCAGCGGCAGCGCGTGTGGATCGCGATGGCGCTCGCGCAGGAGACCGGCCTGCTGCTCCTGGACGAGCCGACGACGTACCTCGACATCGCGCACCAGGTCGAGGTGCTGGACCTGATCCGGCAGCTCAACCACGACCGGGGGCGCACCGTCGTCGCCGTCCTGCACGACCTCAACCAGGCCGCGCGCTACGCCGACCACCTGGTGGCGATGAAGCAGGGGCGCATCGTCGCGCAGGGACACCCCTCGGCGGTCGTCACGGCCGGGCTGGTGCGGGAGGTGTTCGGGCTGGAGTCGGTGGTCGTACCCGATCCGGTGACGGGCTCACCTCTGGTGGTGCCGGGGCGGCCTTGGCAGGCTCCGGGTGGGGCAGGCGGCGCGCCCCCGCCCGGGTCCGCGTAGCTGCGCCGCCGCTGGCTCCGCCAGTTCCGTAACCCGCCGTCCGCGCGGCCGCCCGCCGGCGCCGCGGGCGGCCCGGCCGAAAGGGCTTGTCATGCCGCTCCCCGCAGTCCCCCGTCCGGTTCCGTGGGCCGGGCGCCGCCGTGCCCTGCTCGCCGTGACCACCGCTCTGGCCGCTTCGCTGACCCTGGCCGCCTGCGGTTCGGGCGGGTCCGGCGGCCCGTCCGGACCGGGCGGTTCCGGGTCCTCGGACGAGGCGGCCGACTGCCCGGCGCAGCCCGCCACCACCTGGGCGCAGCCCGCGGCCGGCGAGGGCAGGCACCGGGTCCGTACGGCGCAGGGCGAGGTGACGGTGCCCAACGCGCCGGAACGCGTGGTCGTGCTGGACACCGCGGAGCTGGACTCCGCGATCACGCTCGGGGTCCGGCCGGTCGGCGCCACCCGCGCCGACGTGGCCGGCGGCTTCCTGAACTACCTGCCGAAGGACAAGCTCGCGGGCATCCAGGACGTCGGCACGATCGGCGCGCCGAACCTGGAGGCGGTCGCCGCCCTGAAACCCGACCTGATCCTCACCAGCAAGGTGCGCGACGGAAAACGGTACGAACAGCTCAAGGCCATCGCGCCCACGGTCATGACGGAGACCACCGGCTACCCGTGGAAGCAGAACTTCGCCACCCACGCCGACGCGCTGGGCAGGATCCCCGAGGCGA
Source organism: Streptomyces sp. NPDC018045 (assembly GCF_044327445.1). NCBI lineage: Bacteria > Bacillati > Actinomycetota > Actinomycetes > Kitasatosporales > Streptomycetaceae > Streptomyces > Streptomyces sp. NPDC018045. The sequence goes on from NZ_JBIRFL010000007.1 coordinate 163,619, forward strand.
AGCGGGCGGTCGCCGCGTACGAGGCACACGCCGAGCGGGTCACCGCGGCGCTCGGCGGGGCCGCGGCGGCGAAGCGGACCACGACCAACGTCGTCCGCTTCGTCGCGGGCGCCGACACCCGCGTCTACGGCTGCCGCAGCTACATCGGCACCGTCCTCAACGACATCGGCACCGGCCCGACCAGCGTGGTGCGGGACGCGCCGGACGGCATGATGATCGAGGTCAGCGCGGAGCAGGTGACCAAGGCCGACGCGGACGCGGTCTTCTACACGGCGTACGGCAGCCCGGAGAAGTCCAAGGAGTCGCAGGTCACCGGCGGGGCGCTGTGGAAGAACATGAAGGCGGTCAGGAACGGCCGTACCTTCCGGGTCGACGACGAGCTGTGGATCCAGGGCATCGGCTACACCGCGGCGGGTCAGATCCTGGCCCAGTTGCAGGAGAAGCTGGCGAAGAAGTAGCGGCGGCCGGGCGGGGCGGCGCTCGTGGGGTCCGCGTACAGGGGGCGGCGCGCGTGCGGCCCCTCGGGGAGCGGGTCCGTGCGGTCCGCCCGGGAGCATCCGTACGGCCCGCCCGCTGGGGCCCGCATCCGTACGGCCCGCCCGTGCCCGCTCGCCGCCCCGGCGCTCAGCGCGGCAGCCTCCGCATCCGCCACACCAGGAACAGCGCCGAGGCGACAGCCGCGACACGGACCACCACCGGCAGCACCCCGGCCATCTCGTGCCCCAACTGCCCCTCGGCGATGGGCTCGCCCCACCGCCCGTCCACGCGGCCCCACAGCCACACCACCAGCCCGCCGGCGATCGCTCCCGGCACCCCGAGCGCCGCGAACTTCGCCTCGGCGCGTGACAGCCGCCGGGAGGTGTACGCGATCACCCAGCCGCCGCCGAGCGCCAGCCAGGACCCCAGCACCGCGCCCGCGACCAGCAACAGGACGGCGAGCAACAGAACGGGGCTGAGCGGGGGCCGCGCGGGCGGCGCGTACTCCACCGGCTCGGGCTCCTCCGCGTACGGCTCGGGCGCGGCCGACCGCCGCCGCCACGCGAGGACGCGCGGCAGCAGGCCGGTGCGCGGCGGCGCGGACATCTCCTCGCCGTCCGCGTTCCCGTCCGCGTTCCCGTCCTCGGACTCCTCGTCGGCCGCCTCGCCGTCCGCACCCCGCTCGCCCTTCTCCAGGGACGGCGGGCCGCCCTCCTTCCGCTCGCCCGGCGGGCGCTCGCGGATCTCGGGAATCTCGATGCCACCGATGAAGCCGGGCACCGTCTCACCGGACTCGTACGTCCCGACCGGCCCGAACGGGCTCTCCTCCACGCGCCACCAGTCGGGCTCTCCGGTGTCCTCGCCGAAGGCGACGGTGCCGTCACCCAGCTCGTCGAAGCCCGCGAGGTGCGGCGGGGACGCGGTGGGCGGTGGCTCCGGCTCCTTCGCGCGGGCGGAGCGGCGCCTGCCGTCGCGCGGGGCGGGGACCTTGCCGACGAGGCCGCGCAGGCCATCGCCCAGGCCGGACAGGGTCGGGAGACCGCCGGTCCTGGAGGGGGTGCCGTCGCCGGCCGGGGCGCCGTCGTGGGGCGCGCCGCCGTCGCGAGCATCGGAAGCACTGGTTCCGCTTGTCTCGCCGGGGGCGCTCGCACCGTTGCCCGTACCGCCGCCGTGCGTCCCGCCCGTACTCCCCGTACCGCCTGGGCCGAAGCGGCGCGCGGCCCCGCCCAGCTTGTCGCGCAGGCCCGGCCGCGACGGCGGTTCCGCCCCGCCCTGAGGCGCCCGCGCGGCAGGCGGGCCGCTGCCGCCGGCCGCGGCCACCACCGCCTCGGGCGTACCGAGCCGGGCCAGCACCCGTCTGACCCCGGGCACCGTGTCCGGCTTCACCGCGTCCACCTGCGCCCGCAACTCGGCCACCAGGCGCATCCGCGCTCCGGAGGACAGCCCGCGCTGCTGGGCCAGATCACCGACCCGGCTCAGATAGTCGAAGACAAGCTGGTCGCTCTCGATCCCCACGAAATCCCCTGTGGCACAGCCCGGTTCCTCCCGAGACCGTACCCCCGATCGCCTCTCCCACGGGGGTGGCGGCGCCGACCGGCCCGCGCGGCGCCGTTCCCGGTGACGGCAGGGGCGGGCACGGCGAGCGCGGGGGCGCGGAGGTGCGGGGCGCGAGAGCACAGAGGTGCCGGGGCGCGGCGCCGCACCCGCCGACGTCACACGCCCCCGCTACCGTGTAGCGGATGAGTGAAACACCCCGCACGCTCGCCGAAGAGCTCCGCACCCGCCCCGACAGCGGGCTCGCCGACCTGCTGCGGGCCCGCCCCGACCTCCTCAACCCGGTCCCCGGCGACCTGACCCAGCTCGCCACCCGGGCCGGCACCCGCGCCTCCGCCGTCCGGGCCGTGGAACGCCTGGACCGCTTCGCGCTCCAGACCGCCGAGGCCCTGGCGGTGGCACCGGACCCCTGCCCGTACGAGACGTTGCTCGGGCTGATGGCGGGGGACGCGGGCGGGGCGGACGATGTGGACGCTGCGGGGGCGGACGGGGCCGGCAGGGCAGGCGAGCCGACCGGGGCGGGCGGGGCCGACGCCGCTGCCGGGAGCGCCGCCCTCGACCCCGGCACGGTCGCCGCCATCACCGCCGAGCTGCCCCGCGCCCTGCGCACCCTCCGCGGCCAGGCGCTGGTCTGGGGCGGTGACGACCGGCTGCGCCTCGTCCGTACGGCCCGGGAACTGCTCGCGCCCGGACCCGCGCACCCCTCCCCCACCGGCCTGGGCCCGACCGTCGCCGAAGCCACGTCCGGCATGTCGCCCGGCCGCCTCCAGGAGATCCTGGCCGCCGCCGGGCTGGCCGCGACCCACGACCCGGTGACCGCCGTCGCCGCCCTGACCGGGCTGTTCGAGGACCGTACGCGGATGGCCGCGCTGCTCGGTGCAGCACCCGGCCAGGCGCTCGCCGTGCTGGACCGGCTGGTCTGGGGCCCGCCGTACGGTGCCGTCACCGACCGGCCCGCCGCGCACCTGCGGTGGCTGCTGGACCGTGGGCTGCTGCTGCCCGCCGGGCCGCGCAACGTGGTCCTGCCCCGTGAGGCCGCGCTGCACCTGCGCGCGGGGCGCGCGCACCACGTCCCCGAGCCCCTGCCGCCCGCCCTCGCGCCCACCACCGAACGCGATCCACAGCTTGTGGACAGCGCTGCCGCCGGCCAGGCGTTCACCGCGCTGGCCACCGTCGAGGAACTGCTCAAGGAGTGGGACCTCGGCGGGCCGGGCGTCCTGCGCGCCGGGGGCCTGTCGGTCCGCGACCTCAAGCGGACCGCGGCCGCCCTGGACGTCACCGAACAGCTCGCCGCGTTCTGGCTCGAACTGGCCTACGGCGCCGGGCTGCTGGCGTCCGACGGCGAGGCCGACGAGCGGTACGCGCCCACCCCCGCCGCCGAGGACTGGCGCCGGCTCCCGGCCGAAGAGCGCTGGGTGCGGCTGGCCACGGCCTGGCTCGCGGCGACCCGTACGGCCGGGCTGGTCGGCACGCCCGACCCGAAGGGCCGCACCCTGTCCGCGCTCGGCCCGAACCTCGACCGTTCCGCGGCGCCCGAGGTACGCCGCCGGACGCTCACCCTGCTCGCGTCCCTGGCCCCCGGCACGGCCGTACCGGCCGAAGCCGTACTGGACCGGCTGCGCTGGGAACGTCCGCTGCGCGGCGCGGGCCGGACAGCGGCGGGCCCCGCCGCGAACAGCGGCAGCACGGCAGGCGCCCGCCGCCCCGACCCGGCCACCGCGGCCGACGCCGACGCCGCCCGCAACGCGGGCCCGGCCACCGCCACGGCCGCCACCGACGATCTGCGCTCCCGCATCGCCCGGTGGACGCTCACCGAAGCCGAACTCCTCGGCATCACCGGCCGTGGCGCCCTCGCCACTCACACCCGCGCCCTCCTGGAAGCGGGCACCGAGGCCGGGGTCAGGTCCGCCCCCGAGACCGGCTCCGGCTCCCGGCCCGGCTCCGCTGACGCGGAGGACCCCGCCACGCGCGCCGCCGCCCTCCTCGCCCCCCTCCTCCCCGAACCCCTCGACCACGTCCTCCTCCAGGCCGACCTGACCGCCGTCGCCCCCGGCCCGCTCGAACGCCCCCTCGCCGACGCGCTCGGTGTGCTCGCCGATGTCGAGTCCAAGGGCGGCGCCACCGTCTACCGCTTCACCCCGGCCTCCGTACGCCGCGCCCTGGACGCCGGCCGCTCCGCCGCCGAGCTGCGGTCCTTCCTCGCCGCGCACTCCCGCACCCCGGTGCCGCAGCCGCTCGCCTACCTCATCGACGACGTGGCCCGGCGCCACGGCCGGCTCCGCGTCGGCGCGGCCTCCGCGTACGTACGCTGCGACGACGACGCGCTCCTCACGGAGATCCTCGCCGACCGGCGCGCCGTCGGCCTGCGCCTGCGCCGGCTCGCCCCGACCGTGCTCGCCTCGGCCGCCCTGCCCGACCAGCTCCTGGAGGGCCTGCGCGCGATGGGCTACGCCCCCGCCGCCGAGTCCGCCGAGGGCGATGTCCTCATCGCCCGCCCGGACGCCTACCGCACCCCGCCGCGCTCCGCGCCCACCCCGGTCCCCGAGGGGCCGCCCGCGCCCGACTCCACCCTCCTCGAAGCGGCGGTCCGCGCCATCCGCGCCGGCGACCTGGCGGCGACCGCCGAACGCAAGCCGTCGAACGCTCCCGCCCCGGCCCCCGGCGCTCTCCCGCGCACCACCTCCGCGGAGACGCTCGCCACCATGCAGGCCGCCGTCCTGACCAACGCCACCCTCTGGATCGGCTACGTCAACGCCGACGGCGCCGCCAGCCAGCGCGTCATCGCCCCCGTCCGCGTCGAGGGCGGCTTCGTCACCGCCTACGACCACACCGCCGACGAGGTCCGCACCTTCCCCCTCCACCGCATCACGGGCGTAGCGGAACTGGCGGACGAGACGGCCTCGTGAAGGGCCCGGGCAGCAGGCCCGGGGCAGCCCGTGAGGGCCCCGGCCACGGGCCCGGGACGGCCTCGTGAGGCCCCGGTCGCAGGTCCGGGACAGCCTCCGTGAGGCCCCGGCCGCGCGTCAGCAGAGCGCCCGCCCCTGAGAGAGCCTGTGTCTGCCCCCGGCCGGGCGCCCGCCACCCCGGAGCTGCCGCTGGGGTTCCAGCCACAGGCTCTGGCAGGTCTGAGTCGTCAGCGCCTCTGCCGCACCAGGGACCCCGGGTCCAGCTCGACCGGCAGCGGCTTCTCGATTGAACCTGCTCTACGGTCCAAGGACCGTAGTGATCTTCGTGCGCCACGCTCATCACGCCACTTCCTCAGCGGCATCCGTCGACATCAGTGTGACACCGACCACTGACAACGCGCCGCCGGCGTGACATCGCGCCGTTCGCCGCGCCCCGCGGCGGCGGACCGCGCCTTCAGCGACCCGGAAGTGATCGCCCGGCCATGCGGCACACTGGACGTTTGGCCGTACGGACGGCCGGGTGCCGCGGTCGGGGCTGGGGAACGGCCGGGCGCAGTGACGCGAAAGGCGAGGCGCGTGAACGGACCTCTCATCGTCCAGAGCGACAAGACGCTGCTGCTGGAAGTCGACCACGAGCAGGCGGACGCGTGCCGGCGGGCCATCGCGCCGTTCGCGGAGCTGGAGCGGGCGCCCGAGCACATGCACACGTACCGGGTGACGCCGCTCGGGCTGTGGAACGCGCGGGCCGCCGGACACGACGCCGAGCAGGTCGTGGACGCGCTGGTCGGGTTCTCGCGGTACCCGGTGCCGCACGCCCTGCTGGTGGACATCGCCGAGACGATGTCGCGGTACGGGCGGCTGACCCTGTCCAAGCACCCGGCGCACGGGCTGGTCCTCAGCACCACCGACCGGCCGGTGCTGGAGGAGATCCTGCGGTCGAAGAAGGTGCAGCCGCTGGTGGGGGCGCGGCTGGACCCGGACACGGTCGTGGTGCATCCGTCCGAGCGCGGGCAGATCAAGCAGACGCTGCTCAAACTGGGCTGGCCGGCCGAGGACCTGGCCGGATACGTGGACGGTGAGGCGCATCCGATCGAGCTGGCGGAGGACGGCTGGGCGCTGCGGCCCTACCAGCAGCAGGCCGTGGAAGGGTTCTGGCACGGCGGATCGGGTGTCGTCGTACTGCCCTGTGGCGCCGGGAAGACGCTGGTGGGCGCCGGTGCGATGGCGCGGGCCAAGGCGACCACGCTGATCCTGGTCACCAACACCGTCTCGGCGCGGCAGTGGAAGCACGAGCTGGTGAAGCGGACCTCGCTGACCGAGGACGAGATCGGCGAGTACAGCGGTACGAAGAAGGAGATCCGGCCGGTCACCATCGCCACGTACCAGGTGCTGACGACCAAGCGGAAGGGCGTCTATCCGCACCTGGAGCTGTTCGACTCGCGGGACTGGGGGCTGGTGGTCTACGACGAGGTGCACCTGCTGCCGGCGCCGGTCTTCAAGTTCACGGCCGACCTGCAGGCCCGGCGGCGGCTGGGGCTGACCGCGACGCTGGTGCGGGAGGACGGGCGCGAGTCGGACGTCTTCTCGCTGATCGGCCCGAAGCGCTTCGACGCGCCGTGGAAGGAGATCGAGGCGCAGGGGTACATCGCGCCGGCGGACTGCGTCGAGGTGCGGGTCAACCTGACCGAGTCGGAGCGGCTGGCGTACGCGACGGCCGAGGTGGAGGAGAAGTACCGGTACTGCGCGACGACGGCCAGCAAGCAGAGCGTGACCGAGGCGCTGGTCCGGCGGCACAAGGGCGAGCAAACCCTGGTGATCGGGCAGTACATCGACCAGCTCGACGAGCTGGGTGAGCACCTGGGCGCGCCGGTCATCAAGGGGGAGACGAGCAACGCGCAGCGCGAGAAGCTCTTCGGCGCGTTCCGGGACGGCGAACTCTCCGTGCTGGTGGTCTCCAAGGTCGCGAACTTCTCGATCGACCTGCCGGAGGCGACGGTCGCCATCCAGGTGTCGGGCACATTCGGGTCCCGGCAGGAGGAGGCGCAGCGGCTGGGGCGGGTGCTGCGGCCCAAGGCGGACGGACACGAGGCACGGTTCTACTCGGTCGTCGCCCGCGACACCGTCGACCAGGACTTCGCGGCGCACCGGCAGCGCTTCCTGGCGGAGCAGGGGTACGCGTACCGGATCGTGGACGCGACGGAGCTGTTGGCGGAGGGCTGAGGGCGGGCCGGTGCCCGGGCGGGCGGGTGTGGGTTCGTACGGGCCCGGCGGACCAGCGTCGGTTCGCCCGGTTTCCGGCCAGGCGTCGGCGTTCGCCCGGCCCGGGCCGCCGCATCGGCAGCGACGCGGACCGGCCCGTACGCGCGTCAGCGTTCCGGGACGCGGGTGCTCAGTTCGCGGGGGCCGCGGGCGGTGCGCGGCAGTGGGAAGGGACGGCGGACCAGGCCGGACTGCGGGACGGCCGGGGGCCGGCGGCTCCACCAGGCCACCGCCGCCAGCAGCACCAGCCCCAGGACCGGGTACGGAGCCGCCAGCGGCTGCTGCCACCAGGAGAAGTGCAGGTCGCGGTCGCCCTGGTGCGGGAGCACCCACATCGTGCGGGCCGTGAAGGCGACCGCCACGGCCACCAGCAGCAGACGGCGCCACCATACGCCGCGGACGTGCGCCCCGAGGGTGACCAGCAGCGGCACGCACCACACCCAGTGGTGGGACCAACTGATCGGCGAGACGAGCAGGGCCGTGACGGCGGTGCACAGCACGCCCCAGGAGTCCAGGCCGCGCCGCAGGTACACCTGGCGGGCGACGAGGAGCCCGGCCATGCCGGTCAGCAGCGCCGCGCCGGCCCACAGCAGTCCCGGCTGCTCGACGTGCAGACAGCGGGCCAGCAGGCCCTGCAAGGACTGGTTGTCGACGATCCACGCCTTGCCGACCCGGCCGGTCTCGAACATCCGCCGCGTCCAGAACTCCACACTGGCGTCCGGCAGGACGAGCACCCCGAGCAGGACGGAGCAGGCGAAGCCGGCCAGGGCGGTGCAGGCGGCCCGTACCCGGCCGGTGATCAGCAGGTAGACGGCGAACACCGCCGGGGTGAGCTTGACGCCCGTGGCGATGCCGACCGCGAAGCCCTTCAGCCGGGCGCCGTCCGGTCGGGCCAGGTCCCACAGGACCAGGCAGGTCAGGGCGATGTTGATCTGTCCGAAGACGAGTGTCTGGAAGAGCGGTTCGAGCCAGATGGCGAGCGCGGTGGCGGCGAGCACGGCGGGCAGGGTCCGCGCGCGCCGCAGTCGGGACGCGCCCGCCGGGTCGCCGGTGCCGGTGACGTACGCGGCCTTGTACGAGAGGTGCAGCAGGACCGGTACGAGGGCCACGTTGACGAGGACGGAGGCGACCTTGAGAGCTCCGAGCGGGAGCCAGGTCGTCGGGATGAACAGCAGGGCGGCGAAGGGCGGGTACGTCGCGGGCAGGTTCCACTCGGTGACGGTGAAGCCGTACAGGTCGCCGCCGGTCGCCGCGGCCTCGCCTTCGGCTCGGTAGACCGCTATGTCGGACATGGACAGCGATACCAGCCGGAACACGACGGCCAGCGCGGCCATGGATGCCATCAGCAGCATCACGGCGGCTATCGTCTTCTTGTCCGGGCGCGTGAGATGCCGCGTCCACGGTCGTCTGTGCGGTACCGACCGCGTCCCCTCGACGGCAGACACTTGTTGGGCCCCTTCTCGTCGCCGGACGCGCGCTGTCTGCGGCGACGCTAGTCGATCGGGACCGACTGTTTGTAACGGTTTCCGGTCGTCTGGATGCTGGTTGCGTATCAGTCGGGTCGGTCGGGCCGGCGCAGGCCGGTCGGGCGGGCCGGTTCGAGTCGGGCGGGCGCTGGAGCGGAGTGCGGCGTCGGCGGTCGGCCGCGGTGCCGGGTGACCGTCCGCGGGCGTCCGGCTCAGTCGTCCGCGTACTCCCCGAGGAGGACGACGCTGACCGCGGCGGCGGCGAAGACCTTGACCGCGCGGAAGACGTTGCCCACCATGTGGCGCTGCTCGTGGGAGTGCGGCGCACCGGCGGCGTCCGGGCCGAGGGCGGTGGCGCCGTGGGCCGGGTGCAGGGTGCCTGGGGTGAAGGTTGCGCTGCTCATGTCTCCATGATGGTTTTCGCGGAAGGCCCGCACATCGGCCCACGGGCCCATCCCGCACGGGTCTTTGGTCAGCCCCTGGGCCTACCCCGCCCCCTACGGGAGACGGACGGGCCCGGGCGGAAAGGTGAGGCGTCCCGCGCCGATCGTCGCGGGGCGCGCCCGGGAGGTCCGCGTCGTCGCCGGTCACCTCGCTGCGTAAATGCGTTGGCGCCCCTGATACCTGCTGGCTACAATCACCGGTCTGCCCGCCTCCCTCAGCGGAGTGCCACCGGCCGCACGGAAACCGGCCGGCTTCTCGCTTCACGCATCTGAACGCATCTGCCCGCACCCGAAGACGCCTACGCGTACGCCGTCACGTACGTCCGTAGCCGGATCCGCCGGAGGCAACACCGTGCCCTCGCACGCCCATGACCAGGCACCCGTCCATCCCCGGGACCAGGCCCACGGCCGGCCCGACCCCCTGGAACGCGAACGCGCCCACCTCGCCGCCTCGCGGGCGGCGCTGCGCGCCATGCGCCGGGACGCCCAGGCACTCAACATCGCGGACGTCACCGCGAACTGGGTCAACGCCGAAGTGCTCCAGGGCGAGGTGGAGGCCCGTATCAAGGCGCTCGCCGACCTGGCCGGCACCCCGCTCTTCTTCGGCCGCCTCGACTACCTGCACGCCCCGGGCGTGGACGCCGCCGAGGGCGCGGCGGGCGAGAACTTCTACATCGGCCGCCGGCACGTCCACGACGCCGACGGCGACCCGATGGTCATCGACTGGCGCGCGCCGGTCTCGCAGCCGTTCTACCGGGCCTCGAAGAAGGACCCGATGGACCTGGAGCTGCGCCGCCGCTTCGGCTACACGGGCGGGCAGCTCACCGCGTACGAGGACGAGCACCTGACCGACCCGGCGGAGGCGGAGCAGCACAGCCGGCTGCTTCAGACCGAGATCGAACGGCCGCGGGTGGGGCCGATGCGCGACATCGTGGCGACGATCCAGCCGGAGCAGGACGAGATCGTCCGCGCCGGGATCGGCGGCACGGTCTGCGTCCAGGGCGCGCCGGGCACCGGCAAGACGGCGGTGGGGCTGCACCGGGTCGCGTACCTGCTGTACGCGCACCGCGAGCGGCTGGCCCGTTCCGGCACCCTCGTCATCGGTCCGAACCGCTCGTTCCTGCACTACATCGAGCAGGTGCTGCCCGCGCTGGGCGAGTTGGAGGTCAAGCAGGCCACCGTCGACGATCTGGTGGCGCACGTGGAGGTGCGGGGTACCGACGACGCGGCGGCGGCGACGGTCAAGGGGGACGCGCGGCTGGCCGAGGTGCTGCGGCGGGCGGTGTGGTCACACGTGCGGATGCCGTCCGAGGCGTGCGTGGTGGTGCGCGGGTCGCGGCGCTGGCGAGTGCCGGCGTACGAGATCGAGGAGATCGTCGAGGAGTTGCTGCGCCGCGACATCCGCTACGGCGCGGCCCGGGAGGCGCTGCCGCAGCGGATCGCGCACGCGGTGCTCGTCCGGATGGAACAGGCGGGCGAGGCGCCGGACGACCGGGTGCAGGACGCGGTGGCGCGCAACGCGGCGGTCAAGGCCCTGGTCAAGGAAGTGTGGCCGCCGGTCGATCCGGCGAAGCTGGTGCTGCGGCTGCTGTGCGACGCGGAGTTCCTGGCCGCGCAGGCGGAGGGCATCCTGACGCCGGAGGAGCAGAAGACGATCCTGTGGGCGAAGCCGGCGCGCAGCGTGAAGAGCGCCAAGTGGTCGGCGGCGGACGCGGTGCTGGTCGACGAGGCGGCGGACCTGGTCGCCCGCACGCCTTCCCTGGGGCACGTGGTGCTGGACGAGGCGCAGGACCTGTCGCCGATGCAGTACCGGGCGGTGGGCCGGCGCTGTACGACCGGTTCGGCGACGATTCTGGGCGACATCGCGCAGGGCACCACCCCGTGGTCCACGGATACCTGGGAGGAGGCACTGGCCCACCTGGGCAAGCCGGGCGCGCGGATCGAGGAGCTGACGCTGGGCTTCCGCGTGCCGCGCGAGGTCATCGCGTACGCCTCGCGGCTGCTGCCCGCGATCGCGCCCGACCTGGCCGAGGCCACCTCGATCCGCGAGGCGGCGGGGGATTTCACGGTCCGGCCGGTGCCGGGGGCGGAGCTGGACGACGCGGTCATCGCCGCCTGCCACGAAGCGCTGGGCAAGGAGGGGTCGGTCGGCCTGATCGCGGCCGAGGCCCGGCTGCCCGCGCTGCGCGCGGCGCTGGAAGCGGCGGGCCTGGCCGTGCTGGCGCCCGGCGAGGAGACCTCGGCCCGGGCCCGGCTGACCCTGGTCCCGGCCACGCTCGCCAAGGGCCTCGAGTACGACTACGTCGTCCTCGACGAGCCCGCCGCGATCGTCGACGGCGAGCCGGACGAACGCACCGGTCTGCGCCGCCTGTACGTCTGTCTGACCCGGCCGGTCTCCGGGCTGACGGTGGTCCACGCGGCCGCCCTTCCGGAGCGGCTCGGCGCGGCCGCCGGGTGAGCGCCCGTGGCCTGCGCGGCGGCCGGTCCCGTCACGGCTCCGGCGAGTTCAGGAGCGACTCCACGAGGCCGGGGAACCGCGCGTCGAGGTCGGCGCGGCGCAGCCGTACGTAGCGGTGGCGCCCGACGGCCCGGGTCGAGGCGATTCCGGCCTCGCGCAGGATCCGCATGTGGTGGGAGACCGTCGACTTGTGCAGGTGGTCCAGGCCCAGGCGTTCGGAGGAGCAGTCGTACTGCTCGCCCGACGCGTAGACCCGGAAGAGGTGCATCCGGGTCGGATCGCCCAGTGCGTGCAACACCTTGACCAGATCGATGTCGGCGGTCTCCGGCTGCGGCAGCAGCTCTCCCTCCTCGTTCACCACGACACCCGCTCCTTCCGGCCGCCCCGAAACTGTTTGACAATCATCCAACAATCCATATCGTTTGACGCACATCAAACTTTACCCGTCGTCGTGGCCGCCTCCTCCGTCGCCCGCGCCGGATCCGGGAAGGACACCCGTGCGTCTACGTCTGCTTCTGCTCGCCCTCGGCGCGTTCGCCGTCGGGACCGACACCATGGTGATGGCCGGCCTCCTCGGCGACATCTCCGCCGACCTGGAGATCTCCGTACCCGCCGCGGGACAGCTCGTCACCGTCTTCGCCCTCGGGTACGCGGTGCTCGCCCCGCCGCTCGCCACCGTGACGGCCCGCTGGCCGCGGCAGCGGCTGCTGCTCACCGCCCTCGCCGTCTTCACCCTGGGCAACGCGCTGAGCGCCCTCGCCCCCACCTACCCGCTGCTGCTCGCCACCCGCCTGCTGGCCGCGGCCGGTGCCGCGCTCTACACCCCGGCCGCCAGCGCGGCCGCCGCCTCGCTCGTGCCGCCCGAGCGCCGCGGCCGGGCGCTGGCCACGGTCATGGGCGGGATGACGGTCGCGACCGCGCTCGGCGTCCCCCTCGGCACCTACATCGGCGACGCCGACTGGCGGCTGACGATGTGGCTCGTCGTCGCGCTCGGCGCCGTGGCACTGGCGGGCCTGGCCGTACTGCTGCGCGGCATCCCCGCCCCGACGGCCGCGCCCGGCCTGCGCGAGCGCCTGGTGCCGCTGGGCAACCGCCGCGTGCTGGGCGGCATCGGCACCACGTTCCTCTTCTTCCTCGCGGTCCAGAGCGTCTACATCTACCTGGCGACGGCGATGCGCCCGGCCACCGGCGGTGACGCGGGCCGACTGACCCTGATCATGTTCGTCGGGGGGCTGTCCTCGGTCGCGGGCAGTTGGCTGGGCGGCCGGGCGGTGGACCGGCTGGGCGTACGGCCCGTCCTGGTCACCGGCGCGGCGGTGACGGCGGCCGGCTATCTCGCGCTGCCCTGGCTGTCCCTGACCATGGCGGGCGCCCTCGGGTACGTCCTGGTCGTCCAGCTCTTCGCCTGGGGCATGGCCGTCGCGCTGGCCCACCGGACGGCGTCCCTCGACCCGGCCAACGCTCCGCTGCTGCTCTCCCTCAACAGCAGCGCCCTGTATCTGGGCATGGCGGCGGGCGGCGGCGTGGGCAGTGCGGCCATCGGGCTGCTGGGGCCGCACTGGTTCCCGCTGGCGTCCGGAGCGCTCGTCCTGCTGGCCCTGGCCTCGGCCGTGGCGACGACCCGGCGGCACGCCCCCGCGCCCGCCGGACGGGCACCGAGCGGCGCGCCCGACCGGCGGGTACCGGCCGGGCGGGCCTAGGAGCGACCTCGTCGGTCCGCCCCGAAGTCGTGCCTCAGACCGGCACCCCTTCCAGCGCCTCGCGCCACGCCGCCACGGCTCCCGCGTCGACCGGCGCGTCCCACCCGGAGGGGCGCGCCGCGCCGCCGATGTGGAAGGCGTCCACGCCGGCCGCCAGCAGCTCCGGCAGGTGCGCGAGCGCCAGGCCGCCGCCGATCAGCAGTCGCGGCTGGTAGCCGGGCTCGCCCTCCGCCGTACGGGCGCGCTCGGCCAGCAGCGTCGGCAGTCCGTCGTCGACACCGGCGGGCGAGCCCGCCGTCAGGTACGTGTCGAGGCCGGGCAGCCCGGCCAGTTCCTTGCGCAGCGCGTCGCGGTCGGCGGCCCGGTCGATGGCCCGGTGGAACGTCCACCGGCAGCCGTCGACCGCGGCGGCCACCGCCCGGACGGCCGTCAGGTCCGGCCGGCCGTCCGTGTCGAGGAAGCCGAAGACGAACTCCCGCGCCCCTTCGGCCCGCAGCGCCGCGGCCGACGCGCACAGGGCGTCCACGTCGCCCGCCGCGAAACCGTCGGCGGCCCGCAGCATCACCCGTACCGGGATGTCGACGGCCGCCCGGACCGCCGCGACGGTCCGCGGCGACGGGGTGAGGCCGTCGGCGGCCATGTCGCTGACGAGTTCGAGGCGGTCCGCCCCGCCGGCCTGGGCGGCCACCGCGTCGGCGGCGTCGAGCGCGATCACCTCCAGGAGTGCGCGCTTGGTCATGGGTCCCCATTCCTTCGACGTGACGACTTCAGCAGGACGAGACGGGATGCCGACACGGACAGCGAAGGACGACAGGTCTAGTCCAATGCCCCAGGGTACGGGCCGACCCGCCCGCCGGGACCACAACGCCCCGGTACTCGACCGGAAAGCCCCTCTTGACCTCCACCCGGGCACAATGGGCCGTATGGCTCGCACGACACCTCCGTCCGGCACGGCCCACACCCATTTCGGTGGCGGCGCCGACCCGTTCCCGGACCTGCACCACCGCTGGGCCACCGCCGTCGCCGGTGCCCGGGGCGGCAGCGGCCCCACCGACCCCGACCCCGCCCCGTACGCGGACAACCTGCTCGGCCGCTGGGCCGAGCCGCAGCGCCGGTACCACACCACCGGGCACCTCATCGCCGTACTGGACCGCATCGACGAGCTGGCCGTACACGCGACCGACCTGGACGCCGGAGTCCCCGTGGACTGGGACGCCGTCCGCCTCGCCGCCTGGTTCCACGACGCCGTCTACCGGCCCGAACGCTCCGAGAACGAGGAGCGCAGCGCCGCCCTCGCCGAGCGCGCGCTGCCCGAGCTGGGCATCGGCGATGCCTGTACGGCGGAGGTCGCCCGCCTGGTACGCCTCACCGCGAGCCACGACCCGGCCCCCGACGACCACAACGGCGCGGCCCTGTGCGACGCCGACCTGGCGGTCCTGGCGGGGGCGCCCGGGCAGTACGCGGCCTACGCCGCCGCCGTCCGCGAGGAGTACGGGTTCGTGCCGGACCGGGAGTTCCACGCCGGGCGCGCCGAGGTGCTGCGCCACCTCCTGGGCATGGCGAGCGTCTTCCGGACGCCGTACGGCAAGCAGCAGTGGGAGCGGGTGGCCCGCCGCAACCTGACCACCGAACTGGAGCTGCTCACCACCGGGTGACGGCGGCCGCCGCACCGCGCGGCCCCGGCCGGCCCGCGCGCCCCTCGCGCCGCAGCGCACGCCCCCCGGCCCGGTACCACTGCCCGGCCACGACGGCCGCCAGCGCCAGCTCCACGGCATCGCCGCCGTAGTACATGACCTGCGAGGCCAGGTGCAGGTCGGCGGTGCCGAAGGAGGTGCCGGGCGGGCCCGCCGCGTACAGGGACTTGGCGAGGACGGCGTGCGCCGCGCCCGCGGCCAGCAGCACGGCCGCCCGCAGGCCGGGACCGGGACGGTGGCGTACGGGGTCCAGGGCGAGCAGCCCGAAGGAGAACAGGAGCCCGGCGAGCAGGATGTGCGCGTGCACGGCCGCGTTCAGCCAGGCGTCGTGGTGGCTGACGGACAGCAGCGGGGTGCGGTACAGCAGCCACAGCCCGCCGAAGTCGAGCAGGGCAGCCACCGGCGGCAGCACCGCGACCGTCGCCCAGCGCGAACGGGTCAGGGCCACCAGGGCGCGGCGGACGGGGACGGGCGCGGTGCGCAGGGTCAGCGTCAGCGGGCGGCCGAGCACCAGGAACAGCGGGGCCGCCATCCCCACGCACAGGTGGGTGAGCATGTGGGCGGTGAACGGCGGCGCGGCGCCCCACGGCTCGGCGACGCCCGCCACCAGGACCGCGCCGCCCGTACAGAACAGCGCGTCACGCCCGTACGGCCAGGCGTCCCCCCGGGCGCGCAGCCGGGCCGCGGCGGCCAGGTAGGCGAGGCAGCCGAGGACGGTGGCGGCGGTGACGGCCGCGGTGAAGGGCGGCGGCAGGGCGGCAGAGGTCATCGGCCGCGCGGGGTGGTGGACGGCGCGGTGCGCGGCGAAGCGGCGCGGGGGGCGGTGCGCGCGGCGCGGGCCAGCAGGAGCGCGCCGGCCGCCAGGAGCAGCACGGCGATCCCGTCCCACGTCCAGTCGTACGGCGCCAGGTCCACGCCGTACCGGATCTGGTGGATGCCCAGGACCTTGTGCTGGAACGTGCCGTCGTAGAGCTGGAACCCGCCCAGCCCCAGGCAGAGCCCGCCCCACCAGGCCCGGGGCACCAGCGTCCCGCGGCGCCGCACGTCCGCGTACAGGACCAGGCCCGCCACCATCGCCAGCCAGCTCCCCGCGTGGAACAGCCCGTCGGAGACCAGGCCGATGTCCGTGGTGGACTTGTCGTAGAAGTGGTGCCAGTGCAGCAGTTGGTGGAACACCGTCTCGTCGACGAACGCGGCCGTGCCGATGCCCGTCAGCACGCCGCTGACCACCGCCCTCGTGTGCCTCATACGTCCCTCCTCGCCGTACGCCCCATCCGGGCCTCCTCGCCGTCACGGACCGGGCGGAGCCGCCGGGGTACCCCGGGCCCACGGGGCAAAACGCCGAGGGAACGCGACCCGGCCACCCGTCCGGAACCACCCGGTACCGTTCCGACCCGACACGGCGACCGGGAATGTCATGCGTGTCGGCACTGTTCGTTCGTGACATGCAAGACCATCCCGATCGCACCCGCATGCCCCTGGCCGTCTACGTCCTCGGACTCTCCGTCTTCGCCCTCGGCACCAGCGAATTCATGCTGTCGGGCATCCTCCAGCCCCTGGCCCGGGACATGGGGGTGTCCATTCCGCAGGCCGGCCTGCTGGTCTCGGCCTTCGCCATCGGCATGGTGGTCGGCGCGCCGGTGCTCGCCGGCGCCACCCTGCAACTGCCCCGCCGCACCACACTGATCGCGCTGCTCACCGTCTTCGGGCTCGGGCAGGTCGCGGGCGCGGTGGCGCCGTCGTACGCCGTGCTGTTCGTCTCCCGGGTGGTCAGCGCGCTCGCCTGCGCCGGGTTCTGGGCGGTCGGCGCGGCCGTCGCGGTGTCGCTGGTGCCGGTCACCGCGCGGGCCCGCGCGATGGCCGTGATGGTCGGCGGGCTGAGCATCGCCAACATCGCGGGCGTCCCGGCCGGCGCGCTGCTCGGGCAGCACGCGGGCTGGCGGTCCGCCTTCTGGGCCGTGGCGGCCCTGTCGGCGATCGGCCTGGTCGGCGTGGTCGCGCTGGTGCCGCGGACGGCCGTGCCGACCGGTGACGAACGGCCCGTGCTCCGCCGCGAACTGAGCATCTACCGCGACAAGCAGGTCTGGCTGGCGCTGATCGGCACCGCGCTGAACGGCGCGGCGGTCTTCGCGCTGTTCTCCTACCTGGCGCCGCTGCTGACCGACACCGCGGGACTGGCCGAGGGCAGCGTGCCGACCGTGCTGGCGCTGTTCGGCGTCGGCGCGCTGATCGGTACGTTCGTCGGCGGGCGGACAGCCGACGCGCACCCGTTCGGGACGATCATCGCAGGCATCACCGCCTCGGCCACCGTGCTGGCGCTGCTGGCCCTGACCGCGCACACCCCCGCCGCCGCCGTCACGCTCTCGCTGCTGCTCGGCGTCACCGCGTTCGCCACCGCGCCGGCGCTGAACGCCCGGATGTTCAACGTGGCGACCGCGGCGCCCACGCTGGCCGGCGCGACCACCACCTCCGCCTTCAACCTGGGCAACACCCTCGGGCCGTGGCTCGGCGGGCTCGTCATCGGCGCGGGCTGGGGCTACCCGGCCGTCGCGTGGACGGCCTCGGCGCTCGCGGCGCTGGGCGTCGGCACCACGCTCGTCGCCCTGCGGCTGCACCGCACGAAGAGCACCTCCCGCCTGGTCGCCTCCTCGGCCGGCACGCCGCACACGACGGCGGCGGAGCCGGTCGGGGCGGCCGAGGGGGACCGGGGCTGAGACGGGGCGGGGCTGCGGCGGGTCCGCGCCGCCCCTCGCCCTCGCCTCTCGACGGTCAGCTCAGGCCCGCCCGCTTCCCGGGCGGGCCTTCGTCGTGCCGGGGCGCGGTGCCGGTCCAGTCGTGCCGGGGCGCGGTGCCGGTCCGGGCGCGGGTCCCGGCCTTGGGCGCCGCACGCCGCCCGGCCCCGGCTCGTACCCCCGCCGCCGGCCTACCGGCCCGCCGCCCCGCCCTCCCGGGTCTTCGGACGGCGCAGGCCGGCTTCGCGCAGCCGGCGGACCAGCTCCTTGCTGCCGATCTCCCGCGCGCCCGCCCGCACCGCGTCGGCGTGGCGCTCCGCCGGTATGTCGTAGTGATCGCCGTCGAACGCCTTGCGGGGGCAGCCGAGGCGCTCGGCGAAGGCGTGCAGTTCCTCGAACGAGGCGTCGCTGACGAGGTGGGACCACATCCGGCCGTGGCCCGGCCAGGTCGGCGGGTCGATGTAGAGCGCCATGTCAGCCGCCCGCACCGGCGCCGAGGGAGCCGACCCGCGCCACCGAGACCGCCGTCTTGGGGCAGACCCAGTGCGGGTCGGGGCCCAACTCGGGCTCGACGTCGAGCGCGTGGGGATCACCGCTGTGCGTGCACACCGGGCACAGCGGCCAGCGGCCGTACCGCTCCAGGAGCGCGTCCTGGACGTCCTGCGCTATCAGCCCGGCCACGAACTCCGCGCCCGCGGGCCACTGCTCCACCCACCAGCGGCGGTGCGCCACGGATTCCTCGACGAGCGAGACGATCTCCGCGTCGGCGACTTCGCCCGCCACGAGGTCCGCGAGGACCAGCGCACGGGCCGCGTGCAGTGCCTGTTCGAGCTCCATGCCCCCATTCTCGCGCGCACCACCGACAACCGCTCCGGCGCCACCGGCCACGGGGGCCACGCCGTCCACAGGGTATTGACGCGGACCAGTGGTGAAATTACTTTTCAGGCGTGAGCCCCGACCTGAAGGAAACTTTCACGGACTCCGGCGCCGCCGCCCGGCCCACCCCGAGCCCGCCCGCCCCCGCGGCCCTGGCCGCCAAGGTACGGACGCTGGCGCCGTCCATGACCCGGTCCATGCAGCGGGTCGCGGAGGCCGTCGCGGGCGACCCGGCGGGCTGCGCCGCGCTCACCGTCACCGGCCTCGCGCAGCGCACGGGCACCAGCGAGGCCACCGTCGTGCGCACCTCGCGCCTGCTCGGCTATCCGGGCTACCGCGACCTGCGCCTCGCGCTGGCCGCCCTCGCCGCCCAGCAGGCCACCGGCCGCGCGCCCGCCGTCACCGCCGACATAGCGGTCGACGACGCGCTCCCCGACGTGGTCGCGAAGCTGGCCCAGGAGGAGCAGCAGTGCCTGGCCGACACCGCTGCCGGGCTGGACCTGACGCAGTTGGAGGCCGCGGTCGGCGCGCTGGCCACCGCCCGGCGCATCGACGTGTACGGCATAGGGGCGTCCAACCTGGTCGGCCAGGACCTGGTCCAGAAGCTGCTGCGGATCGGCCTGATCGCACACGCCCACTCCGACCCGCACCTCGCCGTGACGAACGCGGTCCAGATGCGCGCCGGTGACGTGGCCGTCGCGATCACCCATTCGGGCCGAACGACCGATGTCATAGAGCCGCTGCGGGTGGCCTTCGACCGGGGCGCGACAACCATCGCGATCACCGGCCGCCCGGACGGCGGCATCGCCGCGTACGCCGACCACGTCCTGGCCACGTCCACCGCCCGCGAGAGCGAGCTGCGCCCCGCCGCCATGTCCTCCCGTACGAGCCAACTGCTCGTCGTGGACTGCCTGTTCGTGGGCGTCGCGCAGCGGACGTACGAGACCGCCGCGCCCGCCCTGTCCGCCTCCTACGAAGCCCTCGCCCACCGCCACTCGTCCCGTACGCCCCACCGCTGACCGCCGGCCGGCGGCCGATCGCCGCCCCGGCCCGAAGGCCCCGGTCCCGGTCCCGGCCGCGCCCGGCCCCCGACCGCCTGCCGCCTCCGCTCCCCCGTACAGAGCCGTACGAGCCCGGAAAGAGCCGCCACCACCATGACCTCCCCCGCCGATTACGCCCAACTGCGCGCCCAACTGGACACCCTCACCACCGAAGCCTTCCGCCCCGAACTCGCCGAGATCGACCGGCTGTCCACCCTGGAAATCGCCCGCACGATGAACGGCGAGGACACCACCGTCCCCGCCGCCGTCGCCGACCGGCTTCCCGAGATCGCCGCCGCCATCGACGCCACCGCCGAGCGGATGGCCCGCGGCGGCCGGCTGGTCTACGCGGGCGCGGGCACGGCCGGCCGCCTCGGCGTGCTGGACGCGAGCGAGTGCCCGCCCACCTTCAACACCGACCCGGCCGAGGTCGTGGGCCTGATCGCGGGCGGCCCCACCGCCATGATCGCCGCCGTCGAGGGCGCCGAGGACAGCAAGGAACTGGCCGCCGCCGACCTGGACGCGCTGGGTCTGACCGCCGACGACACGGTCGTCGGCGTCTCCGCCTCCGGACGCACCCCGTACGCGATCGGTGCCGTCGAACACGCCCGCGCGGCCCGCGGCGCGCTGACCATCGGCCTGTCCTGCAACGCCGGCTCCGCGCTGGCCGCGGCCGCCGACCACGGCATCGAGGTCGTCGTCGGGCCCGAACTCCTCACGGGCTCCACACGGCTGAAGGCCGGTACGGCGCAGAAGCTGGTCCTCAACATGCTCTCGACCATCACCATGATCCGGCTGGGCAAGACCTACGGGAACCTGATGGTGGACGTCCGCGCCTCCAACGAGAAGCTGCGGGCCCGCTCGCGCCGCATCGTGGCACTGGCCACCGGCGCCGGGGACCCGGAGATCGAGGCCGCGCTCGCCGCCACGGACGGGGAGGTCAAGAACGCCATCCTGGTCGTCCTGGCCGGGGTCGACGGGCCGACGGCGGCCCACCTGCTGGCGGATTCCCGCGGCCATCTCAGGGCCGCGCTGCACACCGCCCTGCACACCCCGACCGCCCAGGACGGCTGACCCGCCCCGCTCCGGCACGTACGCACAGCAAGGCACCCCACATGTCCGATGAGAAGAACCGCGCCACCGCCGCCGCGATCCTCCCCCTGGTCGGCGGCGCCGCCAACGTCACGTCCGTGGCCCACTGCATGACCCGGCTGCGCCTGGGCCTCGCGGACCGCTCCCTGGTCCGGGACGAGGCCCTGAAGGCGCTGCCCGCCGTCCTGGGCGTCGTCGAGGACGACACGTACCAGATCGTGCTGGGCCCCGGCACGGTCGCCCGCGTCACCCCGGAGTTCACCGCCCTGGTCGACGCCGGACACGAAGCACCTCCCGACACCGCGCCCGGCACGCCCGGCCCCGCCGCTCCCGCGCCCGGCCCCGCCGCTCCCGCAACGCCCACCGCCGCGGAACTCGCCGACCGGGGCGCCGCCCTCAAGGCCCGTCAGAAGGCCAGGAACGCCACCCCGGTCAAGCTCTTCCTCCGCCGGATCGCCAACATCTTCGTCCCGCTGATCCCCGCCCTCATCGGCTGCGGCATCATCGCCGGTCTGAACGGCCTGCTGACCAACTTCGGGGTGCTGCCCGGTCTCGTGCCGGCGCTGGCCGCGATCGCCTCCGGCTTCATGTCACTGATCGCGGTCTTCGTGGGCCACAACACCGCGAAGGAGTTCGGCGGTACGCCCGTGCTGGGCGGCGCGGTCGCCGCGATCATCGTGTACGCGGGCGTCGCCAAGGTGACCGTCTTCGGGCAGCAGCTCTCGCCGGGCCAGGGCGGCGTCCTGGGGGCGCTGGGCGCGGCGCTGCTCGCCGTACTGGTCGAGAAGTGGTGCCGCCGGTACGTCCCCGAGGCACTCGACGTCCTGGTCACGCCCACCGTGACCGTGCTGGTCTCCGGCCTGGTCACGCTCTTCGGCCTGATGTTCCTGGCCGGCGGGGCCGCCGCCGCCATCGGCACGTGCGCGAACTGGCTGCTCGCCCACGGCGGCGCCGCGGCCGGGTTCCTGCTCGGCGGCCTCTTCCTCCCGCTCGTCATGCTGGGGCTGCATCAGACCCTGATCCCCATCCACACCACACTGATCGAGCAGCAGGGCTACACGGTCCTGCTCCCCATCCTCGCGATGGCCGGGGCCGGCCAGGTGGGCGCCGCCCTCGCGGTCTACGTCCGCCTGCCGGGCAACCGCTCGGTCCGTACGACGATCAGGTCCGCGCTGCCCGCGGGGTTCCTCGGCGTCGGCGAGCCCCTCATCTACGGTGTCTCGCTGCCGCTGGGCCGCCCGTTCGTCACCGCCTGCGTGGGCGGCGCGTTCGGCGGCGGTTTCGTGGGGCTGTTCAACCAGCTCGGCACGGCGACCGGTTCCACCGCCATCGGCCCGTCGGGGTGGGCGTTGTTCCCCCTGCTCAAGGGCGACCGGCCGCTCGGCGCCACGCTCGCCGTCTACGCCCTCGGCCTGCTCGTCGGCTACGCGGCCGGCTTCCTCGCGACGTACTTCTTCGGCTTCGGCAAGCAGGCCCTCGCGGACCTGAACACCGCCACCGACCCGGCCGCCGCCGACGCCCCGGCCGTGCGGTACGCGCGGGCTCCGGGTTAGGCGCGGGCACGGTGTTACGCGGGGCTCGGTGTTACGCGGGGGCTCGGTGTTCCGCGGGGCTCAGCGCACTCCCGCGCCCGCCCGCTCGCCGTGTTCCCGCTCCCCGTGTTCCGCCTGCCCGCGATCCGCCGCGGGCCGCTCGTCCGGCCAGCACTCCACCCCCGTCAGGTCCGGCATCCGGGACCTGGTGAACACCGGGTCGAGGCCGGAGCGGCGCTGCGCGGTGTAGTCGTCGAGGAGGCGGAAGGCGATGGCCGAGAGCGGGAGGATGGCCAGGAGATTGATCAGGGCCATGAAGCCCATGAAGACGTCGGCGAGGTTCCAGATCACGCCGACCGAGCCCAGCGCGCCCAGGAAGACGACCG
This sequence comes from Streptomyces sp. NPDC018045, assembly GCF_044327445.1. Taxonomy (NCBI): domain Bacteria; kingdom Bacillati; phylum Actinomycetota; class Actinomycetes; order Kitasatosporales; family Streptomycetaceae; genus Streptomyces; species Streptomyces sp. NPDC018045. Next base: position 186,234 of record NZ_JBIRFL010000007.1, read on the forward strand.
CGAGGACGAGGGCACGGTAGACGGGCAGGACCCAGGTGCGCCGGGTCATGAAGCCGATGTTGGACTCGCCGTAGTAGTAGTTACCGATCATGGAGCTGAAGGCGAGCATGAAGACGACGACCGTCAGCACGTGACCGGCCCAGCCGCCGAGCGTGTCGGTCAGCGCGGTCTGCGTGAGGTCGGCGCCCTGGCGCCCGCTCAGCTCCGGGGTGGTCGTCAGGATGATGAAGGCGGTCATCGTGCAGATCAGCAGGGTGTCGAAGAAGACGCCGAGGGACTGCACGAGCCCCTGCTTGACCGGGTGGGTGACCTCGGCCGCCGCGCCCGCGTTCGGCGCGGAGCCCAGGCCCGCCTCGTTGGAGAACATGCCGCGCCGGACGCCCTGCTGGATCGCCGCGCCGATCCCGCCGGCCGCCAGCTCCTTGAAGCCGAACGCGCCGCCGACGATGTCGCCGAAGACCCGCGGCAGGTCGCCGAGGTTGAGGAGGACGACGGCGGTGCCCAGCAGCAGGTAGACGACGGCCATGACCGGTACGAGGACGGTCGTCACGGAGGTGATGCGGCGGACGCCGCCGCAGATCGCGACCCCCAGCAGTACGGCCAGCAGCAGCCCCACCGCAGGGGCGAACCACGATGACCCGCTGCCGGAGACGGACCCGGAGGCGACCGAGGTGATCGTGTTGGACTGCACGGCGTTGAAGACGAACCCGAAGGTCACGGTGATGGCGACGGCGAACAGCACACCGGGCCAGCGCTTCCCGAGCCCGCGCTGCATGTAGTACGCGGGGCCGCCCCGGTACGTACCGGAGCCGTCGCGATTGCGGACCTTGTAGAGCTGGGCCAGCGCCGACTCGACGAACGCCGAGGCGCCGCCGACCAGCGCCATCACCCACATCCAGAAGACCGCGCCCGCCCCGCCGAGGGTGATGGCGGTGGCGACGCCGGCGATGTTGCCCGTACCGACCCGCGCGGCCGCCGAGATGGTGAAGGCACCGAAGGACGAGACCGGCTTGGAGCCGTCCGCCCTGGGCTGCGACCTGTCCTTGAGCACGCGCAGCATCTCCGGGAAGAGCCGCAGTTGCACGGCCCTGGAGCGGACCGTGAAATACAGGCCCGCGCAGACCACCAGCGGTATCAGCAGGTAGGTCCAGAGACCGTCGTTGAGGCCGACGATCAGGGAATCGAGCGTGCTCATGGGCGTCCTTAAGGGGCGTCCGGGGTGCGGGGGCAGGCCGTACCGGAAGATCAACCTCCGGTACGGCTCCGGAAAGTATGGACGGCGTTGCCATAACAGGACCAGCGCCGCCCTACGTGCCTCATCTCACATAAAGCGACATAACGCCATAGCGATACGACGGCACTCCGGCCCGTCGGCAGGACCGCACAGCGGCACGCCGGTCCGCCCGGACACCCTTGCCACGCCGGCCCGCCCGGACACCCCTCGACGGCGCCCCGCCCTCACACGGCGCAGCCGTGCAGTCCGCCGTCGACGACCAGGTCCTGTCCGGTGACGTACGACGCCTCGCCGGAGGCCAGGAAGGCCACCGCATCGGCGATCTCCTCGGGCCGCGCGAACCGGCCCACCGCCGTTTGCGCCCGCAGCTTCTCCGCCTCCGCCGGGTCGATCTCCGAGTCCGCGAACATCGGTGTCTCGACGTAGCCGGGACTGACCGAATTGACACGGACACGGCGCCCGGCGAGCGCCGCCCCGAGCGTCCGGGCAAGGTTGTGCGCGGCGGCCTTGGTCGCGGCGTGCAGGGTGGCGTCCGCCTGTCCGCGTTGCAGAAGCGACGAGGCGTTGATGACGATCGCGCCGCCGTCCCGCAGCAGCGGCAGCGTCCGCTGGACGGTGAAGAACACGCCCTTGAAGTTCACACCGACCGCCCGGTCGAAGTCGGCCTCGGTGATCTCCTCGAAGGGAGCGGCGGCGTACCGGCCCGCATTGGCGAAGATGATGTCGAGGTGGCCGAAGCGGTCGCGGACCGCCTCGGCCACGGCGTCCAGGTCGGCGACGCAGCTCGTGTCGGCCCGTACGCCGAGCACCCGGTCCGCCGCGGCGCCGGCTGTTCCCGTCGCATCCGCAACGGCCGCCTCGCCGCCCGCCACGGCCTCGTTCGCCTGCTCCCCGAGCTGTGCCACGGCGGCGTCGAGGCGGCGCTCGTCACGTCCGCACACCACCACCCGCGCGCCGTCCGCGAGCAGCCGCCGCGCGGCGGCCAGGCCCACTCCGCTGCTGCCACCGGTGATCAGGGCGACGGTGTCGGCGGGGAACCGGTCCGGCCGGGCGGTCTGCCTGTTTCGAGTCGTCATGGGGCGATCGTGCCCCGTCGGGCCGGGGGTCGCGCAAGGACCCCCGTACGGAATCGGCTCACCTCAGCCGTACGGCGACCAGGACGGGGCAGCCGCGCCGGAGCCGTACGGACCCGCCCTGGCGCCGCGCCCGCAAACGCCGCCGGGGCGGCACCCCCCTGGGAGGAGGAGTGCCGCCCCGGCGATCGAGGACAGATGATCCGGGAGGATCAGAAGTCCATGTCACCGCCCGGCATGCCGCCCGGAGCGGCCGCGGCGGCCTTCTCCGGCTTGTCGGCGATGACGGCCTCGGTGGTCAGGAACAGCGCGGCGATCGACGCGGCGTTCTGCAGCGCGGAGCGCGTGACCTTGGCGGGGTCGATGATGCCCTCGGCGATCATGTCGACGTACTCGCCGGTCGCGGCGTTCAGACCGTGGCCGACGGCCAGGTTGCGCACCTTCTCCACGACAACGCCGCCCTCAAGGCCGCCGTTGACGGAGATCTGCTTCAGCGGGGCCTCCAGGGCCAGCTTCACAGCGGCGGCACCGGTGGCCTCGTCACCCTCCAGCTCCAGCTTCTCGAAGACCGAGGAAGCCTGCAGCAGGGCGACGCCACCGCCGGCGACGATGCCCTCCTCGACGGCCGCCTTCGCGTTGCGCACGGCGTCCTCGATGCGGTGCTTGCGCTCCTTGAGCTCGACCTCGGTGGCGGCACCGGCCTTGATGACGGCCACGCCGCCGGCCAGCTTCGCCAGACGCTCCTGGAGCTTCTCGCGGTCGTAGTCCGAGTCGCTGTTCTCGATCTCGGCACGGATCTGGTTGACGCGGCCCTGGACCTGCTCGCTGTCACCGGCACCGTCGACGATGGTGGTCTCGTCCTTGGTGATGACGACCTTGCGGGCGCGGCCCAGCAGGTCGAGACCGGCGTTCTCCAGCTTGAGGCCGACCTCCTCGGAGATGACCGTGCCACCGGTGAGGATGGCGATGTCGCCGAGCATGGCCTTGCGGCGGTCGCCGAAGCCCGGGGCCTTGACGGCGACGGACTTGAAGGTGCCGCGGATCTTGTTGACGACCAGGGTCGACAGGGCCTCGCCCTCGACGTCCTCGGCGATGATCAGCAGCGGCTTGCCCGACTGCATGACCTTCTCCAGCAGCGGAAGGAGGTCCTTCACGTTGGAGATCTTCGAGTTGACGATGAGGATGTACGGGTCGTCGAGCGACGCCTCCATACGCTCCATGTCGGTGGCGAAGTACGCCGAGATGTAGCCCTTGTCGAAGCGCATACCCTCGGTGAGCTCCAGCTCCAGACCGAAGGTCTGGGACTCCTCGACGGTGATGACGCCTTCCTTGCCGACCTTGTCCATGGCCTCGGCGATCAGCTCGCCGATCTGGGTGTCGGCGGCGGAGATGGAGGCGGTCGAAGCGATCTGCTCCTTGGTCTCCACGTCCTTGGCCTGCTCCAGCAGGGCGGCGGAGACGGCCTCGACGGCGCGCTCGATGCCGCGCTTGAGGGCCATCGGGTTGGCGCCGGCGGCCACGTTGCGCAGGCCCTCGCGGACCAGGGCCTGGGCCAGGACGGTCGCGGTCGTCGTGCCGTCACCGGCGACGTCGTCCGTCTTCTTCGCGACCTCCTTGACCAGCTCGGCGCCGATCTTCTCGTACGGGTCCTCGAGCTCGATCTCCTTGGCGATGGACACACCATCGTTGGTGATCGTGGGGGCGCCCCACTTCTTCTCGAGGACGACGTTGCGGCCCTTGGGGCCAAGGGTGACCTTGACGGCGTCGGCGAGCTGGTTCATCCCGCGCTCGAGACCGCGCCGTGCCTCCTCGTCGAACGCGATGATCTTGGCCATGTGAAGTGGTCCTCCCGGACTGGGGGTCCCCCCGGACTGGGTCTGGGGGAGGGTGGATACTCCGGACCGCGCTGGCGCCCGCGACGGACGGTCTGTGAGCCTGTGGTTCCTTGCCCCACCTGCCCACGGACCTCACCGAGTCGGTCCTTAGCTGTCACTCTCACTCGTAGAGTGCTAACGCAATGATTAGCACTCGACCCCCCAGAGTGCAAGCGGCTTCGCAGAAGCCTCGTATGGGGGTGGTGGTCGGGCGACGGGAGAGCGCAAGCGGCTTCGAAGAAGCCCCGTATGGGGGTACCGGCCGGGTGACGGGCCGGTAGGCAAGCGCGTCGGCAGGAGCCATCCCCAGGGAGCCCAGGCGTCAAACCGGATGCAACCGGGCGACCTGACACCCCTCCGCGGAGCCCGCCCCCGGCCCGGCGAACACAGAAGGTCCGCGCCCCCACAGGGGACGCGGACCTTCGTACGCAGCAGTCGGTCGGCGCTTCAGCCGGCCACGCGGACCATGTCCGCCTGCGGCCCTTTCTGGCCCTGCGAGATCTCGAACTCGACCCGCTGACCCTCCTCAAGGGTGCGGTAACCGTCCATCTGGATCGCGCTGTAGTGGACGAATACATCCGCACCACCGTCGACCGCGATGAAGCCGTACCCCTTCTCCGCGTTGAACCACTTGACGGTGCCCTGAGCCATGCCTAACTCCCCTATTACTGGCCCTTGCACAGGACCGCACTCCGCGGACCCGGGTCAGACCTCACCCCCCGACAGGAGGGGGTGTGCGCCGGAACGCGTCGACCGCCGCTGAATGTATCTGTCCAACTGCCCAGCGCAACAGGTCAGTCGGACGAGAATTCTGCTCGCGAACAATCGCAAATATGCGAGGAAAAGCCCATAGGTCAGGGCAAGTCGGGCCGGGCAAAGCTCACCAACACGACAAATCATGTCCACACTTCGCGCACAACTTGCCGGGGTCTCACGGGCGTTCGGTGCGCACTAGACGAGGGATCACCTCAACTGTATCGCCTTTAACAACACGGAATCGCCCCGTCCACTTCGTGTGGACGGGGCGATTCCAGCCGTCGGCCCGGGGAAGGGCCGAAAAAGATCGTTACGGCGTCCCGGCGGCCGGCTCAGCAGCCGCCCGCCACCGCCGGAATGATCGAGACGCCCGCGCCGTCCGGCGTCGGCGTCTGCAGGCCCTGCTCGAAGCGCACGTCGTCGTCGTTGACGTAGACGTTCACGAAGCGGCGCAGCTTGCCGGTGTCGTCCAGGACGCGGGCCGCGATACCGGCGTGGTTCTTCTCCAGGTCCTCGATGACCTCGGAGAGGGTCGCCCCCTCGGCGGAGACCTCGGCCTGCCCGCCGGTGTAGGTGCGCAGGATGGTCGGGATGCGGACGTTGACGCTCATGGTGTTCTGCCTTCCAGCTTGCGGGAGGGTGCGTAAGGGCGGGCGTGGGCGGAAGTGTGCCGACGCGTACCGGCGCGTGGCGACGCGTACGGGTGCGCGCGGCCGCGCCCGGCGGTCAGTCCGCCAGACCGGCGGCGCGGAACGCGTCCAGGCTCGGCTTGATCGTCGCCGTGGGCCCGGTGGTCGGCGCCACCGCGTCCAGCGTCTTGAGCCCGTCGCCGGTGTTCAGCACGACGGTGGTCAGCGCCGGGTCGAGCAGGCCGTTCTCGATCAGCTTCTTCGTCACGCCCACGGTCACGCCGCCGGCGGTCTCGGCGAAGATGCCCTCCGTACGGGCCAGCAGCTTGATCGCGTCGACCACCTGGCCGTCGTCGACGTCCTCGACCGCGCCGCCGGTGCGCCGGGCGATGTCGAGCACGTACGGGCCGTCGGCCGGGTTGCCGATGGCCAGCGACTTGGCGATGGTGTCCGGCTTCTGCGGCCGTACGACGTCGTGGCCGGCCTTGAAGGCCGCGGAGACCGGCGAGCAGCCCTCGGCCTGGGCACCGAAGATCTTGTACGGCCGGTCCTCGACCAGTCCGAGCGCGATCAGCTCCTTCAGCCCCTTGTCGATCTTCGTGAGCTGGGAGCCGGAGGCGATCGGGATGACGATCTGCTCCGGCAGCTTCCAGCCGAGCTGCTCGCAGATCTCGTAGGCGAGGGTCTTGGAGCCCTCGCCGTAGTAGGGGCGCAGGTTCACATTGACGAAGCCCCAGCCCTCGCCCAGCGGATCGCCGATCAGCTCCGAACAGAAGCGGTTGACGTCGTCGTAGTTGCCCTCGATGCCGACCAGCTCGCCGCCGTAGACCGCGGCCATGACGACCTTGCCCGCCTCCAGGTCGTGCGGGATGAACACACAGGAGCGGAAGCCGGCCCGGGCCGCCGCGGCGCCGACCGCCCCGGCGAGATTGCCGGTGGAGGAGCAGGACAGGGTGGTGAAGCCGAAGGCGCGGGCGGCCTCGACGGCGATGGCGACGACCCGGTCCTTGAAGGAGTGCGTCGGGTTGCCGGAGTCGTCCTTGACGTACAGCCCGCCGGTGACGCCCAGCTCACGGGCCAGGTTGTCGGCCTTGACCAGCTTGGTCAGACCGGGGTTGAGGTTGGGCTTGTCCGCGACGTCCGCCGGGACGGGCAGCAGCGGCGCGTAGCGCCAGATGCTGTGGGGGCCCGCCTCGATCCGCTTGCGCAGGCCCTCGGGGTCGCCCGTCGGCAGGTCGTACGCCACTTCCAGGGGCCCGAAACAGGACGCGCAGGCGAAGATCGGTCCGAGGCCGAAGCGCTCGCCGCACTCGCGGCAGGACAGCGCGGCGGCCGGGCCGAGAAAGACGCCGGCGGACGTGGTGCTTTCGACGGGTTGCACAGCCATGGAGGCGAGGCCCTTTCTCCTCATCTTCCTCGCGACGCATCTCGCCGCGAGACGGAATTGGCACCTTCCCTAGCCGGGAGCCTCGCGGGCCGCGCGGTGCGCGGCGACGGAGACCGACTGGAGGGTTGCCGGGGCTTCAACGGGCCGTATCCCTCTGCCCCTCTGGATGAGCGGTATGGCGCTGGGCCGGGGCCCAGGCGTTTGTCGCGCCGACCCCGGCATGTCCGGGGCGATCGCGTTGTTCAAGACTGTAGCCGAAGGGCAGGGCGGTTGAGACAGCCGTCCGCACCGCGAGATGGGTCACATCGCCGACCCGGGAACGAAGGAGACGCGCAGGTGCTGGAAGAGGTGGAGCGCTGGCTGGCCGGACGGTCCTGGTCGGCCGTGGACCGCCCGCTCGACCGGCTGCTGGCCGCGAAACGCGAGACGGGGCAGACGGTCTCCGTCGTGCTGCCGGCGCTCGACGAGGAGGCGACGGTCGGGGCGATCGTCGAGGCGATCCGTACGGAGCTGATGACACCGGCGGTGCCGCTCGTCGACGAGCTGGTGGTGCTGGACTCCGGGTCCACGGACGGCACCGCCAAGGTCGCGGCCGAGGCGGGCGCGCGGGTGGTCCACCGGGACGAGGTGCTGCCGCGGCTGCCCGCGCTGCCCGGCAAGGGCGAGGTGCTGTGGCGTTCCCTGCTGGCCACCGGTGGCGACATCGTCTGCTTCGTCGACGCGGACCTGCGCGAGTTCGACGCCGGTTTCGTCTCCGGGATCGTCGGCCCGCTGCTGACCGACCCGGGCGTGCAGTTCGTCAAGGGGATGTACGACCGTCCGCTGGGCGAGGCGGCGGGCCAGGGCGGCCGGGTCACCGAGCTGGTCGCCCGGCCGCTGCTGAACCTGCACTGGCCGCAGCTCGCCGGATTCGTACAGCCGCTGGGCGGGGAGTACGCGGCCCGCCGGTCGCTGCTGGAGCGGCTGCCGTTCCCGGTCGGGTACGGCGTGGAGCTGGGCCTGCTGGTCGACGCCCTGCACACGGCCGGTCTGGACGCGCTGGCCCAGGTCGACGTCGGGGTGCGCAAGCACCGCCACCAGAGCGGCCAGGCGCTCGGCAGGATGGCCGCGGCGATCTACCGCACGGCGCAGCTCCGGCTGGCCCGCGGTCATCTGGTGCGGCCGCGGCTGACCCAGTTCGAGCGCGGCGAGGCCGGATTCGTGCCGCGTACCTGGGACGTGGACACCGAGGAGCGGCCGCCGATGGTGGAGATACCGGAGTACGCGGAGCGCCGCGCGGCCTGAGGCGACGGTGCCCGGCGGGCCGGCTCCGGGCGTCGCGTGAACCGTGACGTTCCGCCGTCGCTGCGCACGTTTGAGCGGATCGGTGGCGGGCTAGTCTCGCAACATGGTCTCCGAGCGTTCTGGTGCCCAGGTTCTCGTCGCGTCCAACCGCGGCCCGCTTTCGTACGCGCGGGAGGAGGACGGCACGCTGACCGCCAGACGCGGCGGCGGCGGGCTGGTCTCCGGCCTCTCCGCGATCGGACCGGACGTGGGGGCGGTGTGGGTGTGCGCCGCCCTCGGGGACGGCGACCGCGAGGCCGTCCGGCGCGGCGGCGGCCACCTGGACACCGCCGACACGGGCGGTCAGCGCGTCCGCATGCTGGACATCCCCGCCGACGTCTTCTCCGCCGCCTACAACGGCATCGCGAACTCCGTGCTGTGGTTCGTCCACCACATGCTCTACCAGACGCCGCTGGAGCCCTCCTTCGACGACGCGTTCCGCGCGCAGTGGGCGTCGTACGAGGCGTACAACGCGGCCTTCGCCGACGCGCTCGCCGACGAGGCGGCGCCCGGCGCCGTGGTGCTCGTACAGGACTACCACCTCGCCCTGGTGCCCGGCCTGCTCCGGGCCCGCCGCCCCGACCTGCGCATCGGACACTTCTCGCACACGCCGTGGGCGCCCGCCGACTACTTCCGGATGCTGCCCGACGACGTGGCCGAGGCGGTGCTGCGCGGGATGCTGGGCGGCGACCGCGCCGCGTTCCTGACGCAGCGGTGGGCCGAGGCGTTCGCGGAGTGCTGCGCGACGGTGCTGGGCGCCGAGGTGGAACGGGACGCGGACGGCGGGCTGAGCATCGTCCACGAGTGCCGGACGACCCGGCTCGGCGTGCACGGTCTCGGCGCGGACGCGGAGTTCCTGCGGGACCGGGCGCACCAGCCCGACGTGGACGAGCGGCTGGCGGCGCTGCGCGAGCAGATCGGCGGCGAGAACCGCCGGACGATCGTGCGGGTGGACCGAACGGAACTGTCCAAGAACATCGTGCGCGGACTGCACGCCTACCGGGCGCTGCTCGCCGGGCACCCCGAGTGGCGCGAACGGGTCGTGCACATCGCGTTCGCCTACCCCTCCCGCCAGGACCTGGAGGTCTACCGCGCCTACACCGACGAGGTCGGGCGACTGGCCGAGGAGATCAACGCCGAGTACGGGACCCCGGGCTGGCAGCCGGTCGTGCTGCACGTGAAGGACGACTTCGCGCGGTCGCTGGCCGCCTACCGGATCGCCGACGTGGCGCTGGTCAACCCGATCAGGGACGGCATGAACCTGGTCGCCAAGGAGATCCCGGTGATCTCCGAGACGGGCTGCGCGCTGGTGCTGTCCCGGGAGGCCGGGGCGTACGCGGAGCTGGGCGAGGACGCGGTCTGCGTCAATCCGTACGACATCTGCGGCACCGCCCGCGCGCTGCACGAGGCGCTGTCCATGGAGGACGGCGAGCGGGCCGAGCGCACGAAGCGGCTGGCCGCCGCGGCCACCGCGCTGCCGCCGGACCGCTGGTTCCTCCAGCAACTGCGGGCGCTGGAGCGGTAGCGGCGCCGGGGCCCCGGGCGGACCCCGGCCGCGGGCGTCGAACAGGCCGCCGGGTCCCGTCCCGGGAAAGCCCCGGCCGCGGGTCGTCAGGCGGGGGCTCCCAGCCGGTCCGCGAGGGCGTGCAGCAGCGCGACGACGCCCGGCGGACCGTCGACGACGAGATCCGCCCGGTCGGCCAGCTCTGCGACCTCCGCGCTGCCGCTGCACACCAGCACCCCCGCCAGGCCGTCCGACCGGAGCTTGTCCACGGCGGAGTAGGCGGCGAGGTCGCCGAGGTCGTCGCCCCCGTACAGGACGGTGGTGGCGCCGGTCTCCCGTACGTATTCGGCGAGCGCGACGCCCTTGTCCATGCCGGGCGGGCGCAGTTCGAGGACGTAGCGGCCGGGCTCGACGATCAGGCCGTGCCGCTCGGCGAGCGCGTACAGCGGCTCGCGCAGCAGGTCGAAGGCGGCCTGCGGGTCCTCGGCGCGGCGGGTGTGCACGGCGATGGCCCGGCCCTTGTCCTCCACCCACGAGGCGTGCCAGGCGCCCAGGGTGTCCAGCACGCCGGGGAGTTCGGCCTGTACGGCGGCGACGCCGGGCGGCGGCGCGGGGGCCCGTACCGTGCCGGTGGCCGCGTCCCAGCGCTCGGCGCCGTAGCCGCCGAGGACCACGAGCCGCTCCAGGCCCGGCGCGTCCGTGAAGCCGCCGAGGCGGACCGCGACACCGGCCGGGCGGCCGGTGATGACCACCAGCGAGCGCAGCAGCGGCGCGAGACGGGCGAGCGCGGCCACGGCGCCGGGGTGGGCGCGGGCCTTCTCGGGGTCGGGCACGATGCCGGCGAGCGTGCCGTCGAAGTCGAGAGCGATCACGGCTCGGCCGGGGCTGTCCAACAGCGCGGCGAGGCCGTCCCGGCCCGCTTCGGTGACCGGCGTCGGCAAGGAGTTCGGGGGGCTGCCCATGCCCTCGACATTACCGGTCGCGCGCGGGCACGCGCCGCGCGTACGGGCGCACCGGCGCAGCGCGACGGCACGGACGGGGCCGGAACCGGCCGTGGGCGGGGGTCGGGGACGGCTCGGCCGGAGGCGGGGCGGGCGGGGACGGCGGCTTGCGGTGCCCGGTCGGGGCCGGGGCGGCGGCTTGTGGTTGCGCCCCGGCTCAGCGGCGGCCGCGCCGGGCCTCGCGGACGCGGCGGAGCCGGTTGACCGTGACCGGGTCGTGGGCCAGCGCCCGCGGGTCGTCCAGCAGCGCGTTCAGCAGTTGGTAGTAGCGGGTCGGCGAGATGCCGAGCCGCTCGCGGATGACCCGCTCCTTGGCGCCCGGCCGGGGCCAGGAGCGGCGCTCGACGCCGAGCACCGCCTCGTCCTGGGCGGACAGTGCTCCTATGCCACCGCCTCCGGTGCCGCCGTCGGTGCTGTCGCTCGTCATCACCCGTCCACGATAAGGCCGCGGTACGACAGTCCCCCGCCGCCGGCCCGGAGCCGGGCGGCGGACCGCGCCCGCGGCCCGCCGCGGCGGCTCACTTGGCGGTGTTGTCCGCCTCGATCGCCGTGTTCTGGATGTCGCTGAGCACACTGGACGGGTTGCCGTTGGCGCCCACCGCGATGCCCATCTTCGCCTTGACGGTCTTGCTGACCAGCGGCCACGAGGTCTTGTCCGCGGGGTAGAACTCGGCGTTGTCGAGCTGGCGCAGGAAGCTGTGCAGCTTCGCGTACTTGTTGTCGGCGAGCATCGCCTGGGAGCCGGAGGTGGTGACCGGCAGCAGCCCGTACTCGCCCGAGAAGTCCATGACGTTCTTGTCGTTGTAGACGAAGTCGAGGAACTTGCCGATCTGGCTGCGGTGGCCGTTCTGCTTGAACGCCGTCATCCAGTCGGCGACGCCCATGGTGGCCTTGGCCTTGCCGGTGACGCCCGGCAGCTCGACGGTGCCGTAGTCGACGCCCTTGGCCTCGGCCTGCTTCATCAGGGTGGGGTGGCCGTTGAGCATCCCCACGTCACCGGCCGCGAACGCGTCGAACGCGTCCTGGCGGTTGAGCTTGGCCGGGTCGGTGCCGGTCAGCCCCGGGGCGACCAGGTCCTTCTTCAGCCATTCGAAGGTCTTGACGTTCTCGCGCGAGTCGATCGTGTACTTGCCGATGCTGTCGGTGTAGCTGCCGCCGCCGCTGAGCATCCACATCAGCGTCTCGGCCTGCGTCTCCTCCGGGCCCAGCGGCAGGGCGTACGGCATCTTCACGCCCTTGGCCTTGAGCTTCGCCGCGTCCGCGGCGATCTCCGACCAGTTCTGCGGCGGGTCGGTGATGCCCGCCTCGGCGAAGAGCTTCTTGTTGTAGAACAGGCGGCGGGTGCTGGCGCCGAAGGGCATCCCGAACTGCCTGCGCTGGTACTCCCCCGCCTCCGCGAGAGCGGGGACGAAGTCGGCCTGCACGGGGATGGAGAGGAGCTGGTCGGCGCCGTAGAGCTTGCCCTCGGCCGCGTAGTCGGCGTACGCGCCGATCTGCGCCATGTCCGGTGCCTTACCGGACTTGACCAGGTCCTCGACCTTCTTGTCGACGTCCTTCCAGCTATAGACCGAGACATCGACCTTGATGCCCGGGTTCTGCTTCTCGAAGTCCTTGGTGAGCTTGTCCCAGTAGTGCTGGGAGGAGTTCGCCTTGTTGTCGCCGTAGTCCGCCGCGATGAGCTTGAGCGTGACGTCGCCGCCGTCGCCCGCGCCGCTGCCGCAGGCGGACAAGGAAAGCGTCATGGCCGTGGTGAGTCCCGCTGCCGCCAGGCTCAAGTACCGCCGCTGCACTGCCATTACCGCCTTTTGTCCCGAATGTTCCGTGCTTGCCGGGGAATGCCCCGTGGCTTCAGGGGTCCGCCCTCAACCGGCATGCATGTCGAGTCTCCCCCGATTACCCACACAAGGTCTACACCACCCCTCATTTCACTTACGTATCGCCTGTCACACGCGCAGGTCACGCCCGCGCGACAGCGCCCACCCGAAACGGAGCCACGGCGTCCCCGCGCGGAGAACCTCGCGGTCCCCGCGAGCGGCCCTCACCGCCTCCACAAGCGGAACCACGCCGTCCCCGCGAGTGGACTAGACCTTTCACGGCCGATCGCGCGAAACTGTTCCCGTGAAACACGTCATCGCCCTCGATGTGGGCGGCACCGGAATGAAGGCCGCCCTGGCAGGCGCGGACGGCACGCTGCTGCACGAGGCCCGGCGCCCCACCGGCCGCGAACGCGGCCCGGAAGCGGTCGTCGCCTCGATCCTGGACTTCGCCGAGGAACTGCGCGAGACCGGGCGGCAGCGGTTCGGCGCCCCCGCCGCGGCGGCCGGCGTCGCCGTCCCCGGCATCGTCGACGACGCGCGGGGCGTCGCCGTGTACGCCGCCAACCTGGGCTGGCGCGATGTCCCCCTGCGCGCCCTGCTCTCCGAGCGCCTGGGCGGCGTCCCGGTCGCGCTCGGCCACGACGTACGCACCGGAGGTCTGGCCGAGGGCCGCATCGGCGCGGGCCGCGGCGCCGACCGCTTCCTGTTCGTGCCGCTCGGCACCGGCATCGCCGGCGCGATCGGCATCGAGGGCCGCATCGAGGCGGGCGCGCACGGCAGCGCGGGCGAGATCGGCCACATCGTCGTACGGCCCGGCGGTCCCGAGTGCGGCTGCGGACAGCGCGGCTGCCTGGAGAAGCTGGCCTCGGCCGCCGCCGTCGGCCGCGCCTGGGCCGAGGCCTGCGGCGACCCGCGGGCCACCGCCGCCGACGCCGCCAAGGCCGTCGAGTCCGGCGACGCCCGCGCGCGGGCCGTGTGGCAGGACGCGGTGGACGCCCTCGCCGACGGCCTGGTCACCTCGCTCACCCTGCTCGACCCGCACACGCTGATCATCGGCGGCGGGCTCGCCGAGGCGGGCGACACCCTCTTCGAGCCGCTGCGCGAGGCGGTCCGCGCACGGGTGACCTTCCAGCGGCTCCCTTTGATCGTTCCGGCCGCGCTCGGGGACGCCGCCGGCTGCCTGGGCGCGGGTCTGCTCGCCTGGGATCTTCTCTCCACGGAGGTAACTGCCTGATGCCGCTGCAACAGTCCGGGGACCGCGCCCCGAGCCCCCGGCGCACCGTCCTGACCGGCGCCCGGGTCGCCCTGCCGTCCGGCGTGGCCGACGAGGGCCTGGTGGCCTTCGAGGGCACCCGGATCACCGAAGCGGCGAGCGCCGCCGAGGCGACCGCGCCGGCCCCCGGCGACCAGGTGCTCGACCTGACCGGGCACCTCGTCGTCCCCGGCTTCATCGACATGCACGTACACGGCGGTGGCGGCGGCTCCTTCTCGTCCGCCGACGCCGAGGAGTGCCTGACGGCGATCCGCACCCACCGGCGGCGCGGCACCACCACCCTGCTCGCCTCGACCGTCACCGGCGACCTCGACGACCTGGCCCGGCAGGCCGCCGTGCTGTCCGAGCTGACCGAGCAGGGCGACCTGGCCGGCCTCCACTTCGAGGGCCCGTTCATCTCCCCGCACCGCTGCGGCGCCCACCAGCCCGGCCTCCTGCGCGACCCCGACCCGGCCGACGTGCGCAAGCTCGTGGACGCCGCGCGCGGCACCGCCAAGATGATGACGCTGGCGCCCGAACTGCCCGGCGGCCTGGAGTCCGTACGGCTGCTCGCCGACGCCGGCGTGCTCGCCGCCATCGGCCACACCGACTCCTCGTACGACGCGACCCGCGAGGCCATCGACGCGGGCGCGACCGTCGCCACCCACCTGTTCAACGCGATGCCGCCGCTCGGGCACCGGGCGCCGGGGCCGATCGCGGCCCTCCTGGAGGACGAGCGGGTCACCGTCGAACTGATCAACGACGGTACGCATCTGCACCCCGCCGTCCTGGAACTCGCCTTCCGGGGCGCCGGCGCCGACCGGGTCGCCTTCATCACCGACGCGATGGGCGCGGCCGGCATGAACGACGGCATGTACCCGCTCGGCCCGATGACGGTCGAGGTCAAGGACGGTGTCGCCCGGATCAGCGACGGCCCCACCGCCGGGTCCATCGCGGGCTCCACCCTCACCCTCGACCGCGCCTTCAAGCGCGCGGTCACCATCGACGGGCTGACCGTCGGCCAGGCCGTACGGGCACTGTCCGGGAACCCCGCCCGGCTGCTCGGCATCGCCGGCCGCACCGGCGCGATCGAGGCGGGCAAGGACGCCGACCTGGTCGTCCTGGACGCCTCGTACGACCTGGTGGGCGTGGTGCGGCAGGGGGAATGGGTGGTGCGGCCCACGGGCGGGTGAGACGGGACCCGGACGGCGTACGGGCGGGACGCGGACGGCCCGCCGGAGACGGTGCGCGGGTCGCCGTCCGCGCACCGGCGGGGCGGGTGCGGCGCGCCGTGCCCCCTGTGGCACATGGCCGGTTCGGCGCGCCCGGAGCGGTGCCGGCCGTGCGGCGGTCGGCCCAAGGGCTGGGCCAACCGCCGCTCGCGATGGCATGATCGCTGCGCACTCGCGCACCCGCGCGCCTGTCCGTCCGTACGGGCCCGCCGGCCGCCCGGCCCGGTGTGCCGCCGTCCGTCCACGTATGTTCCGGGGAGGGGGAACCATGATCCTCACGGTCACGCTGAACGCTGCCCTCGACATCACCTACCGCGTGCCCCGGCTCCAGCCGCACACCACCCACCGCGTCACCGAGGTCTGCGAGCGCCCGGGCGGCAAGGGCCTGAACGTCGCCCGGGTGCTGACCGCGCTCGGCCACGAGGCGGTCGCCACCGGCTTCGCGGGCGGCGGCACCGGCGACGCGCTGCGCTCGCTGCTCGCCCAGGAGACCTCGGTGACCGACGCGCTGGTCCCGCTCGGCGGCGCGACCCGGCGCACCGTCGCCGTCGTGGACGAGGCCACCGGCGACACCACGCAGCTCAACGAGCCGGGCCCGGTCGTCACGCCCGCCGAGTGGGACGCGTTCATGTCCACCTACCGCGAGCTGCTCGCCGACGCGCGGGCGGTGGCCCTGTGCGGCAGCCTACCGCCGGGCGTCCCCGTCGATGTCTACGCGCGGCTCACCCGCGCCGCCCGTACGGCGGGCGTGCCCGTCCTGCTGGACACCAGCGGCGAGCCGCTGCGCCGCGGCCTGGCCGCCCGCCCCGACCTCGCCAAGCCCAACGCCGACGAACTGGCCGCCCTCACCGGCTCCACCGAGCCCCTGCGCGCCGCCCGCGACGCCCGCCGCCGCGGCGCCCACACGGTCGCCGCCTCCCTGGGCGCCGACGGCATGCTCGTGGTCACCTCGGACGGCGCCTGGCAGGCCGCCCCGCCCCGCCGCATCGCCGGCAACCCGACCGGCGCCGGCGACTCCGCGGTGGCCGGCCTGCTCTCCGGCCTGGTCGAAGACCTCCCCTGGCCCGCCCGCCTGTCCCGCGCGGTGGCCCTGTCGGCGGCGACGGTACGGGCCCCGGCGGCGGGCGAGTTCGACCGGGGGACGTACGAAGAGCTGCTGGAGGAGGTCATGGTGACGGAGCATCCGGCGGTGGCGTGAGAGTCACTGCCCCCAGCGCCGTTCGGGACGTTGCCGGACGGGCGGGGCCTTCTTCCGGGGCCGCCGGCGCGTCCGCGCGGCCCCGCCCGCGCGACCTGCGGGCCGTCAGCGCCTGACGTGCCCCGCCTTGAGGTAGACCCGGTCGAGATTGACCTCGCACTGGTCGCCCTGCTCGCAGGAGATCTTGACCGTGTTGGTGCCCTTGTTGAGCTTGACCCACCGGTAGGTGGTCGTCCAGCCCTTGTCCCAGGCGCCCTCGGCGGCATGGGCGAAGTTCGACATGTTGATCTTGTCGGGCTGGTCCCCGTTCACCGCGAGCGTCGTCTTCGCGTCCTTGCCGGGCACGCCGTAGTCGATGAGCACCGTGTACTCACCGCTCTGCGGCACGTCCACCGACCAGGTGGCGGAGGCGCCGACCTTGTTCAGCGACACATACGCGCCGTTCGTCGACTTCGCGCCCGGCACCGACTTGTCCGTGCTCGCCTCGGGGCTGAGCGAGAGGGACGCCGCGGCCTCCTTCGGCAGCGGCCCCTGGGACGGCTTGCCGGACGGCTTCTCGCTGGGCTCGACGGACTGTCCGGCCGTCGGGGTCGGGTCACCGCCGCCCGCTTCGTCCTTCTTGTCGCCGTTCTTGTTGGTGAGCATCGCGACGCCGATGCCGATGCAGACCACCGCGACGACCGAGACCGCGCCGATCAGCAGGCCCTTGTGGCTGCGCCGGGGCGCGCCGCCGTCGCCGTGACCGGGGGGCGGACCCTGGCGGGCGTTGTCGGCGCCCGGGAGCGTCTCGGGGGCCGCGTAGTGGGCGTTCTGCTGACCGTACGGCTGCTGGGCGGGGACCTGCTGCTGGCCGTACTGCCGCTGCCCGTACTGGCGCTCGCCGACCGCCCGCACCTGGTTGTACGAGGCACGCGGTACGCCCGGCCGGCGCGCTGCCGAGCCGCCGCCCGCCGCGCCCTGCGCGCCGCTCTCGCCGCCTTCGGAGCGGTAGAGGTGGGCGAACGGGTCGTCGTCCTCGGGCGTGCCCGCACCGTTGTTGCCGGCCGTCATTCCGTGTCACTCCCCAGCGGTCTGTGCGAGATGGCTGTGCTGATCTTCGGGCCCCCGGCGGCGCCCCGCCGCATCGGCGCAGCCTACCCCGTTCGAGCGATGGCACGCCGGTTCGGAACGGCCACAGGCACGCTACAGAAAGCCCACGGTCCGGCGTGCCGTCGGCGCGGCTCCCGGGGGCCGCGCCCTCAGCCCGCGCGTCGGCTCGCCTTCGAGCGGGACCGCTTCTCGACGTACATCCGCTGGTCGGCGGATTGCAGCACCTCTTCGGCGGACATCCCGCAGGCCGCCCACCCGATGCCGAAGCTGGCGCCCACCCGTACGCCGCGGCCGTCCACCCGGATGGGCGGGATGATGCCGTTGCGGAGCCGGACCGCGAGGTCCTGCGCGTCGGCCTTGCCCAGGCCGTCCGCGAGCACCACGAACTCGTCGCCGCCGAGCCGGGCGACCGTGTCGCCGTCCCGGACGCCGTTGGTCAGCCGGCGGGCCACCTCGATGAGGACCGCGTCACCCGTGTGGTGCCCGAAACGGTCGTTGATCGACTTGAAGCCGTCCAGATCGCAGAAGAGGACCGCGAGCCCCTTGGCCCCGTCGTCCTCCGGCCCGTCCGACGGCGCGATGACGTGCACGTGGTGGTCGTACGGGCCGGACGGCACCCGCTCCGGCCCGTCGGCGGCGTCGTACCCGTCGAAGACCTCGGGGCCGTCCGTGCCGAACCCGTGCGCCTCCTGGAAGGCGGCCACCGACGCGGCGGAGGCGGCCGAGGCGTACGCGTCCGCGTCCGAGCCGGGCGGGCGCGAACACAGCCGGGCGCCGAGCCGGGCCCGCAGCTCGGCGCTGTTGGGCAGCCCGGTCAGCGCGTCGTGGCTGGCGCGGTGCGCGAGCTGGAGCTCGTGGCGCTTGCGCTCCTCGATGTCCTCGACGTGGGTGAGCAGGAAGCGCGGGCCGTCGGTGGTGTCGGCGACGACGGAGTTGCGCAGCGAGACCCACACGTAGGTGCCGTCGCGGCGGGCGAGGCGCAGCTCGGCGCGCCCGCCCTCGGCGGAGGTCCGCAGCAGGGTGCCGATGTCCTCGGGGTGGACGAGGTCGGAGAAGGAGTAGCGGCGCATCGCGGAGGCCGGGCGGCCCAGCAGGCGGCACAGCGCGTCATTCGTACGGTGGAGCCGGCCGTGCTGGTCACCGCCCATCTCGGCGATGGCCATGCCGCTGGGCGCGTACTCGAATGCCTGCCGGAAGCTTTCCTCACTGGCGCGCAGGGCCTGCTGTTCGCGCTCCAGCCGGACCAGCGCCCGCTGCATGTTGGCGCGCAGCCGGGCGTTGCTGATCGCGATGGCGGACTGAAACGCGTACATCTGCAGCGCTTCCTGCCCCCACGCGCCGGGGCGGCGGCCGTTGCGCGGCTTGTCGACGGAGATCACGCCGAGCAGTTCGCCGCTGCCGTTCGCGGCCGCGTACATGGGCGCGAAGAGGCGGTCCATCGGATGCCACTCACCGGGGAAGCGCGGTTCGGGCCCGGCGGCGTGCCACTGCGGCACATCGTCGTCGTCCAGCACCCAGCCCTCGGTGTGCGGGATGAAGCACAGGCCGCCCCAGCGCTCGCCCATGTTCAGCCGGCGGTCCCAGGAGGCACGGGAGCCGACCCGGCCCGCCATCAGGGCCTCGGCACCGGCGCTGCCGGCGACCGCGGCCACCACGAGGTCACCGTCCGGCCGTACGAGGTTGACCGCGGCCAGCTCGTAACCGAGCCCCGTGATCACTCCGTCGGCGACGGTCTGCAGGGTGTCTGCAAGGCTGCGTGCGGTGTTCAGCTCGGCGACCACTTGGTGCAACTGCCGCAGGGTCGCAAGACGGACATATGGCTCCGACTCGGTCTCCATCGCTCGCTCTCCCCGAGACCTCGACAGCAACTCCAGGATTCTGTGTCGTCCGATTGCCACGGCCACTGAATCACAGTGAGCTGTTCACTCGGTACACAGGGTCAACAATTACCGGCTGCTGTGACTCAAGTCACAGAGCGTGGTGGCCGCTTGACGCTCCCCACCCGGGTGCCGCTGGAGGCGCTTCTACAATTCCTGAACGCAAATCCGGACGCAAGAACACCCTCGGCCGCCGGACCTAGGGCGCGCCTGGTCCCCGGGCCCGATGCGGGCAGCCTACGGCCCCCGTTAGCGTTCATGGCGTGTTCACGAAAACCTCCGACGCCACGCCCGGTGATCGCCCCGCGGCGCCCGCCACGCCACTCTCCGCGCCCGGTGAAGACACGATCCCCCATCCTGGAGGGGTGAGTGACGACGAGTTCCGCGCCGCCCTGTCCCGGCTCGCCGCCGGGGTCGTACTGATCACCGCGCACGATCCGGACGACGGACCGCGCGGTGAGGACGTGGGCATGACCGCCACGGCCTTCATGTCGGTGTCGCTCGAACCGCCCTTGGTGATGGTGAGCGTTCGCAACGACTCACGCATGGACGACCTTCTGGAGCGCCAGCCCCTTTGGGCCGCTTCGGTGCTGTCGCAAGGGCAGCGGCACATTGCGGGCCGGTTCGCCATGAAGAACCGCATCAGCGACCGACTGCTCTTCGAGGACATTCCTACGGAACGGGGCGAACAGGCCGGGTCACCCCTGGTCGGCGGGGCCCTGGCCCACCTCGAATGCCGTACGGAACAGCGGGTCGTGGCGGGTGATCACACCCTGGTGATCGGACGGGTCCTGGCGGCGGACGTCACACGGGACGACAACGGGCCGCTCACCTACTTCCGGGGGAAGTATCGGCATTTGGGGTGATGTGGAGGGCGTGAGGGCATGGCGGGGCCGCAGAGACGCGGCTGGGCGGCTGGGCGGCTGGGCGGCTGGGCGGCTGGGGCCCGGCCTCGGCGGATTACGGGTTCACGTCCAGTCGCGGCCGGAGCGCCCGCGCTTGACGTCGCCGCGCTGCTTCTTCTCCCGCAGCCGGCGTTCGTTGATCCCGCGCGGTATCCGCTTCTTGCGCCGTGGCTTGGGCGGCGGCGCGGTGACCTCGGCGAGGAGCGAGGCGAGCCGTACGGCGGCGGTCTCCCGGTTGCGCCACTGGGAGCGGTGCTCGGAGGCCCGTACGGAGACCACCCCGCCGTTCAGCAGCCGGCCGCGCTCGGCGAGCCGCTGGAGCGCCCGCTCCTTCCAGACCTCGGGCAGCGCTTCGGTGGCGGCGACGTCGAAACGCAACTCCACCTGGCTGTCCGACGTGTTGACGTGCTGTCCGCCAGGCCCCGAGGAACGCGAAAAACGCCACACCAGTTCGGCCTCCGGAAGAGCGACCGAACCGCGGATGACATAGGGCCCTGACATGCCCCCATGATCCCGCGTCCGCGCGCTTCCGTCACCTTCTTTTGCCGTACCCCCACAGCCGCTCCTCCTTCACCTGCCGCCCCTTCTCGCCACCCGGCATCAGGAATTGGCAAAGAAAGTAAAGGGAGCTGGAACCCGACGGTCCCTTCGTGGCGTTGTGCAGGGTGACGGTAGCTTCGTCCGCAGTACGGAGCCCGACGATTCGACGAGGAAAGGGACATCCCCATGGCTGTAAGCCTGTCCAAGGGCGGCAACGTCTCGCTCACCAAGGAGGCACCGGGCCTGACCGCCGTCACGGTCGGCCTCGGCTGGGACGTCCGCACCACCACCGGCACGGACTTCGACCTCGACGCGAGCGCCATCGCGGTCAACCCGAGCGGCAAGGTCTACTCGGACCAGCACTTCGTCTTCTTCAACAACAAGGTCACGCCGGACCAGTCCATCGAGCACACCGGTGACAACGTCACCGGTGAGGGCGAGGGCGACGACGAGCAGATCAAGGTCAACCTGGCCGCCCTCCCGGCCGACATCGACAAGATCGTCTTCCCGGTCTCGATCTACGACGCCGAGAACCGCAGCCAGAACTTCGGCCAGGTGCGCAACGCCTTCATCCGCATCGTCAACCAGGCCGGCGGCGCCGAGATCGCCCGCTACGACCTGAGCGAGGACGCGGCGACCGAGACCGCCATGGTCTTCGGCGAGCTCTACCGCAACGGCGCCGAGTGGAAGTTCCGCGCCGTCGGCCAGGGCTACGCCTCCGGCCTGGCCGGCATCGCGAAGGACTTCGGCGTCAACGTCTGATCCCGAGCGCCTTGCCCCGGCACGGCCCGCCCCTGAACGGCCGGCCCCGGGACAGCCACCCGCCGCGCCCCGCCGAGACCTCCGTCTCGGCGGGGCGCGGCGTACTTCGGGGGGTGGGGCGCCGGGTGGTGGGGCGTGGGTGAGGGGGGCGTGGCGTGGGTGAGAGGGCGTGGGTGGCGAGGCACGGAGTGCTGGGTCATGACGGCTGCGGCACTCGACGCGATGCAGGTGGCCGGGCGGGTCGTGGCCGATGCTCTGGCGGCAGCACGAGGCGCCGCTGCCGTAACCGCCCGGCCGGTCCTCACCTCGTCACAGCTCGTCCAGATCGACCGCCTCCGCCATCGCGCGGTATCCGGCGTCGCTCGGGTGCAGGTGGTCGCCGACGTCGTAGGCGGGGGCCAGGCGGTCCCGGTCGGCCGGGTCGGACACGGCCCGGTCCAGGTCCACGACCTCGTCGTACTCACCGGAGGTGCGTATCCATTCGTTGAGCGCGTCCCGCTTGGCCTCGCCCCGCTCGGAGTAGTACGCGGCGCCCTTGAACGGCGTCACCGTCGCACCGATCACCTTCACCCCCGCCGCGTGTGCCTGGCGGATCAGCGAACGGTGTCCCTTGATGAGCTGGGCGACCGACACGTCCGGGGCCGGGCCGTCGGGCCAGTCCGGCGAGGCGCTGGCGCCGATGTCATTGATCCCCTCCAGCACGATGACCGTGCCCACGTGCGGCTCGCCGAGTACGTCGTGCCGGAAACGGGCCACGCCCTTCTCCCCGGCCCACGTCGAGTCCGCGGTGACCCGGTTGCCGCCGATGCCCTGGTTGAGCACGCTGCGCGGATGCCCGGCCGCCGCGAAACGCTCCGCCAGCGCGTCCGGATAGCGCCGGTTCGCGTCGACGGTCGAGCCGTAACCGTCGGTGATGGAGTCGCCGAACGTCACCACCGCTCTCCGGCAGGCGTCGTCCTTCCCGCCGGAAACCTCCACTCCCGACAGGTAGTACCAGGACTGGGACTGCTCCGTGAACGCCGCGCCCCCGGTGGCCGCGCGGTGATCGCCCGTCGCCCGGTAGGTCGTGGCGAAGGCCGAGTGATGGAAGGTGGCGGGGCCGGTCGGCCCCGCCAGGTACAGCGTCACGGTCAGGGATTCCAGTGCCCTGACCTTCATCGGCAGCCCGTCACTGCGCACCTCGCCACCCGCGGGCACGGTCACCGACCGCTGCCCCTCGAAGCGCAGGTGCCGTACGGTCCCGTCCTGCACCGCCGCCCCCTTTCCCGCACGGGCGACGGTCGCGCCGGTCACCGTCAGCGGCGTGCGGCCGTAACGGTTGGACAGCTCGACACGGGCGCGGGTGCCGCCCGTACTGACCCGGACCACCTGCCGGACCGTCTGGTCGGTGAAGCCCTGCGTCGACCAGTTCGGCATCAGCCCGTGCGGTGCCTGCACGGACGTCGCCCAGCCGCCTCGCCAGCGCTTTCCGCTGCCGCGATCATCGTCGTGGCCGCGTTCCCCACCACTGCCGCCCCCGCAACCGTCGCCCTCGCCACGACCGCTGCCGCTGCCGAAACCTCGTCCGTCATCGCTGCCGTAGCCGCCGCCCTGCTCAGTCCCGAGGCGCCCGGCGCTCCCCTCTGCCGCCCCCGCCCCCACTCCCGCGGTCCCCGCCATGGGCGCCGAAGCGGCCGCAGCGGTCATCTCCCGTTCCGTACCGAGCACCGGTAACGCCGCCAGTACCGCGGCGGCGAACAGTGCGACGCCCGAGCGTCTGAGCATGGAACCCGTCATGATCCAATCCCCACCCTCTGCCTCGTTGTTTCGTTACCTCGTGGTCGCGCTGTCGCGTTGCTCCGCTGTCTCGCCGGTCCGCCGGCCCGCTGAATCGCCGGGCCTCCTACCTCGTTGTTCGGCTACGACGACCGCGACGGCGCGGACGAACGTACGAGCGTGACACCATCAAGGACGTGATCGACCTCGGCTATTCCCTTTCCCGCCGCTTTCCGGACCCGCCGCAGATGGACTACCGCACCGCGGACGTGCGGGCCCTGCGCCACGACCTCTTCTGCGGTGACGTCTACCTGGCCGACACCAAGGCGGACCGCGAGATCCAGACCGCCTGGGGCTGGGTGCCGGTGCTGGACTTCGCCTGGGCCCTGTGCGACATCGTCGAACGGATCGACCGCGACCCCCTCGGCAACCGCGCCGCCCAGCCGCAGTTCGCGGAGCTGGATTTCACCGAATCGGCGGACCGGATGTACTTCGAGCGCCGCTTCGGCTGGGTGGACGTCGACGCCGACTGGATGCCGGCCGACGAAGACCCGCTCACCTTCCAGCACTCCGCCCTGCGCCGCGAGGCCCGCGACTTCCTGCACGACCTGATCGCCGACCTCACCGACCTGCACGACGGACTCGGCGACAACCCGGCCGTATGGGACCTCCAGGCCCGCTTCCCCCGCGTCTGAGCACCCGCCCAGCCATTTCACTCCCGCGCCCGAGCACCCACCCGGCCACCTCACTCCCGCCTCTGAACACCTGCCCGGCCATTCCCCCCCCCGCCTCAACACCTGCCCGGCCACCTCACTCCCGCGCCCGAGCACCAACCCGGTCACCCCACCTCCGCGCCCGAGGACCCACCCGGCCGCCTCCCCCTCCCGGTCACTCCACCCGCACCCCGATCTCCGCCGCGAACGCCGGAGCCAGGTCCATCAACTGCGCCGAGCTGATCACCGCTCCCGCCAGCCGGTCGATCCCCCGGGCGATGTCCATCCGGGCCACCCCGCGCAGGTCCACATCACGCATCCGTACGCCGCTGAAGTCCACCCGGGTCAGCGTGCAGTCGTCGAAGCTCACCCGCTCCAGCTCCGCGCCGGCGAAATCGGCCTCCACCAGCACGCACCCCTCGAAGGCGACGTCCTTCAGCTTCGCCTTGCGCAGATTCAGGAAGTCGATCTTCCCGCCGTGCACCAGCACCCGCTCCAGCACCGCCGCGTGCGTCTGGACGCCGCCGAGCCGTGCGTCCAGGACCTCGACGTCTCTCAGTGACGCCTGCGACAGGTCCGTCCCCACCCCGCGCACCCCGTCCAGCACGCTGTCGATGAACCGCGCCCGGCTCAAGTCCGTCTCGTCCAAGGCGCACCGCCGCAGCGCGCAGTCCATGAACCGGGCCCCGCGCCCCGGCTGCCCCGCCAGATCGGCGTCCGCGAACTCCAGCCCGTCGTAATCCCCCTCGATCTCCAATTCGGCTCCCACGTACGGCTTCAGCTCCGGCAACCGCACGGACGGCCGCCGAACCTCCCGTACCGGACGCCCCGCTCCGCCCCGCTGCCCCGGCCGCCCGGTCCCGCCGTCACGCTCCCTCACGCCCGCCCACCGCCTTTCTGTCCAACTGTCGTGCCCTACCTGTCTCCGCCCCGCTGTCCGCGCCGACTTCCCACCCCGGACACCACCCCGGCCGCCGTCCGAACGCGTCCGAACGCCGTCCCGAGCGATGCCCGAGCGATGTCCCGAGCCTGCCCGCACGACCAACTGCCCCCATCGTGACCCACCCCACTGACAATCCCCCGACCCAAGCCCCTGAACAGCCAAAACGTCCCTCGTCCCGCACGCATGTCACAACCGGCGCCACCTCGCCCGTCCACTCCACGAAGACATCGGCACACTCACCCCCCGACTCCGAGGAGCGCCACCATGCGACGACCCCACATCACCGTCATCGGCGGCGGTTTCGCGGGCCTGACCGCGGCCATCTCGTCCGCCGAGGGCGGCGCCACCGTCACCCTCCACGAGGCGCATCGCGCGCTCGGCGGCCGCGCCCGTACCGCCGATCGGCCGTACCGCACCAACGAGGGCCCGCACGCCCTCTACAACGGCGGCCCGCACTGGACCTGGCTCAAGCAGCGGGGCCTGCTCAAGCCGCTCGCCCCCCTGCCGCTCCTGCCCGCCACCCGCATCCGCTTCCACCGGAACGGCGTACTGCGCCGCATCCCCCCGGCGGGTCTGCTCAAGCTGCGCGGACGCCGGCGCGCCCCCGTCGACCAGGACTTCTTCACCTGGGCCGCCAGCCAGGTGGGCGAGGCGGCGGCGCGTGCCGCCGCCCACTACATCGGCGTCGCCACCTTCCACCACGACCCGGGTTCGCTGTCCGCCGCGTTCGTGCAGGAGCGCCTTCGCCGCGCCACCGCCCTGCCTCCTGAGGCGCGCTACATCCGAGGCGGGTGGGGCGAACTCATCACCCGTATGGCCGACCAGGCCCGCGTGCTGGGTGTACGCGTCGAGACGGGCGCCCGTGTCGACGCGCTCCCCGAAGACGGCCCGGTGATCGTCGCCACCCAGCTCGAATCGGCCCGGGCCCTCCTCAAGGACGACCGTCTGCGCTGGGAGAGCGCCCGTACGGCACTGCTCGACGTCGCGTTGCGGTCCCGGCACGGTGACCTGTTCGCGGTCTCGGGGCTCGACTTCCCGGGGTGGGTCGAGCGCTTCACCACTGCGGACCGCTCCCTCGCCCCGTACGGCGAGGAGTTGCTCCAGTGCCAGGCCGGTATCGGCCCGGGCGAGAACCGCGCCGACGGCATCGCCCGCGCCGAACGCCTGCTGGACGCCGGTTTCCCGCGCTGGCGCGAGCGCGCCACCTGGCGTCGCGACGCCCTGGCCCTCGGCCGTACGGGGGCGGTGGATCTGCCGGGCACCACCTGGCGCGACCGCCCCTCCGTCGACCGCGGTGACGGCGTCTACCTGGCGGGTGACCAGGTGGCGGCACCCGGCGTACTGAGTGAGGTCTCGTTCAGCAGCGCCCTGGAGGCGAGCACTCTGGCGCTCCGTTCCGTCGGTATCGCCGGGGCCGGTGGCCCGGCCCCCGCCCCGGCTCACGGGCCCGCACGTCTCCGGGCCTCATGATCCGGGCTTGACCTCAGCCAAAGTCGAGGAAACAGAGTGAGGGCCAACGGCAACGGCAGGCAGGCCGCGCACACCGACGGCCGCCCGCCGCCCACCGTCCGCCGTACTTCCAGGTCAACGACCATGCCCACCCCACCGACGGGGCGGGCACCGCCCTCACCAGGAGACGTCATGCACGCGATCCGGCTGCACACCTTCGGCCCCGCCGAGAACCTCACGTACGAGCAGGTCGACGACCCCCGCCCCGGCCCCGGACAGGTACGGATCGCCGTGGCGGCGGCCGGTGTCCACCTGCTCGACACGGCCCTGCGCGAGGGCCTCGCCGGCGGCCCGGCCCCGCTCCCCGACCTGCCGACCATCCCCGGCCGGGAGGTCGCGGGCACGGTGGACGCCCTCGGGGAAGGGACGGATCCCATCTGGCTGGGCCGCCGGGTCGTGGCCCACCTGGGCATGCACCCGGGCGGCTACGCCGAGAAGGCCGTCGCCGACGCCGCAAGGCTCCACGCCGTCCCCGACAACCTGGACGAAGCCCAGGCGGTGGCCATGATCGGCACCGGCCGCACCACCATGGGCATCCTGCTCTTCGCCGACCTCACCGCCGAGGACATCGCCATCGTCCCGGCCGCGGCCGGCGGCATCGGCTCCCTGCTCGTCCAGTACGCGAAGAACGCCGGAGCGACCGTCATCGGCCTCGCGGGCGGCCCGGTCAAGACCGAACGCGTACGGAAGCTGGGGGCCGACCTCGCCGTGGACTACAAGAAGGCCGACTGGCCCACCGAGGTACGCGCCTTCCTGGACGCACGTGCCGCCCCCGGCGCCACCCTCGTCTTCGACTCCGTGGGCGGCGAGCCGGGCCGCGCCGCCGTGGAGCTGCTCGCCCGCGGCGGACGTCACCTCGTCTTCGGCTGGTCCTCGGGCGGCCCGCTGACCGGCGGCCCGCTGACGTTCGCCGAGGGTGAGCTGGCCGCACGCGGCATCACCTCGGAGTCCGTCCTCGGCCCGGCGATGATGGCCAAGGCAGGCGGTGACAACCCGCTGCGGACGCTGGAGACCGCGTCCCTGGCCGAGGCCGCGGCCGGCCGTCTCGTACCGGACGTACAGCGCTTTCCGTTGGCCAAGGCGGCAGCCGCACACCGCGCCCTGGAGAGCCGCGGCACGATGGGCAAGGTCGTCCTGATCCCCTAGGCCCGACGCTCCGCCCCGGCCCATCGGGTCATCACAGCCACCCCGCAGCAGTACCCCACGCCTCCACCCCGAGGACAGCAGGACTCCCGCCCCCACCCCACCCGACCGAACCGGGCACAAGATGTCGGGTGCGGGACCACGCGCTCTTCCTAACGTGAGGGGCGTGAAGGAAGGAGACCGGAGTGCTGGAGCGGCTGAACGAGGCCCTGGACCATATCGAGGCGCACATCTGCCGTCGGATCGAGGTGACCGAGCTGGCGAGAATCGCGAGGACGTCGGAATACCACTTCCGCCGTATGTTCTCCGCGCTCGCCGGGATTTCCCTGTCGGAATACATCCGCCGCCGACGGCTCACGGTCGCGGGGGCCGAGGTACTCACCGGCGAACGGACGTTGCTGGACATCGCGATCCGGTACGGCTACGGCTCGGGGGAAGCGTTCGCGCGGGCTTTTCGGGCCGTACACGGTGTGGGCCCGGGCGAGGCCCGGCGGGACGGCGCTGCACTGCGTTCCCAGCCCCGGATGTCCTTCCGCCTCATTGTCGAAGGGAGCAGCAGTATGCGATACCGGATCACGGAGAAGGAAGAGTTCCACGTCGTCGGAAAGAAGGCGCGGGTCCCGCTCGTCCACCAAGGGGCGAACCCGGCGATCGCGGAGTTCATCCGGGGCATCGGCCAGGAGACGATACGGCGGATCGCCGCCCTCTCCGACCAGCAGCCGGAGGGAATCGTGGCCGTCTGCGACGACCTCGACCCGAGCCGGGCCGAGGGCACCGAACTCGATTACTACCACGGCGTGGTGACCCAGGCGGACGCCCCCGGCGACCTGGACACTCTCGTCGTCCCGCCGGGAACCTGGGCGGTCTTCGAGGACTCCGGCCCCTACCCGGAGGCGCTGCAATTGCTGTGGCGCGACGTCTTCACCCAGTGGTTCCCGTCCAACCCGTACCAGAGCAGGCCGGGCCCCGAAATCCTCCGTACCCGCCTCTCGGAAGACGGAACACAGGCGGACACGGAGCTGTGGATTCCTGTGGAGCGGGTGGCGGTTTCCGGCTGACCCGCATGGGGACGCAACCGGCGCGTCGGCAGGCGAAAGCCGGCTCGCGCAGAAACCGGCCCCACCCCTCGCCCGGCACACACATCGCCGGCCTGCGCCGGCCGGCTGATCGGCCCTGCTGCCCCAGGCAGGTCGGGCCAACGCAGCCGTGGATCAGGTCTCGGTCTCCGGCCGGGGCCCGTGGCCGGCGCGGCGCATCTCTTCGTTGATGCGGCGGGCTTCTTCGAGCTGGTCCTCGAGGATGATGATGCGGCAGGCGGCATCTATGGGGGTGCCCTGGTCGACGAGTTCGCGGGCGCGGGCGGCGATGCGCAACTGGTAGCGGGAGTAGCGGCGGTGGCCGCCTTCGGAGCGCAACGGGGTGATCAGGCGGTGTTCGCCGATCGCGCGGAGGAAGCCGGGGGTGGTGCCGAGCATCGCGGCGGCCCGCCCCATCGTGTAGGCGGGGTAGTCGTCGTCGTCGAGACGGTCGGCGGAACTACGGGGTTTTTCTGCTGTCACGTGCACCTCTTCTGTTACACACATCGAGGGGCCCTGGTGCCGTGCGGCACCAGGGCCCCGAGGGGACTTCAACACCATCTGCCGGCCAACTGCTGAGCCGGCTCCTTGTTTCCGTCGGCCCGCCCAGAGAGAGGCGGGGCATACGGGGATCGCGGATGCGTGACCGGGGACCACCTGTCCTTTCGGGGTCTGCGGTACCCGGGCGGACACTTCCTCGCCCGGGCGATCCTGATGGCGTCTGCCTCCTTGTTTCTCCTGGTCAACCTCTTGCTACTGCCTGGTGCGGTGATACTCGCGGCCCCGGGGGCCACCGGCCCGGCAGTCAGTGGCGGGACCCACGTGCGTACCTGACGGCCCCGCCGCTCCACTGCCGTGCCCTGCCTTCTGGCACCGCGTGCGCGGCAGATCACCTCTGCCGCGCCCTCATCGACTCTTGGCTACGGGCACCACCATAATCTTCACGCGTGCAGATGTCTACCCTGACGAGGACAGGTTTCCGCGTCCATCGGGCACATGGTTCTGGTGTTCAGCAGTACCGGAAAAAGCGTGATGGCGGGGCGTTCGGGACTGAGCGCCCGAGAGTCGGGCATATGCAGTGGGCAGCAGTGCGACCGACCACGAATGGGGCACGCGTATGAGCGACACCGAGACCCTGCGCCGGCCGGTCCCGCAGACGACCGTGGTGGAGGGCGACAGCCCGGCCGGCCTCCGCGATGTCCGGCGGGCCACGCACGCCTTCGCCGAACGGCTGACCCCCGCACGTGATCCCGCCTGGGCGGACACCCTGGTCCTGGTGGTCTGTGAACTGGTCACCAACGCCCTGCGCCACGGCGGCGGCCGCTACCGCCTCGAACTGTCCGCCGCCCCTGGCAGCGTGACCGTCTCGGTCAGCGACCCGAGCCCCGTCCGCCCGCGCGAACGCACCCCCGATCTGGACGGCGGCAGCGGCGGCTTCGGGTGGCCGATGATCCGCCAACTCTCCCGCCACCTCGCCATCACCTCCGGGCCCGGGAACGGCAAGACGATCCGGGCCCGCCTCGCCCGCTGAACACGAGCACCCGCCGGCCCGCCACGCGGCCGTGACCCGCCGGAACCGGCGGTCACCCGAACGGGCCAACATGGCTCCCGGGCCTGTGGGCAGCCGCCAGGGATGGGCATCCTGAGCGGTCTCGAAGCGTGGATGGACGACCGGGCCTTCGGCTGGCACCGGCGCCGGCGCGCGGCACGGCGCGACCCGTTGGAGGTGGTGACCATACTGCGGCGGATCTGCGACGAGCGCGCCGTGATCGTGGGGCGCGGCCGCGTAGTGGTCCCCAACACCTTCGTCCTCCAGGTGCCCGAGGCCAGCCACCGCCAACTGCGGGGTGCCTTGGCGCCGCTGGAACTGGAGTTGTCGGTCGCCGTCCGTGGCCACGCGGCCGCCCGCGCCTACACCTTCGCGGGCCCGGTCACGGTACGCCTCGCCCCCGCCTCCGTACCGGCGCACGAGCGGTACCGCATCCACAGCCGTATCACCCCCGCCGCGCGCCCCGCACGGCCCTGAGCGCCGGCCCGTGCGCCGCGGCGCGCGCCACCGGCCGGATGTCACCGGCCGGCCGGTCGGCGGCGCGGCCACCGGTTGGTGCGCACGGGGCAGGGCATACCAGTACTGCAGAACCGGCCGCCGCGCCCCGGCGGCCCCGGCGCCTCGTTCAGCGTGCGCCGGCCGGGTTCTGGAGGGGGAGGGAACACCATGTCACCACGCCTGCCTGCCCGCAGCCGTACCGTCCGCGACGAATATCTGCTGCCCCGCGCGAAAACCGCCGCCTCCTGGGCGCGGCGGCTGACCGCGGCCTTCCTCGCCCGGGAGGACACCGCGGCGCTCACCCGGGCGAACGCCGACGACGCCGCGCTGGTGGTCTCGGAACTGGTCACCAACGCCACGCGCCATGCCCACAGTGTCTGCCGGCTGCGGCTGTGCGCCGCGCCGAGCGGGCACCTCACCATCGAAGTCCACGATGACGCGCCCTCGCGGCCCCGCCACCGCACGGCTGGCGTGTCCGAAGAGCACGGTCGCGGCCTGGCGATCGTCAGCGCCCTCGCCCGCCGGCTGGACGTCCTCGACGATCCCCGGGGCGGCAAGACCATACGGGCCAGGATGAGCCCCGCCTGAGTGCCTGCCGACGACGGGGGCCGTGGCCGAAGCGGCCCGGGGAATCCGGGCGGCACGTCCGCGGCCCCTCAGTCGAGACAGAACTCGTTGCCCTCGACGTCCTGCATCACGATGCACGACTCGTTGTACTCGTCGGCCCGCAGCAGTCGCACACGTACGGCGCCGAGCGGGATCAGCCGTGCGCACTCCGCCTCAAGTGCGGCGAGGCGCTCTTCCCCCACGAGCCCGGTGCCGGCCCGCACGTCGAGATGGACCCGGTTCTTGACGACCTTGCCTTCGGGAACGCGCTGGAAGAACAGTCGCGGGCCCACGCCCGAGGGATCACAACAGGAGAACGCCGCCCCCTGCCGCTCAGGCGGCAGCGAGCGATCGAAATCGTCCCACGTGGCGAACCCCTCCGGCGGCGGCGGTACGACGTACCCCAACACCTCGCACCAGAACCGAGCGACACGCTCCGGTTCCGCGCAGTCGAAGGTGATTTGGACCTGCTTGATCGACGCCATCGGTCCACCATAGGTGCGCACGCCGGTGACCAGCACCCGAATATCATCGCCGTGCGGGTCGGGGGCTTGCCTGACATGAGTGACGCCGGCCGTGCCCGCTGATGTGGCGAACCCGGCCCTTGCCGACCGGGGTTGACCGGCGCACGCCGCCGGGCTCCGATCGTCACGGCGGTTACGCCCCCTCGTCGGGACGGGCGATACGCAGGAGCAGGTCGTGCAGCGTCTCGCGTTCCCGCGGTGACAACGGGCCGGCCAACTGGTCCGTGACCTGGCGGCTCGCGTCGTCGGCGTCCCTCAGAAATGCCTCGCCCGCCCGGGTGAGGGCGACGACGCGGCTGCGCCGGTCACCGGGGGCGGGGCGCCGCTCGACGAGTTCCTTGCGTTCGAGGTCGTCCACGAGGCCGACGATGGCGCTGGGGTCGTACCCGAGGCGTTCGCTGAGTTCGCGCTGCAGAGCGCCCTCGGTGGTGGCGAGGTAGCGCAGCACCGCGTAGTGGCGCAGCCGCAGGCCGGACTCCTGGAGCGCCGCGTTGAACAGTTGCCCGGAACGGAGCCCGATCCGGTAGAGCAGATAGCCGGTGTCGGAGTGCAGGCCCCGCATCCAGGGCTCGTCAGCGTCAACGGGCGCTGTTCGCTGGGGCGTTGTCTGGGCGGTGATGGCTGGCTCCCTGGGCCGGGCCCCGCGGCGGGGCGGTGACGCTGCTGGCCCCAGCATGCCGTACTCCCATCACCCCAACAACTATTGACGACAACAATGATTGGTCTTAGCTTCCATTGTGTCGGCCGGCGCCGGTCGAGCCCGAGACGTCCCGGCGCGCGACGCCTTCCCGCTGACGCCTCACCTCCCCGCGCCCCGCCTGTCGAAAGGACCGCGCAGTGCCGAACCCTTCGTCCCCGAAGACCGCCGCTCCGCACCCCGTTGACCTGACCGGGAAGGTCGCCGTGGTCACCGGTTCCGGCCGCGGTCTGGGACTTGCCTACGCCGCCGCGCTCGCCCGGGCCGGTGCCGCCGTCGTCGTGAACGACATCGACGAGGAAGCGGCCGTACGAACCGCCAAGTGCCTCACCGAGGCGGGTGGCCGGGCCGTGGCCGAAGCGGCCGCGGTCGGTACGAGCGAGGCCGCCGACCGGCTCGTCGCCCGTGCCGTAGCGGAGTTCGGCCGCCTCGACGTCATGGTGACCAACGCCGGCATCCTGCGGGACCG
Source organism: Streptomyces sp. NPDC018045 (assembly GCF_044327445.1). Taxonomy (NCBI): domain Bacteria; kingdom Bacillati; phylum Actinomycetota; class Actinomycetes; order Kitasatosporales; family Streptomycetaceae; genus Streptomyces; species Streptomyces sp. NPDC018045. Next base: position 219,169 of record NZ_JBIRFL010000007.1, read on the forward strand.
GGTGCTGTGGAAGATGACCGACGACGATTTCGATGCCGTGGTGACCGCCCACCTGAGGGGCACCTTCACCTGCGCCCGGGCCGCCGCCGTACGCATGCGGGAGCAGGGCGAGGGCGGCAGCCTGGTCCTCGTCGGCTCGCCGGCGGGCCAGCGCGGCAACTTCGGGCAGACCAACTACGCCGCCGCCAAGGCCGGGATCGCCGCCATGGCCCGCACCTGGTCGATGGAGCTGGCCAGGGCGCGGATCACGGTCAACGCCATCGTGCCGGTCGCCGCCACCGCGATGACCGAGACCATCCCCGCGTTCGCGCCGTACATCGCGGCCATGAAGCAGGGGCGGCCGCTGCCGGACGTGCTGCGCAAGGGTGAGGGGTTCGGCACCGCCGAGGACTGCGCCGCACTCGTCCCGTTCCTCGCCTCCGACGCCGCCCGGGACGTGACCGGGCAGTGCGTCGGCATCGGCGGCGACCGGCTCACGCTGTGGTCACACCCGCAGGAGACCACAGCGGCGTACGCGGACGGCGGCTGGAGCCCCGACGGCATCGCCGCGGTCTGGCCCACCACCCTCGGCGCCGAGCCGCAGACCGTCGGCATCCCCGCCCCCCGCCTTCCGGAGGCCCGGTGAACATCGACGAGCTGACCGCGATCGACGTCCACACCCACGCCGAGGTGTCCTCGAAGGGGGCGGCGTCGCTGGACGAGGACCTGTATGCCGCCTCCGGCGCGTATTTCAAGGTCGAGGGCGACCGGAAGCCGACGCTTGAGGAGATGGCGGCCTACTACCGCGAACGGAAGATGGCGGCGGTCGTCTTCACCGTGGACGCCGAGGCCGCCACCGGCACCGAGCCCGTGCCCAACGAGGAGGTCGCCGAGGCGGCCGCCGCCAATCCGGACGTCCTCATCCCCTTCGCCTCGCTCGACCCGCACCGCGGCCGGGCGGCGGTCAAGCGGGCGCGTCGCCTGGTCGAGGAGCACGGCGTGCGGGGCTTCAAGTTCCACCCGAGCATCCAGGGCTTCTTCCCCGACGACCGCCTCGCGTACGGGCTGTACGAGGTGATCGAGGAGACCGGCGCCATCGCCCTGTTCCACACCGGGCAGACCGGTATCGGCGCGGGCGTGCCCGGCGGGGGCGGCATCCGGCTGAAGTACTCCAACCCCCTGTACGTCGACGACGTCGCCGCGGACTTCCCCCACCTGAAGATCATCCTCGCGCATCCCTCGTTCCCCTGGCAGGACGAGGCCCTGGCGGTGGCCACGCACAAGCCGGGCGTGCACATCGACCTGTCGGGCTGGTCGCCGAAGTACTTCCCGCCGCAGCTCGTGAAGTACGCCAACAGCCTGCTCCAGGACAAGGTCCTGTTCGGCTCGGACTACCCGGTCCTCACCCCCGACCGCTGGCTCGCCGACTTCGCCCAGTTGCCGATCAAGGACGAGGTCAGACCGAAGATCCTCAAGGAGAACGCCGCCCGCCTGCTGGGCCTCCCCCGCGCCTGAAAGGGCACCCGCCATGCGCAACGAAGGAATCGGGTCGTGGCCCGCGCGCCGGGCCCGCAAGACGCCCCACCGCACCGCCCTGCTCCACGACGGCACCGCGCTCACCTACGCCGCACTGCACGAGCGCACCACCCGTCTCGCGCACGCCCTGCGGGGCCTGGGGGTGCGCCGCGGCGATCGCATCGCCTACCTCGGGCCCAACCACCCGTCGTACCTCGAAACGCTCTTCGCCGCCGGCCTGCTGGGCGCGGTCTTCGTCCCGCTCAACACCCGGCTGGCCGCCCCCGAGATCGCCTACCAGCTCACCGACTCGGGGGCGGCGGTCCTCGTCCACGCCGCCGCGCAGAAACCGCTCGTGCCCGGCCCGCGGGAGGCATCGCGCCTCACGGTCACCATCGAAGTCGGCGCGCCGTACGAGGAGTTGCTGGCCGCGGCACCCACGGCCCGGATCGACGCGACCGTCACCGACGACGACGTGTGCCTCATCATGTACACCTCGGGTACGACCGGCCGCCCCAAGGGCGCCGTGCTCACCCACGCCAACCTCCTGTGGAACGCCGTCAACGTCCTGGTGGACACCGACCTGACGGCGGGCGAGGTGGCGCTGGTGTCCGCGCCGCTGTTCCACACCGCCGGGCTCAACATGCTCACCCTGCCGGTCCTGCTCAAGGGCGGCACCTGCGTCCTCGTCGAGTCCTTCGACCCGGACGCCGCGCTCGACCTCGTCGAACAGCAGCGGGTCACCTTCATGTTCGGGGTGCCCACCATGTACGAGCAGATGGCACGCTGCCCGCGTTGGGAGCGCGCCGACCTCTCGTCGCTGCGCACCCTCAACTGCGGCGGCGCGCCCGTCCCGGCCCGGCTCATCGAGGCGTACCACCGGCGCGGGCTCTCCTTCCGGCAGGGATACGGCATGACGGAAGCATCGCCCGGGGTGCTGTTCCTGGACGCCGAGCACGCCGGGGCCAAGACCGGATCGGCCGGCGTGCCGCACTTCTTCACGGACGTACGGGTCGTCCGCCCCGACCTGACCGCGGTCGAGCCGGGCGAGACCGGCGAGGTGATCGTGCGCGGGCCGCACGTCATGGCCGGCTACTGGGGGCTGCCCGAGGAGAGCGCCGAGGTCCTCGCGGACGGCTGGCTGCGCACCGGGGATGCCGCGCGCATCGACGCCGACGGCTACGTCACCATCGTCGACCGGCTCAAGGACATGATCATCTCCGGTGGCGAGAACGTCTACCCGGCGGAGGTGGAAGCCGCCCTGCTCACCCACCCCGACATCGCGGAGTGCGCCGTCATCGGCGTCCCCGACCCCACCTGGGGACAGGTGCCCCGCGCGGTCGTCGTCGCCCGCGGGGGCGCCGTGCCCGACGCCGACGCGGTGCTCGCCTCGCTCGCCGGGCGCCTGGCCAAGTACAAGGTCCCCAAGTCGCTGGTCTTCACGGACACGCTGCCGCGCACCGCCTCGGGGAAGCTGCGCAAGCCCGAGGTACGGGAACTGTACGGCGCGCGCTGAATCCATCGCGTATCGCACGCTCCGACACGAGCCCCCGTGCGGGGCCTCTGCGGCGCGCGCTGAACCCCTCACACCCCACTCGCCCTATCCGGCTTATTCAACCCATCCGACCCATCCGACCCATCCGCCACAGACACCACGGAGTACGCCCCATGAGCATCACCGTCAACGGCCTGGACGAGCTGCGCGCCCTCGCGGGAAGCGACCTCGGCACCAGCCGGTGGATCACCGTGTCACAGGACCGGATCAACACCTTCGCCGACGCCACCGACGATCACCAGTGGATCCACACCGACCCCGAGAAGGCGCAGACCGGCCCGTTCGGCGCCCCCATCGCCCACGGGTATCTCACGCTCTCGCTCTTCATCCCGCTGTTCACCGAGGTCCTCCAGGTCAGCGGCGTCACTGCCAAGGTCAACTACGGGCTGAACAAGGTCCGGTTCCCGGCCCCGGTGAAGGCGGGCGCCCGTATCCGTCTGGCCGGCCGCCTCGCCTCGGTCGAGGACGTACCCGGCGGCGTGCAGATCGCCGTGGACGGCACCGTCGAGATCGATGGCGGCGACAAGCCCGCCGCCGTATTGCAGAGCCTGTCCCGCTTCTACGCCTGACGTGCCGGAGCCGGAGCCGGGGCCCCGGCCCGCCCCGTCCGCCGGGCCCGGACGCCCCTTCCCCCTCGCCCCAAGGGAGTACGTCATGCGGTCACGCCGACGCGGCCCGAAGGACGCACAGTTGCGCCGCGTAGCCCTGTCCGGCCTGCTCGGCACGGCCGTGGAGTTCTACGATTTCCTGGTCTACGGAACCGTCGCCGCCCTGGTCTTCGACGACCTGTTCTTCCCCGGAGCCGACCCCGCCACCGGCACCATCGCGGCCTTCGGCACCTTCGCCGCCGGCTACCTCGCCCGTCCGCTCGGCGGCGTCGTCTTCGGGCACTTCGGCGACCGGCTCGGCCGAAAGTCGATGATGCTGACGACGATGGGCCTGATGGGCACCGGCAGCTTCCTCATCGGACTGCTGCCGACCTACGCCACGATCGGTGTGTGGGCCCCCGTCCTGCTCGTCCTGCTGCGCGTCGTCCAAGGGGTGGCGATCGGCGGCGAATGGGGTGGCGCCACTCTCATGGCGGCCGAGCACGCCGGTGAGCGCCCGCGCGGGCGGTGGACCAGCTTCACCCAGCTCGGCGCCCCGGTGGGCACGCTCGTGTCCACCGCTGTCGTGACCGCGGTCGGCGCCCTTCCCGACGACCGGTTCCTCGCCTGGGGCTGGCGGGTACCGTTCCTGCTGAGCCTGGCACTGTTCGCCGTGGGCCTGTACGTACGGCTCACGGTCACCGAGAGCCCGCTGTTCTCCGCCGTCCAGAAGCGCCGCGACGCGTCCCGGCTCCCGCTCCTGGACGTCCTTCGCCGCCCCCGCGCGCTGCTGCTCGGCACCGGCGCGGGCATCGCCCCCTTCGCCGCGCAGTCGATCCTGGCCACCTTCCTGATCTCGTATGCCGTCGGCCACGGCTACACCCGGCCGCAAGTCCTCCTGGGCGTCACCCTCGCCTCCGCCACGGCGCTCGTGGTGCTGCCGTGCTCCGCCGTCCTGTCCGACCGCTTCGGTCGCCGCCCGGTGGTGGCGGCGGGCGCCGTCCTCTCGGCGGTCACGGCGTTCCCGGTCTTCGCGCTGGTCGACTCCGGCAGCCCCGGGTTGCTGATCCTGGCCTGCGTCATCGGCCACGGCATCGCCCAGTCCACGATGTACGGGCCCCTGGGCGCCCTGCTGACGGAGATGTTCGACACCCGGGTGCGCTACACCGGGGCTTCCCTGGGCTACCAGGCCGCGACGCTGCTCGGCGGCGGTCTGTCCCCCCTCATCGCCGGCGGCCTCGTCCACGCCTACGACAGCACCGTCCCCGTCGCGCTTCTGCTCACCCTCGCCGCGGCCGTCACCGCCCTCAGCGTGTGGCGGATCGCGGAGACGAGCCGGGGCCGGCTCACCGACGCCTCCTCACCTGCTCCGCACACTCCGGAAGGAGCCACGCAATGATGCCCCCGTCTCTGGGGTTGTCCCCACCTCAGAATGTGTCCCCATCGCTGAGGACGTCTCCATCCCTGAGGACGTCTCCGCGTACGCCGATGTTCCCGCGTACGAGGTTGTTCCCCCGTACGAGGTCGTTGCCACGTACGGAAGTGGTGCCCCGTGCGAGACCGTTGCCACGTACGGAAGTGTGGCCCCGTACGAAGTCATCCGTCCGCGCCGTCGTGCTCGCGGCGCTCCTCCTCACCGGGCTCACCGGGCTCACCACGCCCGCCGCCACCGCCGCGCCCCGCCCCGCCCGCCACCTCGAAGGCACCCTCGCCTCGGGCGCCGCCTACGTGATCGACGTACCCGACCGCTGGAACGGGACCGTGCTGCTGTTCAGCCACGGCTACCGCCCGGCCGGTTCCCCCAACCCGGCCGTCGACGCCCCCGACGACGCCACCCACGCCCTGCTGCTCACCCAGGGATACGCCTTGGCCGGCTCCTCCTACGCCACCACCGGGTGGGCCGTCGAACAGGCCGTACCCGACCAGCTCGACACCCTCACCACCTTCACCGGGAAGGTCGGTGCCCCGCGCCGCGCCCTCGCCTGGGGCGAGTCGTACGGCGGTCTGGTCACCACCGCCATCGCCGAACGCCACGCCGACCGCATCGACGGCTCACTGTCCCTGTGCGGCCTCGTCCAAGGCGGCGTCGCCAACTGGAACTCCACCCTCGACCCCGTCTTCGCCCTCACTTCCCTGCTCGCCCCGAATGCCGCCATCCCGCTGACCGGCTTCGCCGACGCTGCCGAGGCCACCGCCTCCGCGAAGAAGCTGGCCGGCGTGCTTTCCAAGGCCCAGACCGCCCCGGCGGGCCGCGCCCGTATCGCGCTCGCCGCCGCCCTGCACAACATCCCCGCCTGGAACGACCCCGCCCAGCCGCGCCCTGCCCCATCAGACCACGCCACGGCGCAGGCCAACCAGTACGAGGCCATCAGCGGCCTCGTCCGCCATCCCGCCTTCGCCTGGCGGCAGGAGGCCGAAGCGCGGGCGGGCGGCACCATGTCGTGGAACACCGGCGTCGACTACGCCGCCATGCTGCGTCATTCGGCGAACTATCAGGAGGTCAAGGTCCTCTACAAGGCAGCGGGCCGCTCCCTGAGCGGTGATTTGCGCACCCTGGCCAACGCGCCCCGCATCAAGGCCGACCGCGATGCCGTGCGCTACATGACCCGCAACGTCACCTTCACCGGCGCCCTCCGGAAACCACAGATGGACGTGCACACCACGGGTGACGGCCTGATCCCCGTCCAGTCCGAGAGCGCCTACCGCCAGGCCGTCACCACCTCCGGCCGCACCGCCTTGCTGCGCCAGGCCTACGTCGACGCCCCCGGGCACTGCACCTTCTCCCCGGGTGAACGGATCGCCGCCCTGCACACACTCGAAAAGCGCCTGCGCACCGGCCGGTGGAGCGACACCTCACCCGCGGCCCTCAACACCGAGTCCCGCACCGCCGACCCCGACTCCCCGGCCCGCTACACCCGCTACCGCCCCGCCCCGTACCCCCGCCCGTACGACCTCGCGCGCCCGGCGGCCTGACCGCGCCGTCATCCCTGGCCGGCGGGGGCCTGTGCCTCCAGGGCGGTGAGCAGTTCGGTGAGCGCGGGGAGCGACCGTTCCAGCGCCTCGCGGCTTTCCGGGTGCAGGCCGTCCAGAGCGCGGCGCAGCGCGGCCGTACTGGTGCGGTCGTAGCGGTCGAGCATGTCCAGGGCCTTGGGGGAGGCGGTGAGGTGGGCGGTGCGCAGGTTGGTGGGAGAGGGGGTGCGCTCGACCAGGCCCGCCGCGGTCATGGTGCGAATGAGGTTGCTGACCGTGGACGGGGCTGCCTTGAGCTGAGAGGCGGCCTCGCGTGGGGTGACGGTGCCGGCTTCGGCCAGGACCCGCAGCAGTTCGATCTGGGCCTCGGGGAGGTCGGGCAGGCCCTCGGAGCGACGGGTGCGCAGTACGGCCCGGCGCAGCGGGCCGAGGAGTCGGCCGAATTCGGTCGCGGTGTCCATGGGCCCATTGTGCCCCACCTAACATTTTGCAACAAAACAGTTTTGCTGCAAAATGAAGGAAGTCCCTCGAACCCTCGCCCAAGGAGGCACCCATGACCACTGTCGCCGACCCCGCCCCCGCCCAGGACCTCTCCGGGATCGTCGGCCACCGCTTCATCTACACGTACGCCAACGGCTGGCAGTACGAGATGTACGTGAAGAACGACCACACCATCGACTACCGCATACACAGCGGTCACGTCGGGGGCCGATGGGTGAAGGACCAGGAAGTGGACCTCGTCCAGCTCGACGAGGACAGCTACAAGGTGTCGTGGACCGAACCCACCGGCACCTCCGTCGCCGTCAACGTCATGCCCGGCAAGCGCCGCCTGCACGGCGTCATCTTCTTCCCGGACTGGATCCGCCGGCACGGCGAACGCACCGTCTGCTACCAGAACGACCACCTGGACACCATGCGCGCCTACCGCGACCAGGGCCCGGCCTACCCCATCTACGTCGTCCCCGAATTCGCGAAGATCACGCTGTTCGAGCACGTCGGCGCGGACGACGACTCGGTGATCTCCACCGCCCCCGGCGACCTTCCCGACGGCTGGTCCCTCCGCACCAACTGACCAGGCCACCAGCCCCCGGGGCCGGGCCGGGCGACGTATGACGGTGGCTGCGAATCACCGACGACCGCATCAGCGCGGCCGGCTTCCGCGGTATTGACCCGGCGCGCATCGTCGTCGCGGTCAACCCGGCGGGCGGGGAGGCGGTGGCCGCCTGCGAGCGCCTGGAGGGCGTCCGTGAGCCGGGTCGCCGGACGGGACAGCCCGGACCGGATGACGCCGCAGTACACGGGCTGACGCAGCTCGCAGGCGCGGACCCGGCACCGGGGGCCGCTCCCCGTACCGGAACGGGAGGCTGCCCGGTCACCCGTCATCATGGACACCCGGCGTGGCGCGCCAAGCGGCCTGACCACGTGTCGGCTACGGGCCGACCTCGACGGCGACGGAGCCGGTGGAAGCTCCGTGCGTTCCCGAGAGGAAGTAGGCCGCGGCTACCGGAGTCTCGGCGACGGGCGGCTCCAGGCGGGCGGCCCTGATCAGCTTTCGGGCGTCGGTTCACCGGGGTTCGGTTCACCGGGGTTCGGTTCACCGGGGTTCGGTTCACCGGTGGGCGGCACCGATACGGGTGACGACCCGCGGTGACGCCATGCCCATCACGCCGGCGCCGGATGGTTCGTGCGTCCGCATGCGTGGTCCCGAGCTGAGACCGACGCGATGAACAGCGTGGGTTCTCCTGTGTCGGGGATCTCGAAGCCGAGAAGCACCCCCGAGGAGGTGACCCGAATTGTGCGCTGCTCGTCGAAGGTCAGCGGCGCGAAGTCTTCCCATTGACAGTCGGCCGCTTCCAGCGCGGCGATGATCTGGCTGTAGGTGGGGTATCCGGGCAGAGTCTGCGCAGGGGCCTTGCCCAGGGCGGGCAGTTCCACGGCGAGGGCGCCTGTCTGGAGACAAACGAGTTGGATTTCCTGGCAGATGGAGTGGCAGGTGCCGATCTCCAGTCCGCCGTATGCGTACAGGTACGGAAGGCCATCACCGCCGACCGAGGTTCCCGTATCCCACGGCGGCCCCATGACTTCGGCTACTGCACTCCACTCGACACCGCAGCGCACCGGCCCGATACGACCGCTCTGGGCGAAACGAACCACAACATCCACCATGCTCACCCGCATGAGTGTCGCAGGCTCCACCAGGACCAACCTTCGCGCCCCGGCGCCTGCGACAACACGCACCAAACCCGGCCGATACACTTTCGTCAGGATTATTCGTTGCACAGGGGGGCGCGTGAGCGCGGAACAACAGGCCGGGACGCGGGTTGAGATGTCGTACCGGGCGACGATCGAGGACTTCCGCGAGGCTCTGCGAGCACGGATGCGGGCCGCGCCGGCCGGGCGCCGGATGAGGTGGTTGATGGCCCTGATCGCTGTGCTGCTGTTCGTCTTCACCATTGCGTCCTGGCTGGTGCACGGAACCGTCGATGTTCCACTCCTGGTCACGCCGACGGCCATGCTGCTGGTGTTGCTGTTCGTGCCGCGTCTACAGGCCCGCCAGTTCTACCGGCTGGCGGACGCCGGGGGCGCGTGCCACACGGTGGTGGACGAAAGCGGCATCACCGTCACCAACCAGCAGCAGACCAGCACCCTCACCTGGCAAGCCATGGCCCGCTACACCGAAACGCCGCAGGCCTTCGTCCTGTTCAGCGGCGACAAGAACGCCTCGTGCCTGACGATCCTGCCCAAGCGCGGGGCACCCGGCCCCGGTGACGCCGACCGGTTGCGCGCCCTGTTCGACCAGCACCTGACCCGCGCCTGAACCTGGGCGAACGAGGGTATCGAGCTGGGCCTCACGCCGACAGGGACCGCCGCCTGGATCGAACAGCGCACCGATGCGTCTCAGACGCACGCGCAGGGCGGCGGCCTGGGCGATGCGTGCAGGCGGTTCCCTGAAGGCATCCGGACGGGGCCGCCGAGCGGTGCGTCCCGGGCGAGTCGAACTCGGTGATCGCCGGGGTACGTAAGAGCTCCCCCCCGGACCGGCGACCGCGACCTGCTCATCACCGCCTGCCAACTGCCGCCCCACCCACCCGACCTCAACCCCACCGAGGGGCACACCCCGAAGGGGAACGGAGCATCACGGGGCATCACGGGCCTCAATCCGTGCCATATAGTCCCGGACGATGCCGACGTACGCGCTACGGAGCGGTTCCTCTTCCAGATAGCCCATGTGGGCCGCTCCCGACTGCGTAATGTGCTCGGAGTCCGGAATGCGTGCGGCGATGTCGGCGAGGTGCGAGGGGACGCATTCATCGAATTCCCCGCCGAGGACGAGCGTCGGAATCCTGATTCTTTCGAGTTCATCGAAGATGTCCCAGTCCTTGAGGGTGCCGGTCACGTGATAGTCCGCCTGCCCGATCAGCGTCCGGAACGTCATAAGGCTCATCAGCTCCGGATCGAGCCGGACCGGAGCCGTGCGCACCACGCACGCGCGCAGGTATTCCTCTTGCGCGGTCCAGTAGTCGGGGTGGTCCGTCTCGCCGCGCAGTTCACGTCCGTAGGTACGGTCCAGTACGTCCCCCGGGAGCCCGGCCAGCAGTTCGCGGACCTCTTTCGTGAACCGGGGCACGCTCGCCGGCCCGTTGGCGCAGATGAGGCTCGTCCACTTCGGCGCTCGCCGCGCCGCGAACTGGAGGCCGAGCATGGCTCCCCAGGAGTGGCCGTAGACATGTGCCCTGTCCAGACCGAGCCCTCCGGCCACCGCTCCGAGTTCGTCGAGGAAGCGGTCCACCGTCAGCAGCGAGGGATCGTCGACCGGGTCCGAACGCCCCACCCCGAGCTGGTCGTACCAGACGACCTCGCGTTCGCTGGTCAGCGGCTCGAACGCCTCAAAAAGCACATCGCTGGGATATCCAGGCCCGCCGTGCACCAGAAGCAGCGGCACACCACCACGCCCCATTCTGCGGTACCAGACCTCCCCTCCAGGCACCGGTATCCGACCTTCCGTGATACGGGTGGAGATCACTTCCGACCCCCTTCGAAGGGAAACGCGTCGCCGACCGGAATGGCATAGACGTATTCCTCTATACGGTCGATGAGGCCCCCTTCGAAGCGCATGTACATCGTGGCGTGCACTGTATGGCGCGATCCATCGAGCAGCGACAGATGGAGTATCTGCTGCTGAAGTACATCATGCGACCCCTGGAACTGACGGACGATCTCATACCGGAGCGAACCGACCGACGAGACAAGGAGCCCAAGCTGCTCCAGCTTTTCGTCGATCGACTGCTCCCCCTTGCCGTCGTTATGCCATACGGTTGCCGTGTCGGCGCACATCTTCCGCACACCGTCGAAGTCGCATACCTCCAGATGCCGCAGGCATTTGATCGCCTTCTCGCCGACACTTCTTTCCATGCCAAGACCTGCTTTCACTGCTACTCGCCGAATGCACCTCTGGCGGATTCCAGCCGCACGCTCAACGTAGAGAAGAATGCACGAAGACGTAAGTCTTGACTTGCCCGGCCCGCTCCGGCAGCGGCACTCGGGTTGCCGAAAACCCGCAGGTCAGAAGGGGTTAGCGAGTTCGGACTCCGGTTGTCGCGGTGGAAGTGACAGCCCGGTTCCAGTATCAGAATGCGGCGGTGAGAGCGGAAACAGACCCGTGCGCCGACTAGAAGGAGCTCTGCACTCCTACATCCCCTGCCCGGCAGGGGGCTCAGCACCCGGCGGTCAGCCGACGCTGCTTCACAAACACCTTCCGCCGCCCTCAGGCGTACGGACCGTGGTACGAATCGTCCACCTCTACTCCATAGCCCCTCGCCCGCAGTCCGCAGTCCGCAGTCCGCAGTCCGCAGTCCGCGAGGAACATATCGGCACATTTCTCACGTGCTGTGAAGCCGATGCTCAGATCTTCGTAGAGGCACTCAGACCCCAGACGCGCCGACGAACCCCACCTTCCCGGCCTCACATACGGGAAATCCCCTCACGGCGGTTCCCTCTAAGCCACCCGATTCGGTGCGCAATACGCATAAATAGCAGCCTCTCAGCGGGAGGGCGCCCCGATCCCCCCACCCGCCCCTTGAGGAACCGTTTCATCAATGGGAACGTCTTCTCTTGAGCTCAAGGAGTGGACAACGGGGGTGGGTTGCTCATGGGTGTGGTGCTGCCTGGGTGGGCGGATGAGATTCTCGACCTGATCGGGATCTCTTGGCCAAATGTGGATGAGGACGACTACCGCGAGATGGCGACGGCCATGCGGGAGTTCTCCAGCGACATCCAGGACGGCGCGAGCCACGCTCACGACTCGATCCAGGCTCTGGTTTCCTCCGCCGGCGGCGGCAAGGCCGCTGAAGCGTTGAATGCCCACTGGAGCAAAGTAAACGGCACCCATCTGACAAAGCTCGCGCACTGCGGCGAGCTGGCCGCAACCGCTCTCGACGGGGTGGCCGTGCTGATCGAGGGGGCCAAGCTCAGCGCCATCGTCCAGCTCGGGATTCTGGCCGCCGAGGTCATCGCCGCCCAGGCCGCCGCCCCCTTCACCTTCGGCCTGTCCGAACTCGGCGCCCTCGCGGCGACCCAGGCCACCCGCGTCATCGTCAAACGCCTCTTCAAGGAAGTCTGCCAACAGGTCACCGAGCACGTGGTCAGCATCGCCCTGACACCGGTCGAAGAAGCCCTGACGGCGATGGTCGGCGACCTGGTGATCCAGCTCGGCGCAAACGCTCTCGGCATGCAGAAGGGCGTGAATGTCGGCCATGCGGTCGACGCCGGAAAGGACGGCTTCAAGCAGGGCGTACAGGGAGCCAAGGAGTCCGCGGGCGGAATGCAATTGCTGAGCGCCGGGGGCGGCAGCGGCGGCGCGGGCGGAGGAGGCGCCGGCACCGGGTTCAGTTTTGACCCTGGCGCACACGACGATGCCGTCAGCGGCCTGCAGAGCGCGGGCGGTACCTTCCGGCACAAGGCCGGCGGAAAAATCAGCAAGGCCAAGGGCCACCATGACCGCACCAAGGGCAAGGACGCCATTGCTGATGCCGCCAACGGCATGCTGCACAAGGTCATCGACGGACTGGAAGACGGCCTGAAAAGGACGGCCAAGCATCTCGACGACGACATGTCCCGTGGCGTCAAGCAGATGAAGAAGAACCACCAGTCCAACGACGACGACACCGCGTTGTCGATCGCCCAGCTCCGCAAGCAGGACAAGGGCACACCCACGTACCTGTTGGGCGATGACGGGTCCGTTACACGCCTGCGCCCCGACGGGACGAAGGACAAGCTGACCGACGAGGACAAGAAGCGCATCGGTCTGAAGTTCGATGGGGACAATGCCGGTCGGCCGCAGAGCGGCGAGCCGCTCGTCAAGCTGGATCCGGCCAAGCCGAAACCACGCCCGAGGCAACCCTCCACGCGGGTGGACCCGGGCAGTACGGAGTTGTCCCGGGCCACGCAGCTTGCCCGGCACGCGGATGGTGCCTACGGTCCCAAGCCAGGGAAGCCGGGGACCCCCAACAACTACGCTGCGGCACGCATGGATGGAGCCCATGGGCAGGGGGACTTCATCCTGGTGAGCAGGAGCAATGGCTTCCGGCACTCGGAACGGATGATCGGCTTCCCCGTCCTGAGAGATGGACAAGGGGGCCGCATGCAGGAGCTATACACGGAGCGCGGGCCGTGCACATCGGGTCCAAGATGCGCCGAGTGGATGAAGGAACGTCTTTCGCACGTTCGGACAACCCACAGTTTCGACTATCCCGCAGATGATTCGCCGGCCGGCAGAAAAGCGATGAACAAGGAAGTGCGGGACTATCTGGACCGACTACGAGCAAAGGGATAGCCCATAACGGCGAAGCGAAATCACTCAAAATGGTTCATGGGCGAATGATAAAATCAATTCACTCTCATCAAGCGCAAAGGACCCGGGCATCACATGACGACCCCCATCGACAGGACAACGCTGGAAAGCAAGTTCGGCGCAGACGAACTGGTCACCCTGCCGGAGGAGATGCTGGAAGGCATCGAGCACGAACCCAGCCTGCGTTTCCTGCGTGAGGTGGGGCTCCCGGTCCGCGCCAACCCGTGGTTCGACCTGATCAACGGGTCGATGCCTGGGCTCAAGAAGGTCGGCGCGTGTTACGAGGACCTGAACGACCGTTGGGCGAACCTGCCCGACAACGCGGCGGACTGGGTCCTGCTCGGCATGGTCCCGTACGACGACATCGCCCTCGACGTCGCCACCGGTACCGTGCTGTGCCTCCCCCAGGACGAGGACGAGGTCTACCCGCTCAACAAGAACCTCTACTCCTTCGCCCACTTCCTCTACCTGCTTGAGGTCGAGCGTCCGCACTACGACGAGGAAGTGAACGAAGACCTCGATTACGGGGAGGCCGAGGAAGCCGGGGAGCGCCTGACCGCGCGGATGCGGGAGATCGACCCGGCGGCCCTGGACGTCCCCCACTCCCGTTGGCACGACATCCTGGAATGGGTCTCTGACCCGGACGCCAGGTAACCCACCCACTTTTCGCGACCGCACCACTGATCTAGGAGTTGTCCATGGCGGCCCAAGGCGAGATGCGGCACTTCGGGCCGGCGTCGGCGGACGATCCGCCGAGCACGCCCGGCAGTGTCCGACGGCTGGCGCAGGTGGCCGTGCCCTGGCAGGTGGGCCCCTACTTCTCCACCGCTGTGGACGACCCCGTCGCGCTGGGCGCCTATGCCCAGTACGCGGGGCGTGAACTGGCCTCGGAGGAGCACCGGTTGCTGGCCCGGCTCGGTACCGACCGCGGCTACGAGCTGTGCGCCGACGCCCAAGGCGTGGTACGGGCGGTGATGCTCGACTACGACGAGCCGACGAGGTACGTGAACGCCTCGCCGGAAGACTTCGCGCAGTCCCTTCTCGTCCTGGACACAGCTCTGCGGACCATGGTCAGCACGGACCAACCACAGGCCGCCGCAGAGGCGTACGCAGCCGCGGAGCGTCGCTTGCGCGAGGTGGACCCCTCGGCCTTCGCCGGGCGGGAGCACTGGTGGCCGCTGGTTCTGGACGACATCCGCGACACCGCCGGCACCGAGTGGTACGCCGCCTTCGAGTATGTGGGCGCTGGCGGCGAACCGCAGATTGTGACCCGGGCCGGTGGCATCAGCCTCCACCCGGAGGAGCGGCTGTGGTCGGTGCTGAGCGGATCAGGCGTCGAGCCGGAGCAGGTCCTCAAGGTGCACACCGAGCTGGAGGCGTGCTTCATGCCGGGCCACTACTGCTCGCTGTGGCTGTCCCAGACGTTCCCCGAGGCTCAGTTGACGCACAACTTCCCCTACGGGGAGAGCGCCGAGTCCCGTACCGAAGGCATCCGGCTCCTGCGGGAAGCCGCAGCGCAACCTCCCCAGCAGTAGCCCTCAGGAAGGAACGCCGGACGGTGACCATGACGAGCGGTGCTCGGATGCCTGACATGACGGCGTGGCCGCCGCTCGACCCACACGGCGCGGCCGCCGGCCGCGCACTCGTCCAGTGGGTGGCCGCGGCCGACGCCGGTCTCCCTCGCCTGTGTGTGCTGCGGGGAGGACGCGCCAGCGGTAAGAGTCACCTGCTGGCCTGGTTCCTCATCGGGGCTGCCTCTCACTCCTCGACCACGGCCCATGCCACCGTTCCTGCTCAGGGAATGATCGCCGAGGCCGCAGCTTGGGAGATGGGGCGCCAACTCGGTTACGGGCCGGTGCCCCCGCACCGCCTGCTGGACCGCGTCGCCGCTGACCAACGGCCGCTTCTCCTCCTGCTGCCTGACCTCCACCTCGCCGGACGCGGCCCCGCCGAACAGCCCGCGGCGAGCCCGCAAGGCATCCTCGACGACCTCCTCTTGCCGCTTCTGGCACTCCCCCACGTCCGAGTCATCGCGGAGACAGGCGAGAGCGAACTCCTCGCTGACCAGGAACATGACGTCGTGGACCTCGGCCCGACCCCTTTTCCCGGTACCACTCCCCCAACCGACGGCGCACCCGACTTCATCACGCTGCGCGCCACCGTCCCCACGACACCTGACGGCAGACCGATCTGGTCCCAGGCTTCCCGCCAGGCCCGCGAGCACATCGCCGATGCCGCTCTTGAGGAACGAGACGGCAGGGCGGTTTCGTCGTTGCTCGCCGACCCCGGCTTCCTGATCCACGGCTCCGCCACCGCCATCACCGCGGCACTCCGTGCCCCTAATGTCGCCGCTCCCGCGGGGCTTCGGCCGATCTGGGAGCGTGCCGCCCCCCAACTGTCCGCGGTCGAACACGACGACACCACTCGGGCCGCCCTGCTGCGCGCGGCCTCCCTCGGCACCAGCCCCGCCCTCAGCGAGTACCTGCGCCCGCTGACTGAGCAACACACCTGGACCGCCACGTGGGCACAGCACGGCCTCTCCGCTGCCACCCAGTGCCTGCTTTCCGGCCACGACGCCCCACTCGTGATCGCGGACCCGCTCGGCCGACTGTCGACGCACGACTCCGGCACCGGCCGGCGCAGCGGCCCGCTGCCCTCGCCGGCAGGCATTCGCCCCGCTGGTTTGGCAGGGGCTGCCCGTGACGCTCTGCTGGTCCTCGACGAGGACGGACCGCTGCACGTCCTGTCTGCCGACGCCGAAGGCACGGCTGCCACCGTCCTGGGGAACATCGCCGATCACCACGGACAGAACCTGCGAGGGCCCGGGAACCTCATGCCTACGGCCCTCGGTTCGTGCCACCAGTCGCCCCTGGCGGCCATCGGCGACAGCAGCGGTGCCATCCACCTTTGGTCCCTGGCTGAGTACCAGCCGGCTCCCCGGTCCTGCCGACTCCACAACACCCCTGTTCGCGCCGTCACTTGCGTCCACGTCGCAGCCGAAGACATGACGTTCGTCTTCAGCTCAGGCTCCGACGGCACGATCCGATTGTGGGAAACGTCCCAGGACCCGATGGAGGCCCCCCTCGACCAACGACCAGCCCTCGTCACGGCACTCACCGCCACCAACACGCCCGTCGGCCCCGTGCTCGCCGCAGCCTGGAACGACGGGGAACTCCACCTGTGGCACCTCCTGAGCGGTACGGCCCGGACCCTGCCGCTGCTCTATCGCTGCAACGCCCTCACCCTCGATGCCCACGGACATCTGACAGCCGGGGGCCCAGACGGCGTGTACGCCGTACAGCTTCGCCTTGATCACCTCGGCTGACTTGATCACCTCGGCTGAGGGAGGAGCCGCCCAGTACGTGCCGACCACCGCTCACCCCATGCACACCGTCGGCACCGCACCAAGCAAAGCGAAAAGCCCCGGGTCACAGCCGCGACCTGGGGCTTTTCACTCTCAGAGCCCCCTGTCGGATTCGAACCGACGACCTACGCTTCACAAGTTGTCCGATTGCGGTCCGGCGGCGTCTGTCGTGGTCCATCCGTCCAGGTCAGGTCTACTCGCATTCCGCTGCGCACGTCCACGGACCGCTATAGAAGCGCGGGCAATGGAGACCAGAAGTGAGACCAGGACGCTATGGCGGCCATGCCTCATTGGTAGCCGTAGCGACTCGCTCAGAGCGGAGCTATGTACGCGGCTCCGGAGGGTGTTTCGGTCCTGCGCGGAGCCACAGGCCACAGGCGCCCAAAGGGTCCGGTGAGGACTGCACCTGCGAGGGGAAGCGTGCTTCCTGGGCTGGACCGGCGACGTCGACACGTATTCGACCAGTCTCGGAAGCTTGGCACGGCGCAGCAGGGCAGTCACTCCCGTGACGGGTCACGCGGATAGGGGCACGAACTGGACCCTCGCCATCCCGGCCCTGCTGGAGCTATGACGTGATGGCAGGAATCGGCGGCCGTTACGGCCCGACTAACGCCTCCTGGGCCTACCCGTTCGCGTGGCGGGTCCGGACGCAGCGATACGGGGATTCGAGTGCTTGATCCATCGGTAGACATCGACTCACACGAGCCGGCGCTGTTCACGTGTCGGCGTTGTCTCGTGCCAGCCGAGGTGGCGGTAGCAGCAAGTCGCGCTCTGGATGCTTGCTGCCGCTGACGCTGCCCTGGACGCCCAGGTCCGCACGGGCCGCTTCGTGGAAGTCGTTGATGGCGCGGAAAACGGCTCGGTTTCGGTCTCGCCACTGCTGCAAGGTGCCGGCCGTCTTACCTGCGGCCTGCCAGTCGACTTCGAGGGCTACGGCGTTGAGTTCGTGGGCGGCTTCGACTACGTCGTCGCCGCCCAGCAGCATGACGCGCTCGAATCGGCCTCGGAGGCGTCCGGCCTCCGCTACGTCCGCGAGCAGTTCCTGCTCCGGCTTCTCCACCTCCCGCATCCCTTCGCGCTGCTCGTAAAGCTGGGCGGCCAGGAAGATGCAGGCTCGCATGCGGTCGATGTAGCTCTCGTAGGCGCTGAGCTTCTTGTCGTCCCACCGGGTCCTGAGCTGGTACCTGTTGCGGCTCCGCTCCATGAGAAAGTTCGCCACGTAGGAGCTCATCGCGCCCAGGAGCACAGCAGCGATCGTCACGAACTGCTCAGTGGTCCCCAAGCCAACCCCCGGACACGGAACTTGTGTTGTCGTGTTGAGGAGTTTATGAGTGCGGAGGGCCGCGTGGGGCGCGGTGGTGTCAGCCTGCGCCGGGGGTAGACAGGCAATCGGTACGCGCGTGGGACGCAACGATGTGCAGCCCGGTTCCCAGTGGAGCTAGGGCTGGGAACCGGGCTGCCGCTGCCGGGCTCAGCCGACACCGCCTCTCGGCCGGTGGAGCCTCGGTGACGACGCTCGGCGGTGTCGGGGGCCGTCGAGCAGGCACACCGAGAGGTTTGGAGACCAGGGGCGGCCAGGCCCGTACCAGCTCGCCGGCCCCCGGTCGGTCTTAGGCGGGTCGGTCGGCGGGGCTGTCGTCTGGCCGAGCGTTGAAGTACTGGAACGCGATCAGCTCGTACCTGGTGCACGTGGACAGACCTGCGTGCTTCAGGCACCAGAGCTGTGCCTCATCGGACGTGTTGGTGTCGGTGGACTGGGCGAAGCACTTCAGGCACTTCGCGTAGTAGCGGATCTCTGTGTCGGGAGCGGCACTCAGCGTCCACTCGGTGAAGCGGTAGGTCGACCTCATGTCGGCTCCCCTGCCGACCGCGGGGAGATCCCAAGGTCGTCGTCGGAGTCGTCGTCATCGTCCTGCTCAGGATGCGTTCACCGCGGCTGTCTGCGACTCGTAGCGCATCGGACAGGGCTTCGCGCAGCCGACGGGCCAGGAAACGGAGCTCGCCCGGCGACGCCTTGGGGTCGTCCAGCAACCGGTCGGTGTGGCCGAGGATCTCTTCACCGATGTTGAGCTGTACCTCCTCCATGCTGTCCGCCAGGCGCGAGACGAAGCCGGGGGAACCGTTCGTCGCTACGTAGCACTGCTGCCCGTCCGGGCCGGACCAGGGAAGCAGCCGCAGCCCCGATGCGGTGCTCATGGCGCCACCTGCACACCGTGAATCCGGTACGGGTCCACGTCGACGCCGTGGACGGCCAACCACAGAGCTCGGCGACGTTGCCGCTGTAATCGTTCCTTTTCCTGCTGTTCGTACGCGATCAGGTACGGGCGGATGAGGGCAACGTCTTCGCCTCATAGCGGCAGGGCATGGCGGGTGGGCCGGCGGCTGGTCAGTACGGGGTCCGCGGCAGGGAGGAATCGGGTAGCGCCTGCGCGATGGCGCCCTTGGCTAGGGAGCAGCCACTGAAGGAGCGACTTGATGAAGCGAGCGGTACGGTGCGGCATGTTGACCTGCACTCTCAGGTTGGCCACACCCCCGGGCCGTTCGCCGCGGCCGCGGGGGTCTCTGTCGTTCAGGTGTCAGGAAGCTTGGGACTTGAGTGATTCGCGAGGCCTGATCACCGTTAGGTCGTACGCGGTGCTCGGCGGTGTCAGACGGCAGCTTCAGCACGAATCGATCACGCAAGGTAAAGTTAGTTAACTAGCGGAGTGATCGGTGGCAATCCTGCCAGCCCCCTTCGCCTTTTCGGCCTCCGGCCAGCCAGGCTCACCTCAGGGCTCCGGACCTCCAACCCGGTAGCGCTCGGTGGCGTTCCGCCACCGAGAAGGCGGTATCCGCGACGGCTTGTTGCTTGTACAGGACGTCTATACCCTCGACCTGACGGGTCGTCAGGTAAGTCGCCGATGCGGCGACCGCTGAGAGGGGCCTCATGACTGGCCAGACGAACGGCACCACCGAAACCATCGAAATCCCCCGCGTGATCAGCGTGGACGACCACGTGATCGAACCGGCGCACCTCTTCGAGGCCTGGCTGCCCGCGAAGTACCGCGAGCTCGGGCCGCAGCCGTTCACCGCCGGAATCGGCGAGCTGGCGTACGTCGGCGGCAAGTACAAGTTCACTACGGATCCGGCCGGCCATCTGACCGACTGGTGGCGGTACGAGGGAGATCTCTTCCCGTACAAGCGGATCATCGCGGCCGTCGGCTTCTCAAGGGACGAGATGACGCTCGACGGCATCACCAGGGGGCAGATGCGGCGTGGCTGTTGGGACCCGAAGGCGCGCCTCGCGGACATGGACCTCAACCATGTCGAGGCGTCGCTGTGCTTCCCGACCTTCCCCCGGTTCTGCGGGCAGACGTTCGCCGAGGCCCAGGACAAGGAAGTCGGCCTGGCGTGCGTCCGCGCGTACAACGACTGGATGGTTGAAGAGTGGTGCGGGGACAGCGGCGGGCGGCTGATTCCCCTTTGCCTGATCCCGTTGTGGGACGTCGAACTGGCAGTGCAGGAGATTCGGCGAAACGCTGCCCGAGGGGTGCGGGCCGTGACGTTCAGCGAGATCCCCACCTACCTGGGGCTGCCGAGTATCCACTCGGGTTACTGGGATCCATTCTTCGCCGAGTGCGAGGTGACGGGGACGGTGGTGTGCATGCACATCGGTTCGTCGTCGCAGATGCCGGCCGCCTCGCCCGATGCTCCCCCAGCCGTGCAAGCGTCGCTGTCCTTCAACAACGCCATGGCGTCGATGATGGACTTCCTCTTCAGTGGCGTCCTGGTCAAGTTCCCTCGGCTGAAGCTGGCGTACGCGGAAGGGCAGATGGGCTGGATCCCGTACGCCCTGGAGCGCGCGGACGACGTGTGGGAGGAGCACCGCGCCTGGGGCGGCGTACGCGATCTGATCCCCGAGCCGCCCTCCACGTACTACTACCGGCAGATCTTCTGCTGCTTCTTCCGCGACAAGCACGGCATCGCCTCGATCGAAACGGTCGGCGTCGACAACGCCACCTTCGAGACCGATTACCCACACGTCGACTCGACCTGGCCGCACACCAAAAAGGTGGCCGCGGAGCACGTGGCCGGCCTGCCTCCGGACGTGGCTTACAAGGTCCTCCGTGGGAACGCGATCCGTATGCTCGACCTGGACCTCGACAAGACGCGGTGACGGCCGAGGAACAGGTGCCGGTTCGCTCTCGCGGCAACGCAACAAGCACCTGGTCGGCGGATGCTACTCCGGACCAACTTCGACGCCTGCGGATTCAGACCGACGGGCGCCCGGTTGATTCAGCTCCGAAGCGAGCGGAGCTGACCGTCGAGGCGGCCGCACCGGTGGGCTGTCCCGGTACAGCCGCCCCGCATGGTGATACTTCAGCAGGGCTGGCGCGTACGTACGCACGGCGTGGAGTACGCCGCCGCCACGCGGTCCCCGGACATCACCAGGTCAGCCGTCTCCACCACCGTGCCGCACGGTCGGCAAGCCGACACGGTGCTGGAGCGCGAGGGCGCTCTCGGAAGGCAATCGCGCGGCGGCGGGTAGGGCCCCGTCCTCGATCTGCTTGCGCATGTCCGCGGCGATCTGCTCATACCGATTAGCCATGCGGGGTCATCGCCTCCTCGGGCTCGGATGCAGGGAATCTCCTCTTGCCGGTGTTCACGGGTCCATGTCCTCGTCGCGTCTGCTGGGAGCTGTCCGACCCGGCATCGTCCAGACGAGGGCCCACCCGGTGAGCCCGTGTTCGTCGCCTCGGAGGCCGAATCGGTCAGCGCGATCTAATGCGGCAAGGAGGGCCTGCCAGCGTGTTGGGGACGGCTCGTCGGGCACCTTGGTCACGACGTGGATCCGGGTGAGGCGACGATGAACGTGCGGCTCGTAACCAGCCGCGGTGAGCCGTGCCGCGATTTCCTGCGCTCGGGATGCGGGTGCAGGCACGACGGGTCCTCCGTTGCAGATGAATCACTCACTGTGAAACTGGTTAACTAGGCTAGAGCTAGTGGACTAGATTTGCCACATGCCTGAGCAGCCTCCTTACCTCGCCGTCGCTGACCGGCTCCGGCAGAGCATCGCCAACGGCGACTGGTCCCCCGGTGATCGGCTCCCGTCGCGCGCACAGCTCGCCGGCGAGTACGGGGTAGGAGACAACGTCATCCGCCGCGCGCAGGAACTCCTGATCGCTCAGGGCCTCCTGGAAGGGCAAGCTGGATCCGGCACCTACGTGGCGGAGCCTCGCCAGCGGCTGCGCATGGTCCGGTCCTGGTCGCGGGAGCAGCGCGACGGGTCACCGTTCCGCGCTGACATGGCTGGGCTCGGGAAGCGCGGTACGTGGGAGCACAGCACCGAGGCGAAGGTTCCGGCCCCGCGCGAGATCGCGTCGCGCCTCGGTATCGCCGAGGGAGATTTGTGCGTCCGCACGGCGTACGAGTTCCTCGCCGACGGGAAGCCGGTGCAGTTGTCGACCAGTTGGGAGCCGTACAGCATCACTGAGGGAACGATCGTGGTGCTGCCCGAAGGCGGTCCGTACACCGGCCGAGGTGTCATCGAGCGCATGGCCGCTATCGGCGTCATGATCACTCATGCCGTCGAACAGCCGGAACCCCGGCGGGCCACCGCTGCGGAGGCGAACCTACTCGGCATCCAGAAGAGCGCGCTGGTGACGCACATTCGGCGTACGTACATCTCGGAGGACGGCCGGCCGGTCGAAACGGCGGACATCGTCGTGCCGGATGCGTACTGCGAGATCGTTTACGAGGTGCCGATCAAGCGCCATACGTAGGGTGATCCGATCCGCACGGCCAGCTCAACTTCTTCGGGGGCTCAGGTGACTTCTCTCCTCACGCAGTTCAAGTTCGACCTCTCCCGCTGGTACGTGCGCTACGCCCCGGGCACGCTCGGCAAGGTCGGCATCGTGGAGTCCTACCTGAACGCCGGTCTGCGCGACCATCCGCGCATCCGCAGGGCCCGTACGCGCTTCGGCGCGACGTTCGTCACCGACACCCAGGACCTGATTCAGCGGTACATCTACGTCTTCGGGGTGTGGGAGCCGCACCTGACGCGTTGGCTGGAGCGTCGGCTCCGGCCTGGTGACGTTTTCGTGGATGTCGGGGCGAACGTCGGCTACTACAGCTTGCTGGCCTCGCGGTTGGTCGGTGAGAAGGGGGCTGTGGTCGCTCTGGAGGCGTCCCCTGACTACCACCGTGTGCTGCTCAAGCAGGCGGCGATCAATGGGTGCGAAAACGTTCGTGCGGTGAACGCCGCGATCTCGGACCGCGAGGAGATGCTCACTTTCATCCTCGCGAGCTCGCACAACATGGGCGCCAACAGCATCGTGCCGTATGCCGGTGAGGCCGAATCCACCTTCGAAGTAGCTGCTCAGCCGCTGTCGGACGTCCTCAGTGCCGAGGAGATCGCGCGAGCGCGGGTGATCAAGATCGATGTGGAAGGGGCTGAAGGCTCCGTTGTGCGGGGGCTGGTCCCGCTGCTCGACCAGCTTCGGCCCGACGCGGAGCTGGCCATCGAGGTGACACCGCAGCGGATGCTCGAACTCGGGGAATCGGCCGAGGAACTGCTGGGCGCACTGCGGGCGAACGGATTCCACATGTATCGCCTTCCGAACGACTACGCAGCCAGCCGTTACCCGGCGGCCTTGCGACGCGAAGCAGAGGTGCCGATCCGGTGGCGGGAGCCGATCACCGAGGAGAGCGAACTGCTCTTCTCCCGCGTTGACGCCGAATACCTGCCGTAGGCCCCAGGGGGGCGGAGCAGTGATCGCGCTGGCACGCCAGCACGTCAGCTACTCGACTCCGCCATAGGCTCAGCCGAAGGGTGTCGCGGGTGCTTTGCCATCAGCGTGGGTCTGGCCGGGTGAGGGCTTTTCTGGGGGGCCCACAGGTGTCCTCGGTGAGGTGGGCTGAGGGCTCGCCTCAGGCAACGTGTGATCCGGCTCGTCGAACGTCACGCTGTTCAGCAGTGCCACGATGTCGGAGCAGTACGCGTCCCAATGGCCCTCGCACGGCGTCGTGAGGTTGAAGGAGACGAGACACTGCTCCTGGCCCTCCACTCCCTCTGGCACCGGCAGGTACACCTGCATTTCTGCCATCGGCAGGGTCAGCTCTTCCCCCGATGCGGAGGTCTCAGCGGGGATGTGGAAGCCGTTCACGCCCGTCAGCACCGCGGCAGGACCGACCGGGGTGTCGAATACCGTTCCGGCCCAGGAATCTCCCCGCGCGGCGACGAGAGCGCGCACCATGCCGTCCGCCGCGATTGCCGCATCCCCGAAGGCGAAGGGCGTCACCGCGACAAGCAAGGTGCCGAGGGACAGTTCACCTTCGTAGGCGCGCAGGCAGGTACCGGCGTACAGCGTCCCGGACTCTTCGAGTGCCTGCGACACTTTCTGCAGGTTGCTCACAAGGTTCTCGTAGGCCGCGGGCCTCGCTTCGAGAGCTTCCCGTGACACGCGCGTGAACAGTTCCTGTCGCGCTTCTTCGGCAGTCATCCCTATGGGGATTTCCGTGAAGCCCGCAGGTGCGATGAACTCCAACTCTAGCTTCCCATCTGGTCGTTGTGCGGCCCTGCGGGAGGGGGAGGAGGGGAAGGGGGCGGGACAGGGAACTGGGTTGCCTGCTGACGGCGGTAACGCTCAAGCAGCCGCAGGTTCTCTTGATGCCAGCGCCTCGTGTACCGCGGGCCGAGGGCGGCTGCGGCCAGGCACAGAAGGCCGACGAGGCAGGAGCCCACCGTGGCCGGCACCGTCTCGCGAACGGCCCACGCCAGCGCGAAGAATCCTGCGGCGAAGACGCAGCACACGCTGATGAGCTGTGCCGGATGCCACCCCTCATAGGCTTTGACCTGCCTCTGCGCACGCGCAGCGCGCTCCGGGGGGATCAGCGGCGAGTCGGTGGCCGCGGACGGACCGTGGGGTACAGCTCCTGGCCAAGGCTGAGCGACGGCGCTCCACGAGCCGGCCGCCTGCACGCGCTCCAGGGCCGCCTGGACACGCTGCCGGGCCGCCGGACTGTCGTCGCGAGTGAAGAGCAAACGACGCTGCCCTCGTCCGTAAGGCTCATCCGCGCTGAGCGCATAGCCCAACTCCGCGCCGATCCAGGTAAACTGATCAGCTCGCATCGCCCCGAACCCGGTGAAAACGATTTCGACAGTCGGGCGTCCGTCGAATCGTGCTGCTACCGCCGCCTCGTCCTTCATCTCTTCGCTCACCCGCCGTCAGTGGTTTCCTGGTCTTTCGCGCTGCCCTTCTTCCACGCGTTCTCCATGGCAACCAGAAGAGGGCCGCCGCCGGGAATTCCCATCTCCACGGCCTGACGGCGGTTCGTCGGCTTGAAGTTCTCGAACACTGATGGGTCCCCGAATAGACCTGCCCAGGAGTCGACCAGCCCGAAGTTCGAGGCCGCGTCCGCCGCACGGCTCTTGAAGATCGCGGTGCCCAGCTTCCCTCCGACGCGAACGGCGCCACCGAACGGGATCGTGCCCAGCGCATCCTGCGCCAGCGTCCGGTTCGACACGACGTCTTCGCCGCCCGCCATGCGAGCTGTTCCGTGGAACACGAGCGCCCCCGCCGCGAAGCCGGACGATGTGACCTCCAGGCCCGCGGCCAGCGGGCCGAGAACGATCTCAGAGGGAGGAAAGACGAGGCCGAGAGCAGCGATACCCACTCCGGCAGCGCCGAGTATGGCGCTGACCGTCGACAGGACATCACCGACAGCAGCGATGGCATTGGCGTGGTTCTTCACCCAATCCCAGGCTTGGTGCGCCAGAAGGGAATTGGCCTCGGCGAGCGACTTGATAGCGTCACCGATTCGATCTAGCAGCCCTGGTTCGTCGGGAGCTTCTTCCGAGGCTTTGCGTACGGCCTCGGCGATCTTCTCCGCTGCCTCGTCATGCTGATGCTTGAGACGTTTTGCGTCCTCGATGAGGGTGTTGAGGGCGTTCCTGGCAGCATCAAGCTCCTTTACTGCCTGGTTCAACCGCTGCTCGGCACTGTGCAGCTCTTCATC
The DNA here is from genome assembly GCF_044327445.1 of Streptomyces sp. NPDC018045. Taxonomy (NCBI): domain Bacteria; kingdom Bacillati; phylum Actinomycetota; class Actinomycetes; order Kitasatosporales; family Streptomycetaceae; genus Streptomyces; species Streptomyces sp. NPDC018045. The sequence goes on from NZ_JBIRFL010000007.1 coordinate 244,986, forward strand.
GGTGTCGAATGTCTGCCCCGCCAGTCCCAGGTTCGGGTTCCCCTCCGCGTCCCGCACACGAGACCGTGCGGTTACCGCGCGAGCCTCCAGGTCCGCCGACCGGGACTTCATGCTGCTCAGCTTCGCGGACCACTCGTTCAGATGGAAACCGCAGTCATAGAAGCTTTGCGTCGCGGAGTCGACCAGCTTCGGCAGTTCCTTCACCTGTGCGGAGAAGGCGTCTGCGGCAACTCCCTTCCACGCATCTCCGCCACGGGATATGGAGTTCAGGGTCTGCCAGACCGAGCTCAGGTTTCTGTGCGCCTCGAACGACTGATCCGTGAGTGCACGCACCGCCGAGAGGTTGCCGGGGGTCGGATCGAAGCCGATGCCCGGGAACCCCGCAGCCTCGGAAGGTATCTTCCCACCGCCACTCATGAGCCCTCCCTACCTGCCTACCCGAAGACTCGGGACGTGGCACCGGATGTTGAATGCGGCGACGAGGAACCGGGAGAAGTTCCCTCAAGGCCCTTGGCGAACGCTTGCTGAATTCCCGTCTCGCAAGCTCGGTACGATTCCGCAGTGGCCTCCACTGACCCGCGTATCGAGTTCGCCAGTCCGGCGATCTGCCCGATTCCATACTTCCACTTCGACTGAAAGTCCGAACAGGCGGAATCCAAGGAGTCGTGCCCCAGCTGCCCTGCGGTGGCTTGGTCCATCTTGCGCGTCACGTTCCGCATCCCGGTGACGCTCTCGTCGAGCTTTCGCGAGATGGAGCCGAGTTCGTACACATCGACTTTGAAAGTCCCCGGCAAGAGAGCCCTCCCCCTTACTCCTGCGCCTATCTGCCGTACAGGCAGAGCAGCCTAACAGCGACGAGATCCCGGCACGGCGGGGAGGGCCAACCATTACCACGCCTTAACGGAGGTAGTGGCGCCACTGAGGCCGTGGTGCAGCTATCCAGCCTGTTCCGAGCACCGTCGAACCACCATCGCGACATGGCATTGTCGTGTCGGGTTCCGGGCTCGGCGACCAGATAGCGAAGAGCGGCTGCGGGGAGCTTCGGCACCCCCGCAGCCGCTCTCAAGTCGTGTCTATGCGGCCCCGTACCGCCAATCCTTCATCGCCGCCAAAACCCGAGCCCGTGCTTCCACAACCGCAAACCGAGCCTCCCGCTCACCTTCCTGAACGTGGGCCGCCTGGCTAGTCGCCTGCCCAGGCCACTTGCGGTACAGCAGCCCCGTCTCGGCGGAGAAGTGGCCGCGGCTGACCGCGCTCAGGGCCATCAGCAGGCCCGTGTCCTCGCTCGCCGGCAGGGCCATCCATCCGCCAAGCGCCAGGAGCAGGTCGCGGCGCATGAAGAGGGTCGCCGGGTGGACCTGGGCGCGGTAGTTGTGGGCCTTCCAGTGCTGGAGAACGGCGCCGCGTTCGATCGGGCCCTCGGGTGGGTCCTGGTCGAAGCCGACGGTGGAGCCGTCGGGGAGGAGGTCCAACACGCGGGACGTGGCCCAGCCGAGCGTCGAGTCGGACGTGAGGGCCTGGAGGTCGCGTGCCAGGGCGCCCGGGGTCAGCATGTCGTCGGCGTCCAGGACCTTGACGTACTTGCCCTCGGCGCGGGACAGGCCCAGGGTGCGTGCGACCGCGGCGCGGCCCTGTCGGCCCTGGCCGAAGGAGATTCGCGGGTCGTCGGGCAGGTGGGGCGTTACACCGTCGGTCTCGCCATCTTCCTGGATCACCCACTGCCAGTCCCAGCCGTCGGGCAGTTGCTGCTCGGTCAGCGACTTGTACGCGTCGGCCAGGTACTTCGCGGCCGGCGGATGGACGGCCGTGATCACGGTGATGAGGTTCGTCATTGTCACCACCGGTCCAGACGGGTCGTGAACACCAGCTCGGTGCGGTCGCCGGGCATGATCACGTCGGAGACGTCCACCACCCGTCCCTCGGTGTCGATGGAGATCTTGCGGAGCACGATCACGGAGACGCCCTTCTGGAGGCCGAGCTCCTCGGCCTCCTCTGATGTCGGAGGCCGGGCCGTTATCCGCTCGACGATGTGGTCGAGCTCGATGCCGATGGTGTGCAGCTGGCTCTGCGTGCCACCCGGCCAGGGCTCGTTGGACTCGTCGAGGAGGTCCGGGTTGGCCGCCACCACGTCGTGGACGAGGTGGGAACACACGAGGCTGAAGGCCGCGTCCCCGTCACGCGGGTAGGTGCGGTAGACGCGTTCGAGCAGCCGGGTGCCTACGGGGACGGCGAAGGCTGCGGCCAGGTCCTCGTCGGCCTTCGTTTCGCGGTACCGGGCCTTGAAGACGAGATCAGAGACGGTGAGTCCGGTGTCGTGCTCGGTGGCGCCGGTCTGCTCTCGCTCGTTCTGCGCCGCGCGCGCCCGGTCCTTCTCCCACTGGTGACGCTCGTTGGTGCGCTCCACGCGCTGCGGAGGCTTACGGACGAAGTTGCCGACTCCGTGCCGCTTGTCGATCAACCCCTCGGCCAGCAGCTCGCCCAGCGCGTCGCGCATTGTCGGAACGCTGGTCTTGTACTGCTTCGCGAGTGTGGTCTCCGCCGGCAGACGCTCTCCCGGCTTCAGATGGCCTGCGCGGATGTGCTGACGCAGCTCGTCAGCGATCCGCTCGTACTTCTTGGCCATGTGGTGCTCACCGTCCCTGATCGTTGGACGGTTTCAGCATAAGTCCTCAAGAGGAGTTGACGACATCAGGAGCGGGCCGTATGTTCATGACCGCTCCTTAAGAGGAGTAGAGGACAAGAGGTCTTCAAGATCTGTTGTGCCGCTCGCCCATGCCTGCCTGCACCGGCAGAGCCGCGCGAACCCGCAGTGCGCGCGCCCGGAGACCTCCGCGAAACGGGGTCGAAGGAAGCGTCCGTTCCTTGAGAACTGAATGGCACGGCGCCTGGCAAGCAGACCGTGCCCGTACCAGTGGTTTTGGCCCTGGCGCCCCCTCACGGAGGCGCCGGCGGCCATGGCCACTCGTCCACGAACGAGCGATCGCCGCAGTCCTGGCTGATGCCGGCACGCGGCTTGCTCCCCCTTGCTCCACACAGATCTGCCGGAGCGCCGGCACTCCCGTGCAAAGGACAACGCCGTCGCCCCGGGTCTCCCTGCCAGTCCGAACAGATCAGGAGAGCACCCATGAAGCATCGGTTCGGCAGCCACCAGTTCGTCATCGACGACGTAGAGCTGTCCCTCGGCACGCCGCCTGAGCTGTGGCTCGGCGTCGACAGCGGTCGACGGCAAGAGCCCGGAAGAGCGCGCGGCGCGGTTGGAGGCGGCTCGCGGAATCCTCGCCGACGACCCCGAGCTGCTCGACCTTGTCACCCGGATCACCGTGGCCGCGATCGAGGCGGACGCCCCGACCTGCTGGGCGCCGCGCCCAGCGGCAGCGTCCGCGTCGTCGGCCGACACACGACGTACGCGGAAGGACTTCCCCTGTGAACGGTTACTTCGACTACGAGGAGACCGAGTACGACTTCACGCCCCTGGATGCCGAGGTGAAGCCGGCCGCATCGAAGTGCGACCGGTGCAGGTTCCTGCCGGGTGAAGCCGTCGCTGTCGGTCCGCTGTTCGCGGTCTGCGCCTGCTGGATCGGGCAGGGTGCCCCCGCGGAGGAGTGCGAGTGCGGCCCCAAGGGTGGGGAGGTGACGGGTGGCCACGCCCCCGACTGATTCAACGGTTCCGTTGGAAGGACTCAGCCCGCTGACCGCAGTGACGGAGCCGGAGGCCGTAGCGGCTCGCCGAGCGATCGAGCAGTTGGAGAAGGTCGGGCGCCTGGTGACCCGTTCCCTCCTGGTGCTGGGGTTCGGGGCGCTGGTCTTCACCTGCGTCAACGTCACCACGTTCGCCGTCCAGCATCACGTACCGGGCTGGGTGGCCTGGATGCTCGACCCGCTTGCCTCGCTGGCCCTGCTCACCGTCCTGTACGTCGACGGGGTCCTGGCCGAGCAGGGCGACTACCGGGCGAGCGGGTGGCCGTTCGTCCTGCGCTGGTTCGCAGGGCTGTCGACCTGGATCATGAACTGTTGGCAGTCCCTGTACCCGGATGGCGTTTTTCGGCTTGTCCCTGAGCAGGCGGATGCCGGCGGTCTGCTGCTTCACTCGGTGGCTCCGTTCCTGCTGATCATCCTGGCCGAGGCGTCCGCCGGGTACCGCACGTACCTCGCTGCCAGGACGGCCGCTCACCGCACCACGATCCGCGCATGGGAAGACGCCCTCGCCGCCGACGGTGCCGCCCGCGAGCGGCAGGCGCAGGAAGAGCGCGAGCGAGCCGAAGCAGCCGAGCGCGAGCAGGCTCGCGAAGCGGCTCGTGTCGCGCGGCGACAGGACGAGCGTGAGACGGAACGCGAGGCGCGCGAGCACTCCGCACGTCTGGCTCGCGAGGCGCAGCAGGCGGAGATCGAGAAGGCTCGCGAGCTGGCCCGCATCGAGCAGGAGAAGGAAGAGCGCGCCGCGCGCGAGAAGCGGAGCGTCTGCGCGTCGATGCGGAAATCGAGGCGGCCGAGCGGGATCGTGCTGCTGAGCGTGAGGCTCTGCGTATCAAGGCGGAAGCCGAGGCCAGGGCTGCTGAAGAGGCCGAACGCGTGAAGCGGGAAGCTACTGCCGAGCGGCGTGAGCGTGCTCAGCGCAGCCGCGCCAAGCACCATCGGAACAGTACGAACGATGGCTCGAAGGGCGGTCTCGCGGCTGCCTCGAATTCCGATGACCCCGGCTCGAAAAGTGAAGGGCGCGTGCCGCGCCAAGTCCGAGCGGCATAGCGAGAGAAGGCCGAATGCGAGGCTGCAGCAGCGATCTTGGACGACCGTACGCCAGATCCGATTGCGCTCGCTCAGAGGTACGGCCTCGGCGAAACGTGGGGCGGCGACCGTGTCCGTGCGGCCCGGCGGCGCCTCGAAGAAGAAGCCGGCTTCGAGGAGACGGTCATCTTCTCGGTTCTCGAAGCCGAGTGTGGCGCGGCCGAGGCGCCCGCAGAGCTCCAGGCCCAGGGGCCCGGACGTAGAGCCAGTCAGCCAGTCACTCGATAAACCAGCAACAAACACGTCCATCGGCGTGAACCCGGTGGTCTACCGTTCAAAGTTTCCCACCGGGCTCTGCCGCTCCCCCAGCAATGGAGGAGCGATGCACATCGTGTCCGATGTGGTGACGACTGACCACAGCGACCAGCACGACGAACCCGATCGCGACCCTGCCGAGGTCGTGAACATCACCAGTAAGCGACCTGGCGCAGAGAAGGAGAGTCAGCCCGCGCCGGCGGGCGAACCGATCATGGTCGACGGCCCGCAGCCCGAAGGGCCCGGCTACCTGGGACGGCTGAAGGGCGCCAAGAGGCGGGCGATCGTCCCCTTGTGGCTCAAGAGCCAGCAGGAGTTCGCCACCGCGCTGAAGTGGATGTCCGCACACTACGGGCACCTGATCGGCTTCCACGGCCTGCGGTCCCCGGTTTACGCCGGAAAGCTCGTCCTCCAGTCGCCTCGCGGCACGGCGAAGTTCATCGCCGGCACGCTGCGATGGGTCTCTGACGCGGAAGGCGAGCCGGTCCGGGCCGCTTCCGTTCAGCGTGAGGACGCCGTCGAGTACCTCAAGCTTTCCCGCCAGCGCGACGGCCGCGTACGGATGCGTACGTTGCTCGCGCTCCTGGCCGCCCTCGTTGGGCTCGGTGCGGCACTGAAGCTGTACGTGCCGGCTCCAGGGTGGCTGCAACTGGTGTCAGTGTCGGCGCTGATCTTGGCGCTGGGCTCGGTAGGAACCGCGGCCGATGTCCCGGTCGCCACCCGCGCCGTCGAGATGCCCAAGGTGCAGCGTCTGACCTCGGACATCGTCCTCCGGGCGCTGGCCTCCCTCAGCATTTCTCAGATCAACCAGGCGGTCGCCAAGGGCCGACCCGGCATGGTCTTCACTTCGCCGATCACCCGGGACGGCCCCGGGTGGAGGGCGGAGGGCGATCTCCCGTACGGCGTCACCGTCTCCGACGTCATGGACCGCCGGGACCGACTCGCCTCCGGCCTGCGCCGTCCGCTCGGCTGCGTGTGGCCCGAGGCCGTACCCGACGAGCACACCGGGCGCCTGGTGCTGTGGGTCGGCGACCAGGACATGAACAAGGCCCAGCAGCCGAAATGGCCGCTGCTGTCCGGTGGCCCGGTCGACCTGTTCGCGCCGCAGGCATTCGCCACCGATCAGCGCGGACGCTGGGTCGCACAATCCCTGATGTGCATCTCCGGCATCGTCGGCGCCGTCCCCAGGATGGGGAAAACCTTCCTCCTCCGGCTGCTCCTGCTCATCGCCGGCATGGACCCGCGCGCCGAGATCCACGCGTACGACCTGAAGGGCACCGGTGATCTATCCGCCCTCGGCCGCAACGCGCACCGCTACCGGGCCGGCGACGACGAGCAGGACATCGCGTACGCCCTGGCGGACCTGCGGGAACTGCGGACCGAGCTGAGGCGCCGGGCCAAGGTGCTGCGGAACCTGCCGAAGGACATCTGTCCGGAGTCGAAGGTCACCTCGACGCTGGCCAACATGAAGCAGTACGGGCTGCACCCCATCGTGGTCGGCGCCGACGAGTGCCAGGTGTGGTTCGAACACCCCAAGTACGGGGCGGAGTTCGAGGAGATCTGCACCGACCTCGTAAAGCGCGGCCCCGCACTCGGGATCACGCTGCTGCTGGCCACTCAGCGGCCGGACTCGAAGTCGCTGCCCACCGGCATCAGCGCGAACGCCACCGTGCGGTGGTGCCTGAAGGTCATGGGTCAGATCGAGAACGACATGGTCTTGGGCACCGGCTCGTACAAGCGCGGCATCCGCGCCAACATGCTGGCCTGGACCGACAAGGGCATCTGCTACTTCGTCGGCGAAGGCGCGGACGCTCGTATCGTCCGCGACGTCTACATCGACGCGCCCACCGCGGACGTCATCGCCCTGCGCGCGTACAAGCTGCGCAAGGAAACCGGCACGCTGTCGGGCCACGCCCTCGGTGAAGATCCTGCGGCCGACGCGTCCGCCTCCTTCGAGCTGCTCGCGGACATTCTCGCGGTCACGAAGGCCGAGGAGCCCAAGCTGTGGAACGAGGTCGTGGTGGCCCGCCTCGCGGAGCTGCGCCCCGATACCTACGGCGGGTGGGAGGCAGAACAACTCACCGCAGCTCTCAAGCCGTTCGGTGTCCCGAAGGGTCAGGTCTGGGGCAGACCGCGGACGGCCGGAAGGCCAACCGGCGCGGCATCGAGCGCGCCAAGGTCACCGCAGCAGTCGCTGAGCGTGACGGATCGCGAGTCGCGAGCCAGCCGTGGAACGTCGCTGGACCTAGCGGCCCGCCCTGCTAGGTCCAGCGGCCCCGCTAGCGATCAAAACAATCCCTGATCAGGCCACTAGTCCCTTGCGGCCTTCCCTCTCATGTCCGGAAACGGCCCTGGAGGCCCGTAATGACCCCTGCTCTGGCCGCTATCACCCTCATCCTCTCCTTCACGCTGTGTTACGCCGTGCTCTGCGCGATCAGCCCGTTCGGCAACTGCCGCAAGTGCAGCGGTTTCGGCTTCCACTTCAAGCCCGACCGCAGGGGACGGCTGAGGCCCGGCAAGGTCTGTCGGCGCTGCCGCGGCGACCGCAAGCGGATACACGTCGGCCGCCACCTCTACAACCTCGCTGTCCGCATCCACCGCGACGGCACGCGCTGACGACGAACCGCTCCGCCGAAGGGAACCTCGATGGCCATCACCGTCTCGCTCGTCGCCCTGTTCGGGCTCGTGCTGTTCTTCCTGCTCCGCTCGAAGTCGCTCAGTTACGGCGCGGCCTTCATCGCCGTCATGTTCGGCTTCTCCCCGCGACGGGCGCCGCCGGCCCCATGAACCAGCTCACCAACGCTGTCGTCGGCGCGATCCGCAACCTTTAGGAGACGCCGTGCACCCCGCTCCTCCCGCGCGGCACTGGCTCGCCGCGGCCGCGCCCAAGGCGGCGCCTGTCGTCGGCACATCGACGGTCTGCGCCCTGGCCCGCATCTGGAACGCGAACGGCGCCGAGCACTCCGTCGGCAACGCCTGGCTGATGGGCGTTCTCGCCGGCGCTGCCGCTGCGGCGGGCGCGGTCTCCGCCCTCGGCTACAGCAGCGACCCGATCATCACGGGAGCCGCGTTCGGCGCGTCCGGTGCTCTCGCCTTGGCGGGGGTGGCCGCGTACTCCGACGGCTGGTCGCTGCCGCTGCTGCTGTGGGCCATCGCCACCGTGATCGCGTGCGCCCTCGCCCACCGCCACTGGCGCGTGGACCGCCGAGAGGCCACCGCGTACGAGCGTCGCCTCACAGAGAAGCGCGAGGACCACGCCCATGTCGAACGCGTCGAAGCGATGCGCGGCCAGGCCCAGATCACCGTCGCCCGCGAGCAGCACGCCTACGCGGACAGTCTCGCCGCCGCCATAACGGCCCGTGCCCCCCTCCCCGACTTCAACGCCGCAGCTCTGGCCCAGGCGGGGCTTCCCGAGTTGCCCAGCGTCTGCATCACGGAGGACTGAGTACATGCCCAACCCGCACCACAGCACGGGTCCGGACACCCCCGACGCCATCCCGGCGTACGACGACGCGCCGACCATCCTCGCCGAGATGCGCTGGGTCACCGACCAGGTGGCAGCCCGCCCCTCGGGCACCGGGCTGAGCCGCGAGTTCTGGCTCCGCAAGGCCGCCCTCCTGGACCGCATCGCGCTCAGGGAATCGGCGGAGTGCACGCCGGCGGACGCCGCGGAATCCAACGCCGCCGCGGCCAAGGCAGCTCACCGGCTTGCCCAGTACGACCGCGAGCGCGGCGGCGGCCCGCTCGGCACGACCAACGAACCGATCCCGCCGGACTCCCCGCCCTGGCACCCGAGCTTCCGCCCGTACGTGCGCCAGGAGTACGCGGCCTGGCTCCGCATGACCTGCTGAACCACTCCTTGGACACGCCAAGGCGGCGGCACTCCCGTGCAAGGACACACCGCCGCCCTGGCTCTCCCTGACCGTCCCGAAGGACCAACCAGGAGCACCAAGCATGACACCTGAGCCCCCCGCCTGCGCAGTACGGCACCGTGCTGCCGATGCGCGGCGGTAGTGCCCCCATCGAAAACGCGCCGCCGAACGACCTCGAAGCGGAACAGGCGGTCGTCGGCGCCATGATGCTCGCCCCGGATGTCATCGCCGAGGTCAGCGCGGTCATGGCCCCCCGACCACTACCGTCCGGCCCACGAGACCATCCATCAGTCGATCCTCGACCTGCACGGCCAGGGCAAGGCGGTCGACCCGATCACCCTCGCCCACTACCTGGACCGGACCGGTGTCCTGGCCAAGGGCGGCGGCAAGTCGTACCTGCACACCCTGGTTCAGGCAGTGCCCACGGCCGCCAACGCTGCGTACTACGCCGAGATCGTGCGCGGCAAGGCTCAGCCCCGCCGCAGCATCGAGGCCGGTACCCGCATCGTGCAGGCCGGGATGACGCCGGACACCACGGACGAGGATCTGCGCGCGGCCCTGGCTCTGGGCACCGAAACGGTCCCCGACACGTGGTCGGAGCCCGTTCCCCTCAGCCACCGGCCCGAGCTCCCGGGCTTCCCGACCCGCGTCTTCCCTGACTGGCTCGCGCAGTACGTAGCAGCCGTCGCCGAGGAGACTCAGACCCCGCCCGACCTGGCCGGCGCTCTGGCGCTCTCGGTCCTCGCGGCGGCAGCAGGCGGGCGCACGGTAGTCCAGGTACGAGGGCGCTGGCGCGAGCCCACCAACCTCTTCGTCGTCGTGGCGCTCGGCCCGGCCAACCGGAAGTCGGCTGTCTTCTCCGCCACGACCGGTCCGCTCTACGAGGCGGAGAAGCTGCTCGTGGCCGAGGCCGCTGGGCGCATCGTCGAGGCGGAACTCGCCGCGAAAATGGCCCAGGAAGCCGCCGACAAGGCCGCAGCCAAAGCTGCCTCAGCCGCCGGGCCGGAGAAGGACGGCCTGGTCGCCGAAGCCATCGGCCTGGCCCAAGCAGCCGAATCTCTCACCGTCCCCGCACGCCCCCGCCTGCTCGCCGACGATGCCACCCCCGAAGTGATCGCCACGCTGCTGGCCGAGCAGGGCGGGCGCCTGGCCGTCATGTCCGCGGAGGGCGGCATCTTCGACATCACCGCCGGCCGCTACTCCGGCACCGCCAACATGGAGGTCTTCCTCGAAGGCCATGCCGGAGACCGTCTCCGGGTAGACAGGCGCAGCCGCGAGGAGTACGTCGATGCCCCGCCCTGACCATGGGCCTGGCCGTCCAGCCCGCCGTCCTGGAGGACATCGGCAAGAACCGCGGCTTCGACGGCCGCGGCCTGCTCGCCCGCTTCCTGTACGCCCTGCCCGAGCCCCTGGTCGGTTACCGAACGATCAGCCCCGACCCGGTCCCCGAACCTGTCGCGACCCGCTACGAGCACAACGTCACCACCCTGACGCTGTCCCTCGCCGACTGGACCGACCCCGCCGTCCTCCAGCTCGCCACCGAAGCCGACGGGGTGCTGAAGACCTTCGAGCACCGCATCGAGCCCCAGCTCCGCGCCAAGGGCGGACGGCTGGGCCACGTCGGCAAATGGGCAGGCAGCTCATCGGCGTCACCGCCCGCATCGCCGGCCTCCTGCGCCTGGCCGAACACCTCGATGGCGCGTACGGCAAGCCCATCAGCGAAGCCACGATGACGGCCGCCATCGAGCTGGCCGACTACTTCACCGACCATGCCCTGACCGTCTTCGACCTGTTGGGTGCCGACGCCACCCAGGCTCGCGCCCGCACTCTCCTCGAAGCCCTGGCCGCCAACGGTTGGGAGAGCGTCAGCCGCCGCGACCTCTTCGCCAAGCTGTCCCGCTCCGAGTTCCCCACCGTCGCCGGTCTGGAGCCCGCCGTCGCCCTGCTCGAAGAACACGGCTACCTCCGCATCGAAACCCCGCCCCGGGCCGGCAAGCGTGGGCGCCCGCCGACGCCTCGCTACCGCATCCGTCCGCAGGTCCGGGAGGGGCAGGTATGAGTGCAGGACCAGCGCCGAGCACGCAGAAACCGCAGAATCGCAGAAACCCTCGCGGCTTACGGCCTGACCAGGGGCAAAGCGTCCGACACAGCCCTGGCACTCACCCGCCACAGAAACCCGCGGAAGTCCCGCAGAAACCCACTGAGTCGCCCAGCTCCGGCGGACGCCGCGTCCCTCCCGCCATTTCTGCGAAGATTCCGCAGCTTTCTGCGGGCCCCACCCGCACACCCGCAGCGCAGCAGGTCAGACAGCCCGCCACCGCCTTTCTGCGGTTTCCGCGGTTTCTGCGGCGACCCCGTAACCGCGAGGCGCCGCCCATCCCCGTCACAACGCAAGGAGGCTCTACGCAACGTCCGCCGAACCTCACCCTGGTCGACTCGCCGAGCACCGTACGGACAGCCATGGAGGTCCCGCCGATGAATAGCGCCCCCACGCCCGTCATCCCGCTCCTCTACGCCCCGGAACAGGCGGCCAAGGCCCTGGGATTCGGTCGTTCCACCATCTACGCGCTCATGGCTGAAGGCGAGTTGCCCTACGTGAAGCGGGGCCGCTCGCGCCGAATCCGCGTGGCCGACCTCGAAAGGTACGCGGCCAACCTCGAAGTTCAGCACGCCTGATACGCGAGCCTCGAACGACGGCCCGGCGCATCCGTGTCCCGGGTCGCCGGCGCCTTGAAGGAGCAGGAGTGAGCCCTCGCAGGCCGAACATGGAATCGTCCATCTACCCGGGTAGCGACGGCTGGTGGCATGGCCGCGTGACGATGGGCGTGAAGAACGACGGAAGCCCCGACCGGCGTCACCGGCGTGCCAAGACCGAAGCCGCGGTACGTCGCAAGGTGAAGGAGTTGGAAAAGCTCCGCGACGAGGGACGGGCACCCAAGGCCGGGCGAATCCCGACCGTCGAGCAGTGGATGGAGACATACCTCAACACGATCGCGATTCGAAAGATCAAGCCGCGAACCTGGGACGACTACTGGTCCAAGACGCGCAACGACATCAATCCGCACATCGGTAAGCACCGCCTTGACCGCCTCCGCCCCGAGCACCTGGACCAGCTCTACACCGACCTGCTGGCCCAGGGGCACGCCCCTTCTCACGTACTCAAGGTTCACCGGACGCTGTCGCGTGCCTTGAAGATCGCCCATCGCCGCGAGCTCATAGGGCGCAATGTCGCCACCCTCGTAGACGCTCCCTCGGTGGAAGAGACAGAGGCCAACCCCTTCACGCAGGAGCAGGCGAAGGACTTCCTGCGGACAGCAGCCAAGCGACGTACCGCCCTGCGCTGGGGATTCGGTATCGGTCTCGCCGTCCGGCAGGGCGAGACACTGGGGCTTCGCTGGTCGTACCTGGACCCGGACACCGGCGAGTGCCGTACGGAATGGCAGCTCCAGCGGCTTACCTGGCGGCACGGGTGTGCGAACCCGCACGCGTGCGGAGCACGCCGGCACCGCTTCGACGCCTGCCCGGCCGACTGCATGCGGCACAGGAGCTACTAGCGAGGCTGCCCGAAACCGTGTGCCAAGAACTGCACGAAGCACGCCAGCGCGTGTCCTGAGCGGAAAGGCGGGACGATCCTGAACGAGCTGGGGGTCAGCATGCGCACGATCATGGAGATCATGGGTCACACCCACCTGAGTACGACCCGCCGCTACGTGAAGTCGACGGACCCACTGGCGCAGGAGGCCGCGCGGCGAATCGGTGAGGCGCTCTGGCCGCAAACCGAGAAAACTGAGACCAGGACTGAGACCACGAGCACCAAGAACGCACGGGCCCGGCGCCGTCGCCGGATCAAGTAGCAGCAGAAAGCCCCAGGTCACCGATGGCGACCTGGGGCTTTTCTCTCTCTGAGCCCCCTGTCGGATTCGAACCGACGACCTACGCTTTACAAGAGCGTTGCTCTGACCGGCTGAGCTAAGGAGGCGTGCCTGGTGCAGTGTACCCAGGCACGCAGCCTACCTGGCGCCGTTATTTCGTGACCCGCGGGCTACTGACACCGGGCGTCGGCCCGGGTAGCGTCACGGGCAGTCCGCAGCAGTGGACTACACCACTCCTTTTACTCGGATCGTCCGGCACGTTCCTGCCGGTGAAGGGACACATCATGGCTACGGTCACGTATGACCAGGCGACCCGGATCTACCCGGGTTCCGAGAAGCCCGCCGTCGACAAGCTGGACATCGAGATCGAGGACGGCGAGTTCCTCGTCCTGGTCGGGCCCTCCGGGTGCGGGAAGTCCACGTCGCTGCGGATGCTGGCGGGGCTGGAGGACGTCGACGGCGGCTCGATCCGGATCGGGGAGCGGGACGTCACCCACCTGCCGCCCAAGGACCGGGACATCGCCATGGTGTTCCAGAACTACGCGCTGTATCCGCACATGACCGTCGCCGACAACATGGGCTTCGCCCTGAAGATCGCGGGCGTGAACAAGGCGGAGATCCGGCAGAAGGTCGAGGACGCGGCGAAGATCCTGGACCTGACCGAGTACCTGGGCCGCAAGCCGAAGGCGCTCTCCGGTGGTCAGCGGCAGCGTGTCGCGATGGGCCGGGCGATCGTCCGGGAGCCGCAGGTGTTCCTCATGGACGAGCCGCTGTCCAACCTGGACGCCAAGCTGCGCGTTCAGACCCGTACGCAGATCGCCGGCCTGCAGCGCCGCCTCGGGATCACGACGGTCTACGTCACCCACGACCAGGTCGAGGCCATGACGATGGGCGACCGGGTCGCCGTCCTCAAGGACGGGCTGCTCCAGCAGGTCGACTCGCCGCGCAACATGTACGACCGGCCCAGCAACCTCTTCGTCGCGGGCTTCATCGGCTCACCGGCGATGAACCTGGTCGAGGTGCCGATCACGGACGGCGGCGTGAAGTTCGGCAACAGCGTCGTGCCGGTCAGCCGGGAGGCGCTGGCCGCGGCTGCCGACAAGGGTGACCGTACGGTCGCCGTCGGCGTCCGGCCCGAGCACTTCGACATCGTCGAGCAGAACGGCGGCGCGGCCCAGTCGCTCTCCAAGGAGGCCGCGGACGCTCCGGCGGGCCTGGCCGTCACCGTCAACGTCGTCGAGGAGCTGGGCGCCGACGGGTACGTGTACGGGTCCGCGGTCGTCGGTGACGAGCACAAGGACCTGGTCGTCCGCGTCAACGGCCGGCAGGTGCCGGAGAAGGGCACCGAGCTGCATGTCGTGCCGCGGCCGGGCGAGACGCACGTCTTCTCCACGTCGACGGGTGAGCGACTGAGCGACTGAGCGAGTCGTCCCTTCCCTCAGCCGCCGGGTGCTTCAGCGGCTGAGGGAAAGGGCGAGACGGGCGGCCGAATGGCTGAGCGGCCCGGTTCGCTTTGCGTGCGGCGGTGTCGGTCCTCCGGGGCCGGCGCCGCCGCTTCGCGTGCGGGTCACCGTACGCGCCTTGTCGACAAATACCCCGGCAGAGCCGTCATTTCGAGCCCGTACGTCAACATCACGCGCGCACATCGAGCGAAAACATCCCTCGATTCGGTGACTAAATGTCGCCAAATCATCACTACTCGCTACCATCGCCCCGTGAACTCCGCAGCCCGCCGTATCGGCCGAACCCTCGCCCTTGTCCTTCCCGTCGTGCTCGTCCTGTCCGGGACGCTCGCGGTCACCCGCGTCCCCTGGGCGTCGCCGGGTACGGACTCGCAGATGCTGACCGCGTCCTCCGAGAACGCCTCCACCAAGGCGGGTTCCCGGGCGCCCCAGGACGTGCTCCGCGACCGCCTCCTGGTGGAACTCCAGGAGAAGAACCCCGGTGTCGCGCTGACCCACCTCCAGGAGGAGACGACCAAGCGCCCCTCGCTGGCCAAGCACTGCGTGGCCATCGCGCGCGCCCTCGGCCGTGCCGCGGTCGCCAAGTACGGCGGTGCGGCGCACCGAGCGCAGGCCTGGTCCCGGCCGGTTTGCGATACGTCGTTCGCCACCGGCGTCGCCTCCGTCCAGTGAGCCCGGCTCGCACCGCATAGGGTGCGACCCATGACAGCCCCGTACCCGCACCCCACGCAGGCCGTGGTCCTGGCCGGAGGCCAGGGTTCGCGACTCCGCCCGTACACCGACGACCGTCCCAAGCCGATGGTCGAGATCCCCGGCACCGGGACCCCGATCATCGGCCACCAGCTCGCCTGGCTGGCCGCCGAGGGCGTCACGGACGCGGTCGTCTCCTGCGGTCATCTCGCCGAGGTGCTCCAGGACTGGCTGTCCCAGGCACAACTTCCCCTGCGTGTCACGACCGTTGTCGAGACCGAACCACTCGGTCGCGGTGGCGGTCTCAAGTACGCCGCCGCCTCGCTGCCCCGGCCCGAAGAGCCCTGGTACGCGACCAACGGTGACATCTGGACCCGCTTCTCGCTGCGCGAGATGGCGGACTTCCACCACGAGCGCGGCGCGGACGCCACCCTCGCGCTGGCCCGGCCGCGCATCCCCTGGGGCGCCGTGGAAACCGACGAGTTCGGCCACGTCCTCGACTTCATCGAGTCGCCGCCCTCCCCTTATCTGATCAACGCCGGTGTGTACGTCTTCTCCGCCGCCTTCACCGGGCTGCTGCCCGCGCGCGGGGACCACGAGCGCACCACATTCCCCCGCCTGGCCCGGGAGCGCCGACTGGCCGGCTTCCCGCTGCCGAACGGCGCCTACTGGCGCGCCATCGACACGGCCAAGGACCTCACCGAGGCAGCCAAGGAACTCGGCGCGCAGCAAAGGGGTTGAGGGTGAGGGGCGCGCGGGCGAGGGGTTGCGGGCCAGGACCGGGGTGGAAGTCAGGCTGAGGGGCGGGGTGAAGGCCGGAGCCGGGGCGAAGGCCGGAATCCGGCCCCAGCGCCCCTCCGCCCACTCCTCCTCCACGCCGGCCACGCCCCCAACAACGAACCGCCCCCGCGGCCGATGCCGTGAGGGCGGTTCGTTGGTCTGCATTCAGGGTGTGGCCGCGGTGTGCAGTCCGCAGGGGCTGAGGCGGGGTTCAAAGGTATGCGAGCGGCCAGGAGGGACCGGGCCGGGTCATGGACCGGCAAGGCCCCAGGAGCCCCGTAGAGCTCCTGGGGCCCACCCCTCACCCCAGCAACCCGCCCAGCGTCCCCCCGCGTCCCCTGCCGCTGCTGGAGCTGCTCGAACCGCTCTCGCTCGCGCCGCCGTTGGTGCCCCCGGCGGTGCCGCCGACGGACGGTGCCTGGGGGGTCGTCGCCGGGGCCCGGGTCGGTGCGGTCTGCCGGGGCGGCGCGCCGCTGGAAGAGCGGCCGGAGTCCTGCGCCGATCCGCTCACGCTGCCGGTGGCCCGTGCCGTGCCGGGAGCCGGGGCCGAGGGGGTCTTCGGCTTCGGGGAACCCGCCTTGCGCGAGGCGCCGGCCGACGGCTTGCCGGAGTGCTTCGGCGCCTTGCCGGGGTGCCCGGGGCCGTGCTGCGCCTTCGGGCCGCCGGGCTGTGACTGCTGCGGCAGCGGTGAGCCGGGGAGGTTGTTCGTCGCGGGCTCGCCGGGCTCCGGTACGGAGGGCACCGAGGCGGACCGTACGGCCCCGCCCAGCAGCGACCCGACCAGCAGCGTCAGCCCGGCGACCACGGCCGTCAGGACGGCACCGCGGCGCAGTACCCGGCGCCGCAGGTCCCACAGCTCGACGCGCGGGCCCAGCCGTCGCCATGCCTCGCCGGCGAGCCGGGCGTCCATCGAGTAGACCGGCGCGCCCGCGATGACCAGCGGGCTCCAGGCGGCGAGGTAGATGATGTCGGGCGCGTCGTAGACCGGTACGGTGCGCCAACTGACCGTCATCAGGAGGGCCGCGGAGAGCAGCGCGCCGAACGAGGCGGCGACCCGCTGCCACAGTCCGCACATGGTCAGCACGCCGACCACGACCTGGAGGAAGGCCACGGTCAGACCGGCCCCCACGGGGTGCGAGAGGGCGAAGTCGCGCAGCGGCGCGACGAGCGACCACGGGTGCAGCGACTGGAGCCACTTGACCATCGAGCCGCGTTCGCCGCCGTCGAAGTAGACGGGGTCGCAGAGCTTGCCCATGCCCGCGTACACGGTGATGAAGCCGAGGAAGACGCGCAACGGCAGCAGTACGACACCGAGGTTCATCCGGCGCCCCGGGTAGTACGCGTGCCGGATCGTGTCGCCGCCGCGCCGGCCGGCCCCGTCGCCGTACCGCTCGTACGCCGCCATCTCCTCGTCCGAGTACGGCGGCGCGTCGTCGTAGTGGTCGTAGGCGCCGGTGGTCGGCCGCACGCCCTTGAGCAGGGTGGTGTCCGCGTCCACGGGGCCGCGCTGGCCGACGACGGTCGAGGCCGGGCCGTCGGAGCCCGCGCCCGTGCGGGGCGGCTCCTCGTCGATCCGGACCCGGGGCAGGACCTGGGTCGTGGTGCCGATGTCGTCGCTCCGGTCGGCGGTGACCGTGGTCCGGCCCGAATTCCGCACGGCACGCAGAAGTTGGCTGGTGGCGGCGGTGGTGCCGCCCGGTTCGGTGCGGCCGCTCCACACCACGGGTGCGCGGCGTCTGCCGCCCGCCGGCTCCCGGACCACGGGGATGCGCGCGGTGTCGGCCATGGCGCTGCTGCTCGCGGCGGGCGCGGCGAGCTGCACGCGGAAGCTGGCGTGATTGACAATGACCTGCGCGGGATCGCACGGCACCTTGACCGAGCTCAGCACCGGCTCGTCATCGAAGCCCGGCGAGCGTCCCCCCGTAGGCGTGCGGGGTGTTCTGGTGTCCACGCTCATCTAACCGAGTGACCCGCGTTTAAGACACTGCCTTGACCGCCCCGATCTGTCCGAGGCCCGTCAAGGGAACGCGGGAGCACCGCCGGTTCTCCGGGTGACCTCCGCAGGGCCGCCCCGATGCCCCGGCGGCACGGTTCCCGCCCGCGCCGCCGAACAGCCTTCCGGATGACCATTCGCACGCCTGTACGGCTGGAGAGGCGGGCGGTTTCGGTGGATGAGGGCGGCGGCCACGAAAGGGAAGACGGGTCGTCCGGTAGCGAGGAGAACCCGGTACGGAGGGGCGGGAGCGTGCGCGCGGCACGAGGCTCCCGCCCGCGCGCCCTCACTACCCCGTCGCCTCGTCCTCGCCCGCCCCCCGAGCCGCGCGGAGCCACGCAGCCCTCGGCGGCTCGCCACGCCACGCCTCACCGGCACCGGCACCGTCCTCGGCGACGGCGACGACTCACGCGCGCCGCCGCGCCGCCTCCCACAGCACCACGCCCGCCGCGACACCCGCGTTCAGCGACTCCGCGCCGCCCGGCATGGGGATCCGTACGCGGACGTCGCAGGTCTCGCCGACCAGCCGCGACAGGCCCTTGCCCTCGCTGCCCACGACGATGACGACCGGGCCGTCCAGCGCCGCCAGGTCCTGAAGCTCCATCTCGCCGTCCGCCGCCAGGCCCACGACGGTCATGCCCGCCTTCTGGTAGCCCTCCAGGGCGCGCGTCAGATTCGTGGCACGGGCGACCGGCGTACGGGCCGCCGTGCCCGCCGAGGTCTTCCACGCGCCGGCCGTCATACCGGCGGCACGCCGCTCCGGCACGACCACACCGTGGCCGCCGAACGCGGCGACCGAGCGCACCACGGCGCCGAGGTTGCGCGGGTCGGTGACGCCGTCGAGCGCGACGATCAGCGGGTCCTCGCCGTCGTCGAAGGCGGCGGCCGCGAGGTCCTCCGGGTGCGCGTACTCGTACGGCGGCACCTGGAGCACCAGGCCCTGGTGGTTGAGCCCGTTGGTGATGCGGTCGAGCTCGGGGCGCGGCGCCTCCATCAGGTTGATGTTGCCGCGGTCGGCGGCGAGCTGCAGCGCCTCGCGCACCCGCTCGTCGTTCTCGATGAACTGCTGCACGTACAGCGTCGTCGCGGGCACGCCGTCGCGCAGCGCCTCGAAGACCGGGTTACGGCCGACGACCAGCTCCGAGGTGCCCTTGGCGCCACCGCGCCGCGGGGCCGGGCGCCGGTTGGCCGCCTGCTTGGTCTTGGCGTTGGCGATGCGGTTCTTCACATGCCCCTTGCGTGCGGACGCGGGCGGGGTCGGGCCCTTGCCTTCCAGGCCCCGGCGCCGCTGGCCACCGCTGCCGACCTGCATACCCTTCTTGTTGGACGTGCGGCGGTTCCTGCGCTGGCTGTTGCCGGCCATGGGTCACCTGTCTCTTCACTGCTCTCGACGTCTCGCGACGTGGAGTGGATACGTACGTACGGATGGGTGTGCCCGGTGCACGCTCGGTGCGTGCCTCAGGCAGATGATGCGTGTCTGCTAGAAGTGTCGCCCGGAGGCGGCCGGTACGGCCAACCGGCACCCGCCGGTACGCGCACCGGGAGCCCGATCGGCCGACGGTCCCGTCCGGAACGACGGCCTTCGACCGGCTGCCCTGCCTCGCCCGACGGCCCGCCTCGCCGCCCCGACCTGCCGGTATTCAGTACGAGCCCGGCAGAGCGGGGGCCGGCAGGGCGGGAACCGGCTGGACAGGAACCGGCAGGTCCGCCGGCGGGTCCGGCACCGGCGGTCCAGGGCCCGGCTCAGGACAGTGACCACCGCGGGCCCGAAGGCGTGTCCTCGATGGCCAGTCCGGACTGCTGGAGCTGGTCGCGGATGGCGTCGGCGGTCGCGTAGTCCTTGCGGGTGCGGGCCGCCTGGCGCTGCTCCAGGACCAGCCGGACCAGCGAGTCGACGACGCCGTGCAGGTCCTCGCCGCGGTCCGTGCCGCCGCCCGACCACTTCTCGTCCAGCGGGTCCAGGCCCAGCACGCCGAGCATGGCGCGTACCTCCGCCAGGCGGGCGACGGCGGATTCCTTGTCGTCGGCCGTCAGCGCGGAGTTCCCCTGGCGGACGGTGGTGTGCACGATGGCGAGCGCCTGCGGTACGCCGAGGTCGTCGTCCATCGCCTCGGCGAAGGCCGGCGGCACCTCGGCGGCGGGCTCCACGGGACCGGCCTTCTCCACCACGCGCTGGATGAAGCCCTCGATCCGCGCGAACGCGGACTCGGCCTCGCGCAGCGCCTCCTCGCTGTACTCGATCATCGAGCGGTAGTGCGGGGTGCCCAGGTAGTAGCGCAGCACGATCGGGCGCCAGCGCTTGAGCATCTCGGAGACCAGCACCGAGTTGCCCAGGGACTTCGCCATCTTCTCGCCGCTGATGGTCACCCACGCGTTGTGGCACCAGTACGTGGCGAAGTCGTCGCCGTACGCCTTGGCCTGCGCGATCTCGTTCTCGTGGTGCGGGAAGACCAGGTCGACGCCGCCGCCGTGGATGTCAAAGGCGGCGCCCAGGTATTTGTGCGCCATGGCCGAGCACTCCAGGTGCCAGCCGGGGCGGCCGCGGCCCCACGGGGTCTCCCAGCTCGGCTCGCCCGGCTTCGCCGCCTTCCACATGGCGAAGTCGCGCGGGTCGCGCTTGCCGGTCTCGTTCTCGCCGGAGGGCTGGAGGAGGTTGTCCAGCTCCTGGTTGGACAGCTCCAGGTAGGCCGGGAAGGAGCGCACGTCGAAGTAGACGTTGCCGTCCGCGGCGTAGGCGTGGCCGCGGTCGATCAGGCCCCGCATCATCTCGATCATCTCGGGGATGTGACCGGTCGCGCGCGGCTCGTAGGTGGGACGCAGGCAGCCGAGCGTGTCGTAGGCCGTGTTGAAGGCGACCTCGTTCTCGTAACCGATGGCCCACCACGGGCGGCCCTGGTCGGCGGCCTTCGTGATGATCTTGTCGTCGATGTCCGTCACGTTCCGGATGAACGTCACGTCGTAGCCGCGGTGCAGGAACCAGCGGCGCATGATGTCGAAGTTCAGTCCCGACCGGATGTGCCCGATGTGCGGGGCGGCCTGTACGGTCGCGCCGCACAGGTAGATCGAGACACAGCCCGGCGTGAGCGGGGTGAAATCGCGAGTCTGCCGGGCGCTTGTGTCGTACAGCCGAATAGTCACGCATCAAGGGTAGTCCGAACCGGACAGTGCCCCGCGACCCCCGGGGCCACGGACACAGAAGCGTGATATTTCCCCCGGGCGGCCGCGATGCGCGCAAGCCCCGCGACGGGCCGCCGGGCGGCTCTTGAAGGGCTCGGGCGGCACGGCGGGCGCGACCGGCCCTTCCGGCGCGGCCGGTCCTTCGGATGTGGTGGGCACGGCAGCTCCTTCCGGCGCGGGCACGGGGCCGCCTCGACCGGCACGGGTGCCCCTGTCACCCTGCTCAACTCCCGTACGCGGCAAGGAGTTCCCGCGCCCCACGCCGCCCGCTCCAAGCCACCGGCCCCGGCCACAGACCGACCAACCGGAGACCACCCGGAGACCACCCGGAGATCAACCGGAGCCCACTGTCCCGGAACAGCCGCCCCGACAGCCCCCGGCAACCGGGCCCGGCCCCTACCGGACGGGTATCACCAATGCCGTAGCCACCGCCGCCAGCCCCTCCGCCCGGCCCGTCAGGCCCAGGCCGTCCGATGTCGTGCCGGACACCGAGACCGGGGCGCCGGCCGCCTCCGACAGGACCTTCTGGGCCTCGGCGCGCCGCTTGCCGACCTTCGGGCGGACGCCGATGACCTGCACCGCGATGTTGCCGATCACGAAGCCCTCGGTCCGTACGATGCGGGCTGCCTCGGACAGCAGCGTCAGCCCGGAGGCGCCGGAGTACTCCGGGCGGCTGGTGCCGAAGTGCGCGCCGAGGTCGCCGACGCCTGCGGCCGAGAAGAGCGCGTCACAGGCCGCGTGCGCGGCGACGTCGCCGTCACTGTGCCCGGCGAGGCCGTACCCGTCGCTCTCCGCGTCGTCCCAGAGCAGGCCGGCGACCCTAAGTTCGCGGCCCTTCTCGAAGGCGTGCACGTCGGTGCCGATGCCCACCAGGGGCACCATCTGCGGCTCATACATACCCATCGGTGGCCCTCCTGCGGGCGAGTACGGCTTCGGCGAGGACCAGGTCCAGCGGTCGGGTCACCTTGAACGCTTCTTCGTGTCCGGGCACCAGCACGACGGGGGCGCCGAGCTGCTCGACCATCCCGGCGTCGTCGGTCGCGCCGTCACCCTGGAGGGCGACGGTCTCGTGCGCCTTGACCAGAGTCGCCCGATCGAAGCCTTGCGGCGTCTGTACGGCGCGCAGCCGGGCACGCTCCGGTGTGCCCACCACGGGCTCCGGCTCGCCGGCCCGCTCGCCGGTGCGCGGCTCGACCTGCTTGACGGTGTCCGCGAGCGGCAGCGCCGGGACCACGGCCGGGGCGCCGTCCCGTACGGCGGCGACCACCGAGTCCACCGTGTCGGCGGGCACCAGGGGCCGGGCGGCGTCGTGCACCAGCACCACGTCGATGGCCTCGGGCAGCGCCTCCAGGCCACGGCGGACGGACTCCTGGCGGGTCTCGCCGCCGGGGACGACCAGCAGGTCGGTGCGTTCGGGCAGCGGGTACTGGTCCAGCAGGTTGCGGACCTCGGTGGCGCCGTCCGGCGGGGCGACGACCACGACGACGGAGACGGCGCGGGAGGCGGCCATCGCGCGGACGGCGTGGACGAGCATGGGAGTGCCACCCAGCGCACGGAGTGCCTTGGGGGCGCCCGGGCCCAGCCGTACGCCGCGTCCGGCGGCCGGAATCACGGCCGCGGTACGGAGCCGGGGCGGGCCGGAGGGGTTGGCGGAATCTGGGGATACGTCTGACATCGGTCGCTCCGAAGCCCGGGGAGACCCCGGAATTAGCGCAGACAGGTTTGTTTCCTGAGCCGACATGGGTATGGCCGCAGTGTGCCGGGCGCGACGCCCCGATCCGGACCCTTCCGTGACACCGGTCGGGACAGATGCCCGGGCCCGGCACGCCACAGGCGGGCGCGACGGCGGATCTTTTCGGGGACGAGCACGGGGGCGGTCACCACGGGGAACGATCACAAGGTTCGGTAGTGGTACGCGGCTTCCGCACGTGTGCCTGCGCACGAGCGTGCGCCGTACACGTGTCGTGCGGGCACCGCGCGCAAATCGTGCAGGCACATCGGACATGTCGCCGCAGATATGCCGCAGCGCCCGGCAACTGACCGCTCCTGGCCGGAGTCGGCCGCCACTCGGGCGCCGCGGCATTCGTACGTCGTCAGGACGCGAGGACCTCGTCCAGCAGAGCCTCGGCCTTGTCCTCGTTGGTGTTCTCCGCGAGGGCGAGTTCGCTCACCAGGATCTGGCGGGCCTTGGCGAGCATGCGCTTCTCACCGGCGGAGAGGCCGCGCTCCCGCTCACGGCGCCACAGGTCTCGCACGACCTCGGCGACCTTGATCACGTCACCCGAGGCGAGCTTCTCCAGATTTGCCTTGTAACGACGGGACCAGTTCGTCGGCTCTTCGGCATACGGTGCGCGCAGCACCTCGAAGACCCGGTCCAGCCCGTCCTGGCCGACCACATCGCGTACGCCGACGAACTCCGCATTGTCCGCTGGCACACGAACAGTCAAGTCGCCCTGGGCGACCTTCAGCACCAAGTAGGTCTTGTCCACGCCTTTGATCTGGCGAGTTTCGATGGCCTCGATCAGCGCGGCCCCGTGATGGGGATAGACCACGGTGTCGCCAACCTTGAACGTCATGTGACAGGTACCCCTTCCGTGGCTATCCATGCTAACACGGGAACGGGCCGTTCTGAATGGCGTTTTCGCAGGTCAGGGCATATCTCGGGGCTTGACAACAGCGGCCGGATCGTGCTTCGACAGCCCTCCGGGTGCAGGAATTCGCAGGTCGGAGGGGCTTCGCGCGCAGCCTGAAACGCGTACGTCACACGCCCGGAAGCACCCGAAGCGGTGACCTTACGTCCTGTTTTGCCGGAATCCGGATGCCACAGTTCCGCTACTCCGTTCGGTTCCGGAGAGCAAGTGTCCACCGTTTCATGAATTGATCACCGGGTGATCGCCTCGCGAACACCGTACGGCCGTCGCGCGTCGGCCGCCACACGTGATCAATTCCGGGAAGCCGGCGCATTCCCTGCGAATGCCGATTTACCTCCGGGGAAACCGGCCGGGCTTCACCCGAACAGCCGCTTGCCGGATATTCGGGTTTCTTCCAGGAGCCCGGTCATGATCTTCCGCGGTGCGGGTCCGGGAACTTCCGTGCCGGCGGATGAAGTGCGGCAATCGGACGTACGGCGACGGACCGCCGCGGCCCGTCAGGACCGGCCGGAGCGGGATGTGAGGAGGGTGTGATCGTCCTGGGGGCGGGTCGGGTGCGGCGGCCCGGGGACGGCTCGGTAACCTAGCGGCGCTGACACACCCTTAGGGCGGCTTTACGCGGATGCCGGTACGGCGACCGCGCACGGCCGCCCAGCCGCCCATCCGCGACCGGGCTCGAAGTTCGGCCGCCGTAGTTCGTCCAAGGAGATGCCGCCGCCGTGAGCCGCAGCCTTCGACGCGGCGTCCTCGCCGCCACCGTTCTCACGCTCTCGATCGCCACGCTCTCCGCGTGCGGAGCCGGGAACGACGCCCAGACGCTCCAGGTCAAGCCGGACCACGCCGCAACCAGCGTCGGCGACCTCAAGATCCAGAACGCCGCCGTCGTCACCCAGCCCGACCCGGAGGCCCAGGGCCCGGCCGTGGTGACCGCGACCGTCTTCAACAACGGCAGCAAGGACCAGACGCTGGAGTCCATCAAGGTCAACGGTACGAACAAGGAAGCCAAGCTGGCGCCCGCCAAGGGCTCCGGACCGATCGTGGTCCCGGCCGGCGGTTCGGTCGTGATCGGCGGCAAGGACAACGCGTCCGCCGTACTGGACAGCGGCCGCGAGTCCGTGAAGAACGGCGACGCGCAGTCCGTGACCTTCGACTTCAGCGCCGCCGGCAAGGTCACCCTGCGGGCGTTCGTCGTCCCGGCCAAGAGCTACTTCAAGGACTACGGCCCGAGCGAGGTGCCGTCGCCGTCCGGCTCGGCCCGCCCGTCCGGCAGCCCCTCCGCGCCGTCCGGCAGCCCGTCGGCGACGGCCACGCCGAGCGGCACGGCCGGTGCCGGCGCCAGCGGCACGCCGAACAGCGGCACGCCGCAGTCGCCCGAGGCGGGCCGCTGACGCCCGTAGCGGCGCAGCAGAGCACCAGCGCAGCACCACCGTGAGCGCCGTGCGGAGGACCGGAGTGATCCGGCCGCACGGCGCTCACGCATGCCATGTCGTCGGTGTGGACCGCGCCGTCGGCGTACACCGCGTCGCTCGCGTATGCCGGTCCGGCCGACGGCTTGGGCCCCGCCGGCCGGACCGGCGCCATGCACCGGCCGGGCCGACGGGGCCCGGTGGCTCGTAAGCCGCGCCCCGTACGCCGTACGCCCGCCTCGCAGGCCGTACGGCGCAACGGCGCGCTCTCGTACGGCACGCACCTCGCACCGCTCGCCCTCCGGTGCCTATGCGCCCAGGCGTCGGCACCTGCCACGGATCGGCGGCTTGGCCGTACGGCTCACGGCCCGAGGAACGCGGATCACGGATCACGGATCACGGCTCAAGGGGCACGGCATACGGCTTACGGCTCGAACTTGTACCCCAGGCCACGGACCGTGACCAGGTACCGCGGCGCGCCCGGGTCCGGTTCGATCTTGGCGCGCAGGCGCTTCACGTGGACGTCCAGCGTTTTGGTGTCCCCCACGTAGTCGGCGCCCCAGACCCGGTCGATCAACTGCATACGGGTCAGGACCCGGCCCGCGTTGCGCAGCAGCATCTCCAGGAGGTCGAACTCCTTCAGCGGCAGGTCGACCTTGCCGCCGGAGACCGTGACGACGTGTCGGTCCACGTCCATCCGGACCGGGCCGGCCTCCAGGGCCTGCGGCGTGACCTCCTCGGGCTCCCCGCGGCGGCGCAGCACCGCGCGGATCCGGGCGACCAGCTCGCGGGAGGAGAAGGGCTTGGTGACGTAATCGTCGGCTCCTATTTCCAGGCCGACCACCTTGTCGATCTCGCTGTCCTTGGCGGTCACCATGATGACCGGGACGTTGGAGCGGCCGCGTAGCTGACGGCAGACCTCGGTGCCGGGCAGGCCCGGCAGCATCAGGTCCAGCAGGACCAGGTCGGCGCCGTTGCGCTCGAACTCGTCCAGGCCGTCGGGGCCGGTGGCCGCGACGGCGACCTCGAAGCCCTCCTTGCGGAGCATGTACGACAGGGCGTCACTGAACGATTCCTCGTCCTCGACGACGAGCACTCGGGTCACGGAAGGACCTCCGGGGCAGGGTGAGCAGGGAGCGGATCGTTGAAGGTCTCGTACGGGCGGTCCTCGTCGTCGAGGCCCTCCGCCGATGAGCCGGAGCCGGTACGCGCGCGGTCGCGCACGGCACCCGCCTCCGGGAGACGCAGGGTGAAGGTGGAGCCCTGTCCCTCAGCGCTCCATACCGTGACCTCCCCGCCGTGCGAGGCGGCCACGTGTTTGACGATGGCGAGGCCGAGGCCGGTCCCGCCGGTGGCGCGCGAGCGCGCCGGGTCCACGCGGTAGAACCGCTCGAAGACGCGGTCCCGGTCCTTCTCCGATATCCCGATGCCCTGGTCGGTCACCGCGATCTCGATCAGTGCCCCCGTGCCGAAAGCCTGGGAGGTACCCCCGCCACCATGTGCCGGGACACGGCGGCCCGCGATGCCGACCCGGGTACGGGCCGGTGAGTAGTTGACGGCGTTCTCGACGAGGTTGCCGAGGGCGGCGGCGAGCTGGCCGCGGTTGCCCCAGACGTGCAGGTCGGCGGTGCCGGCGGCGGCCATGGTGATCTGTTTGCTGCCCGCCTGCTGGCGGCAGCGGTCGATCGCCTCCGCGACCAGCTCGTCCACCCGGACCGGCTCGGCGTCCTCCAGCGGGTCGTCGTTCTGCACCCGGGAGAGGTCGATGAGCTCCTGGACGAGGTTGGTCAGGCGGGTCGCCTCGTTCTGCATACGGCCGGCGAAGCGCTCGACCGCCTCGGGGTCGTCGCTGGCGTCCATGACGGCCTCGGACAGCAGGGACAGGGCGCCGACCGGGGTCTTCAGCTCATGGCTGACGTTGGCGACGAAGTCGCGCCGTACCGCTTCTATGCGCCGGGCCTCGGTCAGGTCCTCGACCAGCAGCAGGACCAGCCGCGAGCCGAGGGGCGCGACCCGGGCCGAGACCGCCAGGGCGTCGCCGCCCCGGCCCGTCCCCCGGCGCGGCAGGTCCAGCTCGACCTGGCGTATCTCGCCGTCGCGGCGGGTGTCGCGGGCCATCTGGAGCATCGGCTCGACGGCCAGCTTCCCGCCGCGCACCAAGCCCAGCGCGTACGCGGCCGAGCTGGCCTTGACCACGGCGTCGGCCTCGTCCAGGACGACGGCCGAGGAGCGCAGCACCGACAGGACCGTGTCCACGCCGGGCGGCAGGACGGCGTCGGTGTGCAGGGACGTACGCGTGGGCTTGGCCTGCTCCCGCTCGCTCCAGCGGAACGCCAGCATGGCGAAGACGCCGGTGCACAGTCCGGCGATCGCTGCCACTGCGGCAACGGCCGCGTCCACGTTCATGACTCCAGGTTATGCGTCGCCTGTGACACTTCCCCAGCCGTTCGAGGGCCTGCTCGAACATACGTCGCCCAGAGTTCACCTCGGTGTCGGCACTGGTTCATTCCGGAGGTCAGAACCGGTCGCGTTCCGGCCGGAACGTGGGAGCGTGGGGATTCCGGCCCCCACTCCGTCAAGCCGAATGGCACTTCACCACCCCGAGCGACACGTCACCACCCGAACCGAGAGAAGGTCACTGATGCGGGACGCGTACCACGAGGAGCTGGATTCGATCGGCGAGAGCCTCGTCGAGATGGCCAGGCTCGTCGGCTCCGCGATCGGGCGCGCCACCACGGCGATACTCGACGCGGACCTGAAGCTGGCCGAGGCCGTCATCGCCGCCGACGAGAAGGTCGACGACCTCCAGCGTGACCTGGAGGCCCGGGCGATAGCCCTGCTGGCGCGCCAGCAGCCGGTCGCCACCGACCTGCGGATCGTCGTCACCTCCCTGCGCATGAGCGCCGACCTGGAACGCTCCGGCGACCTGGCCCAGCACGTGGCCAAGCTGGCCCGGCTGCGCTTCCCGGACACGGCCGTGCCACGGGACCTGCACGCCACGATCCTGGAGATGGGCCAGTTGGCGCAGCGCCTGATGGCCAAGGCCGCCGAGGTCATCATCACCAAGGACGTCGACCTCGCCCTCCAGTTGGAACAGGACGACGACGCGATGGACCTCCTCCACCGCGCCCTTTTCCAGCACCTGATGGACGACCGCTGGAAGCACGGCATTGAGACGGCCGTGGACGTGACGCTGCTGGGCCGCTACTACGAGCGGTTCGCCGACCACGCCGTGTCGGTCGCCAAGCGCGTCGTCTACCTCGTCACCGGCGAGCACGCGGACGAGATCGCCCCGCCTGCCCCGGTGGAGGGCGCGTAGCAGCACCCGGCCGCGCACGGCACGGCACGTACGCCCCGGCCAGGAGCCGTACGGCGGCGCGCCGTGCCACCGCGCGCCGTTGATGCGCCTCGGCACGCGGGCATCCAATGGACAGCGGACGACATTCGGATGCCCTCTCCCGAGGAGGCAAGTCATGACGCGTTCCACTGCCCCCACCCCCACCGGCCATGAGCCCGGCCTGAGCGACTGCGCCTGCGGCCCCGGCTGCTCCTGCGGCTGCCAGTCCGGCGGCCCCTGCCAGTGCGGTGGCGGCTGCGGCTGAACCTCCGGCAGCGGTTGCGGCCCACTCCCGGCGGCCGCCAAGGCCGCACCGCAGCACACCCAAGGTCCCGCCCGGCAATCTGCCGGACGGGACCTTGACCTGCGTCGATACACGCTGAGACCCCACGCTGCCGACTCCGTGAAGAGCCGTGCGGGGGGGCTTACGCGTGCGGGCTTACTTCTTCTTGCCCTGGTTCTTCACGGCCTCGATGGCGGCCTTGGCGGCGTCCGGGTCGAGGTAGGTGCCGCCCGGGTTGACCGGGTGGAAGTCGGCGTCGAGTTCGTAGGAGAGCGGGATGCCGGTGGGGATGTTCAGGCCCGCGATGTCGGCGTCGGAGATGCCGTCGAGGTGCTTGACCAGGGCGCGGAGCGAGTTGCCGTGGGCGGCGACCAGGACGGTGCGGCCGGTGGCCAGGTCCGGGACGATGCTGTCGTACCAGTACGGCAGCATGCGGACGACGACGTCCTTGAGGCACTCGGTGCGCGGGCGCAGCTCGCTGGGGATGACCGCGTAGCGCGGGTCGTCGATCTGGGAGTACTCGGCGTCGTCCGCGAGGGCGGGCGGCGGGGTGTCGTACGAGCGGCGCCAGAGCATGAACTGCTCCTCGCCGAACTCGGCGAGGGTCTGGGCCTTGTCCTTGCCCTGGAGCGCTCCGTAGTGGCGCTCGTTCAGGCGCCAGCTACGGTGGACCGGGATCCAGTGCCGGTCGGCGGCCTCCAGGGCGAGCTGCGCGGTGCGGATGGCGCGCTTCTGGACGGAGGTGTGCACGACGTCGGGGAGCAGGCCGGCGTCCTTGAGCAGCTCACCGCCGCGGACCGCCTCCTTCTCGCCCTTCTCGTTCAGATTGACGTCCACCCAGCCGGTGAACAGGTTCTTCGCGTTCCACTCGCTCTCGCCGTGGCGAAGGAGGATCAGCTTGTACGGTGCGTCGGCCATGCCTTCGAGCGTAATCGACTTCCGGCCATGGGCTCGCCACGGCCCGCGCTCAGGGGCTGAGGGGGCGGCTGGGCAAGGGAGGCGGGGATCTTCGTGTGGGCCGGGACGGTGATGGGGGTGCCGGCACCATCGCGCGGCGCGGGCGGCTCCGGAAAGCTGGTCGGAGAGTCGGAGCGGGGAGAGACGGGATGACGACGACGTACACACGACGTGTCTGTGTGATGGCGGGGCTGGGGGCCGTGGGGGCGCTGTCCCTCGGGGCTCCGGCGGCCGCGGGAGGTGCGCGTGCCGAGGCCGGCGCCGGCGGCGGGGCCCCGGCGCGGATGACTCCGGTGCGGATGACGCTGCCGGCGCCGACCGGGCCGTATCAGGTCGGCATGACGAACCTGCACTTGGTGGACGGTGGGCGGCGCGACCCCTGGGTGGCGGACCGGCCCCACCGGGAGCTGATGGTGAGTGTGCGCTATCCGGCTAGGGCGGCGGGTGGGTATGCGCGGGCGCCGCAGATGTTGCCCGGGGAGGCGGCTGCGTTTGCGGATTGGAGCAACTTCTCGGAGGTCATTCCGGAGGGGACGGCCGACTGGGGGGCCACCCGTACGCATGCGTGGCTGGGCGCGCCGGTCGCGCAGCCAGGTCGGCGGGGCTTTCCGGTGGTTCTTTATTCGCCGGGTGCGGCGGATCCGCGCGCGCTCGGCAGCACGCTCTGCGACGAGTTGGCGTCCCGTGGGTACGTCGTCGTGAGCATCGACCACACGTATGAGGCGCCCGGGGTGCAGTTCCCGGGCGGGCGGGTCGAGTACAGCCGGATGCGGGAGGAGGCCGGGAAAGCGCAGCGCCCGGAGCAGGTCGTCGCGCTGCTGAAGAAGCTGACGGCGGTACGGGTGGCCGACACCCGTTTCGTGCTGGACGAGTTGGGGCGGTCGGTGATGCTGCCGCGGATGCTGAGAGGGGTGCTGGACTTGCGGGCGGTCGGGATGTTCGGGCACTCCGGTGGCGGGTTCACCGCGGCGCAGGCGATGCATGACGACCGTCGGATCAGGGCCGCGGTGAACATGGACGGCGTGATGGGCTACACCCAGCGGGACGACGATCCGGCCAACCCGTCCACGGTCGGCACGGACGGACTGGACCGCCCGCTGCTCCTCATGGGCAAGGAGGGCGACGATCACCACACGGTCGCGTCCTGGAAGGCGGTGTGGGAGCGCAGTTCGGGGTGGCACCTGGACCTCACCCTCACCGGTGCCGGGCACGCGAGCTTCACGGACGCGCAGTCGCTGGTCCCGCAGTTGGCCCGTGAGGCCGGGCTGCCGCGTGCGACCGTCGAGAAGCTGGTGGGTACGGTCGCGCCGGACCGCTCGGTGGCCGCGCAGCGGGCGTATGTGACGGCGTTCTTCGACCGGTGGCTGCGGGGGCGGGACAGCGGGTTGCTGGACGGGCCGTCCGCCCGCTTTCCCGAGGTGCGGTTCGTGTGGTGACGGGCCGAGGGGCCATCGCGGATGGTGACGGGCCCCAGGGAGCTGTCGCGGACGACGACGGGCCCCAAAAAGCTATCGCGGACGACGACGGGCCCTAGGGAGTCATCGCGGACGGTGACGAGCGCGAGGGGCTACCGATTA
Organism: Streptomyces sp. NPDC018045; assembly: GCF_044327445.1. Lineage (NCBI taxonomy): Bacteria > Bacillati > Actinomycetota > Actinomycetes > Kitasatosporales > Streptomycetaceae > Streptomyces > Streptomyces sp. NPDC018045. Next base: position 276,081 of record NZ_JBIRFL010000007.1, read on the forward strand.
CGGTGCCGGGCCCGAGGGCGCCACCGCGTACGGTGACGCCCTCGGGGCACTCATGCGTACGGTGACGCCCCGTGGGCGCCCGTGCGGACGCCGACGCCCCGCGAACAGCCCGGGAAGGCGCCGGGCGGCCAGGCGGTTAGGCCGACGGGCGCTGGGTCAGATGGCTGAATGCCTCCAGGTTGCGCGTCGACTCGCCGCGCGCCACCCGCCACTCGTACTCCTTGCGGATGGCGGAGGCGAAGCCCATTTCCAGAAGGGTGTTGAAGCTGCCGTCCGCGTTCTCCAGGACCGTGCCGAGGATGCGGTCCAGCTCGTCCGGTGTGACGGCGGCGAGCGGCAGTTTGCCGACGAGGTAGATGTCGCCCAGCTTGTCGATCGCGTAACTCACCCCGTACAGGCGGGTGTTGCGCTCCAGGAGCCAGCGGTGCACGGCTTCGTGGTTCTCGTCCGGGTGGCGGACGACGAAGGCGTTGATGGACAGGGAGTGCTTGCCGACGACCAGGGAGCAGGTCGTGGAGAGCTTGCGGGTGCCGGGCAGGGTCACCACGTACGTGCCGTCGGTGGGCGAATCCCACGTCAGGCCGGCATCGTCGAGAGCCGCCTCGATCACCTGTCGTGCCGCGTCGTCGTCAGCCATGAGGTGATCGTAGGTGACGGCGTCGCTCCTGCATCGCGGCGGTGTACACCTCGGCGGTCGCGGCGGCCGCGGTGTCCCAGCCGAAGGACCGGGCGTGCCGGGCGGCGGCCCCGCCCATCCGGCCGGCCAGCGACGTGTCGCGGGCGAAGCGGCCGAGGGCGCGGGCGTAGTCGGCCGGGTCGTGGCCGGATATGAGGAATCCGCTGACGCCGTCGCGTACGGCCACCGGGAGCCCGCCGACGGCGGCGGCGATCACCGGGGTGCCGCACGCCTGGGCCTCGATCGCGACCAGGCCGAACGATTCACTGTAGGACGGCATGACCAGCACGGACGCGGCGCGGTACCAGTCGGCGAGCTGTTCCTGGCCGACCGGCGGGCGGAAGCGGACGACGTCGGCGATGCCCAGGCGGGCGGCCAGCTTCTGCAGCCCCTCGGGCTTGGCCAGGCCGCTGCCGCTGGGGCCGCCGACGACCGGGACGACCAGGCGCGACCGCAGGGACGGGTCCTCGTCGAGCAGGACGGCGACGGCGCGCAGCAGGATGTCGGGGGCCTTCAGCGGCTGGATGCGGCCGGCGAAGAGCGGGATCAGGGCGTCCTGCGGCAGACCGAGACGGGCGCGGGCGGCGGAGCGCGAGGCAGAGGTGTCCTGGTCGGTGCCGGGGGCACCGGGTTCGGTGATCGCGTCCGTACGGCCGGGGGCGGTGGCGGCGTCCGTACGGCCGGGGCCTCCCGTGGGGCGGAAGCGGTCCAGGTTGACGCCCGGGTGTACGACGGCGACCTTGTCCGGCTCGGCCTCGTAGTGGCGTATCAGCTCGCCGGCTTCCTCCTCCGTGTTCGCGATCAGCCGGTCGGCGGCGCGCACGATCTGCGTCTCGCCGATGACGCGCGCGGCGGGTTCGGGGGTGTCGCCGGCGGCCAGGGCGGCGTTCTTGACCTTGGCCATGGTGTGCATGGCGTGGACGAGCGGGACGCCCCAGCGCTCGGCGGCGAGCCAGCCGACGTGCCCGGAGAGCCAGTAATGGGAGTGCACCAGGTCGTAGTGGCCGGGGCGGTGGCCCGCCCACGCCTGCATCACGCCGTGCGTGAAGGCGCAGAGCTGGGCCGGCAGCTCCTCCTTGGCCAGGCCCTCGTACGGGCCCGCGTCCACGTGCCGTACGAGGACGCCGGGGGCCAGCTCGACGGCGGGCGGCAGCGTGCCGGTCGTGGCACGGGTGAAGATCTCCACCTCGATGTTGAGGGAGGCGAGCTTCTTGGCCAGCTCGACGATGTAGACGTTCATGCCGCCGGCGTCGCCGGTGCCCGGCTGGTGCAGCGGGGAGGTGTGCACGCTCAGCATGGCGACCCGGCGCGGGCGGCGCGCCGCACCCGGCAGGCGCAGCCCGGACCGGCCCGGGAACGGGCCGTGGGAACGGCTGCGGAGCCTGGACACGTATTGGCTCACTGCGGGCTACCTCCTAGCCGGTACGGCCTGGGCCGGGGCGTGCGGCGCCTCCGAAGCCCGTAACAACCGAACCCGCGCATGCATTTCCCGGCGAGCCCGCCCGCCCGGCACTTTGCCAAAGCGTGACCTTGGGGCGTCCCCTTGGGTGGAACAAGGCGGGTGCGGGGTGGGTGCGGCGCGGGCGGCCGGGCCTGGCGGGGCGGCCGGGAGACAGATGGGTATCCGTGGTCTGGCGGGGCGGCCGGGGGGGCCGATGGGTATCCGTGGTCCGGCGGGACGACTGGGGCCGGTGGGCGCATAAGGTCAGGACATGGTCCGCAGCGCGTCCGTCTCTCCCACCTCTCCCCCGTCCTCCCGTCCCCTCGGGAACGCGACCCGCGGCACCACCAACCCGAACCGCCTGCGCCGCATGGACCGCTGGATCGCCGCCACCCACGCCGCCGCGCTGCGCCGCGGCCCCGCCCCCGTCGCCGTGGACCTCGGCTACGGCGCCGCGCCCTGGACCGCCGTGGAACTGCTGGCCCGGCTGCGTACCGTCCGGGCCGACGCGCAGGTGGTCGGCATCGAGATCGACCCGGCGCGGGTCGCCGCCGCGGCACCGTACACGTGCCCGGGACTGACCTTCGCCCACGGCGGGTTCGAGGTGCCGCTGCCGGGGCGGCGGGCGCCGGTGCTGATCCGGGCGGCGAACGTGCTGCGCCAGTACGCGGAGGACGAGGTGGCCGCCGTGTGGGAGCGGCTGTGCGCGCGGCTGGCGCCGGACGGGCTGCTGGTGGAGGGCACCTGCGACGAGATCGGGCGGCGGCACGTGTGGGTCGCACTGGGCCCCGAAGGCCCGCGCACGGTCACCTTCGCGGCCCGGCTCAGCGCCCTGGAAACACCGTCCGACCTGGCCGAACGCCTGCCGAAAGCACTGATCCACCGCAATGTGCCGGGCCAGCCCGTGCACACGTTCCTGCGCGAGTTCGACCGGGCGTGGGCGGCGGCCGCCCCGTATGCGTCATTGGGCGCGCGGCAGCGGTGGATGCGCAGCGTACTCGCCCTGAGCACGGCGTGGCCGCTGGCCGACGGGCCCCGGCGGTGGCGGCAGGGCGAGGTCACGGTCCGGTGGGAGGCGGTCGCGCCGGTGTGAGCGGCGGGGAGGTGGTCCCGCACCTGCCGGGCCACCGCGCTCCAGCGCCACACCGTCGACGGATGCCCGCGGCCCGGCCCCCTGCCTGCCGGGCGCCCGTCCGGCGCCCGGCAGGCGTCGGCCTCAGTGGGAGATCTGCTTCCGCGAGCTCCCGCCCGCGATCTCGATCTTGCGCGGCTTGGCCCGTTCCGCGATCGGGATGCGCAGCGTCAGCACGCCGTTCTCGTACGCCGCGTCCACCCGCTCGCTGTCGAGCGAGTCACCGAGGAAGAGCTGCCGGCTGAACTTGCCCGCCGTACGCTCGCTCGCGATCAGCTCGGCGCCCTCGGGGGCGGTGGAGGAGCGCTCGGCGCGGACGGTCAGCACGTTGCGCTCGATGTCCAGGTCGATGGTCTCCGGGTCGACCCCCGGCAGATCGAAGTGGATCACGAACTCGTCCCCGGACCGGTAGGCGTCCATCGGCAGCGCCGCCGGACGCGCCGTCGTCCCGAGCACCTGCTGGGTGAGACGGTCGAACTCGCGGAACGGGTCGGTACGCATGAGCATCACGGGTCATCTCCTTCCGAAGGCAGTGGGTGCGATGCCCCTTCGCCCTCTGGTATATCCCCGCGAAGGAAAATTGACAAGCCCCGACTCAAGACAGTTGCGGGAGCAGGAGAAAGGCCAGGTCAGGGCCCCTCGATCCGCAGCCCACAGCTCCCGGCCCCCACAGTCCCTCGCCCTGCCGGCCCGCCACTCCCGCCGACCCGCCACCTCACTCCCCCTGCTATCCCGCTGCCTCGCTGTCCCTCCCCACCCCCCGCAGAGCCCCCAGCAACGCGTCCACCAGGTGCCGGTCCCGCTCCTGGGTCAGGACGGGGCGGGCCCGGTCCGGCGGAAGCCAGAGGAGGCGGTCGACCTCCGGGGTCGGGTCGAAGGTGCCGGTGGTGGCTTCGGCGGCCCAGTAGCGGACTTCTTTGGGGCGGCCGTTGGCGAGGTAGTGGACGGTGGGGAGCCGGGCGCCGGGGCGGCATCGCATGCCGGTTTCCTCGGCGACCTCCCGGAGGGCGCCGGCGAGCCAGTCCTCGTCGCGTTTCAGCTTGCCCTTGGGATGGGACCAGTCGCCGTACTTCGGGCGGTGGACGAGGGCGATCTCCAGGTCGCCGGTGGCCGGGGAACGGCGCCACAGGACGCAGCCCGCGGCTCTGACCGGCTTGGGGGGTGCTGCCATGGCGCCGTCATCCCTTCCGCGGGCCGGCCTCGGGGGGCGGGGCGGGGAGCCATACCCGGCCGAACACGAAGCGGGCCGCTTCGACCTCGCGGCGCTGGTCGGCGTGGAGGACGCCGAGGGCGTAGGCGGTGGCGGGGGCGATGCGGGGGGTGCGGGCCGCCGCGGCGGCCGCGGCGGCGGCTTCGGCGGCGTCCCGGTGGCGTTCGAGAGCGCGGCCGGCCTCCGTGAGGCGCGGGTCGGTGTCGTCGGGGTCGGTCACCTCCCGGGCGTACCGGCTGAGGCGGGCGAGCTGCCGTACCTGGTGCCAGGGCGCGTCCTGGCGGGAGCCGGCGGTGCAGGCTTCGCCGTTGTACGCCTGGCCCGCGCGGGCCAGCGGCAGGGCCGCGACGGCCTCCGCGAGGCGCCGGTGGGCCTGTTCGGCGGGCGGGAGCAGCGCGTCCGTGGCGGGCCGGTCGGCCGCGGCGGCGAGTGGCGCTTCCGAGGCGAGTACGGCTACGGCGTCGGCGAGGGCGTGGAAGCGGGAGGAGCCGAGCGCCTGGAGGGCGGCCGAGTGCGCGCGGGTGCGGGCGAGGGTGATCTGCCGTTCCAGCAGGGCACCGGCCCGCGCGGCCCCGGCGGAGAGGAGGGCTTCGGCCGCGTCGGGGTCCGGCTTGTCCTGGGGGGCGGAGAGGGGGGCCGTCCCGGCGGCCGGGGCGGGGCGGCCGGTGAGCCGTTGGAGCGCTCCCATCAGGCGGTCCAGCCGGGCCGTTCCGGCGTGTTCGCGGGCCAGCGTGCCGGACAGCCAGGCGAGTTCGGCCCGCAGGTGGTCGGCCCACTTCTCGTCCGTGAGCGGGCGGAAGGTGTGCAGTGCGCTGCCGATGCGCCGGGCGGCGGACCGGAGTTGGCGGGCGGCCTCGCGGGCGCCCTCCGCGTCGGGGCCGCTCTCGCGGTGCGAGCGCAGGCTGCGCAGGAAGTCCGTCGCCTGGTGGTGCAGGTAGGCGGCGAGGACGTCGCGGGCGGTGCGTCCGGTCAGTGCGCAGCCGTCGGTTCCGTACGGGCGCGGCAGGGAGCCGGAGCGGGCCGGCGCCCCGGGCCGGGCCGGGCCGTCGGCCACCGCGGCGGGTGCGCCGCCGGGCCCGGCGGGCTCGCGGCGGAGCGGGGGGAAGTCATGTCGCTGGGCCACGTCGGCGCCTCCGGGCGTCAATGAGCAGTTCCTGTACGTTGCGCAGCGGCGCGCCGTCCGCGTCGACCGCGTGCCGGGTCCAGTTGCCGGCCGGGCCCAGGTGCCAGGACGAGGTGGCGTCCGAGGTGCCGGTCTCCAGGAGCCGGTTGAGGGCGGCGCGGTGGGCCGGGTCGGTGACCCGTACCAGCGCCTCGATCCGCCGGTCGAGGTTGCGGTGCATCATGTCGGCGCTGCCGAGCCAGACCTCGGGTTCGCCGCCGTTGCCGAAGGCGAACACCCGGGAGTGTTCGAGGAAGCGGCCGAGCACGCTGCGTACCCTGATGTGCTCGCTGAGCCCTTCGACGCCGGGCCGCAGGGCGCAGATGCCGCGTACCCACACATCGACCGGCACACCGGCCTGGGACGCGCGGTACAGCGCGTCGATGACGGCCTCGTCGACCATCGAGTTGACCTTGACGCGGACGTAGGCGGGCCGCCCGGCGCGGTGGTGCGCGATCTCTTTGTGGATGCGCTGCACCAGGCCGTCCCGCAGGGACTTGGGGGCGACCAGCAGCCGCCGGTAGGTCTCCCGGCGGGAGTAGCCGCTGAGCCGGTTGAAGAGGTCGGAGAGGTCCGCGCCGACCTGCGGATCGGCGGTCAGCAGCCCCAGGTCCTCGTACAGCCGGGCCGTCTTGGGGTGGTAGTTGCCCGTCCCCACATGGGAGTAGCGGCGCAGCATCTCGCCTTCCTGGCGGACGACGAGCGACAGCTTGCAGTGCGTCTTGAGCCCGACCAGTCCGTACACGACATGGCAGCCCGACTCCTCCAGTTTGCGCGCCCACTTGATGTTGGCCTGCTCGTCGAAGCGCGCCTTGATCTCGACGAGGACGAGCACCTGTTTGCCGGACTCGGCGGCGTCTATGAGGGCGTCGACGATCGGCGAGTCGCCGGACGTCCGGTACAGCGTCTGCTTGATGGCCAGCACGTCGGGGTCACAGGCGGCCTGCTCCAGGAACGCCTGGACGGAGGTGGAGAACGAGTCGTACGGGTGGTGCAGCAGGACGTCACGGGCGCGCAGCGCGGCGAAGATGTCGGGCGCGGACGCCGACTCGACCTCGGCGAGGTCGCGGTGGGTGCCCGCCACGAACTTGGGGTACTTCAGTTCCGGCCGGTCCAGGGCGCCGATGCCGAACAGGCCGGTCAGGTCCAGCGGCCCGGGCAGCGGGTAGACCTCGGAGTCGGAGACCTTCAGCTCCTGGACGAGCAGGTCCAGCACGGCCGGGTCGATGGACTCCTCGACCTCCAGGCGGACCGGCGGCCCGAAGCGGCGCCGCATCAGCTCCTTCTCCAGCGCCTGGAGGAGGTTCTCCGCGTCGTCCTCCTCGACTTCGAGGTCCTCGTTGCGGGTCACCCGGAACATGTGGTGCGCCCGTACCTCCATCCCGGGGAACAGTTCCTCCAGGTGGGCGGCGATCACGTCCTCGATGGGCACGTACCGCTGCGGCGCGGCCTCCAGGAAGCGGGAGAGCAGCGGCGGGACCTTGACCCGCGCGAAGTGGTCGTGTCCGCTGACCGGGTTGCGGACGACGACGGCCAGGTTGAGGGAGAGGCCGGAGATGTACGGGAACGGGTGGGCCGGGTCGACGGCGAGCGGGGTCAGGACCGGGAAGATCTGCTGGCGAAACAGGGTGAACAGCCGGGCCTGTTCCTTCTCGGTCAGCTCGGGCCAGCGGATGAGGTGGATGCCCTGGTCGGCCAGTTCGGGAGCGACGTCCTGCTGGTAACAGGCGGCGTGCCGGGCCATCAGCTCGCGCGAGCGGGTCCAGATGAGGTCCAGCACCTCGCGGGGCTGGAGGCCGGAGGCGGAGCGGGTGGCGACGCCGGTCGCGATGCGCCGTTTGAGGCCCGCGACCCGCACCATGAAGAACTCGTCGAGATTGCCGGCGAAGATCGCGAGGAAGTTGGCCCGTTCCAGGAGGGGGGTGGCCGGGTCCTCGGCCAGTTCCAGCACCCGCTCGTTGAAGGCGAGCCAGCTCCGTTCGCGGTCCAGGAAGCGGCCGGCGGGCAGCCCCTCGCCGTCGGCGCCCGCCGCGCCGGTCTCCTCGTAGTCGTCCAGGTCCGCGTCGAGGTCCGGTTCCAGCTCGGGCACCGGCACGGCGACCGCGTGCGGGCGGTGCGCCGCTATGGAGCCCACCGACGGCTGCGCGGACGGCGGCAGGTGGTCCACCGCCCGGGGCGTGGTCGGCTCGGTCCGGTCCGTGGCCTGGGCGCTGGGCTGCTGGTTCATGACCTTATTCTTCCGCGCCGGGGGCTTTGTCAGCCCGTCGGACGGAGTCGGTACGGGGCGCAGGCGGCGACCGGCGGCATTCGGGACAGCGGGCTGCATTCCGTGATGCTCGCAAGCGACGTTGAATCGCCGGTAACGCGGATGTGGCGGCCAGGCAAGCGGGGCGCTACTCCCCGGTGTTTACATTCCCGTGTCTTGCGCTTCCCGTGGCGCGCCCCACGGGGCGCACGAGGGGGCGCGCGATCGCTCCGGCGTACGCCCCTCCGGGCACCGTTCGCCGCCCGGGCGCCGGGCCCCGTACGGACCGGGCCCGGGCCCCGGCGGCAGGCGCGGAAGACGATCGGTCACGTCCGCCGTCCGGCCCAACGAGTCGGCCGGTACGCCGGGTTCTGTCCGCGCCGGAGGCGGCCGGCAGGCGCGTGCCGGGTGGCGTCCGGACGACGCCGCGCCGCGCGTCCTCACGTCTCCGTGCGGTACATCAGGTCCGTCTCGTGCGTGGTGAAACCGAGCCGCTCGTAGACGGTCACGGCGGGTACGTTGTCCGCGTCGACGTAGAGCATCGCCGTCGGTACGTCCTGCCCCGCCAGGTGCCGCAGTCCGATCGCGGTGAGCGCCTTGCCGAGCCCGCCGCCCTGGGCGTCCGGCCGCACGCCGACCACGTACACCTCGCCCAGGCCCTCCTCGGCGTGGATCTTGGTCCAGTGGAAGCCGACCAGCCGGCCGTCCCGCTCCGCGAGGAAGAAGCCCTTGGGGTCGAACCACGGCTCGGCCTTGCGGTCGTCCAGGTCCCGCTGGGTCAGCGAGCCCTGCTCGGGGTGGTGGGCGAAGGCCGCCGCGTTCGCCTCCAGCCACGCGGCGTCGTCGGTGCCCGGCTGGAAGGTCCGTACGGACACCCCTTCCGGAAGGGGCGGTTCCGCCAGCTCCAGGCCGCTCAGCGGACGGCGCATCTGCCGCAGCTCGCGGAAGAGCGTCATGCCGAGGGTCTGGGCGAGGTGACGGGCCGCGGCATGGCCGCCGTGCGCCCACACCCGAAGGCGGCGGCCGGACTGCTCCAGCAGTCCGGTGCCCAGCGCGCGGCCGTGGCCGTGCCCCCGGTGCGACGGGTGCACCACCAGTTCGGCGGCCGGCGCCTCCACGGGGTCGGTGTCCTCCAACTGGGCGTATCCGGCGAGCACCCCGGCCTCGTCGTCCGGCCCGCCCGGTACGTACAGCAACAGGTGCCGTACGCCCGTACGCCGCCCGCCGCGCAGTTGGAGCCGCCCCTGCTCGGACACGGCGGGCTGCCCGTCCGTCGCCGCGGCCTGCTCGATCAGTGCGAGGACGGCGGCGGCCGCATCCGGCGCCGGCTCGTCCACGACCTCGATCCGCCGGCCCGTCCGGCCCTTGTCCTGTGCTGCGTCAGTCATGCTTCGAAGCGTACGGCCCGGGCACCGGTACACCGGATGCACACCGGCCCGTCACCGGCCGACCCCTGTTCCGCTACGCGCGTTGACCGTAGGCTGCGTGCGCTCGGACACCAGCCCACAAGGGAGACCCTCCTCATGTCACCGAGACCGCAGCGGCGGCGCGCGACGCGCAGACTGACGGCCGGGGCGGCGGTGCTCGCCGCCGCCGTCGGCATCTCGGCCGCGGCACCGGCCGGCGCCGAAACCACCGCGCCCGCCGCCCACGCCCGCCACACCGGCCCGGGGAACGGCCACGGGCCCGGTCACGGGGGCGGACACGCCGCCCGCACCGTCGACGTGCAGCTCCTGTCCTTCAACGACTTCCACGGCAATCTGGAGCCCCCGCAGGGCTCCGCCGGCACCGTCGAGGAGCAGCAGCCGGACGGCAGCACGAAGAAGATCGCGGCGGGCGGTGTCGAGTACCTGGCCAACGCGCTCCGTACGGCCCGCAAGGGCCACCCGTACTCGGTCACCGCCGCGGCCGGCGACATGGTGGGCGCCAGCCCGCTGCTGTCCGGGCTCTTCCACGACGAGCCGACCATCGAGGCCATGAACAAGCTCGGCCTGGACGTCACCTCCGTCGGCAACCACGAGTTCGACGAGGGCCGTGCCGAGCTGACCCGCCTCCAGAAGGGCGGCTGCCACCCCACCGACGGCTGCTACGAGAAGGGCAAGCGCTTCAAGGGCGCCGGCTTCCCGTACCTCGCCGCCAACGTCACCGACGAGAAGACCGGCCGGCCGATCCTCAAGCCGTACACCGTCTGGAAGCACAAGGGCGTCAAGATCGGCTTCATCGGGGTCACGCTGGAGGGCACGCCCGACGTGGTCAGCGCCAACGGCGTCAAGGGCCTGAAGTTCCACGACGAGGCCGAGACCATCGACAAGTACGCCAAGGAGCTGGACCGGCAGGGCGTGAAGTCGATCGTCGCGCTCGTCCACGAGGGTGGTCTGCCCGCCTCCACCGCGTACAACCACGACTGCGACAGCCCGGGGCCCGGCGCGGGGATATCCGGACCGATCGCCGCGATCGCCAAGAAGGTCACGCCGAAGGTGGACGCGCTGGTCACCGGCCACACCCACCAGGCGTACACCTGCACGATCCCGGACCCGGCCGGGATGCCGCGCACCGTCACCTCGGCCGCCTCGTTCGGCAAGCTGTACACGGACACGACGCTCACCTACGACCGCCGCACCAAGGACATCGTCCGTACGTCGGTGAAGTCGGCCGCCGCGCGCAACCACGTCGTCCACCGCACGCAGCCCAAGGCCCCGGACATGACCGCGCTCATCCAGCGCTGGAACAAGCTCGCCGCGCCGGTCGCGGACAAGCCCGTCGGCTACATCTCCGCCGACATCCCGGGCCGCGGCTCGGCAAGCCCCGAGACGCCGCTCGGCAACCTGATCTCCGACGCGCAGTTCGAGGCCACCCAGGCGGCCGGCAAGGGCGGCGCGCAGCTCGCCCTGATGAACCCCGGCGGGGTGCGCGCCGACCTGGCGCACAAGGCGTCCGGGAACGAGGGGGACGGCGTCGTCACGTACGGCGAGGCCTTCACCGTGCAGCCCTTCACCAACCTGACCACCGTCGTGACCCTCACCGGCGCCGACCTGCTGACCGCGCTCCAGCAGCAGGTCAGCGGCGCGAACGAGGCGTCGCCGAAGATCCTTCAGGTGTCGAAGGGGCTGACGTACACCCTGGACCTGACCAAGTCCGGCGCCGGCCGCGTGGTCAAGGACACGGTGCGGCTGAACGGCGCCCCGATCGCCCCCGCGAAGAGCTACCGGGTCGCCATGAACGAGTTCCTGGCCGGTGGCGGGGACGGCTTCGCCGCCCTCAAGCAGGGCAAGGACAAGTACGTCGGGCCGTCCGACCTGGACGCGCTGACCGCGTACCTGACGGCGCACTCCTCGGCCTCCGCGCCGCTCGCGCCGCCGAAGACGGACCGGATCACGGTCGTGAAGTAACCCTCGGGCGGGGCTTCGGACCGGAGACGGGCCGGAGACGGTTCGGAGACGGACCGGAGAGGGACATGGGTACGGGTACGGCCCGGCGGGTGGCTTCCGCCGGGCCGTACGCCGATGGGCTCCCGGACGGCCGTACGCCGTGGGGTTCCGAACGGCCGTGCGCGGTGTGGCCCCGGCCGGGCGTGCGCGGTGTGGCCCCGGCCGGGCGTGCGCGGTGTGGCCCCGGCCGGGCGTGCGCCGCCGGGGTGGCCGGAAGCGACCGTACGCGGAGCGCGCCGCTCGCTGTCGCTCGCTACCTTCGCTCCCCGTCCGCACTCCGCTCCCCGAAAGGCACGTGCGATGACGCCGACCTCCGACCGTTCCTGCGACCCCCGCCGTCCCCACCGCTCCCGTTCGCGTCTGGCCGCGCTCACCCTGAGTGCCGCGCTGCTGGGCGCCGGTGCCCCAGCCGCGTATGCCGCGTTCACCGGCGAGTCAGGGGCCGCCGCGACCGCTGCCGCGCCGCAGCAGGCCGCCGCGGGGCGGCCCTACGTCGAGACGAGCCTGCTGTTCGGCACCGCGCGGCCTAACGGCGGTCCGGCGGTCACCGACCGGGAGTTCCGGGCCTTCGTCGACGCGGTCGTCACCCCGCGCTTCCCCGGCGGCCTCACCGTCCAGGACGGGTACGGGCAGTACCGCGACGCGCACGGCACGATCGAACGGGAGCGCTCGTACGAGCTGATCCTGCTCCGTCCCGTCTCCGCGGCGGGGGCCGACGATCCCAAGATCGAACAGATTCGCGCCGCCTACCTGAAGCGTTTCGGTCAGGAGTCGGTGGCCCGCGTCGACGACCGTGCGCGGGTGGACTTCTGAGACCCGGCCGCACCCGCCCACCCATGTTCGCCTCTGCGTGAACATGGGCTAGGGTGGCGGCATCCCGACCGGGCTCGGGGGGCATGCCCGTACGCGTGACCGGCCGGACCGACGATCCGCCACGACAGCAGCGAGGTTGAGGGCAATGCCGACTCTGGGAATCATCGGGAGCGGGCACATCGGCACGGCGGTCGCCCGGCTGGCGGTGGCGGCCGGCATCCCGGTGGTGCTGGCCAACTCCCGTGGCCCGCACAGCCTCACGGGACTCGTCGCCGAGCTGGGCCCGTGGGCCGCCGCCGGTACCGCCGAGGAGGCCGCGCGGGCCGGTGACCTCATCGTGACGGCCGTACCGCTGACCGCCGTCCCGGCCCTGCCCGTGGCCGCCCTACGGGGCCGGACCGTGCTGGACACCAGCAACTACCGCCCGGCCCGCGACGGCCGGATCACCTCGCTCGACCGCGCGGAGCTGACCACCGGCGAACTCGTCGGCCAGCATCTGCGCGGCGCACACCTGGTCAAGGCGTTCAGTACCGTCCTGGCGCACCACCTGCCCCAACTCGCCCGCCCCACCGGCGCCCCGGACCGCTCCGCCCTGCCGATCGCCGGTGACGAGGACGGGGCGAAGGCCGCGGCGGCGGCCCTGATCGACCGGCTCGGCTTCGACACGGTGGACGCCGGTCCGCTCGCCGCGAGCTGGCGGTTCGAGCCGGGAGCGACCGCCTGCACCCGGCTGTACGCCGCCGACCCGGACGCCCCGCGCGAGCGCCTGGCCGACGTCCCCGCCCTGCCCGTGCCGGCCGAGGGCCTGCGCGCCGCCCTCGCCCAGGCCCGGCGCGTACGCGTCGGCGACCGCACGGCGTGAGCGAGCCCCGCCCTGCCACGCGTTACCTGCCACCGGCCTCCGCGAGGGTCTGCGCCACCAGGGCGTTGGCGTGTCCGTGCCTCATCCCGTGCTCGGCCTTGAGCCGGCCGACCAGCTCCAGATGCCGGCTCAGCGGCGCGGCACGGACGAGGACCCGCCACTCGGCCATGGGCCGCCCGTACTTCTTCTCGATGGACGGGAAGCAACCGGCCGGGCCCTGCACAGCGTTATCGGTCATGTCCGCAGTCTGGCACCCACCACTGACAACGTCCGTGGCCCGCGTGGCCGCTCAGCGGAAGTCGGCGGCGTGGTCCTGGACCCACTGGGCGAACGTGCGGGCCGGGCGGCCGACGACCCGCTGGACGGTGTCGGTGATCAGCGGAGTGGTGCCGACGGTGGTGCCGAAGAAGCGGAAGAGTTCGAGCATGGCCTCCTTGGACAGGTTCGGTATGGCGTACTCCTCGGCCGCCTGCTCCTCGGAGATCACCTCCAGCCGCGTCTCGCGCCCGAGGACGCGGCCGATCTCGGCGACCTGCTCCGCCCTGGTGCGGGCCTCCGGACCGGTGACCACGTACACCTGGCCGGCGTGGGCACCCGTACGGTCCAGGAGGGCCACCGCGGCGACGGCGGCGAGGTCCTCCTCGTGCACGGGCGCGAAGACGGCGTCCGGCTGCGGGTCACGGACCACGCCGCCCGCCCGGATCTCCGCGGCCCACTGCAGGGCATTGGCGGCGTACGCACCACCGCGTACGAAGGTCCACTCCAGGCCGGAGTCCCGCACCACCCTCTCGACGGCACCGTGCATCCGGGCGAGCAAGTCCCCCTCGTCCGCCGGCTCGTCGGTGACGGCTATCGAGGAGTTGAGGACGATACGGCGCACACCGGCCTTCGCCGCCGCCTCGACGACGGCCGCGGCCGCGTCGCCGCCGCCCGCCGCCAGGTTGAGGAAGAGCGCGTCGGCGCCGTTCAGGGCCGGTTCGAGCGAGGCCGGGTCGGTCAGGTCGGCCCGTACCGTCTCGGCTCCGGACGGCAGCCCGGCCCGTTCGGGATCGCGGGTCAGGGCCCGTACGGAGGCGCCCTCCGCGAGAAGCTGCCCGACGAGACTGCGGCCGATGTTGCCGGTGGCTCCGGTTACTACGATCATCACTGCGCCCTTTCAGGAGACGTGATACGACTGCTGATCATGACCAACACCGGGGCGCACGGGGAATTCCCGCCCCGGCGGGGGGCGCCAGGCGTCCGGCAACCGGGACACCGGCCGGTTCCGGCCAAGCGGACCGGACAAGCCCGCGTATACCTCACTTACCGCCAGTAGGACTTGCGTTCGAGGGTTGTCATCGTGGTGGGATGTCCTGATGCGCATCCCCACACGCATACCTTCACCCTCCTCGAACCCCTCCCCCACACCGGACACCTCGGAATCTCGGACAACACCGCAGAGAGCAGCAGCGGACCGGCACCCCCGCCCCGCAGCCGCGCGTGACGAACAGGGCAGCACGGGCGCCATGGGCAGTACGGCCGGTACGGACGACACAAGCGGTACGGGCGGTACGGGCGGTACGGGCGGTACGGGCGGGAGCGACGGCGGACGTGACCGCGGCATCCGTGACACCGCGCAGTTCGAGAGGATCAACCCGTACGCGGACCTGGCCGCGCTCGCCGATCCCGAGCCGGAGCCCGGCGAGGAGCCCCCGCCCGGCAACGCGCCGCTGACCCGGCGTACCTACCTCAACGAGCGCGACGACAGCGACGACCCGCTGGGCCTGGGGCTGCGCTCCGACGAGGACGACCCGAAGGCCTGGACACCGCCGAACCACCGCCGCCGCAAGCGCGGGATCAGCCGGTTCGCGGCGGTGCCCAAGACGGCGAAGCTGTTGGTCGCGGTCCTGGTGTGTGTGGCGTTCCTGGCCCTGTCGGACCGTTTCGCCGTGCTGTACGCGCAGAACAAGGCCGAGGAGAAGCTCAAGGAGTCGCTGCACCTGAACGCCAACCCGGAAGTGGACATCAAGGGCTTTCCCTTCCTGACGCAGGTGCTCGGCAAGCGGCTCGAACAGGTGGATGTCACCGTGCCCGACCTGGCGGCCGACCGGGTGTCCCTGGCCAAGGTCGAGGCGAGCGCGCGGGACGTCCGGCTCGACGGCGACCTGCCCGCCTCCATCAGCGGCGCCACCATCGGCACCGTGCGCGGCACCGTGCTGCTGTCGTTCGACGACATGAACCGGGAACTGGGCGCCTCACAGGTACGTTTCAGTGAGCTGGGCCCCAACTCCGTACGCGCCGTCGGGCAACTGCCGATCGCCGGGCACGAGCTGCGCGTACGGGCGGAGGCGCACATCCGGCAGGCCGGGGACCGCGGGATCTCCACCGACATCAGCAAGATGCGCCTGGACATCGCGGATGTGGCCGTCTACCGCCCGGGCACCGGCAAGGAAGAGGGCCTGCGGCTGACCCGCAAGGCCGCGGCCGAGGTGAGCCGGCAGGCCGCCAAGGTGAAGTCGCTGCTGGGTGTGCCGGCCATCGCGGAGCGCCTCGGCATCCCGCAACAGGCCATCGACGACGCGCTGCGCAGCGAGAAGAAACTGCACGAACTGACCGGCGCACCGCGCTTCATCGAGCAGCTCATGAAGGTCAACCTCGTCGATGTGGTGATCGACCACCCGTGGCTGCTCCAGAAGGTCGGCATCGACCCGAAGATCCTGGGCGCGCTGTCCGGCCTGACCAAACCGCAGCTCGCCGACCGGCTGTCGCTGTCCTTCCGGCTGCCGGACACGCCCGGTGACGTGCGACTGCGGGACATCTCCGTGGAGAAGGACGGAATCCGGGTACGGATCACCGGCTCCGGCCTGCCGATCGGCAGCGCGGCGGAGGACAAGGGCGAGGGCGAGGACAAGGGCGGCAAGGTGAAGTAGCGGCGAAGGACAACGGCGAGGGGAGTCGGGGTCGCGGGCCGGGCGGGGCCCGGCCGGGACCGCGGCCGCCCGGCCCCGCTCCTTGACCGGCCCCTGGGCCCCTTCACTCCTGCGGCATCTCCGGCGGTGGGGTGGCCGCTCCCGGCAGGCGCAGCAGGGCTTCCGTGCCGCCGCCCGGTGCCGCCCGCAGCTCGACCGTGCCGCCCGCCTGGTACGCCGTACGCGCCACGATCGACAGCCCGAGCCCGCTGCCCGGCAGGCTGCGGGCGGACGGCGAACGCCAGAACCGCTCGAAGACGTGCGGCAGTTCCTCCTCGGGAATGCCGGGGCCGTGGTCGCGTACCCGCAGCTCGCCCTTGCGCAGATCCACCTCGACGGCGCCGTCCTCCGCGCTGAACTTGACCGCGTTGTCCATCAGGTTGACCACCGCGCGCTCCAGGGCCGCGGGCTCCGACCGTACGTACCAGGGGTCCAGCTCGGCGGTGATGTCCAGCGAGGGGCCGCGCAGCCGGGCGCGGCGCAGGGCCGAGTCGACGACCTCGTGCAGCGCGACGACCGGCACGGCGGCCGAGCCGCCCGGCCCGGACTCCGGCGTGCGGGAGAGTTCCTGGAGGTCGCCGATGAGCGCGGCCAGCTCCCCCATCTGCGCCTTCACCGAGGCCAGCAGCGCCTGCTTGTCCTCGGCCGGGAGCTGCCGGCCGGACTGTTCGCTGCGTACCAGCAGGTCGATGTTGGTACGCAGCGAGGTCAGCGGCGTCCGCAGCTCGTGGCCGGCGTCCGCGATCAGTTGTTGCTGGAGGTCGCGGGAGGAGGCCAGCGCCGCCGTCATGGAGTTGAAGGAGCGCGACAGGCGCGCGATCTCGTCCTCGCCTTCAGCGGGGATACGGATCGTCAAGTCCTCGGTACGGGCGACGCGTTCCACAGCTTCGGTGAGCCGGTCGACGGGTTTCAGACCGGCACGGGCCACCCACAGGCCCGCGGTCGCGGCGCCCAGCACACCGACGCCGGTGACGATCAGCAGGATCAGCGCGAGCTGGTTGAGGGGCCGGGTGACCGGGGCCATGGGGGTCGCGACGGAGATCGCGACCGGGCGACCCGACGCGTCGGTCACGTCCGGATACGGACGGGTGAGGACCCGCATCTCCGTGCCGTCGTTGTTCGGTGTGGTGTGGATCGCGTGGTCGGACCGGCCCGCGGCCACGTCCACGTCCGACCGCTGCGCGGGGATGGCGTCCTTCAGCCACGACGTGCAGACGGAGCCGTCGGCGGCCACGATCTGGGTGGTGTAGTCGGTGGGGAGCTTCACCCACGCGCCGGGCGGCAGCGTACCGGCGCACTTGCCGGCCAGCGCCTGCACGGTGTCGGCCGACACGGTCTGCCGGGCCAGCGTCGCGTCGAGCTGCTCGGTGAGCCGGTCGCGGGTCACCAGCCAGCAGGCGGCCGCCGCGGCGGCCACGGCGACCGCGACGGCGACGGCCGTGAGCATGGCCAGCCGGGAGCGCAGCGGGAGCTGTCGGTAGCGGCGCACGGCGCGTTCCTTCAGGCCGGGGCGCCGCGGCGCACCTCCGGCGGAAGGGGCGGCGGCGCCCGGAGCCGGGGCGTCGGTCATTCCGCGCCGCCCTCGGCACGCAGCACGTACCCGACACCACGCACCGTGTGCACCAGCCGCGGTTCACCGCCGGCCTCCGTCTTGCGGCGCAGATACATCACGTACACGTCCAGGGAATTGGAGGTCGGCTCGAAGTCGAAGCCCCAGACGGCCTTCAGGATCTGCTCGCGGGTCAGCACCTGGCGCGGGTGCGCGAGGAACATCTCCAGCAGCGTGAACTCGGTACGGGTCAGCTCGACCGGCCGGCCCCCGCGGGTGACCTCCCGGGTCGCCAGGTCCATCCGCAGGTCGGCGAAGGTCAGCGCGTCGCCCTCCGCGGGCTGGGCGCCGGCCGCCGCCGCGTATGAGCTGCGGCGCAGCAGCGCGCGGATACGGGCCAGCAGTTCGTCCAGCTCGAAGGGTTTGACGAGGTAGTCGTCGGCGCCCGCGTCCAGTCCGGTGACCCGGTCGCCCACCGTGTCGCGGGCGGTCAGCATCAGGATCGGTACGGTCACGCCGCTCGCCCGCAGCCGCCGGGCGGCCGTCAGCCCGTCCATCCGGGGCATCAGCACGTCCAGCACGATCAGTTCGGGGTCGTAGGAGGCGACCTTCTCGACCGCGTCGAGCCCGTCGACGGCCTGTTCGGTCCCGTAGCCCTCGAAGGCGAGGGAGCGCCGCAGCGCCTCCCGGACGGCCGGCTCGTCGTCGACGATCAGGATGCGGGCGGGCTGATCACCGTGCTCGGCGGGACTCATCGCTGTGACTACCTCGGGTGTGGGTGTGGACGGCTGACCGGGGATTCCGCGGTCCAGCATGTCAGCCTCGCACGTCGGCGGCCCGGGCATGCCGCTCGGCACGGTCTCGTCGGCGCTCCGTACGGCGCCCGGTGCGCGGGGTACGGAGCCGGGGTGCGCGGACGGGCCGGTCACCTCCGGGCGGCGGCCCGTGGCGGCCGGGCCGGGCCCGCCGCGCCGGTCCGCTTGGGGCGCGGCCGCGCTGCCGCCGCGACCTCCGTGGGGCGTCCGGTGCGGGCCCGCGCCACCCGGGCGTCGGCCTCGGCCAGGTCGAGAGCCAGGTCCAGGTCGGCGGGGCCGGTACGGGCGTCCGCGCCGTGGTCGACGGTCAGCACGCCCGCGCTGTGCCGCTTCTCGCCCGCGCTCCAGGCGATGACGGCCGCGACGGCACGGCGGGCGCGGTGGACCGGGACGGTGATCTTGCTGGCCATGACGGCCTCCTCGTACGTGAGGTTCGGGGCGGGGGAGGAGGGAGGGGCGGGAGGTAAGAAGCGGGGGTGGGGGGCGGGGAACGCGGGGGCCACGGGAGAGGGCACGGGCAGAACAGAAACGTTTCAGGCGGCGGTGGGGCACGCGGCATCACGGCCACCGGGCCCAAGGGAGCCGCCGAGGTTCCGGGGGCCCGGGGTTCCGGGGTCCGGGGCCGCCCCGTCGCCGGGAGCCGGTACAGCGCCGTCCCCCGCCTCAGCTCTGGCTGCTGCCGCCCGCCCGCAGGTTGGCGAGGTCCGCCTTGACAGTGTTGATCGGGATGGCGAAGCCGAGGCCGACGCTGCCCGCCGAGCTGCTGCCCTGTGCGGAACTCGGCGAGTACATAGCGGAGTTGATGCCGATGACCTGGCCCTTCATGTCGATCAGCGCTCCGCCGGAGTTGCCCGGGTTGAGCGCCGCGTCGGTCTGGATGGCCTTGTACGTGGTCTTCGACTGTCCGGTGTCGCCGTTGTACTGGTTGCCGCCGAACTCGAACGGCCAGCCGGGCCCGCCCCGCTCCTGCTGCTGCCGGTCCTCGTCCTTGGGGACCGTCACATCGCGCTTGAGGGCGGAGACGATGCCGCTGGTGACCGAGCCGGTGAGCCCTTCGGGGGAGCCGATGGCCACGACCTCGTCGCCGACCGCCAGGCTGTCGGAGTTGCCGAGCGAGGCGGTGGTGAGGTTCTTGGCGCCCTTGACCTTGATCAGCGCGAGGTCCTTGTCCGGGTCGGTGCCCACCACGTCGGCCTGCTTCTTGCTGCCGTCGCTGAAGGTGACCTCGACCGAGTCCGCGCCGGCCACCACGTGGTTGTTGGTGATGATCTCGCCGTCCGGGGTGATGACCACGCCGGAGCCGGTGGACTCGCCGCTCGCCGTCCGCGCCTTGATCTCGACTATGGCGGGGGTGACGGCCTTGGCCACCGCGGAGACGCTGCCGTTGCTCTTCGCGGAGCCCGCGTTGACGGCCGGGGTGGTGGTGTTGGTCTGCGGCTGGTCCGTGACGCTGCCGATGAGGGCCGCGCTGCCGCCGCCTATCAGTCCGGAGGCGAGCGCCACGGCCGCGATCAGCGCGATGGGACGGCGGGCCCGGCGGCGCGGTGCGGGCGCGCCGGTGCCGGTGCCCTCCGGACCACCCGAGCCACCCGGACCACCCGGGCCGCCGAAACCGGCGGTGCCGCCGGGGCCGGCGGTGCCGCCGGGGCCGGCGGGGGTGCCGACCGCCGTCTGCGGCGCGGCGTACGGCGGGTGGGGCGGCGGCGCCGGGTAGTCCGCTCCGCTCGTCCCGCCCTGCGCCTGCGGCCCGTGGGCGTAACCCTGGTGCTGAGGTGTCTCGTCGCCGCTTCGGCGGTAGGTCTCGGTCATGTACCCGACTGTGCGAGCCGACCATGAGAACCGTCTGAGAACGCCCTGAGAGGCCCGACAGAAGTCGGTATGCCCGGTGTAAGGAAGATCAGCTACGGGGCGCGCGCTCGACGCTCGGCACCGTGCCGGCGGCGGCCGGTCCGCAGCCGCACGACCCCCGGACCACCAGCCGCGCCGGGAACAGCCGCAGCCGCTCGCGCCGCGACCCGACCACCCGCAGGCCGTCGTCCAGCACCAGGTCGACCGCCGCCCGCGCCATCGCCTCCCGGTCGGAGGCGACCGTGGTCAGCGGCGGGTCGGTCAGCGCCGCCTCCTTGACGTCGTCGAACCCGGCCACCGCCAGTTCGCCCGGTACGTCGATGCGCAGCTCGCGGGCGGCCCGCAGGACGCCGATCGCCTGGTCGTCGGTGGCGCACATGATGGCCGGCGGCCGGTCCGGGCCGGCGAGCAGTTCCAGGGCGACCCGGTAGGCGTCGTACCGGTTGTACGGCGCCTGGAAATACCGCCCTTCGAGCGACTTTCCGGACTCCTCCATCGCCCGGCGCCAGCCCTCCAGGTGGTCGGTCACCGGGTCACCGGACTTCGGGGTCTGCTCCGTGCCGCCGAGGAAGGCGACGTACGGGTGGCCGTGCTCCAGCAGGTGCCGGGTGGCCAACTGCGCGCCGCCGACGTCGTCCGTCATCACGGCCACGTCGTCGATGGCGTCGGGCCGCCGGTGCAGCAGCACCACCCGGGCGTCCCAGGCGTCGATCTCGGCCGCCGCGTGCTCGCTGGGCCCCTGGCTGATCAGGATCAGCCCGGCCACCCGCATGCCCAAGAAGGCGCGCAAATAGTGCACTTCGCGCTCGTCGAGGTAGTCGGCGTTGCCGACCAGGACCATCTTCCCGCGCTCGGCGGCCGCCTGCTCGACGGCGTGTGCCATCTCCGCGAAGAACGGCTGCCGGGTGTCCGGCACGATCAGTCCTATGAGGTCCGTGCGCCGGGACGCCATCGCCTGGGCGACCCGGTCCGGGCGGTACCCCAGCTCCTTGATCGCCGCGAGCACCCGCTCGCGCGTGGCCGGGGCGACCGGCCTCGGTCCGTTGTTGATGACGTAACTCACCACGGCGGTCGAGGTACCCGCCAGTTTTGCCACATCATCCCGCGTCACCTTGGCCACGCGCGGCAGTCTACGCGGGTGGCCTCAGCTCTCGGCAGGCCGAGCCGCGGCGGCTTCCCGCCCGGCACCGGCGCGTGAGGGCGCGGAGCGGCGCGCTCCGGCGCCCGCGCCGTCCTCCGGGCCGTCTCCGTTCGCCGCGGCCCGGCCGCCGTGCTTGCCCTGCGGCTCCCTGTCCTCCGTGCCGCGCTCGGGCTTCTCCGGCGTGACGAAGCGGTAGCCGACGTTGCGTACGGTGCCGATCAGCGCCTCGTGCTCGGGGCCCAGCTTCGCGCGCAGGCGCCGTACGTGCACATCGACGGTGCGGGTGCCGCCGAAGTAGTCGTAGCCCCAGACCTCTTGGAGCAGTTGGGCGCGGGTGAAGACCCGGCCCGGGTGCTGCGCCAGGTACTTGAGCAGCTCGAACTCCTTGAAGGTCAGGTCCAGGACCCGGCCCTTGAGCTTGGCGCTGTAGGTCGCCTCGTCCACCGACAGGTCGCCGTTGCGGATCTCCGTCGGGCAGTCGTCGACGGTGATCTGCTGACGGCCCATGGCCAGCCGCAGCCGGGCCTCGACCTCGGCGGGGCCCGCGGTGTCGAGCAGGACGTCGTCGATGCCCCAGTCCGCGGTGACGGCGGCCAGCCCGCCCTCGGTCACCACCAGCACGAGGGGGCAGCCGGGCCCGGTGGACCGCAGCAACTGGCACAGCGACCGTACGTGCGGCAGGTCGCGCCGTCCGTCGATCAGTATGACGTCGGCCCCGGGGGTGTCCACCAGGGCCGGTCCCTCGGCCGGGGCGACCCGGACGCTGTGCAGCAGCAGGCCGAGCGCGGGCAGCACCTCCGTCGAGGGCTGGAGGGCGTTGGTCAGGAGCAGCAGCGAACTCATCGCCGATCACCCGCCCGGGTACCGGCCGGCCGTTTACTGCCCTGTGTGTCCTGCACGCTTCGCTCGCCCATTACGTCTGGTTCCTCCTCGGTCCCTGCGAACGGGGCCCCTCCCATGCCCGCTCCTGGCCATGGGGGCGTATGCGGCACTGCTTCGTACGGGTGGCTCCCGGGACCCCTGGGGGCCCTGTGGAGCGCCGGTGTGCTCATCCGCGCGTGAACGCGGGTGAAAGCACAAAAGGACCCGGGGGCAACGCTGCCCGGATCCTTCTTGCCCAGCAGAATAGCCCACATGACTTCCGGACCCGAGGCGGATTTTGCGCGATCTTGTGTTCCGTCGATCACTTCGAGTGGCCGGCGCACGGTGTTGTTGACGGAGGACGGGGTCCGGATCGACGCCCTGTACACGCCTCCGCGCGCCCCCTCGGGCACCCCCTCGGAGGCTCCGGCCATCGTCCTCGCGCACGGCTTCACCGGGGCGCTGGAACGGCCCGCGCTGCGCCGCGCGGCCGCGGTCTTCGCCCAGCGTGCGGCCGTGATCACGTTCTCCTTCCGCGGGCACGGGCGGTCCGGCGGGCGCTCCACGGTCGGCGACCGGGAGGTGCTGGACCTGGCCGCGGCGGTCGGCTGGGCGCGCGCCCTGGGCCACCGCCGGGTCGCGACCGTGGGATTCTCCATGGGCGGCTCGGTCGTCCTGCGGCACGCCGCGCTCTTCCAAGGGGCGCGCGAGGGGCGCACGGATGCGCGTACCGACATGGTGGTGTCGGTGAGTGCTCCCGCGCGGTGGTTCTACCGGGGTACGGCCTCGATGCGCAGGCTGCACTGGGTGGTGACGCGGCCCACGGGACGCCTGGTGTCCCGCCTGGGACTGCGCACCCGCATTCACCCGGAGGACTGGGACCCCGTACCGCTCTCTCCCGTGGCGGCCGTCCCGCGCATCGCCCCGACCCCGCTGCTCCTCGTGCACGGCGACCAGGATCCGTACTTCCCGCTGGACCATCCGAGGATGCTCGCCGCCGCTGCCGACCCGGCGACCAGCGAACTGTGGCTGGAGCGCGGCTTCGGCCACGCGGAGAACGCGGCGCCCGAGGCCCTGCTCGAACGGATCGCGGCATGGACGGCCGAACGGGCCACAGCCCCGTACGGAGGCTGACGGCGACGCGCCGGGAAAGGGGCGGCGGCCCGCACCGGAAGGTACGGGCCGCCGCTCGCCACGTGCGTACGGGCCGGTGCTCACCGGCCCCCCGCCCGGCGCCGGGGACTCACTCCGCCTCCGCCAGCGGCTCCGCGAACTGCGCCGCGTACAGCTTCGCGTAGGCGCCGTCCGCCGCCAGCAGCACGTCGTGCGTGCCCTGCTCGACGATCGCGCCGGACTCCATGACCAGGATCAGGTCCGCGTCGCGGATGGTGGACAGCCGGTGCGCGATCACGAAACTGGTGCGGCCGGTGCGCAACTGCGCCATGGCGTGCTGGATGAGCACCTCGGTACGGGTGTCGACCGAGCTGGTGGCCTCGTCCAGGACCAGGATCGCCGGCTCGGCGAGGAAGGCCCGGGCGATGGTGATGAGCTGCTTCTCGCCCACCGAGACGTTGGCGCCCTCGTCGTCGATGACGGTGTCGTACCCGTCGGGCAGGGTGCGGACGAAGCGGTCCACGTGGGTGGCCTTCGCCGCCTCGATGATCTTGTCCATCGAGGTGCCCTCGGGCGCGCCGTAGGCGATGTTCTCGGCGATGGTGCCGCCGAAGAGCCAGGTGTCCTGGAGGACCATGCCGATGTTGGAGCGCAGCTCCTCGCGGCTCATCGCCTTGATGTCCACGCCGTCCAGGGTGATCCGGCCGCCGCGTACCTCGTAGAAGCGCATCAGCAGGTTGACCAGCGTGGTCTTGCCGGCGCCGGTCGGGCCGACGATCGCGACCGTCTGGCCCGGGTGGACGGCCAGCGACAGGTCGTCGATGAGCGGCTTGTCGTCCTCGTAGCGGAAGGAGACGTCCTCGAAGACGACGTGCCCGGTGACGTGCTCGGGGCGCTGCGGCCGGGCGTCGTCCGGCTCCTGCTCGTCGGCGTCCAGCAGCTCGAAGACGCGCTCCGCCGAGGCGACACCGGACTGCACCAGGTTGGCCATCGAGGCGACCTGGGTGAGCGGCTGGCTGAACTGCCGGGAGTACTGGATGAACGCCTGCACGTCGCCGATGGACAGCGCGCCGGAGGCGACCCGCAGCCCGCCGACCACCGCCACCAGGACGTAGTTCAGGTTGCCGATGAACATCATCGCGGGCTGGATGATCCCGGAGATGAACTGGGCCTTGAAGCCCGCCTCGTACAGCGCGTCGTTCTGCTTGCGGAACAGCTCGGCGGACTCCTTCTGGCGGCCGAAGACCTTCACCAGGGAGTGGCCCGTGTACATCTCCTCGATGTGCGCGTTGAGCCTGCCGGTGGTCTTCCACTGCTGGACGAACTGGGGCTGCGCCCGCTTGCCGACCTTGGTGGCGACGACGACCGACACCGGGACCGTGATCAGGGCGACCAGGGCCAGCAGCGGCGAGATCCAGAACATCATCGCCAGCACGCCGACGATGGTCAGCAGCGAGGCCACGATCTGGCTCAGGGTCTGCTGGAGCGTCTGCGCGATGTTGTCGATGTCGTTGGTGGCGCGGGAGAGGACCTCACCGCGCGGCTGCTGGTCGAAGTGGCGCAGCGGCAGCCGCGACAGCTTCTCCTCCACCTGCTCGCGCATCCGGAAGACGGTCCGCTGCACGACGCGGGTGGCGATCCGGGCCTGCACGAAGCCGAAGACCGAGGCGCCGACGTAGATCAGGAAGACCCACAGCAGAACCGTGCCGACGGCGCCGAAGTCGATGCCCTGGCCGGGGACGACCGGCATCGTGCCGAGCATGTCGGCCAGCCCGTTCTCGCCCTGCGCGCGCAGGTGTGCGACGGCCTCGGCCTTGCTGATGCCGCCGGGGAGCTGCCGGCCGACGACACCCGCCATGATCAGGTCGGTGGCGTGGCCGAGGATCTTGGGAGCCAGTACGGACAGCGCGACACTGAGCAGGCCCAGCGCCAGCGCCACCCACATGACCGCCTGTTCGGGCTTCATCTGCCGCAGCAGCCGCAGGCCGGAGCCCTTGAAGTCCATGACCTTCTCGGTGGGCTGGCCGCCCATCATGCGCGCGGGCCCGGCGGCCGGCGCCGGCCCGCGCCGCTGCGGGGCCTGTTGGCTACTCACGCCGCCTCCTGCTCGGTGAGCTGGGAGAGCACGATCTCCCGGTAGGTCTCGTTCTCCGCCATCAGCTCGGCGTGTGTGCCGGTGCCGACCACCCGGCCCTCGTCGAGGACGACGATGCGGTCGGCGCCGCGGATGGTGGAGACGCGCTGGGCGACGATCACGACGGTGGCCCGGTCGGTCTCCCGGGCCAGCGCGGCCCGCAGCGCGGCGTCCGTCGCGTAGTCCAGGGCCGAGAAGGAGTCGTCGAAGAGGTAGATCTCCGGCCTGCGGACCAGCGCCCGCGCGATGGCCAGGCGCTGCCGCTGCCCGCCGGAGACATTGCCGCCGCCCTGGGCTATCGGCGCTTCCAGGCCGCCTTCCATGCGCTCGACGAAGTCCCGGGCCTGCGCGGTCTCCAGCGCGTGCCACAGCTCCTCGTCGGTCGCGTCGGGGTTGCCATAGCGCAGGTTGGTGGCGACGGTCCCGGAGAAGAGGTACGGCTTCTGGGGTACGAGGCCGATGGCGGTGGCCAGCGTCTCGGGCGCGAGGGTGCGGACGTCCACGCCGTCCACGAGGACCGCGCCGCCCGTCGCGTCGAACAGCCGCGGCACCAGGCCGAGGAGGGTGGACTTGCCGCTGCCGGTGGAGCCGATGACGGCGGTGGTCTCGCCGGGGCGCGCGGTCAGCGAGATGTCCTTGAGGACCGGCTCCTCGGCGCCCGGGAAGCGGAACTCGACGCCCCGCAGTTCCAGTTCCCCGCGTCGGCGCAGCTCGGTGACCGGGGCCTTCGGCGGGGTGACGCTGGTGTCGGTGGCCAGCACCTCCTGGATGCGCTCGGCGCAGACCTCGGCGCGCGGCAGCATCATCACCATGAACGTCGCCATCATGATCGACATGAGGATGTACATCAGATAGCTGAGGAAGGCGGTCAGCGCGCCGATCTGCATCCCGCCGCCGTCGATGCGGTGTCCGCCGAACCACACGACGGCCACGCTGGAGACGTTCACGACCAGCATGACCAGCGGGAACATCAGCGACATCAGCCGGCCGGCGCGCAGCGACACGTCGTACAGGTCGTGGTTGGCGCCGGAGAAGCGCTCGCGTTCGTACCCGTCGCGGACGAAGGCGCGGATGACCCGGATGCCGGTGATCTGCTCGCGCAGCACCCGGTTGACGGTGTCGATGCGCTCCTGCACCCCGCGGAACAGCGGCCGCATCCGCCGGATGATCAGCGACACGAGGATCGCCAGGACCGGCACGATGACCAGGATCAGGCCGGACAGCGGCACGTCCTGGTTGAGCGCCATCACCACGCCGCCGACGCACATGATGGGCGCCGCCACCATCATGGTGAACGTCATCAGGACCAGCATCTGGACCTGCTGCACGTCGTTGGTGGTACGGGTGATCAGGGACGGCGCGCCGAACCTGCCCACCTCGCGGGAGGAGAAGGACTGCACCCGGTCGAAGACCGCGGCCCGGATGTCACGGCCCAGTGCCATGGCCGTGCGGGCACCGAAGTAGACGGCGCCGATCGAGCAGGCGATCTGCAGCAGCGTCACGGCGATCATGACGCCGCCGAGGCGCAGGATGTAGCCCATGTCCCCCTTGACGACGCCGCTGTCGATGATGTCGGCGTTCAGGGTGGGCAGATAGAGGGTCGCCAGCGTCTGGACGAGCTGGAGCAGCACGATCAGGGATATCGGGCGCATATGGGGCCGCAGATGCGCCCGCGCCAATCGGACCAACACCGTTCGAGCCTATGCGAGCTCTTACCCGCGGCAATCGAATTTCGCGGCGCCACTCGAACGAAGCAGGAGGTTTTGCCAGAACTTGTCCGGGCCGCCGACGGACTTGCCCGGAACGTGACCCGTCGCGGCGTACGCCATCATGGAGGCCCTGACGACGCACGACGCACGACGAACGACGACGAAGACGAAGAGGCCGCCGTGACAACAACAGGCACCGTGCGCTACTGGGCCGCGGCGAAGGCCGCCGCCGGCACCGCCGAGGAGCCCTACGCGGCGGCGACGCTCGCCGAGGCACTGGCCGCGGCACGCGCGAGGCACGCCGCGAACCCGGAGTTCGCCCGCGTCCTGCTGCGCTGCTCGTTCTTGGTGGACGGCGACCCGGTCGGCAGCCGCGACCACGCGGCCGTCCGGCTGGCCGAGGGCGGCACCGTCGAGGTCCTGCCGCCGTTCGCGGGAGGATGAGCGAGACCATGAGCGAGAACCAGCCGCAGCACCCGTACGGGTCCTACGACCCGTACCAGCCGCAGGACCAGCGGCAGCACCCGCAGCAGCCCGCGGCCGACCCGCAGGCGCCGTACGACGCGCAGGAGTCCTACGGGACCGGCGACGCGTACGGGGCGCAGGCGGCGCAGCCGTACGGCGGTCACGACGGCACGTACGGCCAGGCGGCACAGCAGGGCTACGGACAGCAGCCGCAGCAGCCGTACGGCCAGCAGGCATACGGCACTCCGCCGTACGGGCAGCAGCCACCCCAACCTCACCCCCAGCACCACCCCCAGCAGACCTACGACGCGTACGGGCGGCCGCAGCAGACCTCCTGGCCCGCGGCGGCCGGGCAGCAGCATCAGAGCGGCCAGTACGGACAGCAGGGCCAAACCGGTCGGTCCGGCCAGTACGCCACCGGACCCGACGGGCGGCCCGCCTACGGTCAGCACCCGTCCGGGACCTCCGCGTACGGGCCCGACGGCCACGCCACGGGCGGTGGCCACGAGGACCCGCCGACCCAGATCTGGACGGCGCCGACCTGGGACACCAGCGTCCAGCTCCCCGTCATGAGCGAGCCGGACCCGGCCGCACCGGACCCGGCCGCCGAGACCGCGTACCTGCCGAAGCAGAGCCCGGTCCCGGCCGCCGCCCGCGACCCGCAGCCGCGGGCGCAGTCCCGGCACCGGGCCGCGCCGGAGACCGAGCGGCCCGCGGCCGGGGCCACGCCCGACCCGGCACGGCTGGCGCCCAACCAGCGCGCCCGCGCCGAAGGCCGCTCGCCGATCATCCCGCCCGGCCTCCGGCCCGCCGCCCTCACCGCCGTGCTGGCCCTGCTCCTCGCCCTCGCCGCGCCGCTGCCCCGGGTCGCCCTGATGGTGCCGGTGGTGCTCCTCCAGGCCGTCACCGCGGCGGGCTGGTTCCGCCTCAACGGCATGTGGCCCGCCCGGCAGGGCATCGCCCTCGCCTTCCTCGCGGGCGTGACCACCGACATCGCGCTGCTCGCCACCGAACGCGAGCAGGCACCCGTGGTCGCCATCGGCACCCTCGGCGTCTGGTGCCTGTTCGTCCTGGTCCTCCAGCTCCGCAACCACGGCAGCGCGGACGAACGGATGTACGCGCTGACCGCCGGCCTGACCTCCACCGCCCTCGCGGTCCTGGCCGCCGGCCAGCTCGCCGCCGCGGCGAACGCGGTGACGGTGGGCTGCGTCGCGGTCGCCGTGACCACCCTCGCCCGCGCGCTGCCGCTGCCGCAGACCGCCTCACTCGTCGTCGCCCTGCTCGGCGGCGCCGGCGCGGGCATCGCGGCCGGCCAGCTCACCGGTCTGGGCGCGGCCGGCGCCCTGCTGGGCCTGGTCGCCGGCGGCTGCGCCCTGATCGGCCTCCGGGTGGCCAGCTACGACTATCCGTCCCGCTTCGTCCACATGACGGCGGGAGTGGCCCTGCCGCTGGCGCTGGCGGCCCCGGCGATCTACGTACTGGGGAGGGCGCTGGCGTAGGGGCGGTCGCCCCGGGCACCGGGCCGGGCCCAGCCGGCGGCAAGCCCGCCCGGCGGTCGAGGACACGGTGACCGGGCCCGGGACAGGCCGCGGCCCGCGGGCGTCCCCGGCCTTCCCGGAGCCGCCTCGCCGGGCGGCGCAGGCACCACAGGTCACGGAAAACCCCCGGCTCGCACGGGCCGGTTAGGCTCGATCACGACCGACCGGGGGTCCGACCCGGAAAAACCGGGCCGATATCGGCCCCACGCCTGGGGGTAGTGGTTCGATGCGCGCACTGCGAGTGCTGTTGGTGATCGTCGTGATACTCGGCGGCCTGTTCGTGGCCGCCGACCGCGTGGCCGTGAACATCGCCGAGGACAAGGCCGCTGACAAGATCCGCAGCAGCCAGGGCCTGGACCGTGCGCCGGAGGTGTCCATCACCGGCTTCCCGTTCCTGACGCAGGTCGCGGGCCGCAGCCTGGACCAGGTGGACGCCAGGATCGACGGTCTGAACGCCACGGCCGAGGGCCACACGCTGCGCGTGCAGGAGCTGACGGCGCAGTTCCACGACGTGAAGCTGACCGGCGACTACACCTCGATCGAGAGCGCCGCGAGCGCCACCGGCGAGGCCCGTATCTCGTACGCGGACCTGACCACCGCCTCGGGCAGGAACGTCAAGGTGAGCTACGGCGGGGAGAAGAACGGCAAGAGCCAGGTGAAGATCTCCCCGAATCTGCCGAACCTGCCGATGCTGAACTCGCTGGAGGTCACCGGCACGGTGAGCGTCGTGAACGGCGACACCGTCCGGCTGCGCGCCGACAAGCTCCCGGCCCTGTGCGCCCAGCTCTCGGCCTGCCGTGACCAGATCCGCGCGCAGACCGACCACGAGTGGAAGCTGAACCGGCTGCCCGGCGGCCTGAAGCTGGACAAGGTCGTCTCGACGCGCGACGGCATCTCGATCTCGGCCAGCGGCACGAACGTCAAGCTCCAGGGCTGACCCCGCCACCGGTGCCCGGCCGGGGCACCCCCCACCCCCGGCCGGCCGCCGACGGTACGGAACGCCATGAATCGGGCGGCGTCCGAGCACTGAGACGCCCCGTCCCGCACATCAGACCCACTCCGCCGCACGGCCCCGGCGGGTCACCCCGCGCGCCACCTCTCTTACTCCGCGTACCGCCATGCGGACTCGCACGTCTCACCATCCGACACGCCGGTGACACGTCCCACCGTCCCTCCCTACGATCGGTCGCATGCGGAGCTCTCTGAGCGGTTCCCGTCCGCGGGGACAGGCGAATCTCACGAAGCGGCGGGCAGTCGACCTGTGCCGCGTCGCCGCCATGCTCTGTCGCACTGTCTGACGGACGGCCTCTTTCCTCGTCTTTCCCCGTCTTTCCCCGTCCCCGCCCGGCCCACCCAGGCCGTCCCTGCCACTTCCCACGCAGCGCCGCGCCCCTCGCCGCAGCGCGCATCGGCGTACGCGTGCCCCGCAACTGCCCCGGAGGAGAACAACATGAGCCGTAGCGACGTCCTGGTGGACGCCGACTGGGCCGAGGCCCACATCGACGACCCGAAGGTGGTCCTCGTCGAGGTCGACGAGGACACCTCGGCCTACGACAAGAACCACATCAAGAACGCCGTCCGCATCGACTGGCAGAAGGACCTCCAGGACCCGGTGCGCCGCGACTTCGTCGACCAGGCGGGCTTCGAGAAGCTGCTCTCCGAGAAGGGCATCGCCAACGACGACACCGTCGTGCTCTACGGCGGCAACAACAACTGGTTCGCCGCGTACGCGTACTGGTACTTCAAGCTCTACGGCCACGACAGCGTCAAGCTGCTCGACGGCGGCCGCAAGAAGTGGGAGCTGGACTCGCGCGACCTGGTCGACGGCTCGCAGGTGCCGAACCGCGCCAGGACCGACTACAAGGCGAAGGCCCAGGACACCTCCATCCGCGCCTTCCGGGACGACGTCGTCGCCGCGATCGGCAGCCTGAACCTGGTCGACGTGCGCTCCCCCGACGAGTTCAGCGGCAAGCTGCTCGCCCCGGCACACCTGCCGCAGGAACAGTCGCAGCGCCCCGGCCACGTGCCGAGCGCCCGCAACATCCCGTGGTCGAAGAACGCCAACGACGACGGCACCTTCAAGTCGGACGACGAGCTCAAGGCCCTCTACGAGGCCGAGAACGTGGACCTGACGAAGGACACCATCGCCTACTGCCGCATCGGCGAGCGCTCGGCGCTCACCTGGTTCGTGCTGCACGAGCTGCTCGGCCAGAGCAACGTCAAGAACTACGACGGCTCCTGGACCGAGTACGGCTCGCTGGTCGGCGTGCCGATCGAGCTCGGCGCCGCCAAGTAGCGCACCGCCGCACCGCCTCCCTCCCGTACCCCTCAACCACCAAGGAAGTACCCCCATGTGTGGAGCCAAGGCCGGCGGCCCGGACGCTTCGGCCATCAAGCCGGGCGAGACCACGATCCAGGGCAGCGTGACCCGCGACGGCCAGCCCGTCACCGGTTACGTGCGCCTGCTGGACAGCACCGGCGAGTTCACCGCCGAGGTCCCCACCTCGGCGACCGGGCAGTTCCGCTTCTACGCGGCCGAGGGCACCTGGACGCTGCGCGCCCTGGTCCCGGGCGCGACCGCGGACCGCACCGTCGTCGCGCAGCACGGTGGCCTCGCGGAGGTCGCCATCGCCGTCTGACACCACGTACGCACGTACGGCCGCCGGGCCGCGCCCCAGGGGTTTGGACGCCTTCGCAAGGGGTGCGGCCCGCCGCGCTTCCCAGCCGCGGCGGCCGGATCTACGGTGGAACCATGTCCGCGCACCAGCGTCCGCCCGCGCAGCGCCGGCACCGCCGGTACTTCGTCCTGATGGGCGTGTGCATCGCCCTGTTCGTGCTGGCGTGGGGCGTCGTACGGCTGTGGTCCGTACCGGCGGCCGTGGCGATGTGCGTGGTCGCCATGGTCATCCCGCCGTTCGCGGCGATCATCGGCAACCGGCGGGAGCCGGGTGAGCGCTGGTGGGACGAGTCGGGCGACCCCGAGTCGGACCGGTGGTGGCGCGAGCTGGACGACCACGGCCCCGGCTCCGGCCGCCGCTGAGCCGTCCTCCGGCCCGCCGCCCTCAGCCGCCCTCAGTAGACGAGCGCCTGCACGCCGTCCGGCATGATCTCGCTCACGAAGACCTGCGCTCCGGCGATCCGGGCGCACTCGATGAGGTCCTTCTCGTCGATGTCCCGGCGGGCCGCGCACTGGGTGCACACGGTGATGGTGCCGCCGCCCGACACGATCCCG
Organism: Streptomyces sp. NPDC018045; assembly: GCF_044327445.1. Taxonomy (NCBI): domain Bacteria; kingdom Bacillati; phylum Actinomycetota; class Actinomycetes; order Kitasatosporales; family Streptomycetaceae; genus Streptomyces; species Streptomyces sp. NPDC018045. The sequence goes on from NZ_JBIRFL010000007.1 coordinate 308,403, forward strand.
TCGATCAGGTCCGGCAGCGGCGCCGCGTGCGGCAGCTCGAACTCCGCCGCGCGCCCCGGCAGCGCGAACCACACCGACTCCCCGGTCAGCCACAGGGAGACGTGCACCCCGCTGGCCACGGCCACCGCCGCCACCGTGAACGCCTGCGAGCACCGCTCGGGGGCGTCCGACCCCGCCGTCACCTTGATCACCAGCTTCTTGGCCATACGGTCACTCTAGAACCGCGGCCCACGCCGCCGGTCACCCGGCGGGACCGACCTCACAGCGCCGCCACCGGCCATGCCGACTAGACTCGCTTCCGGTCCGTAACACCTCACTCCGTCCGAGGAGCGCGCTCGTGCTTGAGGCAGTCTTCACCACCCTGCTCGTCCTGGTCGCCGTCGGCGTCGTCGCCTTCGCCGGGCTGACCTGGAAGAAGCTGTACCAGGGCCAGCGCTGACTCCCGCCCGCCGCCCGCACCCCGGGTACGAGCGCTTCGCGCGCCCCTACCACCTTTTCCCCGATACAGATCGCCTGAGCTGATGATCGAGATCCCGTCCGACCTGAACCCGGCCCTCGTGCCCCTCGCCTTCCTGCTCGGCAACTGGGAGGGCGCGGGCGTCGCGGACTTCCCCGGTACCGAGAAGTGCAACTTCGGCCAAGAGGTCACCTTCACCCACGACGGGCGTGACTTCCTCGAATACACCTCGCACAGTTGGGTGCTCGACGCCGAGGGCAAGAAGGTCGCACCGCTGGAGACCGAGTCCGGCTACTGGCGCATCGACAAGGACCGCAAGGTCGAGATCGTGATGATCCGCGACGGCGGTGTCGCGGAGGTCTGGTACGGCGAGCTGGCCGACCAGAAGCCGCAGATCGACCTGGCGACCGACGCCGTGGCGCGCACCGCCGCCTCCGGCCCGTACACCGGCGGCAAGCGCCTGTACGGGTACGTGAACAGCGACCTGATGTGGGTCGGCGAGAAGGCCACCCCCGAGGTGCCGCTGCGCCCGTACATGTCGGCCCACCTGAAGAAGGTCGTCGACCCCAGCGAGTGGGCCAAGGACCTCAAGGACCTGCCGGACGACGGCATCGCCTTCTTCAAGTAGACGGCCTGCACGTCAGACAGCACACGCAAGACAGCACACACAGTCGCAGAGCGCCCCGCGGGGGAAGTCCGGTGAGAGTCCGGCGCTGACCCGCAACGGTGTGCGGAACGTCCGTTCCGCCAGCCCGATCACCCGCGGGGGCGCCCGTTCCTGACAACTCGCCGTGGACTGCGAGGGGACACCGCCGCCGGCCTCGCGCCACGCGCCGGCCCCTGACCGTACGGACACGGCCCGAGCCGAAGGCGTACGTCCTCTTGGCCGCCTCCGCCCGTACCGCAGATCCCGCCCACGGCGCGGACCCCGCCGGCGCCCGGCCGCGTACCGGCTCGCCGGTGCCCACCGGGCCGCTGGTCGCCGGGCTCGCCGTCGTCCTGCTCGCCTCGCTGGTGTGCGGCGTCGGCCTCGGCGCCGCCGGCATCGGGTGGGATGAGGTGCTGCGCCACCTCGGCTCCGGGCTGAGCGGCGGCACCATCACCTCCGACGAGGTCTCCGCGTACACCATCGTGTGGGAGCTGCGCTTCCCGCGCGCGCTCCTGGCCGCCGTCGTCGGCGCGGGGCTGTCCGCCATCGGCGTGGCCGTCCAGGCCCTGGTGCGCAATGCCCTCGCCGATCCCTTCGTACTCGGCATCTCCTCCGGCGCGGCGGTCGGTGCCAACGCCGTCCTGCTCTTCGGCTCGCTGGCGGCGCTCGGCGTCTGGGCGCTGTCCACGGCCGCCTTCGGCTCGGCGCTGCTGGCCATGGCGCTGGTGTACGCGGCGGCCCGCAGCGCGCACGGCCTGACGCCGCTGCGGCTGGTGCTGACCGGCTCCGCGATGTACTACGGCTTCTCCGCACTCTCCACCCTGATGGTCTTCGCCGCCGACCGGGGCGAGGCGGCGCGCTCCGCCATGATGTGGCTGCTCGGCAGCCTCAGCGGGGCGGGCTGGGGCTCACTGCCCGTCGCCGCGGCGGCGGTGGCCGGCGCGCTGCTGTACCTGATGCTCTCCGCGGGCCGCCTGAACGCGCTCGCCATGGGCGACGAGTCGGCCGCCGCGCTCGGCGTGGACCCCGGACGGCTGCGGCGGGAACTGTTCGCGGTCACGGCGGCCGTCACCGGCGCGGTGGTCGCGGTCAGCGGGGCGATCGGCTTCGTCGGGCTGATGGTGCCGCATGTGACCCGGATGCTGGTGGGCGCCGGGCACCGCCGGGTGCTGGCGGTGGCTCCGCTGCTGGGCGCGGTGCTGATGGTGTGGGTGGACGTCCTGTCCCGGGTGCTGCTGGCGCCCGTCGAACTGCCGGTCGGGGTGATCACCGCCGTGATCGGCGTACCGGCCTTCGTCCTCCTGATGCGGCGCCGCGGCTACACGTTCGGGGGCGGGGTCTGATGCGGGTCGACATCGACGCGGTGTCCGTGGACGTGGCCGGTGCCCGGCTCGTGCACGACATCACCCTGCGCGCGGACAGCGGCCGGGTCGTCGGGCTGGTCGGGCCCAACGGCAGCGGCAAGTCCACCCTGCTGCGCTGCGCCTACCGCGCGCTGCGCCCGGCCGCCGGGACGGTGCGGCTGGACGGCACCGACCTGCACACCATGGGCGTACGCGAAGGGGCCCGGCACCTGGCCGCGCTGCCCCAGGAGTCGGCGACCGAGTTCGGGTTCACGGCCGCCGAGGTCGTCGCGATGGGGCGGCTGCCGCACCAGCGCGGGTCCGGGCGGCCGAGCGCGGCGGACCTCCGGGTGTGCGAGCGGGCGCTGGTACGGACCGGCGCGGCCCACCTGGCCGAGCGCTCGTTCCTGAGCCTGTCCGGCGGGGAGAAGCAGCGCGTCCTGATCGCCCGCGCGCTGGCCCAGGAGCCGCGGGTGCTGGTGCTGGACGAGCCGACGAACCACCTCGACATCGCCCAGCAGCTCGAACTGCTGGCGCTGGTGCGGGACAGCGGACTGACGGTGCTGACCGCGCTGCACGACCTGAACCTGGCCGCCGGGCACTGCGACGAGCTGTACGTCATCTCCGGCGGGCGCATCGTCGCCTCCGGCGCGCCGCACGACGTGCTGGGGCCGGAGCTGCTGGCCGAGGTGTTCGGGGTGCGCGCACACCGCGTACCGCACCCCGAAACCGGCGCCGTACAGCTCCTGTTCGACCGCCTGCCCGGCCGTACCGCCCCGTCGGCCGCCTCCTGACGACCGCCGCGCCCCCCGGACCAAGCCCCCTACAACCTGCCGTACCAACCCCCGCGAAGCCCGTCGTGAAGCCCGCCCCGAGGAGCCCCATGCGCACCCGCCACCGCACCGCCGCCCTGCTCACCGCCCTCACGCTCGCCGCGCTCACCGGCTGCGGCGCGCACGTCGCCGAGGACGGCAAGGACGGCGCGGCCAAGGCGTCCGGGCCGAGCGGGTCCGGTCACTACCCGGTGACGGTCGAGAACTGCGGGACGAGGACGACGTACGACAAGGCGCCCCGGCGGGTGGTCACCAACGACGTCGGGATCGCCGACATCATGTTCGCGCTCGGCCTGGAGGACCACATGGCCGGGTACGTCATGCCGGAGTACCGGGGCCGGATCGACGCCGTCGCCTGGAAGGACGCGTACGCCAAGGTGCCCTGGCTCTCCAAAAAGGCGATCACCAAGGAGATCGCCCTGGACGCCAGGGCCGACCTGGTCTTCGCGGGCTGGAACTACGGCTTCGGCGAGGACAGCGACGTCACCCCCGCCTCCCTGAAGAAGCTCGGCATCGGCAGCTACGTCCTGACCGAGTCGTGCCGCAACGGGGCCGACGGCCGTCAGGGCGGCGCGCGCGGCGTGATGCCGCCGCTGGACGCGCTCTACACCGACCTGAAGACCCTCGGGAAGATCTTCGACGTCGAGGACCGGGCGGACGCGCTGATCGCCACGTACCGCAAGCAGGTGGCCGACGCCCAGGCCAAGGCGCCCGAGGACGGCGCCCGGCCCACCGTCTTCCTCTACGACGGCGGCCAGGACAAGCCGATGACCTCCGGCCGCTTCGCCGGGCCGCACGACATCATCACCAAGGCCGGCGGCGACCACGTCATGAAGGACCTCAAGGACTCCTGGACCACGGTCGGGTGGGAGACGGTGGTCGAGCGGGACCCGGACGTGATCGTCATCAACGACTACGGCACACCGACCGCCGAACAGAAGAAGGCGTTCCTGAAGTCGTACGCGCCGCTGAAGAACGTCTCGGCGGTCAAGAACGACCGCATCTACGTGATGGACTACGCCGACCTGGTGGAGAGCCCGCGCAACCCGGCGGCCGTCACCGCCCTCTCCGGCTACCTGCGGAGCGTAGGCGGGCGCTGAGCACCCTCCTACACTGTGAGCGTGGTGAGCAGCGACTGGCAGAGCGACCTCCGCAAGCGCGGGTACCGGCTGACCCCGCAGCGACAGCTCGTGCTGGAGGCGGTGGACAAACTCGAACACGCCACCCCCGACGACATCCTCACCGAGGTGCGCAGGACGGCGGGCGGCGTGAACATCTCCACCGTCTACCGGACGCTGGAGCTGCTGGAGGAGCTGAACCTGGTCAGCCATGCCCACCTCGGGCACGGCGCGCCCACGTACCACCTCGCCGACCGGCACCACCACATCCACCTGGTGTGCCGGGACTGCACGGACGTGATCGAGGCCGATCTGTCGGTCGCCGAACCGTTCACGGCGACGCTGCGGGACACCTTCGGCTTCGACACGGACCTGAAGCACTTCGCGATCTTCGGACGCTGCGCGGCGTGCACCGGCAAGCGCGCGGCGCCGACGCCGGACGACCGGCCGCGCGCCTGACACCGGGGGCGCGCCGGCCACCTTCCCGCCGGTCGTAGGCTGGGGGCATGCCGCGCCAACGTGAAGCCAGTCCGCTGCTGTCGCTGCCCGGTGCCGTTCCAGCCGAGGCCCCCGACGAAGGGGTCGCCGCACACTACGGCGACCTGTTCCGCGAGCAACGCGCCCTCGCGGACGGCCGCGGATTCGTCGACCTCTCGCACCGCGGTGTGGTCACCGTCAGCGGCCCCGAGCGGCTGAGCTGGCTGCACCTGCTGCTGACGCAGCACGTCACCGACCTCGCGCCCGGCCACGCCACCGAGGCGCTGATCCTCTCCGCCAACGGCCACATCGAGCACGCCCTCTACCTCGTCGACGACGGGGAGACGACCTGGCTGCACACCGAGCCGGGCGACGAGGAGGCGCTGATCGCCTACCTGGAGAGCATGAAGTTCTTCTACCGCGTCGAGGTCGCCGACCGTACGGACGCCTACGCGGTCGTCCACCTGCCGGCCGGCTCCATCGCCGAGGCGCCGAAGGACGCGGCCGTCCGGGAGACCCCGCACGGCCGGGACCTCTTCCTGCCCCGCGCCGGTCTGGAGAGCTTCGCCGCGGCCCACGGCCCGGCCGTCGGCACCCTGGCCCTGGAGGCGCTGCGCGTCGAGGCGCACCGGCCGCGCCTGGGCATGGAGACCGATCACCGCACCATCCCGCACGAGCTGGGCTGGATCGGCACCGCCGTGCACCTCCAGAAGGGCTGCTACCGCGGCCAGGAGACCGTGGCCCGCGTCCACAACCTGGGGAAACCGCCGCGCCGCCTGGTCTTCCTGCACCTGGACGGCAGTGAGGTGCACCTGCCGCCGCACGGCGCCCCCGTGCGGCTCGCCGCCGACGGTGCCGAGGGCCGCCAGCTCGGCTTCATCACCACCTCGGCCCGCCACCACGAGCTGGGCCCCATCGCGCTGGCCCTGGTCAAGCGCAACGTCCCGATCGACGCGCCGCTGCTCGCGGAGAGCACCGCGGCGGCGCAGGAGGTCGTGGTCGAACCGTAGGGGCGGCCGGCGCCCTGGCCGGCCAGGGCGCCGGGCCGGCCGGGCGCGGGCGCTCAGACCTCCAGGAGGACCGTGAACGGACCGTCGTTCGTCAGCGTGACCTTCATGTCCGCGCCGAAGCGGCCCGTGGCCACCTCGGCGCCCAGGGCGCGGAGCCGGGTGACGACCTCGTCGACGAGGGGTTCGGCCACCGGACCGGGGGCCGCCGCGTTCCAGGTGGGCCGACGGCCCTTGCGGGCGTCACCGTAGAGAGTGAACTGGCTGATCACCAGCAGGCCCGCACCCGTGTCCGAGCAGGACTTCTCGCCGTCCAGGACACGCACCGACCACAGCTTGCGGGCGAGCTGCGCCGCCTTCGCCGGAGTGTCGTCGTGCGTCACCCCGACCAGCACGCACAGCCCCGCACCGACGATCTCCCCGACCGTCTCGCCGTCCACCTCGACGCGTGCGCCGTCCACCCTCTGCACCACAGCTCGCATACCGCCCATGATGCACGCCGCCGCCGGGGCCCTGACAGCCCCGCCCGTCCGGGGCCGTTCGGGTGCCATGGCCATGGCTGGCCCTGCGGACGGCCCGCCCGCAGTGGCACGATGCGTGCACGCGGTGCGTCGCGCGGACAACGTGCCCGCACGACCGCACCGGACGAGGGGACGGAACGACTCATGAGCACTGCCGGACCCGGGCACACCCCCGGACCCGTACCGATCGCCCGTACGGCGCCCACGGCGGCCCGTACGACCCCGCAGGCCCCGGCGCCCGCCGGGCCCGCCCGCACGGAGGACGGTCCCATGTTCCAGGCAGGCACGGCACCGCACCGGCCGCCGCTGCAACGCGACCGCTTCCGCCCGGTCCCGCGGCCCGACCTGCGTCTGCTGGGCCTGCCCGACCTGCGCGTACTGCGGCGCGAGGCGCAGCGCGAGGAGGCCGATCTGAGCTATGTGCGGCGGCTGCTCCAGGGCCGGATCGACATCCTGCGGGCGGAGAGCACCCGCCGTACGGCCCCGCACTCGCCCCTGCTGGACCGGCTCCCGGAGATCCTGACGGACGAGCCGTCGCGGCACCGCTCCTCGGCCCGCCACGTGACGCTCGGGATGCCGCACAGCGAGGAGTACCGGCAGCTCGCGGAGCAGATGCTCGGGGAGGTGGAGCTGTCGGACCTCACCGCCCGTACGGACCAGGAGCTGCACGACGCGATGGGCCGCCTGGTCCGCTACGAGCAGCAGGTGTCCCGGCGGCGCCAGGCGCTGCAGCGGACCGCCGACGATTGCAGTGCAGAGATCGCCCGCAGGTACCGTGAAGGTGAAGCACAAGTAGACGATCTGCTCTCCTGACCCGGTGGCCGCACCGCTCCGGGGGGCGCGGATCACCTCCCGGAAGGCCGCCGATGAGCTCCACCACCGTTACCGAAGGGCCCGCCCCGGCCGGTATATCCCCCGTCCTCGCCGAAGTCGTGCGTTCGGGCTTCGTCGAGGGCCGGCACCGCGGCGCGCTGGTGGTCCTGGCGGCGGACGGCAGCGTGCAGACCGCGCTCGGCGATGTGACCTCCCCGGTCTTCCCGCGCTCCGCCAACAAGCCGATGCAGGCCGCCGCCATCCTGCGGGCGGGGCTGGACCTGTCGGGCGAACGGCTGGCACTGGCCGCCGCCAGCCACTCCGGCGAGGGCTTCCACCTCGACCTCGTACAGAAGATGCTCAGCGAGCACGGCCTGTCCGCCGAACTGGTGCGGACCCCGCCGGACCTGCCGCTGGACCCGGTGGAGGCGGAGACGTACCTGGCGTCCGGCCGGGCGCGCGAGTCGCTGACCATGAACTGCTCCGGCAAGCACGCCGCCATGCTGGCCGCCTGCGCCGCCAACGGCTGGCCGCTGGACACCTACCTCCACCCGGACCACCCGCTCCAGCGGCTCGCCCTGGAGGCGGTGCGCTCCGCGAGCGGCGAGCGCGTCGAGCACATCGGTACGGACGGCTGCGGCGCGCCGCTGATGGCGATCTCCCTGACCGGCCTGGCCCGCTCCTTCCGGCACTTCGTGCTGGCCGACGCCGGTACGCCGGAGCGGCGCGTGGCCGACGCGATGCGCGCCCACCCGGAGTACGTGGCCGGCACCCGCCGCCCCGACACCTGGCTCATGCGGGCGCTGCCCGGCGTGCTGTCCAAGATGGGCGCGGAGGCCGTGCAGGCGGTGGCACTGCCCGACGGGCGGGCGCTGGCGTTCAAGGTGGACGACGGCGCGACCCGCACGCTCGGCCCGATACTCGGCCGGGTGCTGCGCCTGATGGGCGTCGAGTCGCCGGTGCTGGCGCGCATCGAGGAGGCACCGCTGCTCGGCGGCGCCGAGCGCGTCGGGGAGATCCGCGCGGCGTTCTGAGGCGGTACGGCGCCCGGCCCGCCCCCCCGATATTGCCGCGCGGGCGGGCCGGCGCCGTCGCTACCGTACGGCCATGGGCATCGAGCTGCGTACGGTCGGCGACACGGATCTCCCCAACTGGACACGGGCCATGGCGGTGGGCTTCCTGCGGCCGCCGGAGGTGTCCAAGGAAGAGATCGAGCTCCGCCTCGGCACGTACGACCCGGACCGCACCCAGGGCGCGTACGACGACGGCCGCTGTGTCGCCACGTTCCGCAGCTTCGCGCAGGAGCTGACCGTCGTCGGCGGGGCGGCGGTGCCCGCCGACGCGGTCTCGAACGTGACGGTCTCCCCCACCCATCGGCGGCGCGGCCTGCTCAGCCGGATGATGGCGAACGACCTGCGGGCCGCGAAGGAGCGCGGGGACGCCCTCGCCACGCTGATCTCCGCGGAGTACCCGATCTACGGACGGTACGGCTTCGGCCCGGCCACCTGGTGCACCGAGTGGCACATCGACGTGGCGCGCGCCAGGCTGGATCCGCGGTACGCGGGCCCGGACGACGGCGGCCGGGTCGACTTCGCCGACGCCGACGAGGTGCGGGAGGTCGGCCCCGCGCTGCACGACCGGTTCCGTGCCGGGCAGCCCGGCGCGATCGACCTGCCCCCCTCCTGGTGGCAGACCCACACCGGTGCCGTCCCGCTCCCGCAGATCCCCGCCAAGGAGCGCTTTCACGCCGTCCACCGGTCCGCGTCCGGCGAGGTCGGGGGCCTGGTCACGTACCGGGTGGACGACGTGTGGGAGCACAAGCTGCCGCGGAACACCGTCATCGTCGACCGCCTGACCGCGACGACCCCGGCCGCCGAGCGGGCCCTGTGGCGGTTCCTGTGCTCGATCGACTGGGTGCTGCACGTCAGGACGGGGCTGCGCGGGCCCGGCGACCTGCTGCCGTTCCACCTCGGCGACCCGCGCGCGGCGCGCACCGCGCAGCACGCCGACTTCCTGTGGATCCGGCCGCTGGACCTGCCGCGGCTGCTGGCGGCCCGGACGTATCCGCTGAGCGGTTCCCTGGTCCTCCAGGTGCGGGACGCGGCCGGCCTGGCCGACGGGCGGTTCCTGCTGGAAGCCGGGCCGGAGGGTGCCACCTGCACGCGTACGCGGCGGAGCGCGGAACTCACCCTGGACGCCGGTGCCTTCGCGGCGCTCTACCTGGGCGACGAGTCCGCGGTCCGGCTGGCCGCGCTGGGCCACGTCGACGAGGAGCGGCCGGGCGCCCTGGCGACCGCCGACCTCCTGCTGCACACGGCGCGCCGGCCGTGGTGCCCGGACAGCTTCTGACGCGCCGCCGGACGCGGCCCCGGCGCGCGCCGAGGCCGCCCGGCAGGTGTGCTGAATAGGGTGGCGGGGACAAGTAAAGGCCCAGGCGGGAGTTGCAGGACACCGCCGCACCACCAGAGCAGGAGGCCGGCGACCATGAGTGACGCGAACACGGAGCCACAGGGTCCCGACACGACCGAGCACGCGCACGACCCCGAGGTGCTGCAACTCGCGGCCAAGGTCTTCGACCTGGCGCGGCACGGTGACACCGACACCCTCGCCGCGTACGTGGACGCCGGTGTGCCCGCCAACCTCACCAACGACAAGGGCGACTCCCTGGTGATGCTCGCCGCCTACCACGGCCACGCCGGCGCGGTGACGGCCCTGCTGGAGCGCGGCGCCGATCCGGACCGCCCCAACGACCGGGGCCAGACGCCGCTCGCCGGGGCCGTCTTCAAGGGCGAGGACGCGGTCGTCCGCCTCCTGGTGGCGCACGGCGCCGACCCGTCCGCGGGAACGCCGTCGGCGGTGGAGACGGCCCGGATGTTCCAGAAGGCCGATCTGCTGGCGCTGTTCGGGGCGGAGTGACCCCGGGGCGTCCGGGGGCGGCGGGGCGGGAGGGCGGCGGGGCGGTGGCCCCGCCGGGGCCGGCCCGCCGGAGCGGCGTGAGCCCAGGGCCACTCCTTGACATCAACTTTGGTTGAGGTTTTAGCGTCTGGTTCCGAAGCCGACCGCCGGTTTCGCTCCACCGCCTTCTGGAGGCCCCGCCATGCCCGAGCGCCCCTTCACCCTCGCCGTCATCGTCGGCAGCACCCGCGAGGGCCGGTTCGCACCCGTCGTCGCGAACTGGTTCGCCGGGCACGCCGGCCGACGCGCCGACGTCGTGACCGACGTGATCGACCTCGACGAGATCCGCCCCTACGAACTGCGCTACGGCAGCGAGGAGATGGCGGCCTACGCCAAGCGCGTCGGCACGGCGGACGCGTTCGTCGTCATCACCCCCGAGTACAACCACTCCTTCCCCGCCCCGCTCAAGCACGCCGTCGACCTGCTGCGCGAGGAGTGGCAGGCCAAGCCGGTCGGCTTCGTGTCGTACGGCGGGATCTCCGGCGGCCTGCGCGCCGTCGAGCAACTGCGTCTGGTGTTCGCCGAGTTGCACGCGACGACCGTGCGCGAAACGGTCAGCTTCCCGATGGCCGGCCGCCTCTTCGACGACGAGGGGGCGCTGCGCGAGCCCCTGGACGCCGACCGGGCCGCCACCGTGCTGCTGGACCAGCTCGCCTGGTGGGCGCACGCGCTGCGCGAGGCGCGGGAGGCGCGGCCGTACGGGGGGTGAGTCCGTACGGTCCGGCCGGCCCGGTTCTTCGCAGGTGGGGCACGATCCCGCACGGGGGTCGGGCTCGTGCCCCGCGTGGCGGCCGGACCGCGGAGGGCCGGCCGGACCGCGCAGCGGAGCCGGACCACGTGCGGGCGCCCGGACCGCGTGCGGGCGCCCGGACCGCGCCGGGGCGACTCGCTACCCCCGCTCCTCCGCGTACCGCTCCCGGGCGGCCGCCAGCGACCGGTCGAAGCCGCGCTGGGTGGCGTCGCACCAGTGCATCAGGTCGGCCAGTACCCGCTGGAGCGTCTCCCCCGGGCTCGCCCGCCAGCCCTCTTCGGAGAGCGTGTACGTCTCCAGCGCCGCCCCGGCGCGCGCCACCCGTTCGTCGTTCCCGGACATGCCGTCCCCTTCCGTCGCCGTCCCGACACCGTACCAATGCAAACGCATCGGAAAAACCGGGGGCAACGGTTTCCCTCCTCCGCGCTCACTCCCGGTCCGGTATCCAGGCGCCATGGAACCCGACCGGCACCCGCACCGGCAGGTGCACCCGGGCGACCGGCTCGCCCGTGAAGTCCCGGGCGTGGAGCACGACCAGATCCGTGGCGTCACGCTCCGGGTCGAGCACGTACGCCAGCAGCCAGCCGTCGTCCTCGGCGGCGTCCGGGCCGGCGGGCACGAACACGGCCTCCCCCACGCCGCCCCACGGCGAGAAGCGGCGCACCTCGCTGGTGCCGCGCGCCAGGTCGTACTTCAGCAGCCCGGCCCCCACCCGCTCCGTCCCCGGGAACTGCGCCACCCGCACGTCCGCGGCGCCGGACTCCAGCACCGCGTACCCGTACCGGTGCGGCAGCGTCAGCCGCCGCGGGTCCACCCGCGGCAGTTCCACCGGCCGGTCGTCCACCCGCTCCCGCCGGACCCGGCCCGCCCGGAGGTCCACCGTCCACCGCTCCAGCGCGGGCGGCGCCCCGTCCGGACCCGTGCGCCCCTTCGCGAACAGCCGGTCGTAGCGCACCAGATGCACGACGATCCGGCCGCTGCCGTCCTCCGTCTCGTACGCGTTCATCGGATGGAAGACGAAACACGGGTCGATCTCCAGCCACCGCACGTCCGACGCCTCCCCCTCGCGCGGCAGCACACCCAGCCGGGCCGGGCGCCCCGGCTCCCACACGTACGGGAAGGACGGGCCGATTCCCACACCGCCCGGGTTGAAGACCACCGGCAGGTCGTACAGCAGCACATGTCGCTCGGTCAGCGAGAAGTCGTGCATCATCGGCCGCCCGTCGACCGGTATGTCCACGCGCCGCCGGATCCGGCCGTCCGTCCCCGCGACCAGATACTGCACGTACGGCCAGGCCCAGCAGTACGCCACACAGTGCAGCTCCTCGGTGTCCGGGTCGATGGTGGTGTGCGCGGCGAGGCCGCCCGGCAGGGTGCCGGCGAAGTCGAAGGGGCCCACCGTGTCCAGCTCACCGTCCAGCTCGTACGGCAGCGCGCCGCCCTCGACCAGCGCGAGCAGGCGCCCGGCGAAGCGCGTGACGTGCGTGTTCGGGGCGAAGTCCATGTCCAGGTGGCGCGGGCCGTGCAGGATCTTCTCGCCCAGCCGCAGCGCCATCGCGTCGGACCGCACCCAGCGGTTGCGGTACCACTCGGCGCGGCCGCCGCGCAGCCGTACGCCGTGCAGCATCCCGTCGCCGCTGAACCAGTGGTAAGCCGCCGGGTCGTCCACGCCCAGCGGATTGGGCCCGTTGCGGACGTAGCGCCCGTCCAGCTCCTCCGGAATCCGGCCGGTCACGGCCACGTCGTACGCGGTGGTCTCCTCCCGCACCGGGGCGAACAGCCCCCGCATGTAAGGGTTCTCGGCACCCGCCACAGCCGCCCGCCTTCCCGGCCACGCGCCGCGGTGACCCGCCGGTCACCACCTCCCGCGGTGGCCCCCGCCTCCACCCTCCAGCCCCGGCACCGCCACGTCGAGACCGGCGACGGCCCGACGGGCGCGAAGCCCGCCACCGCGCGCCCCCTGGCCGGGGCCCCGGCCCGCGCATCCGCCCCGCCCCGGCCCCCTGGTTCGGGTAAAGTGACCAGCCCACACAGTGGACGACCAAGGAGGTGAGACCCATTACCGCTGTCCAGGCCGGGTGCTCTCACCCCACGGCTGAACGGTCCCTCCGAGGCAGGTGACCGCGAGAGCGCCCTTCGGCACCCCGAAAGGCTCGACCGCATGTCGCTTCCCCCGCCCTCTCCCTCCCCCGCCGCCCCCGCCCTCGACGGCCTCGTCGCCCGACTCCGCGCGGCCGGCTGCGTGTTCGCCGAGGACGAGGCACACCTCCTCGCCACCACGGCCCGCACCCCGTCCGACCTCACCGCCATGACGGACCGCCGGGTCGCCGGCCTCCCCCTCGAACAGGTCATCGGCTGGGCCGAGTTCTGCGGCCTGCGGATCGCCGTCGACCCCGGCGTCTTCGTCCCCCGCCGCCGCACCGAGTTCCTCGTCGGACAGGCCGCCGCACTGCTGCGCGCCCGCGCCGCGGCCGGACCGCGGCCCGTCGTCGTCGACCTGTGCTGCGGTACGGGCGCGGTCGGCGCGGCACTGGCCGCGGCCGTGACCGGCCCCGCGGCCCCGGCCGCCGCACCGCCCGCCCCGGCTCCGCGTATCGATCTGCACGCCACCGACATCGAACCCGCCGCCGTACGCTGCGCCCGCCGCAACATCCCGCCCGCCGCCGGCCGGGTGTACGAAGGGGACCTCTACGCCCCGCTGCCGCCCGCCCTGCGCGGACGCGTCGACCTCCTCGTCGTCAACGCCCCCTACGTCCCGACCGAGGCGATCGGCCTGCTGCCCCCGGAAGCCCGCGATCACGAGCCCCGTGTGGCGCTCGACGGCGGCACGGACGGCCTCGACGTCCAGCGCCGGGTGGCGGCCGGCGCACTCCGGTGGCTCGCCCCCGGCGGCCACCTCCTGATCGAGACCAGCGAACGCCAGGCCCCGCACACCCTCGAAGCCTTCCGCCGCAACGGCCTCGCCACCCGGCTGGTGACGGACGACGACCTCTGCGCCACGGTCGCCATGGGCACCAGACCGCCGCACTAGGCGGCGGGCCCGCGCGCTGGGCACCGGACCCTCCGCCGGGCACCGCACCCTCGCCCCAGGCGCCGGGCCGGCCGGGCCCGTACCGCCGCCGCTCCTTCCCCCTCCGGAGCGGGTCCCCGGCGGTACGGGCCCACTCGCCCGCCCCGGGCGGCGCCGCCCGTCCGCTGTGAGGCGGGCCACACCGGCGACCTGTCACGCTTTTGCGACACGGGGTGTCTCCATGACATCCGAGGAAAGGAGCCGGCTGCCATGCAGGGGTGCCAGAGCCCGCCCGACGTGGGGGTACACCGTGGCTGAGGACGCCTTCACCGAGCACCGTTCGCTGCTGTTCACCATCGCCTACGAGATGCTGGGCAGCGCCGCCGACGCCGAGGACGTGCTCCAGGAGAGCTACCTGCGGTGGAGCGCGGTCGATCCGGCCACGGTCGAGCATCCGCGCGCCTACCTGGTCCGCACCGTGACCCGGCAGGCCCTCAACCACCTGCGCGCGGTCAAGGCGCGGCGGGAGGACTACGTCGGCATGTGGCTGCCGGAGCCGATCCGTACGACGCCGGGGGTGAGCGAGGACGCGCTGCTGGCCGAGTCGGTGTCGATGGCCATGATGCTCGTCCTGGAGACGCTGAACCCGACCGAGCGCGCGGTGTTCGTGCTGCACGAGGTGTTCGGCTACACCCACGCCGAGATCGCCGCCTCGATCGGCAAGACCGAGGTCGCCGTACGGCAGATCGCGCACCGCGCGCGGCGCCACGTCCACGCGCGGCGCCGCCGCTTCGAGCCCGTCTCGGACGCCACCGGGGAGGTCGTCCAGCGGTTCCTGGCCGCGGCGGCCACCGGTGAGATCCAGTCGCTGATGGACCTGCTGGCGCCCGACGTCGTGGTGATCTCCGACGGCGGCGGGAAGGCGGCCGCCGCCCGCCGCCCGGTCACCGGCCGCACCGAGGTCGCCCGGTTCGTCCTCGGCGTGTACCGCACCAGCGCCGCCACCGCCCGCGTCGAGCCCGCCACGTACAACGGCATGGCCGCGGCGCGGTTCGTGACGGACGAGGGGCTGGACTGGCTGGTCGCCTTCGAGGTCCGCGACGGGCGGATCACCGGCCTCTACGGCGTCCGCAACCCGGACAAGCTGCACCGCGCCGACGCGGTGCGCACACTCGACAGAGGAGGACCCCAGCCATGGAAACCATGACCGTGGAACGCGTCATCGACGCCCCGATCGCAACGGTGTTCGCCTGGCTCACCACGACCACCCACTACACCCGCTCGCCCCTGGTGGTGCGCTGCCGCCTGACCCGGCACGGCGAGACCGCGCCCTACGGCGTCGGCGCGGTACGCAGCCACCTCTGGCTGATCGGCTGGTTCCGCGAACGCATCACCCAGTACGACCCGCCGTACGCCACCGAGTACGTCGTCGAGCGCAGCCTGCCGCCGTCCCGGCACGAACTCGGCCGTATGACGTTCACCGAGACCGCCGACGGCGGCACCCACGTACGGTGGACCACCCGCGCCGAAATCCCCGTCCCCCTCATCGGCGGCTTCCTCACCCGGTCCGTCGCACGACCGATCATCACCCGCACCTTCGCCAACATCCTCACCGCCGCCTCCACAGCGCTGACCGCCCCCACCCGCCCCACACCGGACGCCCAGGTCCCACCACCTCGGTGACGGCGCACCACGCCGGGCCACGGGACGCGCCGGGCGGTCACCGGGGCGCGCGCGGACCCGTGGCGTGCCTGAGCGCTTCAGCCGGCCGGTCGAGCGGGACGGCCGATCCCCCCCGACCGAGCCCTCCGCCCCAGGAAACCCACTGGCGGACTTCACAACGATCTATAGGCTGACCAGGTGACCAATGGGAAAACCTCGTACGTCTGCCTCTCCTGCCGGGTCTCGTACAAGCAGCCTCACGACCGGGCGAGACAGCGTGTCTGCCCGCGCTGCGCGGAGCCGATGATCCATGCGGGATCGGCGTTCGCGGCGCCCCGGCGGCGGGACGTCGCGGCATGGCGGACGCTCACCGTGCTGCTGAACGCCGGCGTGGGCTTCCACAAGAGCTGCTGCGGCGGATCCGGATACCGGCCCCGAACGCTGCGTGCCGTACGCGAACGCATGACGTACGCGCGGCGCAGCGGCACGACGGTCGCCGAGGCACTCGCACTCCGAGACGTGCCCTGACGGTCACGGAACACTCAACCGGCCCATCGAACGGTCGGGGCCCACTCACGGTGGGGCAGGGGAAGGGTCCAACCTGCGGCACCTCAGGTCCAGCGAGACGATGCGCAGCCGTCTGCCCCGCTTGAGACGAGGCATCGGCTGCTTGCCACACCAAAGGTGACGAGCCCAGCCGGTGACCACGGGAACGCCGCGCCGACCGAGTGCCCCGGCGGGGGCCTCAGTCGCTGCGGGCGACCGGCTCGGGACCGGCGGTGTCGAGCGCGTCGAGGTCTCGTCGAACAGGGCAGCCTCCGGGTCCATGTGCGGGAGACGTGCCCGTCCGAACGCGTCGCCGACGCGCACCGGTTGCTCGACGCCGGTCACCTCCGGGGCAAGCTCGTCCTCACCGCCCGGCCCCGTCGTGGGGCCTCGACCGTCCGGCACGTCGAGGGGCCTCGCGTGAGCGCGGCCGCGGCGGCGTTCGTGGCAGAGGCGCCTCAGGATGACCGAGACACCGCACCGGATGCCCGGGATCGAGTGAGGCGTGCAACCACATGCCGCACGACGACCGCCACCGCCTCAGCTCCCCAGAGACGCGACACGAACCGCTCACCGGCCAACCGAAGCGCTCGGCCCCCACGCCCTGCGCCACTTTTGCTAGCGCTCGCTTGCAATAGTTAGCACGATGGCGCACCATCGGGGTATGGCATCACTCAACGTCGGCAATCTCGGCGAGTTCCTGCGGGAGCAGCGGCGCACCGCGCAGCTCAGCCTGCGGCAGCTCGCGGATGCCGCCGGGGTGTCCAATCCGTACCTCAGTCAGATCGAGCGCGGGCTGCGCAAGCCGAGCGCGGACATCCTGCAGCAGCTCGCCAAGGCGCTGCGGATCTCCGCCGAGACGCTGTACGTGCAGGCCGGGATCCTCGACGAGCGGAAGGTGGACGGGGTCGAGGTGCACACCGCGATCCTCACCGACCCCGCGCTGACCGAGCAGCAGAAGCAGGTGCTGCTCCAGATCTACGAGTCCTTCCGCAAGGAGAACGGACACGGGAGCGGACGCGGCGAGAGCGGTGGCGCCACGGCGCCCGAGCCCGCTCCGGACGCCCGAGAGGCCGACGGCGACCCGCACGCCACCTGAGCGACCGACCACCGATTCCAGGAGGAACCACGCCATGGCCATCACCGACGACCTCCGCAAGGCTGTCACCGACCCGACGCCGCTGTACGCCCTCGCCGGCGGTGTGGACCTCGCCGCCGAGAAGGCCAAGGAGTTCCCGGCTCTGGTCGAGAAGATCCGCGAGGAGGCCCCCAAGCGCTTCGAGGCCGTCCGCAACACCGACCCGAAGGTCGTGCAGGACCGCGTCACCAAGGAGGCGAAGGAGGCGCAGGACTGGATCACCCGGCAGTTCGGCCTGCTCGACGCCGACTTCAAGAAGCTGAGCCAGCAGACGCAGGACCTCGTGCTCCAGGGCGTGGGCCGGCTGGCCGAGACCGCCGTCAAGGCACGGGAGGGCTACGAGGGTCTGGCCGACCGCGGTCGCGGCGCGGTGCAGAACTGGCGCAGCGATGCCGCCGACGCCACCGAGGACCTCGCCGTCGCGATCGAGCCGGAGCCGAAGCAGGAGCCCGTGACGGAGCCCGTGACGGAGCCCCGCCCCGTGGTCCCGGGCGTGACCGGCCCGGTCGGCGCGGAGGGCGGCACCGAGGCGAAGACGGCTCCGGCCAAGAAGACCACGCCCGCCAAGAAGACGACGGCCAAGAAGACCACGCCGGGCGAGAACGACAAGTAACGACAAGCAAGGGTCGGGGCCCCAGGCTCTGACGACTCCGCGACAGCGGGCCGGGCACGCGACGCGTGTCCGGCCCGTTCTCCGGGTACGGTGGGCCGACGACGGACCGAGTCGAACGGGTGGTGGCAGTGCTGATCTACGGATTCCAGAACGTGCTGAGCTGGGTGCAGCTAGTGCTGGCCGTGTACGCCGCCGTGATGCTCGTCGACGCAGCCGTGCGCCGGGAGGACGCCTACCGGGCGGCCGACAAGCAGACCAAGGGCATGTGGCTGATCTTCCTGGTGCTGGCCACCGCGCTGCTGTTCCTGCTGCCGCTGATGTCGTTCCTGCCGGTCATCGGGCTGATCGCCGTGATCGTCTATACGGTCGACGTGCGGCCCGCGCTCAAGGGCATCGCCGGCGGCCGGGGCCCGCGCCGCGGCGGGTCGAGTTCCGACGGTCCGTACGGGCCGTTCAACGGCGGCCGGTAGCGGCGCGAGCGCGTCCGTCAGTTCCGTGCGCGTTCCCGGTCCAGCAGGAGGACGGCCACGTCGTCCGTCAGCTCCCCGCCGTTGAGGTCCCGCACCTCCGTGACCGCCGCGTCGAGCAGGTCCTCGCCCCGCAGCCCGGCGGCCATCCGCCGCCCCACCAGTTCCGCCATGCCTTCCTGGCCGAGGCGCTGGTTGCCGTTGCCGACGCGGCCTTCGATCAGGCCGTCCGTGTACATCATCAGACTCCAGGCGCCGCCCAGCGCGACCTGGCGGCGCGGCCAGCGGGCGTGCGGCAGCAGGCCGAGCGCCGGGCCGCCGTCCTCCTGCGGGAGCAGCCGCGGCGCCCCGCCGGACCGGGCGAGCAGCGGCGCGGGGTGGCCGGCCAGGCACACCCCGGCGTGCCGCCCGTCCGGCGCGATGTCCACCAGGCACAGCGTCGCGAAGATCTCATCGTCGGCGCGCTCGTTCTCCAGGACCTTCTGGAGGGTGCACAGCAGGGCGTCACCGCACAGCCCGGCGAAGGTCAACGCCCGCCAGGCGATGCGCAGTTCCACCCCGAGCGCGGCCTCGTCGGGGCCGTGGCCGCAGACGTCGCCGATCATCGCGTGCACGGTGCCGTCGGCCGTCCGTACGGTGTCGTAGAAGTCGCCGCCGAGCAGCGCGCGGCTGCGTCCGGGGCGGTAGCAGGCCGCGAAGCGCAGGTCGGAGCCGTCCAGGAGCGGCGTGGGCAGCAGGCCGCGCTCCAGGCGGCGGTTCTCCTGGGCCAGCATCCGCGACTCGGTGAGCTGCCGCTGCGCGAGGTCGGCGCGCTTGCGCTCGACGGCGTAGCGCACCGCCCGGCTGAGGACCGCGCCGTCGAGTTCGTCCCGGAAGAGGTAGTCCTGCGCGCCGACGCGGACGGCCTCGGCGGCCCGCTCGGCGTCGGCCTCGGAGGTCAGCGCGAGGACGGCGTGGGAGGGGGCCAGCCGCAGCACCGCGCGCAGGGCGCCCAGTTCGTCGTGACCGCCGTCCTCCGCCGCCGCGGGTCCGTCCCGGTCCGTACGCTCCCGCGTGCCCGCGGGCGCCAGGTCGAGCAGGATGCAGTGCACGTCGTCGGTGAGCAGCCGCTCCGCCTCGGTGAGGTTGCGGGCCGTACGGACGCGGACCTTGCGGCCTTCCCAGTCCCGCGTCTCGGGCACGGAGCTGGTGGGGTCCTCGCCTATGAGCAGCAGGGTCAGGCCGGTGTCGCCGGAGCGGGAGGCGGCCGAGGAAGCGGGCGCGGCGGGGCCGGGGTGCGTGGCTTCGGGGCCGGCGGCGGCAGAGGCGTCCGGGCCGCCCACGGCGCCCGCGGGCGCCGCCGCCGGTCCGGCCGCGCGCGCCGCGTCGTCGCGCGCGTCGCCCGCCGGCGCCGCCTCCTGCGGCAGTACGGCCGTCCGCTGGCGCGGAATGGGTACGGACATGCTCTGCTTCCTTCCCTCCCCCCGAGGGTGCACCGGCCCGCCGAACGGCGCGCCACTGTGCCCGGTTCCGCCGCCGCCCGGCGGTCGGTCCGGGCAGTGCGCCAACCGGGCACCGAGAGGTGACCATAGCGCTAGCGCGGAGCCTTACGGAATGGTCGGCGGCACCCGCCACTTGTCATATGCCATCCCCCACACACCGTGTGACCTGGAAAAGCGGGACCGCGGAATGACGAACATCACCCCGACCGCGTCAGGTTGGCCCCCCGCGCCCCGTGACGAAACGCACGTACCCCTCACGCTGCGTAGGGAACCGCGGACTCCGTCGCGCACGGCGGCACGAGCCCCGCCACGCACGGCCCGAGCCGCGGCCCGCACGGCACCGCACCCCCTACGTGCGCCCCCGCACACCGCCCCGGCCCCTACTGGTCGGGCCGCACCACCCCGAGGACCGGCATCGACCCGGCCCCGGTGACGGTGATCTGCCGGCCCGGCCGTGGCGCGTGCACGATCGCGCCGTCACCGATGTACATGCCGACATGGCTCGCGTCGGGGAAATAGATGATCAGGTCGCCCGGGCGCATCTCCCGCACGCCGACGCGCGGCAACTGACGCCACTGCTCCTGGGACGTCCGCGGGACCGGCCGGCCGGCCGCCTGCCAGGCCCGCATCGTCAGGCCCGAGCAGTCGAAGGTGTCCGGGCCCTCCGCGCCCCACACGTAGTCCTTGCCGATCTGCGAAGTCGCGTACGCCACGGCCTTCTTGCCCGCGTCCGAGGCATGCGCGCCGATGTCCTTGAGCACACCGGAATCCAGCCACTTCTGCTGCTCCTGGAGCGCCCGCGCGTCCTCCAGCTTCTTCAGCCGCTCCTTCTCCCCGGCGGCCAGCTCCGACTCCCGCTGCTGTGCGGCCTCGATCTTCTTGCGGACATCGAGCTGCGCGGCCCCGGCCTTCCTGCGGTTCTCCTCCAGCCGCTCCCAGCGGTCGGTGGCGTCCTGCGCGTACCCGTCCAACGCCGACCTGGTGCGCGCGAGTTGATCGCTCAGGTCCTTCGCGGCGTGCTGGCCCTTGCGCACCAGAGTGGCGTTGTCGAGGAAGCGCTCGGGGTCCTCGTTGAGCATCAGCCGGGCCTCGGGGGGAATGCCGCCGCCCCGGTACTGCGCGCTGGCCAGCGCGCCCGCCTGCCGCTTGAGTTCGTCCATCGTCCGCTGCGTCCGGTCGATGGTCCGCGCCAGCTTGACGATCTCCTTCTGCTGGAGGGCGACCTGCTCCTGCGCCGCGTTGTACGCCTCGGTGGCCCGCTCCGCCGTGCGATAGAGACCTTCGAGCTCCTTGCGCACCTCTTCGAGACGCTTTTCGGACACGGCCGGGCCGGGATCGGCGTACGCGGCCGGAGCCGTCCCGCCGAGGATTCCGGTCACCCCCAGGACCACCGCCGCCGCGGCCGGCACGCTGCCGCGCGGCTTCCGCACACCCCGCCGGCTCCCCGCGCCCGCCCGGCTCCGTTCCCCCGGCTCCCGCGGCGCGTCCGCCGCACCCGCCCGGTCCCGTACGTCGCGTTTGCCGTACCCGCCGTGCTTGCCCCGCCCTGCCCCCTGCCGCCCCACCAGCCACCTCCGGTCGGTCCGCACCGATTCGCGCACCTCTACAGGCGCGGATGCTGCCATACCGGCGGGTAATCCGACAGAGCAACGCGGAGGATTCCGGACCGTTCGTACGCCGCCCCCATCCGACGGCCGAGGTTCACCCCGCGTTCACTCTCCTCCATCGGCCGCTTCACCTGATCTGCCTAATTTCGGCCGTACCGAGCGGCGCGCCCCTCCTGCGGGGGGAACGCGGCACGGCATTGCTTGAACCACCGGGCCACCGGCCCCCGCGACCCTTGCCCGATCCCCGCGGCCGCCGCACAGTGACCGCAACGTCACCACCCGGTCGCCGCGCCGACGACCAGCCGAATCTCCACCCCGCACGCCGACCAAGCGGCGCGCCCCAGGAAGGAACTCACGACAGTGAAGCTGCTGCAGCGCAAGAACCGGGCTCGCGCCCTCGCCGTCGGCGCTCTCGCCGTCACCGGTGCCCTGACCCTGTCGGCGTGCGGCTCCGACGACACCAGTGGTGGCGGCGGGGCGGCTTCCGCGGCGAAGACCGGCGACATCAAGTGCGAGGGCAAGGGCAAACTGCTCGCGTCCGGCTCGTCCGCGCAGAAGAACGCCATGGACGCCTGGGTGCAGGCCTACTCGGGCGCCTGCAAGGACACCGACATCAACTACCAGCCCACCGGCTCCGGCGCGGGCATCACCACCTTCCTCCAGGGCCAGACCGCCTTCGCGGGCTCCGACTCGGCGCTCAAGCCCGAGGAGGTGGAGAAGTCCAAGAAGGTCTGCAAGGGCGGCCAGGCGATCAACCTGCCCATGGTCGGCGGCCCGATCGCGGTCGGCTACAACGTGCCCGGCGTCGACAACCTCGTACTGGACGCGCCGACCCTCGCCAAGATCTTCGACTCGGAGATCACCAACTGGAACGACGAGGCAATCAAGAAGCTCAACCCGGACGCCAAGCTGCCGGACCTCAAGATCCAGGCGTTCCACCGCTCCGACGACTCCGGCACCACCGACAACTTCACCAAGTACCTCAAGGGCGCCGCCCCCGACGCCTGGAAGCACGAGCCGGGCAAGACCTGGGAGGGCAAGGGCGGCCAGGCCGCGTCCGGCTCGGCCGGTGTGTCCTCGCAGGTCAAGCAGACCAGCGGGGCCATCTCCTACTTCGAGCTGTCGTACGCCACGGCCGGCAAGCTCAACACCGTCAAGCTGGACACCGGCGCCAAGGACCCGGTCGAGGCCACCGTCGACAACGCCTCCAAGGCCATCGCCGAGGCCAAGCAGGTCGGCAAGGGCAGCGACCTGGCACTGAAGCTGAACTACACCACCAAGGCCGAGGGCGCCTACCCGATCACCCTGGTCACGTACGAGATCGCCTGCGACAAGGGCAACAAGGCGGAGACCCTGCCCGCCACCAAGTCCTTCCTGACCTACATCGCCGGCAAGGACGGCCAGAACGCCCTCGGGGAGCTGGGCTACGCGCCCCTGCCGGCCGAGATCGCCGACAAGGTCCGCTCGGCCGTCGCCGCGCTCTCCTGACCCACCGGGCGGCGGCCCGCGTCCCGCGCAGGCCGCCGCCCGTCCGGTGCACCGCCGCGCCAGGAGCCCCCGCCGGGCCCCGCAGACCGGAGAAACCATGAACTCAGCACCGTCGATATCCAGCGCCCCACCACCGCCACCACCCGCGCCCGCCGACGCCCCGGCGGCCGGCCGGGCGGTCCGCCCCGGAGACCGGATCTTCCGCGGCCTGACCCGCGGCTCGGGCATCGCCCTCCTGGTGATCATGGCCGCCATCGCGGCCTTCCTCACCGTGCGCTCCGTGATCGCCATCTCCGGGGACCACGCGAACTTCCTGACCTACCTCGACTGGTCCGCCACCGGCACCGAGCCGAAGTTCGGCATCGCGGTCCTCGCCTTCGGCACCGTCGTCAGCTCGGTGATCGCGATGGTCATCGCGGTCCCGGTCGCGGTCGGCATCGCGCTGTTCATCTCGCACTACGCGCCGCGCAGGCTGGCCTCCCCGCTCGGGTACGTCATCGACCTGCTCGCCGCCGTCCCCAGCATCATCTACGGCCTGTGGGGCGCCCTGTTCCTCGTGCCCCACCTCACCGGCCTGTACGGCTGGCTGGACGACCACCTCGGCTGGACCGGCGTCTTCGCCTACGGGGACGGCGCCGCCCGGTCGCTGTTCACCGTAGGCATCCTGCTCGCCATCATGATCCTGCCGATCGTGACCAGCGTCAGCCGCGAGGTCTTCCTCCAGGCGCCGAAGATGCACGAGGAGGCCGCGCTCGCGCTCGGCGCGACCCGCTGGGAAGTCATCCGGATGTCGGTCCTGCCGTTCGGCCGCTCCGGTGTCATCAGCGCCTCGATGCTGGGCCTGGGCCGCGCGCTCGGCGAGACGATGGCGGTGGCCACCGTCCTGTCCCCCAGCTTCCTGATCAACACCAGTCTGCTGGACCCGGGCGGCGGCACCTTCGCCCAGAACATCGCCAGCAAGTTCAGCGAGGCCGACGAGTTCGGGCAGGACGCCCTGATCGCCTCCGGCCTCGTCCTCTTCGTCATCACGTTGCTCGTCAACGGCGCGGCCCGCCTGATCATCGCCCGCCGCAAGGAGTACTCGGGGGCCAACGCATGAGTAACACGGTCACCGCGCGGCGGCCCGTCGCCGACAGCGCACCCCTCCCGGTCTCGCTCAAGCAGCCCCGGCTGCCCCGCTGGGCCCCGGCCGGCCTCGCCGTCGTCGCGGCCGCCGCGGGCAGCGGCATCGGCCTGGTCTTCGGCCTGGAGAGCCGCATCCAGTGGGGCCTGATCGCCGCGCTGCTGTTCGTCCTCGGCACGTTCCTGACCGCCGCCGCCGTCGAAGGCACCCGGCAGGCCAAGGACCGCCTGGCCACCAGCCTGGTCTGGATCTGCTTCCTGCTGGCCGTGATCCCGCTCGCCTCCCTCATCTGGGAGACGGTCGCGCGCGGCGCCAAGGTCGTCGACGGCTACTTCCTCAGCCACTCGATGGGCACCCTGCCGGACGCGATGGCCGGCGGCGGCATCTACCACGCCCTCATCGGCACCCTGGAGCAGGTGGGCCTGGCGACCCTGATCGCCGCGCCGATCGGCCTGCTCACCGCGATCTACCTCGTCGAGTACGGACGCGGCAAGCTCGCCAAGGCCGTCACGTTCTTCGTCGACGTGATGACCGGCATCCCCTCGATCGTCGCCGGCCTGTTCGTTCTGTCGGTGTGGATCCTGATCCTCGGCTTCGGCCCGTCCGGCTTCGCCGGCGCGATGGCGCTGGCCATCCTGATGATGCCGGTGGTCGTGCGCTCCACCGAGGAGATGCTCAAACTGGTACCGAACGAGCTGCGCGAGGCGTCGCTGGCGCTCGGCGTACCGAAGTGGCGCACCATCCTCAAGGTGGTACTGCCCACCTCGATCGGCGGCATCGCCACCGGCGTGATGCTGGCCATCGCCCGCATCACCGGCGAGACCGCGCCCGTACTGCTGCTGGTCTGGGGCGCGAAGATGATCAACAGCAACCCCTTCGAAGGCGCCCAGCAGTCGCTGCCGCTGTACGTGTTCCAGCAGTGGCAGATCGGCACGGACGCGGCGTACGACCGCGCCTGGGGCGCGGCGCTCGTCCTGATCGCCTTCGTCATGATCCTCAACCTGGTGGCCCGCGGCATCGCCCGCTGGAAGGCCCCCAAGTCCGGCCGCTGACCTCCCCCACAGCCTGCACGGCGTGGGGGGACCCCCACCCACAGCCTGCACGGCGTGGGGGATCCTAGTTCCCCGAAAGAAGCAGTGATCCCCATGGCCAAGCGAATCGACGTCAGCGGCCTCTCCGCCTACTACGGCAGCCACCGCGCCATCGACGACATCTCCATGACCGTCGAGCCCCGCTCGGTGACCGCCTTCATCGGCCCCTCCGGCTGCGGCAAGTCGACGCTCCTGCGCACCCTGAACCGGATGCACGAGGTGACCCCCGGCGGCCGCGTCGAGGGCAAGGTGATGCTGGACGACGAGAACCTCTACGGCAGCGGCGTGGACCCGGTCGCGGTCCGCCGTACCGTCGGCATGGTCTTCCAGCGCCCCAACCCGTTCCCCACCATGTCGATCTTCGACAATGTCGCGGCGGGCCTGCGCCTGAACGGCTCGTACAAGAAGTCCGAGCTGTCCGCGATCGTGGAGAAGTCCCTCAAGGGCGCCAACCTCTGGAACGAGGTCAAGGACCGGCTGAACAAGCCCGGCTCCGGCCTGTCCGGCGGCCAGCAGCAGCGGCTGTGCATCGCCCGCGCCATCGCGGTCGAGCCGCAGGTCCTGCTGATGGACGAGCCGTGCTCGGCCCTCGACCCGATCTCCACCCTCGCCATCGAGGACCTGATCGGCGAGCTGAAGGAACGCTTCACGATCGTCATCGTGACGCACAACATGCAGCAGGCGGCCCGCGTCTCGGACCGTACGGCCTTCTTCAATCTGGCCGCGGTCGGGCAGCCCGGCAAACTGGTCGAGATCGACGACACCGAGCGGATCTTCTCCAACCCGTCGGTCCAGGCCACGGAGGACTACATCTCCGGCCGCTTCGGCTGACCGGCCCCGCGCGTCCCGCGCCGACCGGCCCCGTACGTCCTGCGGTGCTGCATGGCGGTGCCACCGCAAGGACGAGGGCCCGCCCTCCGGTACCGGAGGGCGGGCCCACACGCACGTACGGCCCGCAGGCCGGGTCACGTCACGCGAACACGAGGTGGACGCACCAGTAGGTCAAGGCGGCCACCGCCGCGCCGGCGGGCATGGTGATGAACCAGCCCATGACGATGTTCTTGGCGACGCCCCAGCGCACCGCCCGGGTGCCCTTCGTCGAGCCCACACCCATGATCGCCGAGGTGATGACGTGGGTGGTGGAGATCGGCGCGTGGAACATGAACGAGGCGGTGTACATGACGGACGCCGCGGTCGTCTCGGCCGCGAAGCCCTGCGGCGGGTCCAGTTCGATGATCCGCCGGCCGAGCGTGCGCATGATGCGCCAGCCGCCCGCGTACGTACCCAGCGACAGGGTCAGCGCACAGGCGATCTTCACCCAGACCGGGATGGCGTCGCCCTGGCCCTCGACATCGGCGATGACCAGCGCCATCACCACGATGCCCATGGTCTTCTGGGCGTCCTGGAGGCCGTGCCCGAGCGCCATGCCGGCCGCCGAGACCGTCTGCGCTATACGGAAGCCCCGCTTCGCCTTGTGCGGGTTGGACTTCCGGAACAGCCACATGATCACGACCATCACGAGATAGCCGAGGATCAGGCCGATCACGGGCGAGAGGAACATCGGGACGACGACCTTCTCCATGACGCCCGACCAGTAGACGGTCGTACCGCCCGCCAGCGCCGCGCCCACCATGCCGCCGAAGAGCGCGTGCGAGGACGACGACGGCAGTCCGAAGTACCAGGTGACCAGATTCCAGACCACCGCTCCGACCAGGGCCGCGAAGAGGATGCCCATCCCCTTGGAGCCCTCGGGCGTCGAGATCAGTCCCTCGCTGACCGTTTTGGCGACCCCGCTGCCCAGGAAGGCGCCGGCGAGGTTCATCACCGCGGCCATCGCGAGCGCCGCCCGCGGGGTCAGGGCCCGCGTGGAGACCGACGTCGCGATGGCGTTCGCGGAGTCGTGAAAGCCGTTCGTGTACGTGAATCCGAGCGCGACCCCGATGGTCACGATGAGCGCGAAGGTGTCCACCGGAGGTCAGGACTCCTTGACGGCGATCGTCTCGACCGTATTGGCGACATGCTCGAAGGCGTCGGCCGCCTCTTCCAGGATGTCCACGATCTGCTTGAGCTTGAGCACCTCGATGGCGTCGTACTTGCCGTTGAACAGGTGCGCGAGCAGCTTGCGGTGGATCTGGTCGGCCTGGTTCTCCAGGCGGTTGACCTCGATCCAGTACTCGGTGAGGTTGGACATCGTCCGCAGGTTCGGCATCGCCTCGGCGGTCAGCTCCGCCGCCCGCGCCAGGACCTCGATCTGCTGCTCGACACCCTTCGGCAGCTCCTCGATGCTGTAGAGGACGACCAGGTCGACGGCCTCCTCCATGAAGTCCATGATGTCGTCGAGCTTCGAGGCGAGGTTGTAGATGTCCTCGCGGTCGAACGGCGTGATGAAGGAGGAGTTCAGTTGGTGGAAGATCGCGTGGGTCGCGTCGTCCCCCGCGTGCTCCGCCGCCCGCATCCTCTCGGCGATCTCTGTCCGCGCGGAGGCGTCCGCCCCGAGCAGTTCCATCAGGAGTTTGGAGCCCGTGACGATGTTGTCCGCGGACGCGGCGAACATGTCGTAGAAGCTCGTCTCCCTGGGGGTCAGACGAAAGCGCACGTGAAATCCTCGGGGTGCATCGGATTCGGTCGAGTTGATGCTAGGCGCATCATCCAGCCACAGCTAACCGGCATTCCTTCAGTGTCGCCCATCGGGCACCATGCTCTGCACGGGGTACCGCCCGCGCCTGCGAATTTCTGTACCATATACCCACTAGGGGTATATGGAACGCCTACGTACCACGGGAGATGGCCATGACGACCACGGATGCCGACACCAACGGCACCACCGCAGCCGCCGCGGCCTGCCACGCCGACGGGCCGCACAGCGCCCGCGGCACCGACCCCGCCGCCGTCACCCCGCATGACCTGGGCATCCACGGTTACGCGCAGCAGAAGGACGCGCACATCAAGAGGCTGCGCCGGATCGAGGGCCAGATCCGCGGCCTCCAGCGCATGCTGGAAGAAGATGTGTATTGCATTGACATACTCACCCAGGTATCGGCGAGCACGAAGGGCCTCCAGTCCTTCGGCCTCCAGCTCCTGGAGGAACATCTGCGGCACTGCGTCGCCGACGCCGCCGTCAAGGGGCCCGAGGCCATCGACGAGAAGGTCAAGGAAGCCACCAAGGCGATCGAGCGGATGCTGCGCACCTGACCGCGACGGCCGGACGCGCGATGGCCACACACCGTCACGCCCGGCGCCGCCGCCCTGTCACCTGGGATCCCCGGGTCCGGGTCCCGGTCGCACGCGGTCCGCGTCCACGTCCAGCACCTCGTCGATACGGTCCGAGCTGAGCCGATCCTCGCTCGCGGCGGCCGCCGCGATCATCAACTCACCAGTCAGGTCGATCTCGACGAGGGCTACGTGGTCCTGAACTGTCGCGTTGCGGTGTCCGGCCACGTACAACACCTCCTCCTTCGAGCGCCTCCCCACTCTTCTGGTGGTTACCGCCCAGAGTAGGTACGGGCGCACGCTCCGCGCATGGCACGGATGGACCATTTCCGCCGGTTCGCACACGCCGTGGTCACGTGCCCCGGATCCGGCCGCCCGGTCCGGGCCGCGCCCGCCGGCCGCGGCGCTCAGCCGCCCGTGGCGGCGACCTTGCCCGTGTAGATGTCGTCCCGGTCGGGCAGCCGGACCGGAACCGGCGCCCCGAAGGCGTACAGCGTGGTGGTGGAGGTCACCGACGTCCCGCCCGTGGTGCCGTTGGCGAAGCGGAAGCGCTGGCGCACCTTGCGCAGCCGTCCGGCGTCGTCCAGATACGCGTCGAAGGCCACCACGTCGGTGGTGAAGCCTTTCTCCGCGGCGGTCAGCGCGGGGCGCGCCGCGGCGGACGCCGCGCGCGCCGCCGAACCGATGTCCGTCGTGCCGCTGAAATGCCGCACCGGCACGCCGTCCAGCCGCTCCCGCCCCTCGTACGTCACCTCCCGCACGCCGCGCAGCAGTTCGGCGGCGGCCATCGGGTCGGTCGCGCCGCCGGTGACGAGGTTGCCGTCGGCCAGCGAGGCGGTGTCCACCCGCACCCACTTGCCGGCCGGCACACCCGCCCCGCGGTTCTTCATGTAGAGCGCGGACGGCGTGAGGATCTCCGTGATGGTGCGGTGCGCGCCGCTCCCGTCACCGGTGTCCGGAAGGCGTACGTCCAGCCGCCCGGTCCGTCTGCGGTAGTCGTGGCCGCCGGTCCCCCGGATGGCGACGCGGGTGCCGCCGCTGGCGGTCTCCAGCTCCGTACGCACCCGGGAGGAGCCGGCCCGGACCAGCGCGTCGGAACTGGCACGCAGCGCGGCGGCGTAGTCCGTACGGCCGGACGGGGACCCGGCGGCCGACGGGCCGGACGCGCCCCACGGCCCGGTGGACGGCCGGTCGCCCGGTGGGCGGGCACGGTCGGTGAAGGGCGGCCCGGCCGCGGACCCGCCCACCGGGCCGTCTGCGGAGCGGCCGGCCGAGGCGTGGTCGTCGGCCGCCGCCCCGTTCGGGGAGCAGCCCGTGGTGAGCAGCCCGACCGCCAGGCCCACCCCGCACACGGCGGCCGCGACGGCGCCGCCTCGCCTGTCCTGCACCACCATCGCGTACGAGCCCCCTCGGCCGCTCTGCTCGTGAAGTAGCGGACCGGGATGTTCCGGTTGTCCGGACCACCACGACCCGTTCCGTTCAACGACCGTTCAGCCCGCTTCGTCACGCCCGTACACCCCGGGCGCGTAGCGTGGCGCCGTGCAGGACCGAGCATCGCAGGAGCCGACAGAGCGGCCCCCGGGGCCGCCCGATCACCGGACCACCACCACCGAACGAGGTTCGTTCTGCCTGGCCCGCTGTAGCTGCGGCTGGCGCGGCCCGGCCCGCCGGGCCCGCTCCCAGGCACGGACGGACGCGGAGCGGCACCACCCGGCGGAGTGAGCGCGAGCCCCCGTCACCGACACCGGCCCCGGGCGGGCACGCCGCGCCGCACCCGCCCGGACGTCCGGAACCACGCCCCTGGAACCTCCCCCGGCCCCCGTCTCATCTGGACAGGGGGAAGTCATCCACGGCGCGCGGACCCGAAAAGGGTCCCAAAAGGGGCAGTTCACAATGAAGCGGCGCACGATACTGGCAGCCGGCGGCGGACTCGCGGCGGCGACCGCGGGCCTTACCACCGCCTGTGGCAGCGACACCGGCCACGCGAGCACCCCGGGCGGCACGGCCTCCGGCGGCGTCGGCCTCAACACCAGCTCGCAGGCCGGCCGCCCCCCGGCCGCCAAGGCCTCGTGGGACGCCCTGCGCAGCAGCCTCGACGGCAAGCTCATCCGCGCCGGTGAAGCCTCGTACGACGCCGCCCGGCGCCTGTACAACACCCGCTACGACAACCTGAAGCCCGCAGCCGTCGCCTACGTCCGCCACCCGGCCGACATAGCCGAGTGCCTGTCCTTCGCCCGCCGCCACAACGCCCCCGTCGCGATACGCAACGGGGGTCATTCGTACGCCGGCTGGTCCAGCGGCAACGGCAAGCTCATCATCGACGTGTCCGCCCTGAACTCCGTCTCCGCGCCCTCCGGCGGCATCACCCGGATCGGCGCCGGCGCCAAGCTCATCGAGGTCTACGAGGGCCTGGGCAAGCACAACGTCACGATCCCCGGCGGTTCCTGCCCGTCCGTCGGCATATCCGGCCTGACCCTCGGCGGCGGCCACGGCGTCGCCTCCCGCGCGTACGGACTGACCTGCGACAGCCTCGTGGGAGCCACCGTCGTCACCGCCGACGGCAAGACCGTCGAGTGCGACGCCAAGCGCCACAGCGACCTCTTCTGGGCGCTGCGCGGCGCCGGCAACGGCAACTTCGGCGTGGTCACCGAACTCCGCTTCCGCACCCACGCGGCGCCCCGCTCGGTCATGGCCTACATGACCTGGCCCTGGTCCAAGGCCACCGCCCTGCTGCGCTCCTGGCAGGAGTGGGGGCCCACCCAGCCCGACGACATATGGTCGTCCCTGCACCTGGACGCCCACCCCGGCAGCACCCCGACCGTCTCCGTCGCGGCCTTCTCCCTCGGCTCGTACGGCGACCTCCAGAACGCCGTCGACAAGCTGGCCGACCGCGCGGGCGGCCCCGGGCCCGCGAAGTCGGTGCGCCTGACGCCCCGCTCGTACCTCGACGCGATGGAGTCGTACGCGGGCTGCTCCTCGAAGACCACCGAACAGTGCCACCTGCCCGGCGCTCTCCCCGGCCGCAGCGCGTCCGGCAAGCTCGCCCGCGAGACGTACGCGGCCCGCTCCGACTTCTACGACCGCTCGCTCGACGCGGCCGGTATCCGCGCCCTGCTCGGCCAGATCGAGGCCGCCGGCCGCAAGGGCGTGGCCGGCAACGCGTCGCTGACCGCGCTGGGCGGCGCCATCAACCGGGTCCGCCCCACCGACACCGCCTTCGTGCACCGCCGCTCGCGCTTCCTCGCGCAGTACCTGGCGTCCTGGAAGGCGGGCGGCACGGGCTCCGCGCAGAGCGCCTGGCTCTCGGGCATCCACGGCGCGATGCGGCGCTACGCCTCGGGCGCCGCCTACCAGAACTACGCCGACCCGGCCCTGACCGACTGGAAGAAGTCCTACTACGGCCCGGCCGCCGACCGCCTCACCGAGCTGAAGCGGCAGTACGACCCGAACGGGCTGTTCAGGACGTTCCCGCAGGCCCTGTGACGGCTCGTCCCCTCATACGCCGGGACCTCATACGACGGGCCTCATAGGCGCCGAGGCCCCGTACGACCGGGCCGCACACGACGGGGCCCATACGACGGGGGAGGACCGGGCTGTCGGCCCCGGTCCTCCCCGGCATCTCGCTCCATGGCCCCGGCTACGCCGCCAGGTCCTCGTCCCGCTCCTCCCGCGCCACCGGCGACACGGCCGTCACCGGCCCGGAGACCGTACGGGGCGCCGGCCCGCCGGCCCGGACGAGCCACCAGGCGGGCGAGCGCCCGACCGCCGTCGCCACCGGGATCAGCATCGCCTGCGCCACCGGCGCCAGCAGCAGCGCCACCGCCGTACCGAGCGCGAAGCCGCCGACGACGTCCGTCGGGTAGTGCACGCCCATGTAGACCCGGCAGAACCCTTCCAGCAGCGCCAGGCCGATACCGATCAGCCCGTACACGCGGTGGGCGATGAACAGCCCCACACCGACCGCCATGGTCAGCGTCGCGTGGTCACTGACGAACGAGAAGTCGGTCTTGCCCGGAACGAGCACCTCCAGACCCGCGTGCACCCGGAACGGCCGGGGCCGCTCCACCACCGCCCGGATCGGGATGTTGGCCAGCAGCGCCACACCGGCGGCCAGCGGCGCCCAGACCAGGCCCGCCAGCGCGGCCGGCGCGTCCGGCCGCCGGCGCGCACCCCACCAGGCGATCAGGCACAGCACGGCGAGCGCGGCGATGATGCCGTACTCGCCCACGTACTCCACGGCGCGGTTGAGCCACTGCGGGGCGCCCTTCGCGAGGCCGTTGATGCCGTCGAGCACGTCCACATCGGGGTTCGACCCGTCCATTGCGAGTCCAGCCATCTGCCGGGGCCCCTTACCTTTCGCGCGCGCGAGCGCCGTGTGAGTGCTGCCGACCCCCGTGGTCTTCGGACGTGGCCGGATTCCCACGGCCTCGCCATGTCTCCATGCCCAGGAAACGCGATGGACAGCCGAGCCGTTCCAGCCTCTACCGGATGATCACCAGGACGTTACCGAAGAGAGACTGATGTCCGCAGTTCAGGGCCCCATGTTCACGCAGCGTTCGACCGGGGCAGCGCTTTCGCGCCGTCTTCGGTGACCCGGGTCGCACCGATGTAGTCCGGTGTGTCGATCTTGTCGAACCGGATCACCGCGCCCGTGTACGGCGCGTTGATCATGTAACCGCCGCCGACGTAGATCCCCACGTGATGGATGGAGCGCGGATCGTTCAGATCGTGCGCGAAGAACACCAGGTCCCCGGGGAGCAACTCGTCCCGCTTCGGGTGCGGCCCGGCGTTCCACTGGTCGTTCGCCACCCGCGGCAGCTCGATGCCCACCGAGTGGTACGCGGCCTTCGTCAGCCCCGAGCAGTCGAACCGCCCGTCCTGCTCCGGCGTGCCGTTCCCGCCCCACAGATACGGCTTGCCGAGCTGCTCCTGCGCGTAGTAGATCGCGGAGGCGGCCTGCCGGGACGGCGCGACCCGCCCCACCGGCGCCGCGAAGCTCTTGGCGAGGGTCGTGATGATCCGCACGTAGTTCTGCGTCTCCCGGATCGCCGGCACCCCGCCCGCCTTGATGACCCGGTAGGCACCCGCGTTGTACGCCGCCAGCATGTTCTGCGCCGGGTCGCCGGGCACGTCCTTCACGTACTTCGCCAGCTCGCAGTCGTACGACGCCGCCGACGGGATCGCGTCCGCCGGGTCCCACACGTCCCGTCGGCCGTCCCCGTTCCCGTCGATGCCGTGCGAGGCCCACGTACCGGGGATGAACTGGGCGATGCCCTGCGCCGCCGCGGGGCTCTGCGCGCGCGGATTCCAGCCGCTCTCCTGGTAGAGCTGGGCGGCGAGCAGCGCCGGGTTGATGGCGGGGCACAGATTGCCCCACTTCTGCACCAGCGACTGGTACGAGGCCGGCACGGCCCCCTTCGCCAGTCCCACCGCCCGGCCCGCGCCACCCGCCAGGCCCGCGGCGGCCGTGTACGTGCCCACCACGAGCAGCGCGAGGAAGCAGAGCACCAGCCCGACCCCGACCCCACCGGCCACCCAGTATTTCCGCACCCCTCAACCCTCCCCCATACGGGCGCGTTTCACCGCCGTTTTCGGCATGTACCTCACCACACGACGGTCGCACGGGACCGTCCCCGCACCCCCTCGGAGCCTCCGGGCGCACGGCCCCGCCCCGCGCCCTCCCTTTCACTCCCCCAGCTCGAACCAGACCGACTTCCCGCCGCCCGGCCCGTGCCGGCACACACCCCATTCGCCGGCGCACACCCCGACCAGATGCAGCCCACGCCCGCCCACCGCGTCGGACTCGCGCCCCCGGGCCTACGGCTGCACGGACGGCCCGCTCTTCGAGGGGCTGATGGTGATGGACCAGGGCCGGGGGAAGGGGTGGTGGGACGAGTACCGGGACGACCTCGGCCGCCCAGCACTCGACCTCGCCGAGCTGGCGGCCGGGGCCATCGGCGTCCGCAGGCACGAGTCGTCGGCCGTACCCGGACTGCTCCAGACCGCCGACTACGCCCGGGCCATGTGCGCCATGGCGGCAGACGAGAGCAAGGACGAACCCATCGACCGATACGTGGAATTCCGCCTCGCCCGACGGCGCGTCATCGAACAGAGCCCCGGGACCCCCTACCACGCGGTGATTCACGAGAGCGCTGCGCACACACTGATCGGCGACGCGGAGATCACGCGCGGACAACTGCGCCGGCTGATCGAACAGCCCGCCTGCCACACGTGACCGTGCAGGTCTTCCCCTTCACCGCCGGGGGATTCTCCGCCTACAGCCGGCCGTTCGCCCTGTTCGGCGGCCCGGCACCGGAGCTCGACACCGTCCGCCTGGAGCAGCCGCTCGGCTCGGCGCTCCAGCACGACCGTCAGCATGTCGACAGGCATTCCAAGATCTTCACAAAGCTGTCCGAACTGGCTCTGTCGCCGGTTGACCCCGATGCGAAGCCCGAGTCTCATGAGGGCCGGGACTCGCTGACCTTGATCCAC
Source organism: Streptomyces sp. NPDC018045 (assembly GCF_044327445.1). NCBI lineage: Bacteria > Bacillati > Actinomycetota > Actinomycetes > Kitasatosporales > Streptomycetaceae > Streptomyces > Streptomyces sp. NPDC018045. Next base: position 343,255 of record NZ_JBIRFL010000007.1, read on the forward strand.
CACCTCGTGTACGCCATGCGGTAAGGAACCGTCATGCCGCAGGTCGACTGGCGGAAGTCGCCGTACAGCACGCACGGCACCGACGGCTGCGCAGAGGCGACCGCAAACTCCGGCGGACCGGTCCGCTACCGCGAGAGCGACCGCCCCGGGAAGGTCGCCCAGGCCACCAGCCACACCTGGTCCGCGTTCCTCCGGGCCGTAAAGTCCTCCGCGTACGAGTGAGTGCACGAGGTCACCGCCCACCGCGGACCCGACGGAGGAACTTATGCCGACCACCCCCACTCCCCCAGCGAACCTCACCTGGCAGAAGGCCACGGACGACGCGAGCACGCCCGAGTACATCGAGGTCGCCTTCGGGGGCGACGACAACGTCTACCTCCGGACGAACACCGAGCCGGACAACATCGTGGCCACCACCCGCACCAAGTGGGACGCGTTCGTGCTGGGCGTGAAGGCGGGCGAGTTCGACCACTTCGCGGAGCTTTGACACCCCGTCACCTCCACCCAATCGAACATTGCCCGGTGTGATCGACCGTGATACACACGGTGATACCGGCAGGTCCCCAGGTGACGCGCGCTTCCGCGCACACGCAATCCCCACGGGATCCGTCAAAGAAAGCCGTCAAGTCGACATCTGGTGGCGGTTTTGTCAGCGAAGATAGATGCTGACCCATGTCGTGTGGCGCGGGTACGCAACAACCCATAAGGGGCGGTGAGTTCATTCATGCACTTGGCGGCCGAAAAGGGCGACATCACCACCATCATCGGCGGAATCGCCCCGGACTGGGGTCCGTTCGGGACACTGGGCAATGAAGCCCGCGTGATGATCGAAGTGGTCATGGCAGTAGCGATTCTGCTCTGTCTCGGCATCGCGATCTGGGGCGCGGCCAAACAGCGCATCGGCGCCACCGCGCTGCGCGACACGTTCAGCGCCGAGCAGGGCAAGGGCCTCATCGTGGCCGGCCTGACCGGCGTCTTCATCATCGGATCGCTGGGCACGCTCTTCACGATCGTGTACGGAATGGCGGTGTAGCCGGTGTAGCCGGTACGGGCCGTCCCTGCGCCCCTGGGCCGGCCCCGCCCGGCTCGTCCCGGGCCCCGGCCCCTGCCGCCGGGGCCGTTCGAGGGACAGCCGCCACCACCCCACCGGCCCCTCCCACCCCGTACCGAAGCGCCGCACGCCCCCACACGCCACCGGCGCGGCGCGCGGCGGGCCGACTCCTCCCGTACGCCCCGCAGCCGTCCGCCCACGCCAGGACCCCTCCCTCACCTCCCCCACCAGCAGCCATGTCCCGCCGCCGAGAGCACCCGCCGATGCCCGCTCCTTCCGCCCCGCACCGTTCCGCTTTGCGCCACTCCGGCAAGCAACGGGCCGATTGGGCCGCGTACCGGGCGGGGACACATGGGCTTGGCGGGGACGGAGCGGTGGCCGCGGCCCACGGGGTGGCCGCAAAAGCCGCAGAGCCCCCCATTCGCCTCTTCCGCCCGACATCTGAGGTCGCGTCACGGTGAGATCTACTCGTACCACTGCGCCCGAGCCGCTGCCCGCGCGGCTACGGTCATATACGGGCGGCAAAACGACAGCAGTGACGGCCAGGCCGGTTGAGGGGGCACAGGCGCGATGAGTCTCAGCGATGGCGGCGGATACGGCGGTGGCGAGCCGGGCGGCCCGGACACGGGCGGCCAGACCCGCACCAGACTCCCGGACGGCGACGGCGACACGTACGGGGCCATCCGCCGCACCCGTACGGGCTCCTCCAGCCGGAACCTGATCACGATCGTCGGCGTGGTGGTCCTCCTGATCGCGGCCATCGCCTTCGCGAACCGCGGCGGAGGCGGCCAGGGCCCGGCCGACGACACCGCGAAGGACACGGACACCAACCCCACCGCACCGACCGGCACCAAGCCGGTCCCCGGCAAGAACGGCGGCATCGCGACGGGCTTCGCGAAGACGGAACAGGGGGCGCAGTCGGCGGCGGCGAATTACGCGACAGCTCTCGGTTCCGACGGCATGTTCAAGGCCGACACCCGGCACGGCATAGTGGACCGGGTCTACACGCCGCAGGCGGCCGCCAGGCTCAAAAGCTCGCAGGACAAGGCGTACTCGGCGGCGTTCCTGCGCAAGCTCGGACTCGACGCGGCCGGTAACGCCCCGAAGGGCATGACCTTCATCTCCCGCACGATCCCCGTCGGCACAAAGGTCGAGCAGTTCGGCGACGGCAAGGCCAAGGTGGCGGTCTGGTACACGGGACTGATCGGCATGGCCGGCCCCGGGTCGACCGATCCGGTCCGTACCGACTGGCAGACCTGGACGTTCGACCTGGCGTGGTCGGACGGCGACTGGAAGATCACCGACGACTCGCAGAAGCGCGGCCCCGCCCCCGTCACCGGGGATATTCCGGCTGCCGGCGCGGACGAGATCAGCAAGGCGGTCAAGGATTACGGAGGTTTCACGTATGCCAGGTAGTCCGCGTCGCCCACGACATCGCGTGCTGTCGATCGTGTCCGCCTGGGCGGGCGTCCAGACCGCGGTCTTCATGCTGGCCGCCCGCGCGACGGCGGCCCCGACGCCACCGCCCGCCTCCCCGTCACCATCGTCGTCGCCGTCGCCGTCGCCGAGCGCCAGCAACGACCCTTGCGACCTGCTGATCGGCTCGGCGAAGGACTACTGCCAGAAGGACGCCGACGGCACATCCACCCCCAAATCCCCCGGCGGCCTGACCGACAACAACCCCCTCGACCCCCTCACCTCCCTCGCCAAAGGCTGTGCCGACGCCGCCGCCTGGATCGTCAACAAGTTGTCGGACGCCGTGAAGGCGACCTCGCAGGTCGACTTCACGAACGCCGCCTTCCTGAAGCAGTACGCCGTCGTCTTCGCCGCCTCGACCGTGCTGACGCTCGTGCTGTGGCTGCTCGCCGTCGCCAAGCGGGCCGTGCGCGGCGTACGGCTGACGGAGGCGATCAGTGAGGCGATCGGATTCCTGTGGCTGACCGTGCTCGCCTCCGCGTTCACGCCGCTGATCCTGTACACCGTCGTCTCCGCGACCGACGGCGTCACCGAGATCATCGCGAAGGGTACGGGCGCGCAGACCGACACGTTCTTCGGGGCGTTCGCGGCGGCGCTGAAGAAGGACACGGACATCGGCGGCGGCCCGATCATGCTGATCGTGGTCTCGCTGGTCTCGGTGCTGGCCGCCGGCGTGCTGTGGCTGGAGCTGGTGATACGGGCGGCCCTGCTGTACGTGGGCGCGCTGCTCGGTACGGTCGTCTACGCGGGCCTGGTCGACAAGAACATGTGGGGACATGTCCGGCGCTGGGCGGGCATCATGATCGCCGTGATCATGGTGAAACCCGTCATCGTGGTCGTCCTGGGCATCGCGGGCGCGCTGACGACCGGCGAGGGCCCGAACGCCATCTCCGCCGTCGTCTCCGGCCTCGCGATCATCCTGCTCGCCATCTTCGCCAGCGCCGTGATCTACCGTTTCGTCCCCGGCTTCGGCGACGAGATGGTCTCGGCCCGTACGAACAAGAAGCAGGCCACCGAGGGCGCGCAGGCCGCGGCCGTGATCTCCTCGCCCGCCGCGCTGGTGTCCCAGGGCATCAAGACGCACAGTTCCCGCAGGTCCGGCGGGGGCGGCGGCCAGGAGCAGAGCGGCGGGCAGGCGCGGCCCGCGGACGCGGTCTCCGGCGGCGTGGCCGCCCACGGCAGCCGCGCCGGCACCTCCGGCGGCGGCCGCGTCCCGGCCCCCGCCGCCCCCGGCTCCCGTTCACATCCGTCCCCCGGTTCGAGCGGCGGCTCGTCCGGCGGCACCCGCACCGGCAAGACACCAGGAGGTGACGGGCGTTGATGACCCAATCCCACCCGATCGCGCCCCGCCGCACGTACCTGATCGGCCGCGCCCGGCCGAACGCGATCGTCGGCAAGAACCGCGAGACCGGCGAGATCGCGCTGATCATCGCGGGCGCGTTCGTCGGCATGGTGTGCGGCCTGCTGGTGCCGGTGCTGTCGCTGCGGATCGCCACGCTGACCGGTTTCCCGCTGCTGGCGATCGCCGCGGTCTACTTCCCGTACCGCGGCCGTACGTTCTACAAGTGGTTCGAGATCAACCGCAGCTACCGGCGTACGGTCCGCCGGGGCACCACGTACCGCTCCGGCACCGCCGAGGCGGGCATCCGCCTGGACGGCCGGGAGGTGGAGGTCGGCCCGCCGCCGGGCATCGGCCGCATCAACTGGCTGACCGCGCCGTTCGGCCCGGACGAGATCGCCGTCCTGCTGCACGCCGACCGCCGTACGGTCACCGCCGCCATCGAGATCGAGGGCCCGGGCGTCGGGCTGCGCGACAGCGAGGACCAGGAGGCGCTGGTCGAGCGGTTCGGCACGCTCCTCAAGCACGTCGCCAACGGGGACGGCTTCGTCACCCGCCTGCAGATGCTGGCCCGTACGCTCCCCGCCGACCCCGACGCGCACGCCAAGGACGTCGCCCAGCGCGGCGACGCCGGCTCCCCCGCCTGGCTGCGGGAGTCGTACGACCAGCTCCAGTCCATGGTCTCCACCTCCTCCGAGCAGCACCGCGCCTACCTCGTCGCCTGTATGCACTACACCCGCGAACTGGCCGCCGAGGCGCAGACCATGGCACGCGCCGCGCAGCTCCACAACGGCGGGCTGCTCCGCAAGAAGCTGGACCGGGACGCCGGCCTGGCGGTCGTCATGGCGCGCGAGCTGACCGACATCTGCGCGCGGCTGGCCGAGGCCGACATCCGCGTACGCCAGCCCCTCGGCCAGAGCCGGCTGTCCTCCCTCGTGCACTCCATGTACGACCCGGACCACCCGATCGACCACATCCAGGCGATGACCAAGCGCAACGCCTGGCCGGCCGAGCTGGACGCGATGGAGCCGACCTACCTTCAGGCCAAGACCCGCGAGTCGGCCACCCGCGCGCCGTGGTGCCACGCCACGGCCTGGGTCAAGGAGTGGCCGCTGACCCCGGTCGGCGTCAACTTCCTGGCCCCGTTGCTGGTGCACACTCCCGACGTCATCCGTACGGTGGCGGTCTGCATGGACCTGGAGCCCACCGAGGTCGCGATCGAGCGGATGCTGACGGAGAAGACCAACGACGACGCGGAGGCCAGCCGGGCCGCCAAGATGAACCGGGTGGTCGACCCGCGCGACGTGGCCCACCACGGCCGCGTCGACCAGCGCGGCGAGGACCTCGCCTCGGGCGCCGCGGGCGTCAACCTCGTCGGCTACATCACCGTCTCCTCCCGCTCCCCGGAGGCGCTGGCCCGCGACAAGCGCACCATCCGCGCCTCGGCGGGCAAGAGTTACCTCAAACTGGAGTGGTGCGACCGGGAACACCACCGCGCCTTTGTCAACACGCTGCCGTTCGCGACCGGGATCCGCCGCTAAGCCGCTGGGAGGCGCGTACGTCATGGCCATGCTCGATCCGCTCGCAGCGCTCACCGAGGCGTTCACCAGCTTCCTGTTCGGGAAGGTGGAGACGACACGGCTTCCGGTACGGACCTCCACCGGCCAGGCCCAGGCCGTCTACCTGCCGACCGCCGCACCGGGCCTGGGCGACTCCGGCGTGATCATCGGCCGCGAGGTCTACAGCGGCAAGGGCTACATCTACGACCCCTTCCAGCTCTACGGGCAGCAGCTCCCGGCCCCGCACTGGCTCGTCCTCGGCGAGTCCGGCAACGGCAAGTCGGCGCTGGAGAAGACCTACGTCCTGCGGCAGCTCCGCTTCCGCGACCGGCAGGTCGTCGTCCTGGACGCGCAGGGCGAGGACGGCGTGGGCGAGTGGAACCTGATCGCCGAGCAGCTCGGCATCACTCCCATCCGCCTGGACCCCACCGCCGCCCTGAACGGAGGCATCCGCCTCAACCCCCTCGACCCGTCGATCACCACCACCGGCCAGCTCGCCCTGCTCCGTACGATCATCGAGGTCGCCATGGGCCGCGGGCTCGACGAGCGCTCCGGCTTCGCGCTCAAGGTGGCGCACGCGTACGTCAACGAGACGATCACCAACCGGCAGCCGGTGCTGACCGACATCGTCGAGCAGCTCCGCCATCCCGAGGAGGAGTCGGCGGAGGCCATGAACGTCGACATAGACGACGTACGGGCCTGGGGCCTGGACGTCGCGCTGGTGCTCGACCGGCTCGTCGACGGCGACCTGCGCGGCATGTTCGACGGCCCGACCACCGCCGGCATCGACCTCGACGCGCCGCTGATCGTCTTCGACCTCTCGCACATCGACCGCAACTCGATCGCGATGCCGATCCTGATGGCCATCGTCGGCGTGTGGCTGGAGCACACCTGGATCCGCCCCGACCGGAAAAAACGGATCTTCCTCGTCGAGGAAGCCTGGCACATCATCAACTCGCCGTTCGTCGCCCAACTGTTCCAGCGGCTGCTGAAGTTCGGCCGCCGCCTCGGCCTGTCCTTCGTCGCCGTCGTCCACCACCTCAGCGACGTGGTGGACGGCGCCGCCGCCAAGGAGGCCGCGGCGATCCTGAAGATGGCCTCCACCCGCACGATCTACGCCCAGAAGTCCGACGAGGCCCGGGCCACCGGCGCCGTCCTCGGCCTGCCGCGCTGGGCCGTCGAGATCATCCCGACGCTCACCCCCGGCATCGCGGTCTGGGACGTCAACGGCAACGTCCAGGTCGTCAAACACCTGATCACCGAGGCGGAACGGCCACTGGTCTACACCGACCGGGCGATGACCGAGACCTCCGCGATGATGACGGAAGAAGCGCTGGCGATCGGCCGGGCGGCGGACGCGGAGGCCGGACAGCGGGCCGAAGCCCTGGCGATGCGGCGACAGTTCCGGGACGAGTCGAGCGAGACGGTGGCGTGACGCGGGCATACGGGCACGGGCACGGCGGTACGGGCGCCCCCGGCGGACCGGTCGGCGCAGGGGGCGCGGGAGGGCCGAGTGGCGGACGGGGGCGGGGCGTTCCCGACGCGCTCCTGATCGGCGTCCTCGCCTTCCTCCTCGGGCTCACCGTCCTGGCCTGGGCGGCGACGGGCCTGGCCGGCCTCTTCACACACGGCGCCTGGCCGGACGGCGTGACCTTCACCCGTACGCCACTGGCCCTGCGCAGCCTCATAGCCGCCCCGCACGACCTCGCTGCCGCCTGGCCCGACACCCCCGCCGCCCAGCTCTCCGGGTACGGGCTGTTCTGGGGCATCCTCATCAGCGAACTGCTGGTCCTGGTCGTCCTGACGGTCTTCGCCCTGGGGACGATCACCCGCTACCGGGCGGTACGGGCCAACCGGCGGGCGGGGCCCGAGCGCGCCGGATGGGACGGGGACACCGCGCAGGGCGCCACGACATCCTCGACAGGCCCAGAGGCGGCCACCACGCCTCCCGCAGCGCCGGCGACGGCCCAGCCCGCCCCGGCTGCCCCCGCACCGCCCTACGGGGTCACCGGGGCTTCCTCCGGCCCACCCGCTGTCCCCGGCACGCCCGACACGGCAACGGCGACCGCACAACCCACACCGACCCCACAACCCGCACAGGCCGCCCCCGCCGCCCCCGGGCCCGTCCCCGGCTCCGCCCCGGTCCTGCACTACGGCACCGACCGCCGCCAGGCCGGCGCGCTCGCCGCGGCCGCCATCACCGCGGCCGAGGGACCGCTCGTCGTCGCCACCACCGACCCCGCCCTGTGGGCCGACACCAAGGACGGCCGCGCCAAGCTGGGGCCGCTGCTCACCTACGACCCGCAGCACCTCGTGGACACCCCGGCCCGGATGCGCTGGTCGCCCACGTCCGGCTGCGAGGACATCGGTACCGCCGCCGCTCGCGCGGCCGCGCTCCTCACCCCCGTACGCCCCGTCGGCGCACTCGACTCCGCGGTGGCCGACGCCGCGACGGCCCTGCTGCGCTGCTGGCTGCACGCCGCCGCCGTGGACGGCCGCCCTTTCCGCCAACTGCACCGCTGGGCACACGCCAAAGGTGCCGCACACGAGCCCGTACGCATCCTGCGGACGAACCAGAAGGCGTCGGCGGGCCAGGCGGGCGAGCTGGAGTCCGTACTGACCGCACACGCGGAACGCCGCGACGCGGCGCAGGAGTTGGTCTCCCGCACCCTGGCGTCCCTCTCCTCGATCCACATCCGGGACGCCTGCAATCCGGCGCGATCCGATGCCCTCCTTCTCGAATCTTTCATCGACGAAGGGGGAACGCTCTACGTGGTAGGGGAATCCATCGAGGATCCGCGGACCACTCCGGGTGCGATGCCGCTGCTCACCGCACTCCTCTCCAACGTGGTCGAGCGCGGCCGCCGCATGGCCGAACGGTCATCCGCCGGCCGGCTCGACCCACCACTCACCCTCGTGCTCGACGACATCGCGGCGCTGGCGCCGTTCCCCGCCCTGCCCGGCCTCCTCGAAACCGGCCGCGCACAAGGGCTGTTGACGCTGGCCACGCTGCGCTCCCCGGAACAGGCCCGCGCCCGCTGGCCGTACGACTCCCTGCCGGGCTGAGGCGCCCCGTCGCACGGAGCAATCGGACCGGTTACGTGCGCTCCAGCGCCATCTCGCGCTCGATGGCGGCCCCGTCCTTGGGGTCCGCCATCGTGCGGCCGGTCTCGACGAAGCCGAGCGACCGGTAGAGCGCCACCGCGCGCCCGTTCTCCTCGTGCACCCAGAGCCGTACGCGCCGCACCGCCGGCTCGGTCCGGCTCCACGCCCACTCCACGGCCGCCGCGAACAGCTCGCGCGCCAGCCCCGTGCCCCGGTGCTCCGGACGTACGTACACGCCGACGACGTGCGCCCACGGCTCCTCACCGTCCCGCTCGTCCGCGCCCTCGTCCTCGACGAGGACGACGACCATGCCGCCCCAACCACCGTCGGGCGCCTCGCCGATGATCGTCAGCGGGTCCCGGTCCTCGTCACTGCGTGCCGCCCGCCGCCGCCACACGTCGTCCGAGTACGCCGTGACCTTCTCCAAGGACTCGTTGAAGGCGATGCGTGCGAGCGGGTCGGCGAGCGCCGCCAGCCGGAGTTCCCTGAGCCGCTTCCACTCGTCCGCCTTCACCGGCCTGATCAGATACCCCATCGGCCCAGCATCCCAGCGGCCCGTCCCCCTGGCCACACATGGTTCACCCTCCCCACCCCTCACCCACTGGTCAGCGGCAGCGAACAGCTCACCCCGCACGCGGCCGGCGCCGCCACACCGACCACCCTTCCGGGTGACCACACCAACGCAAAAAAGCTCCGGTCCCTGAACCAGAGGTTCAGGGACCGGAGCTGAAAAATTGTTCGGCGGCGTCCTACTCTCCCACAGGGTCCCCCCTGCAGTA
>NZ_JBIRFL010000008.1:0-287805 GCF_044327445.1 Streptomyces sp. NPDC018045
CGCGCCCCCCCCCCCGCGGCGGGGGGCGGGGGGGGGGGGGCGCGGCCGGGGGGGGGCCCCCCCCCCCCCCCCCCCGCGCGGCCCCCCCCCCCCCCCCCCCCCGGGCGCCCCCCCCCCGCTTCCTGCTGTCGAGCCGTTTCCCCACGAGCCGGGTCGGGGCTCGGCTCGTGGGCAGCACGCGCTAGCTTCCGGGCAGCGCCCACCTATGAGGACCGTCCGGGGAATCGAGCCAGGCGTACTGGCGGGTGCGGTGGACGGTGAGGCCGAAGCGTTCGCGGTGGGGACGGTTTTCGCGCTGCCACAGGGCATGGGCCTCGTCCAGGGTGAGGCCGGTGGCGCTCAGGGCGCGGAGGAAGTGGAAGCGTTCGTCGCGCAGCGCTTCGCGGGGCAGGCCACGGCGGGCGCTCCAGGGCTGCCCGTCGGTCGCGGCGGCGGGGTCCTCGGGGGTGTCGGGGCGGGGCGGCTGTGCGGTGGACTCCGTGAGGTCCGGGCGGGTGCGCAGGGGCACGAAATAGGCCGGGGTGGGCAGGAAGCGGCCTTCCGCCCGTACGTCCTCGGGGTCGGTCACGCGCAGGGCGATCAGGCCGGTGGCGAGGGGGGCCAGGATGAGCGCTCCGGGCGTGCACTGTCCGATCCAGGCGGCCGGTACGGACGGGAGCGCGCAGGTGGCGATGATCCGGTCGTAGGGTGCGCGTTCCGGATGGCCGAGGGCGCCGTCGCCGGTCACCACGGTCGGCCGGTGACCCGCCGCGGCCAGCCGGTCACACGCCGGGCCGGTGATCTCCTCGTCCAGATCGACGGTGGTCACCTGTTCCGGGCCCAGCCGGTGGGCGAGCAGGGCCGCGTTGTAGCCGGTGCCCGTGCCGATCTCCAGGACGCGGCAGCCGGTGGCCGGGCTCTGTTCCTCCGCCTCCTCGACGCGCAGTTCCTCCAGCATCATGGCCATCAGCGACGGCTGGCTGCTGGAGGAGACCAGCTCGCCGTCCCGCACGCACGTCGCCAGCGCGCTGTCCGTGTAGACGCCCTCCAGCCAGCGCGCCCAGCGCTGCGGGTCGGGGTCGGAGCCGGACAGCCGCTGGTAGCCGCGGGCCGTGGCCACGAAGTAGTACGGGACGAAGAGATGCCGCGGCACGTCCTCGAAGGCGGCCCGCCACCGCGGATCGCCGAGGTGGCCGCCTGCCCTGATCTGCCGGACCAGCTCGGCACGGGCCGCGGCCGTCGGCTCGCGGCCCGGCTGCGGACCGGACGGTGTACCGCTCATGTCTCCACTGTCCTACGTCGCGGGTCCTCGGCCGAGCACGCCGGCACCGCCGAGTCGTCTGACACCATGGACGGGTGAACAAGATTCCGCGCGGCACGCTTCAGGAACAGACCTTTTACGAGCAGGTCGGCGGCGAGCCGACCTTCCGCCGCCTGGTGCACCGCTTCTACCAGGGGGTGGCCGGGGATCCGCTGCTGCGGCCGATGTACCCGGAGGAGGACCTGGGACCGGCCGAGGAGCGGCTCGCGCTCTTCCTCATGCAGTACTGGGGCGGCCCCCGTACGTACAGCGACGGCCGTGGCCACCCGCGGCTGCGGATGCGGCACGCGCCCTTCACGGTGGACCGCGCCGCTCACGACGCCTGGCTCAAGCACATGCGGGACGCGGTGGACTCCCTGGAGCTGGCACCCGAGCACGAGACGCAGTTGTGGAACTACCTGACGTATGCGGCCGCGTCGATGATCAACGCGGCTGACTGAGCGCCGCGGTGGACGGCCGGAACCGGGCAGAGTGAGGCGGGGCGCGGGGGTTGGGACCGCGCCCGGGAGTCTGGGGCCGCGCCCGGTTCTGAGGCGCTGCGTCGGGGTGGTGGTCGGGCCCTGAGGCGGGTCAGCAGTCGGGCCGGGGGCGGGTCAGCAGACGGATCGCTGGGGCAGGCTGCTGGTCGCCACCGCTGGTCAGGCCGGTGTTCAGGTGCAGGCCGGTGGTCGGGCCGGTGGCCAGGCCGATGTTCAGGCCGGTGTCACCGGGAGTGCCGACGGTCCGCCCGTGCGGACCGCGACCGACCCGTACGGCGTCCGCAGCCGCAGCCAGCCGCCCGCGGCGAGCAGGGTCAGCGTCGGCGGTTTTGCCAGTGCGGCTCCCGCGGAGCCGGGGCCCCCGCCCGTGGGCCCGTGCGCGCCGGCCTGCGCTTCGGCCCGTGCGGGGCGCAGGAAACCCAGGGACTGCGCGGCGTGCGCGGCGCGCAGCGGCAGATGGGTGTCGCCGAGCGTACGGGACCAGATCTCGCGGCCGATGCGGTCGCGCTCGGCGCGCGTACGGCGTTCCGGCGGCAGCGCCTCGTCCCGGGCCCGGAACTCGGCGACGGCGAGCGCCACGGCCCGGCCGAGCGCCTGCGGCGAGGGCAGCCCCGGCACCTGCTGCCAGCCGCCCCGCGGCGGCAGGACCCCGGCCCACGGCGGGCCGGTGACGGCGGCGGGCAGCGTCAGGCCGTCCGCCGCCTCGTCGATGCCTTCGAGCAGGTCACCGGCGGAGACGGTGCGGTCGAGGCCGACGGCGGGCGAAGCGCCCGTACCGGTCTGCGGGCCGGGCACGTCCGGCGCCAGGCGCGCCGTACGGATCGCCAGCACCTCGAACGACGGCGGGCGCCCGAACACCGCGAGCACCCCGTTCCCCGCCTGCAACCGCACCGCGGCGGCGCGGTCGTAATGGATCAGCCGGGCCAGGAAGGCGGCGAGGTCCGCCGCCTCCCCGGCATCGGCCAGGCGCAACGCCGTCATGCGGCGACGGCCCCCTCCTGCTGCTCCGTGCCGGCCCCGGCGTCCAGGTACTCCGCGAGGAACGACTTCTCCTCGGCGGTGATGCGGCGGGGCCGCCCCTGGGCGAAGTCGTAGGGGACGACGACGGTCGAGGCGCGGACGTACACCGCGTCCTCGTCCTTGATCTCGTAGGCGATCGTCATCGACGCGGCGCCTATCTTCGTCACCCACGACTCGACGGTCACCGGCGCGTGCCGGTGCACCAGCGGCCGGACGTAGTCGATCTCGTGGCGGGCCACGACGGACCCGCCGGAGAAGGACGTGCTGCCCTCGCCCGGCGCCAGCCGCCACATGAAATCGATCCGCGCCTCTTCCAGGTAGCGGATGAACACCGCGTTGTTGACATGGCCGAAGGCGTCCATGTCCGACCAGCGCAGCGGGCAGGAGTAGAGGTGTCGCACGCGGCTCAGCCCCGGGTGAGCTTCTTGTACGTGGCGCGGTGCGGACGGGAGGCGTCCGGGCCCAGGCGCTCGACCTTGTTCTTCTCGTACGACTCGAAGTTGCCCTCGAACCAGAACCACTTGGACTCGCCCTCGTACGCCAGGATGTGCGTGGCGACGCGGTCCAGGAACCAGCGGTCGTGGGAGACGACCACGGCGCAGCCGGGGAATTCCAGCAGCGCGTTCTCCAGCGAGGACAGGGTCTCGACGTCGAGGTCGTTGGTCGGCTCGTCGAGGAGCAGCAGGTTGCCGCCCTGCTTGAGGGTGAGCGCCAGGTTCAGGCGGTTGCGCTCACCTCCGGAGAGCACGCCGGCCGGCTTCTGCTGGTCCGGGCCCTTGAAGCCGAACGCCGACACGTAGGCGCGGGACGGCATTTCGACCTGACCGACGTTGATGTAGTCCAGCTCGTCGGATACGACGGCCCACAGCGTCTTCTTGGGGTCGATGTTGGAGCGGGTCTGGTCGACGTAGGAGATCTTGACCGTGTCGCCGACCTTGATCTGACCGGAGTCCGGCTCCTCCAGGCCCTGGATCATCTTGAACAGCGTGGTCTTGCCGGCGCCGTTCGGGCCGATCACACCGACGATGCCGTTGCGCGGGAGGGTGAACGACAGGTCGTCGATGAGGACCTTGTCGCCGAACGCCTTGCTCAGATTCTCGATCTCGACGACGACGTTGCCCAGGCGCGGGCCCGGCGGGATCTGGATCTCCTCGAAGTCCAGCTTCCGGGTCTTCTCCGCCTCGGCCGCCATCTCCTCGTAACGCGTCAGTCGCGACTTGGACTTGGCCTGCCGGCCCTTGGCGTTGGAGCGGACCCAGTCCAGCTCTTCCTTCAGACGCTTCGCACGCTTGGCGTCCTTCTGGCCCTCGACCTTCAGACGGGTGGCCTTCTTGTCCAGGTACGTGGAGTAGTTGCCCTCGTAGGCGATGGCGCGGCCGCGGTCCAGCTCCAGGATCCACTCGGCCACGTTGTCGAGGAAGTACCGGTCGTGGGTGACGGCGACGACGGTGCCGGCGTACTTGGCGAGGTGCTGCTCCAGCCACTGCACGGACTCGGCGTCCAGGTGGTTGGTGGGCTCGTCGAGGAGCAGCAGGTCGGGGGCCTCCAACAGCAGCTTGCACAGCGCGACGCGGCGGCGCTCACCACCGGAGAGGTTGGTGACCGGCCAGTCGCCGGGCGGGCAGCCCAGCGCGTCCATGGCCTGTTCGAGCTGGGTGTCCAGGTCCCAGGCATTGGCGTGGTCCAGGTCCTCCTGGAGCTTGCCCATCTCCTCCATCAGCGCGTCGGAGTAGTCGGTCGCCATCAGCTCGGCGACCTCGTTGAAGCGCCTGAGCTTGTCCATGATCTCGCGGGCGCCGTCCTGGACGTTCTCCAGGACCGTCTTGGTCTCGTCCAGCGGCGGCTCCTGGAGGAGCATCCCGACGGAGAAGCCCGGCGTCAGGAACGCGTCGCCGTTCGACGGCTGCTCAAGACCGGCCATGATCTTCAGCACCGTCGACTTGCCGGCGCCGTTGGGTCCCACGACACCGATCTTCGCGCCCGGCAGGAAGCTCAGCGTCACGTCGTCAAGGATGACCTTGTCGCCGTGCGCCTTGCGCGTCTTGCGCATCGTGTAGATGTACTCAGCCAAGAGAAACCGTCCGGCAGTCTGGATCTGTCATGGTCAATGCGGCTCCGCCGCGTGGGCCGATGAGCGGCTCCGCCGCGCGAGGGCAGATACACCCATCTTGCCGTACGGCCGGCCCGCGATGGAAACGAGTACATCGGGGGCGGCGGTACGGGGTGGGGGTGGGATGGGGCGGGGGTGTGGTGGGGGACGGGGTCGCGGTCCGTAGAGGACGCGACCCGGGGGCCGGGGCGGCGGGCTCGGGGTGGCTGGCCTGGGCGGCGGGTTCGGGGGGCGGGCCTGAGGCTGTGGGTCCGGGGCTGGGGGGCCGGGGCTGGGGGGCCGGGGCTGGGGGGGCCGCAGGCCCGGGTCCGGGGTCCGGGTTCGCGGTCCGGGGTTCGCGGTCCGGGGTTCGCGGTCCGGGGTTCGCGGGTTGCGGTGTGTGGCCTGCGGTTCGCCGCGCTGTGGCCCGGGGCGGGTACGCCGCCGCCCTCCGTGGCCGAGGAGCGGTTCCCGCTCGGCCACGGAGGGCGGTGGGTAATACGCGTACGGTCACGGGGCGAACGGGGACTCCAGGGGCGCTATGCCGCGCCGTCGGAGCGGGGACGGGACGCCGCGCCGCACCGTGGGAGCGGGGACGCCACGCCGCGCGGCGGGATCAGCCTCGCCGAACCGCACCGGTGGAAGGAGCGGCCTCGCCGGGCCCCACGGTCACGCCGGGCCCGGGGGCTTCCGCACCCCGGGGCCCGGCCGGCGCCCGTACCGTCCGGCCGCCGGATGACATCGGCAGCCCAGCCACCGGGCGCCCTACCGTTCGGCCGCCGAGTGACGCCCGTATCTCGAACGGGTCGCCGGATGACACCCGACCGTTCAGCCGTCGGGTGACGCCCGTACCTCGGTTACGCGGTGGTGGTGCCCGCCTTCTTCCTGCGGAGGAAGAAGACCGCGCCGCCGCCGACGACGACCAGCGCGACCGCGACGCCCGCGATCACCGGGGTGGCGTTGCTGGAGCCGGTCTCGGCGAGGTCGCCGCCCGTGTCGCCACCGGTGCCGCCGCCGCTGGTGCCGCCGGCCGAGGCCGGGCTGGGCTGCGACGAGGGCTTGTCGGTGCCGGTGCCCGCGGTCTTGCAGTCGAGGACCCCGGTGAAGGTCTTCTTGTAGCCGCCCTCACCCTTGACCGTGATCTCGTACGCCTGGTCCTCGTCGACCGGGACGGTGATCGTCTCGGACTTGCCCGGAGCGATCACGTGCTCCTTGCCGGAGAGCTGGAAGCGGAACGGCGCGTCGCCCTTGTTGCCGGCCGTGACGTCCACACCGCCCTTGGAGCAGTTCTTCTCCGCGGTGACGGCCGGAGCCGCGCCCTCCTTCTTCCAGGAGGCGGTGGCGGCCGCGGTGGCGGTGGACTCGCTGGAGCCGGCCAGGATCATGGTCTGGCTCTTGATCCGGCCCACGCTGCCGGTGAAGGCGCGGCCGACCGAGACCTTCGTGGCGGCCTGCGCGGTCAGCGAGGTGGTGCCGTCCTTCGCGCCGGCGGGCACGTCGAAGAAGAGCTTGGTGCCGTTGGCCGCCTTGGTGACGGGCTTGCCGTCGGCGCCGACCACCCGCACACCGGCGGGGGTGCCGGCGGCCGGGGAAACGGTCACGCTGTTGGCGTTGGTGTGGACCGTGACCGGGCCGAGCTTGCTGCCGGACTTGCCGGAGACGGCCGGCGGGTCCAGCTTCAGCGACGCCTCGGGCTCGGTGAGGCTCTTCGCGTTCTTCTCCAGATAGTCGGCGAGCTTCTCGGCCGCCGGGTCGACGGCGTCGACCTTCACGTGGTCGGAGAAGCGCCAGATGGCGACCTGGGTACCGGCGGCAGCGGTCTTCTCGGTCAGGCTCCCGGCCCCGGCCTTCTGGGCGAGCGAGGCCAGGTCGTTGACCTGCGGGTAGGAGTTCTGCAGGATCCAGCGGATCTTGCCGGCGTCCTCGTTGGCGTGCAGCGACGACGCGCTCCAGGGCACCTCCTGGTACTTCGCCATCTGCTGCGTCGGCGTGCTGATGTCGATGCAGTACGTCTGGAGGGTGCCGCCGTTGTCGACGGTCATCTCGAAGAGACCGGCACCGATCTCCTGGTCGCGGCCGTTGGCGTGCAGAACCGCCTGGCCGTAGGTCTTCAGTCCGCCGAGTGTGGCACTGGTGCCCCCGTGGACCGGCGCCGCGTCGTCAGCCGCGGCGGGCCCCGCGGTGGCTATCGCTCCCGCCGCGACCAGGCCCGACGCCAGGACCGCGGCGGCAAGGCGGGCTGCGCCCCGCCTCTTCACTGAAATCATGAATTTCCCCTCTGGGCGAGGCGGGGTCGATAGGGGAGATGCCTCGCCGGAATGAACCCAAAGAACTCAACAGCCGAATACAGTCAGCCCCCGTGAGTACTCGTGAGTACCCGACGGATCCTAGAGAGCGGGCGCAACAGGGTGTCCCGTCATACCGTCCCATAAGCGATCCGAATCGCAATCGTTACCGACTACACCCCTCTTGACCTGGCAATATCGACAAATCACCGGGACTTTCCGGGCACTGCCCACTTCTCAGACGTAGCGCGCATCGGGGGCGCGGGGCGGCATCAGGAGATTGCCGGACGCCGTGTCAGTGCGCGGCAATACTCGGCTCCTGTGAGTCGCTTGCGGCCGGTGCGGCGCGGTGGTCGTCATCGTTCCCGTCGGGAGTTGATGCCGCGTCTGCTTCGCTGTCGGGCTTCGGGTTTTGGCTCCGGGAGACGCTCGGCGTTCCGGTCGGCGGCGGTGGCGACGCCCAGTCAGGTTCGGCCGCGGCCGCGGGAGCCGGCGAGAAGGCTTGAGCGGCGGGTGCTTCGGGGTCGAGTGCCGGGACGTTCGGGGGCGCCGACCCCGTACTCGTCCGGTTGGTCCGCCGGAAGGCGGAGGTGCCGCGCGACAGGTCGTGTCCGACGGCCACGGCGTCCACCTCGACCGACACCCGCCGCTGTCCGCCCTTCTCCTCAGGCAGTTCCCGGTCCCACACCCGCATGCGGCCGTGCACGACGAGCGGTTCGCCGCGCGAGACCGAAGCGGCGACGTGGTCCGCGAGCGCCCGCCACGCCCGGACGGTGTAGAAGCTGGTGTCGCCGTCGACCCAGCATCCGCGCTCCTTGTCCCAGCGCCGCGCGGACGTCGCCAGGCGGAACCGCACCGCCGAAGCGCCGGTCGTGGTCTGCCGGTGCTCCACCGCCGTCGCGGCGTTCCCCACCAGTGTCACCATCGTCTCGTACATCGCCATCGCCTCCCCCGTCATGGGCCCCCGGCGGGCCCTTCGGCCCGGTCCCGGGCCTGCGTGGAACCCATGCTGCACGGATTCGGCGGAGCCCGCCGGGGCCTGTGTGTTACCACCGGGTTGTGGACAACTCCGTCATCCCTGCGAGCACTTCGCACCGAGCTGGAGGCTCCGGCTCCCCAGCCCCGACTCCGACCCCAGCCCCGCCGTAACCACGCCCGCCCCAACCCACCCGTCACAGCCCCGCCGTCACCACGTCCCCCCGCCCGCGCCCCTCACAACCCCGCCGCGACCGCGTACTGCTCCCGTACCTCCCGGTAGCGCAGCAGTTCGGCGGCGACCGGTTCCAGCACCGCGGCGCGCCCGCAGCCCGCCGCGGCCGTACGCAGCCGCCGCTCTGCTTCCTGGCCGTACCGGCGGGCCGCGCCGCGCCCCGCCACTCCGCACACCCAGGACAGCACCGGGCCGCCCGTCGTCCCGATGACCGTCACCAGCAGCGCGGACAGCCACTCCCCCGTCTCCGCCGCGCCCACCACCACGGCCAGCAGCCACAGCGCCCCGGTGACCTGCGACATCGTCAGCAGCCCCTGGACCACTCCGGCCACCGTCCACCACCGCGGTCGCACCTGCGGCCCGGCGCGCAGCTCGCCTTCCGAGACCGCCGCCGCCCGGTCCAGCGCCTCCGGCAGCCCCTCGGCGCCCCGCACCGCCGCCTCGCGCACCGCCTGCGCCCAAGGCGCCGGCAGCCCCTCCGACGCCTCCGCCGCCACGGCCCGTACGGCCTGCTCGACCAACGGCCGCGCCGTCGCCCGCCCGTCCACCGGCACCCAGCCGCTCACCGTGCCGTACGCGTCGCCGCCCGCCGATTCGCCGGCCGCGTCCGCCTCCGGGAACGCGTCCCGGTGCCACAGCTTCGACGGCCCCGTACGCCCCGGGCTCGTCCGCCCGGACCGTCCGCACGCCGCACCCGACCGCCGCCTGCGCAGCCGCAGACGCAGCCACGGGGTGCCGCACGCCCGCTCCCCGTGCCGCAGCCAGTCACGCTCCGCCGCGCTGCCCATCGCCCCGGCGCCGACCGCCTCGGCGAGCCAGTCCTCGAACTCCTCCCGGGCCGGTTCCGTCAGCCCGTACCGCCCGTCCGCCACATACGCGGGCCACAGCCGCCCCGCCGCCGCGTCCACATCGGCGGTCAGCCGGCGGTCCGCCGCCCCGCGCTCCGCGACGAACTGCCGGAGCGCCTCCTTCAGCTCTCCGACGCCCTCGCCGGTGGCCGCGGACAGCGCCAGTACGGCGGCACCCGGTTCGCCGTGCTCTCCGAGGGCCAGCCCGTCCTCGTCGAGCAGCCGCCGCAGATCGTCGACCACCTGGACGGCGGCGTCACCCGGCAGCCGGTCCACCTGGTTGAGGACGACGAACATCACCTCGGCGTGGCCCGCCATCGGCCGCAGATACCTTTCGTGCAGCACCGCGTCCGCGTACTTCTCCGGGTCGACCACCCAGATCACCGCGTCCACCAGCTCCAGCATCCGGTCGACCTGCTCACGGTGCCCGGTCGCGGCCGAGTCGTGGTCGGGCAGGTCCAGGAGGACGAGGCCGGGCAGCGTGGCCGAACCGCCGACCGGTGTGTGTCTGCGGCGCGCCGGCACTCCGAGCCGGTCCAGGAGTCCGTGGGCGCCCGGCTGCCCGCCGGACCACACGCAGGCCGCCGGTTCCGCGGTCGTCGGCCGACGTGCCCCCACGTCCGACCGGTCCGCCCCCACGAGCGCGTTGAACAGGGACGACTTGCCGCTGCCGGTGGCTCCCGCGAGGGCGACGACGGTGTGCTCCCCGGACAGCCGGTACCGCTCGTCCGCCGCCCCGATCACCCGCCCCGCCTCGGCCAGCGTCGCCCCGTCCAAACGCGTCCGGGACAGTCCGACCAGTTCCCGCAGCGCGTCCAGGCGTGGCCGCAGCCGCTGCCCGGCCGACCGCCGCTCCCTGGGGCCTCCGAGCCCGCCGGGGGGCCCGGGAGCGGGCGCGCACGGCTTCGGCTCCCGGGTACGGCCGTGCCTGCCCCGCGGCTCCTGTACGGGCTCGCCGGGCTCCTGGAGTGCGGCCAGGACGGCTTCGAGTTCGCTGTCCCCCTCGTCCTCCCACTCCTGCCAGTCGCGCTGTTGGTGCCACTCGTCCCCGTCCCCCTCCTGGTGGGCGCCCCGATCCCGGTCTTCCCACTCCAGCCACTCGGGCCACTCACGCCACTCAGGCTGTCGGCCCTCCCGGGACTCCGCCGCTTCCCGTGCACGAGCGTGGCGCCGCCCGGCGGTGGACTTCGTGTCGGCACCGTCCTGCGCGCGGCGTGCGATCAGCCCGTCGTTCCAGGAGGTGAGCGCCTCGGCCGGCCCCGGGCCCGGCCGAGGCGCTTCCGGGGCCGGGGCCGCCGTCGCCGCGTCCGCCCCCGTGGCGGGCGCCGAGGCCGACGCCGTGGCGGCCCCTGGCAGCGGCGCAGGTGCT
This sequence comes from Streptomyces sp. NPDC018045, assembly GCF_044327445.1. Classification (NCBI taxonomy): domain Bacteria; kingdom Bacillati; phylum Actinomycetota; class Actinomycetes; order Kitasatosporales; family Streptomycetaceae; genus Streptomyces; species Streptomyces sp. NPDC018045. The sequence goes on from NZ_JBIRFL010000008.1 coordinate 10,601, forward strand.
TCCACGGCCGCCGCCGGGGCCGCCGCCGCTTCCGACTGCGGACGCGGATGCGGCTCCGGCTCCGGCTCCGGCTCCCCTGCAGGGGGCTCGTACACGGCTGGCTCCCGTACGGCGGCCTCCCGTTCAGCGGCCTCATGCACAGCCGACTCCCATAGGGCGGCTTCCCGTACGACTGGCTCCCGTACGGCGGTGTCCCGTACGACTGGCTCCCGTACGGCCGCGGCCTCCCCTGCGGCAGCCCCCCGTACTCCCGGGCCGCTCGCCCCCGCCCCCGGCTCACCGGCAGGCTCCCTCGTCACCGCCGCCCGCCCCCGATCCACGTCCCGGCCCCCGCCTTCGTCCCCGTCCGTGCGCCCGATAGGAGCAGTCACCGCGTCACCTTCTCCTTCTGCAGTAGGGACAGTGCGGCGATCAGCGCGGCCTGATGGTCCGGCCGTACGCCCAGCGACTCCAGCGGCGTCAGGCGCCGCTCCCGTTCGCCGTCCAACGCGCGCCGCAGATATGTGTCGAGCAGTCGGCCGCCCCGGTCCCGCAGCCGTACCGCGGCCTGGGCACCCAGCAGATCGGCGAGGGCCTCGCCCGCTGTACGGGCCCGGCGCCCGCCCAGCAAGGTGGTGGCCAGCAACGCGGCTGCCTCCTCCGGGTCGGCCGCAGCCTTCGCGCGCTCCCCGGCCCGCGCGCCGCGCGCCGCGCGTCCGCCACGCGCCGTGCGCGCCTCCCGTACGGCTTCCTCCGCCAGTTCCTCCAGGCAGCGCCGCCACCGCCGTACGACCACGCCCAGGCGGGCGGCCGAGGCCGCGGCGTCCGCCACCTCCGTCAGGGCCGCGTCCGCCGTCGCGGGGTCCCGGCGCCACGCCTCGGCGGCCCGCTCGTCGGCCTCTTCCACCGCGCAGCGCAGCAGGGAGGTGAGCCCGTGGGTCAGCGCGTCCAGCAGTTCGTCGGGGCGGCCGCCCAGTTCGTGGTCCCGCCAGTGGGCGCGGGCGTCGCCGGCCAGCACCTCGCCCTGTTCGACCTCCCGCCGCACCCGGGCCGCGGCCTCCTCGTACGCCTGCTCCACCTGGTCGGCCAGCCGCAGCGTGGCGGCGTGCTGGGAGGCGGAGGCTCCGGCGAGGGCCGGCATACGGGAGCGCAGTGAGGCCAGGACCCCGGCGGTGGTACGGGCCGCCGCCGCGTTCCGGACCGCGGGGTCCTGCGCGTGCCGCTCCAGCCAGCGCCGCAGCGCCGCCACCGCCGTGGCGGGCAGCAGCCCGCTGCCGCCGCCGGCCGATTCGGGCAGCTCGGGGATGGTGAAGCGGGGTACGTCCCCGAGCCCGGCGCGGGTCAGCAGTGCGGCGTACCGCGCCGAGATGTCGGCGGCGATCTGGTGTGGCACCCGGTCCAGCACGGTGACCAGCGTGACGTCGTACTCCTTGGCCGTACGCAGCAGGTGCCACGGCACCGCGTCCGCGTACCGGGCGGCGGTGGTGACCAGCACCCATACGTCGGCCGCGCAGATCAGCTCGGCGGCCAGCTCCCGGTTGCGCGCCACCAGCGAGTCGATGTCGGGGGCGTCCAGGAGGGCCAGTCCACTGGGGAGCGCCAGTTCCGTCTCGATGCGCAGGGGGGCCAGGCCCGCCGCGTTCTCCGCTTCGCCGCCGCCCTCCGCCCCGTCCTGACCTTCGTACGGGTACGCGCACTCGCGTTCACACGCGTCGTCGTACGCGTCGAGTTCCTCGGGGCCGTCCTGTTCCGGCACCCAGACCCGGGTGAACTGCGGCAGTACGCGCCGCCCCGCGAACCAGTGGTGGTCGTCGGGGTGGCACACGAGCACCGGCGTACGGGTCGTCGGCCGCAGTACGCCGGCCTCGCTGACGCGTCGGCCCACCAGCGAATTGACCAGCGTGGACTTGCCGGCACCGGTGGATCCGCCGACGACCGCCAGCAGCGGGGCCTGAGGAGCGCGTAGCCGGGGCATCACATAGTCGTCGAGCTGGTCCAGCAACTCGGACCGGGTACGCCGGGCGCGGGCGGCGCCGGGCAGTGGCAGCGGGAAGCGCGCGGCGTCGACGCGGTCGCGCAGCGCGGACAGGACGTCAAGGAGCCGGGGTTGTACATCCAAGGTTGCCACTCGTGCAGAATGCCCAATTTTGACAGGTTTTTGAAGCGTATAGCCCTCTGTGCGTGCCGAGTAAACCCGTACAGATCGGGATCAGCGACGCATGTGGCAGTCGCGATCAGAGAGGCTCAGGCATAACGAGTGCACAACACCCGACGCGTGAGGCGCCAAAAACGGTGCAGAATTCGTACCTGCCTGCGATTATCGGGACCGCTTCACCGAACCTCCACAACGTGCCACGGAGGTGAAGCAACCGGGACGAGGCACACGGAGCCCTATCCTTGTCGGCGGCCCGTGATCCACGCCCACCACCTGGCCCCCGTAGCTCAGTGGATAGAGCAGGTGCCTTCTAAGCACTTGGCCGCAGGTTCGAGTCCTGCCGGGGGCGCCGCGCCCTTCGCGCCGTCGAAGCCCTTCCGTGGGGCGCAGAGGCGCCGACCGACGCGCCGGAGTCGATGCCGCGCGGCGTCGAGTGACGTACGGCCCGGCCGCGGCCCACGTGCCGTACGGCGCCGGGGCGCGGAGCCCGGTCCGTTGGAGCCGGTGGGGTGATGTCGACCGGCGCACCAGGAAAACGGCTGAGCGGCCCCTGAGAGTTCCCGTCGGTTCCCGCTCGCGCCGTCGGGCTACTTCGCCCGCTCGCGCTTCAGGAGGCGGCGTTCACGGGCGTTGGGGTGGCGGACGACCACGGCGGCCATACCGGTGGACCCGGTGAGCCGGATGAGCGGGGTACCCGGACGCCGCTCGGCGGTGGTCTTGTCCTTGAGAAAGCCGAGGCCGGTCGCGACACCGGTGGAGTCCGCGGCCCACTCCTCCGGGAGGACGACCGTGACGCCCGCCATTTCTCCGTACACCTCCACCGCGACCTCGGGCAGTCGGCACTCGGACCGGGTGAAGTCGAGCCGGACACCGCCCATGCCGCCGTGCGCGGTGATGTGCGCGGGCACCTCCCACCGTCCGGTACGGGACGCGCCGTGGAAGCCACCCTTGAGGACCAGCGGCTCACCCGGGTCCACCACGGAGACGGCCCGTGGCAGGTCGGCGGTGAGCGGCGCCAGGTCGGCGAAGGTCTTGGCGGTCAGCGCCTGTTCCAGCCGGTCGTCCAGCTCCGCGAGATCGATACGGCCCTCGGCCGCCGCCTCCCGCAGCCGTTCCACCACGGCGTCCCGGTCGGCGTGGGAGGCGCGCAGTTCGCCCCAGGAGGCGGGTTCCGGAGTCTTGGCGGTCATGGGCCGATGATACGAACAATCGCGCCGCAGAGAGGGGGTGGCCAGGGGCGCCAACCCCCCAGGGAGCGGTGCGGTTTACCCCACCCTGATCCGGGTCCTGGCCCGACTGTTTCCGCCGGCTTCTCGCACCAGCATGAAAGGCGATCGGCGATCACCTTCATGACGGACTCCCGGCCGGCCTGTGGCACGCCCACGGACCGGCCGGACGCGAGGAGAGGAAAGCTGCCATGCCGCGTCCCACAGAAGGAGCGGGTGCCGGAGCATGAGCCTGGACGAACGGTCCCGTCCCCATAGACCGCTGCCCGGCATACCTGGCATACCTGGCATACGTGGTGCAGCCGGTGCAGCCTGCACGCCCGGTGCAGCCGGTGGCCGCCCGGCGGTCCAGCGCGACCGGGCCGTCGACGGGCTGCGGGCGCTGGCCCTGCTGGCCGTGCCGACCGGCCACTGGCTCGTCGGCGGTCTCGTCCGCGACGCCGACGGTGCGCTGCACAACGCCAGCCCGCTGTCCGCGTTCGCGCCCCTCGCACCGATCACCTGGGTGCTCCAGATGCTGGGCATCTTCTTCCTCGTCGGCGGCTACGCCTCCGTGCTGTCCTTCCGGCGCGCCACCGGACGAGGCATGTCGCGGGGCGACTGGCTGCGCGGGCGGCTGGCCCGGCTGTTACGGCCCGCCGTCGGCGTCACCGCCGTCTGGGCCGTGCTCGCCGCCGTCCTGTACGCGGCCGGAGTGCCCGTCACGACGCTGCACACGGCCGCGACACTGGTCGTCCAGCCCCTCTGGTTCGTGGGCGTGTACGCGGTGGTGACGGCGCTGACGCCGTACTGCGTGGCGGCCTCCAGGCGGCTCGGGGGCTGGGCGGCCGCCCCGTTGGCAGCGGTCATCGCGGTCGTGGACGTCCTGCGCTACGGCCCGTACGGCGACTCGATCCCGTACGAGGTCACGCTGATCAGCCTGGTCCCGGGCTGGCTCTTCGGCTACCAACTGGGCGTCTGCTGGGGTGAGAAGCGGCTCGGCAGGCGCGGCGCCTGGCTGCTGCTCGCCGGTGGCGCCGCGCTCTTCGCGCTGCTGCTCCTCGTCTTCCACTACCCGGCGAGCATGGTCGGCGTCCCCGGCCAGGACCGGGCGAACTCCCACCCGCCGTCGCTGCTGGTGATCGCCCTCGCCGCGGCGCAGTCGGGCGCGGCGATCCTGCTGCGTGACCGGATCGCGGCCCTGCTGCGGCGGCCCGCGCTGTGGGCACCGGTCACGGCCGTCAACCGGTCCGCGATGACGATCCTGTGCTGGCATCAGACCGCCATGCTGGCCCTTGCCGTACCGGCCGCCTGCGTCGGTACGACGGTGGAGGGGCTGACCACCGCGCCGGACTTCGCGGCCTGGATGGCGACCCGGCTGCCGTGGCTGCCGCTGTTCGCCGTCACGCTCGTCCTCATGGCCCGGGTGGCGCGACGGCTGGAGATGCCGTGGACGGGGGCGACCCGGGGGCAGCGGGTGTGCGCGGGGGTGCTGGCGGTGGGGTTCGCGGCGTTCGCGCTGCGGCTGACGGCGGTGTGAGCGCGGCGTGACGGTGGCGTAGCGAGCGGCTGCGCCTCACACGCTCTGCGACCTGGGGTGCCGTATGGCCTGAAGCACCGTACGGCCCGAAGCTCCGCACCACGCGAAACGCCGCACGGCCCGGCACGCCATTAACACCCGGAACGCGTGGAACACCGAAATGCCGCACGGCCCAAAACACCAGGAACGCCAGGAGTACCAGAAAACATCTGGAAACACCTGGAAAGCTCCGGGCGCCGAAATGCCAGGAATGTCTGGAGCGAAGAGCACCCGTCCCGGGACCGGAACGGGTGCTTTCGTGCGGGCGGGGGGCTCAGTCGGCCATGGCCTCGGCCAGGCTGCGGGGCCGCATGTCGGTCCAGTGCTCCTCGACGTAGTCCAGGCACGCCTGCCGGCCCTCCGGGCCGAAGACGCTCTGCCAGCCGGCCGGGATCTCCGCGAACGACGGCCACAGCGAGTGCTGGTTCTCGTCGTTCGTCAGGACGTGGTACTGCGCCTCCGGGTCTTCGAAGGGGTTCGTCATGCGCGTGACCTCTCGGTGAGGGAGTTACCGGTGGAGAATTGGATTATGCGTGAGGTCGCGCCGCCACTGAAGCGCGGGGAGGGATTCGGCCGGGTTCGGCCTGTGGGCCGTGAGCGCCGCGGCACCGCCCGACGATCGCCGGTGTCACGGCGGTCACCGGGCGGTGGGCGGAGGCGGACGGCGGTCACCGGACAGCGGCTGAACCTCGGTGCTCGGCACCCGCAACGGGCTCCGGGCGATCAACCCGCCGCAAGCGAGTGCAGATAACGCATCAACGTCATCAGCACATCACGGCTGGAGGTACGCAGCCGTGCGTCGCAGTCGATGATCGGCACCTCGGGGGCCAGGTCGAGGGCGCCCCGGATCTCCTCGACGGGGTGGACGGGGGCGTCCGGGAAGGAGTTGATGGCGACCACGAAGGGGACACCACGCTCCTCCAGGCGCCCGATGACGTCGAAGCTGACCTCCAGGCGACGGGTGTCGATGAGGACCACCGCGCCCAGCGCGCCGTCGAACAGCCCGTTCCACAGAAACCAGAAACGCTGCTGCCCAGGCGTACCGAACAGGTACAGCACCAGTTCGTCGTTGAGGCTGATGCGGCCGAAATCCATCGCCACGGTCGTCGAGGTCTTGCGCTCGACCCCGACGATGTCGTCCACGCCGACACCGGCCTGTGTCATCGTCTCCTCGGTCGTCAGCGGGCGGATCTCGCTCACCGATCCCACCAGGGTCGTCTTGCCGACGCCGAAACCGCCCACGATCACGACCTTGACCGCGGCGGCGGCCGTCTCGGGCAGTTCGTCCTCGCTCCGCGGCCCCTGGGCGGGGCGCTCGACGAGCGTTTCAGAGCTTTTGAAGTCCATGGATCACCGCCTCAATAAGGGCACGGTCGGGAAGTTGGGCGGGCGGCACGGGCGCGCGTGCCACCACCCGCCCGTCGGCCAGCAGGTCACCGAGCAGGACGGTGACCACGCTGACCGGCAAGTGCAGGTAGGCGGACAGTTCCGCCACGGACAGCGGGGAATGGCACAGCCGCATGATCGACGCCTGCTCCGGCTGCATCCCCGGCTTCGGTCCGGCCTTCGACACGATCAGCGTGACCAGGTCGAGAGAGGCGGTGTGGCCGGAGGCGCCGCTGCGCCCACCGGTGATCACATAGAGCCGCTCGGGGCTCTGGTCCTCCCAGTCCTGGTCCGCTTCGCTCATGCCGTGTCCCCGCTTCGCCCCGCCGTAACCGCGCGCGGTCCACGCCGCCTGCCGATCCGCTCGCCGCGCCCGCTCATGCGTCCTGGCCGTCGTGGCGCGGTGGGCTGCTGAGATGCTCGCCGATACGGGCCACCAGGTCCCGCATCCGCTGCCCTATCAGCCCGGCGTCCACCCCCTCATCGGCCAGGACCGCCAGGTAGGCGCCGGCCCCCGCCGCCATCAAGTAGAAGAAGCCACCGTCCAGTTCGATCACGACCATGCGCATCCGGCCGTCGCTGTGCGGGAACTCCGCGGACACCGCGCCCGCCAGACTCTGCAGTCCGGCACAGGCCGCCGCCAGTCGGTCGGCGGTATCGGTTTCCGTACCGTACTGGGCCATGCGCAGGCCGTCCGAGGACAGCACGACCACGTGACGGGTCTGCGGAACACTCTCCGCGAGATCCTTGAGCATCCAGTCCATGTTGGGCCGGTGCTGAATCATGGCTACTCACTCTTTTCCGACGACTCGTCACTCTTCTCACTGGCTGCACTTGCGGCACTGGCTGAAGTCCCCGTTCCGGCCCCGGCGTCCGGCTGCCCGGCCCGGCCGTTCATCGACCCGGGCCGCGCGACGCCGCCGCCCCACTGGCCGCCCGGCTGACCGTACCGGCCGTGCTCCGGCTGACTCTGGGCCTGCGCCTGGGCCTGGTCCTGGGCTTGGTACTGGTCCTGGGCTTGAGTCTGCGTCTGGGCCTGAGCATCGGCCTGCTTCTGAACCTGGGCCTGGGCCGACGGATTCCGCTCGGGCGGGGCCGGCTGGCCCGACGGGCTCTCACCGGACAGACCGCTCTGGAACGCGGCGAGCCACATGCCGGGCTGTACGGGCGCGGCGTCCTCCGCCCCGGCGGCGGGAGCGGCGGCGGGCGCCGCATGGGCGCCGGGAGCCGCCGGAGGCACAGGCGCGGTCACGCGGGACTTGCGGCGCCGCTGCGGCAGCCCGTTGGCGGTCCGCTCGGTCACGAGGGGGAGGTCGTCCTGGGTCTCCTCCCGGAGGTCGCCCCGGCGCTGCGGGGGCACGGCCGGGGCCGGGGGAATGGACGGTGCGGCCGGAGCCGGGGCCGAAGCGGGGGCAGGCCGAACGGCCGCCGGGGGCGTCGCGGCGTGCCGGGGGCCGGCGGCCTGCGGGGTCCCGTTCACCCCACGGCGCTCCGTACGGGCCGTACGCGGGCCCGAGGACGCGCCGATGCCGTGCGCACGGCCGGTTGCGGCGGCGGTGGTGATCAGGTCCTGCGGAACGATCAGCACCGCGCGGACACCGCCGTACGCGGAAGGCCGCAGTGACACCTGGAAGTTGTACGCCTGAGCCAGCCGACCCACCACGGCCAGCCCCAGCCGCGGGGTCTCCCCCAGGTCGTTGACGTCGATGCCCTGCTGCGCCTGCTGGAGCATCCGCTCGGCCCGCTTGCGGGCCTCCTCGCTCATGCTGACACCGCCGTCCTCGATCTCCACGGCGATACCGGACTGCACCTCCACGGCGGTCAGGTGCACCCGGGTCTGCGGCGGGGAGTAGCGGGTGGCGTTGTCGAGCAGCTCGGCGAGCGCGTGGATCAGCGGCTCGACGGCGGTGCCGACGACCGCGACCTCCGATACGGAGTGCAGTTCGACGCGCTGGTAGTCGATGATCCGCGACATCGCGCCACGCAACACGCTGAACAGCGGCACCGCGCGGCTCCACTGGCGGCCCGGGCGGGCGCCGCCGAGAACGGCGATGGAGTCGGCGAGACGGCCGATCAGCGCCGTACCGTGGTCCAAACGCAGCAGATCGCCGAAGACCTCGGGGGACTGGCCGTGCCGGTCCTCCATGTCCCGGAGTTCCTGCGCCTGTTGGTGGACGATCGCCTGCACACGGCGGGCGATGTTCACGAACGCGCGCTGCGCGGACTCGCGCAGGTCCTCTTCGGCGACGACGGCGTCGAGGACGGAGCGCAGCACCGCCTGGTGCGCCGCGGTGAACTCCGGCGTCAGCCCGGATTCCCGCCCCTGCCGCGTCACCTGCTCGATGATCGCCGCGTGCACGTCCTCGGGGAACTCGCCGCGTCCGAGCCGGGCCACCACCTCGGGGAGCAGCTCCTCGGCCAGCCGGATGGTCTCGGCCTCCTGCCGGTCCAGCGCGGCCTGCTGTGCCGCGGCCTGCTCACGGAGCGCGGCGAGCGCGCGGCCGCGACGGGTGACCTCGGCGGTGGCCAGCGCCACCGCCGCGGTGGCGACCGCGCCGATCCACACCACCGGCGTACTCGCCTGCGGGGAGACCATCACCGCGGCGACGACCGTGGCCACGGCGGTCGCCGCGGCGGGCAGTATCCACGCGAGAACCGAGGCAGGACGCGGCCCCTCGGGCGACGATCCTTCTCGAACCATCTGCACCCTAAAACCCTCAAAACATCGACAGATCACAGGACGTCTAGCGGGTCCCAGCTCCCCGTTCGGCGCCGCCGCAGAGATACCTGCGGTAACTGCCTTCATACACTGGGCCGGTAGTAGCATAACCGCCTTTGATCAAGGACTGACGCCAGGTCACTCCCCGCCCCACAGCGGCGGATCCAACCGCTCCGCCGGGCCGAGGCAGGCGAGACGTGCACCGGAAACCCGTTGGCAATGGCCCGGCAACCGCAAGCCGAACGACCAGCGATCCCGGCCCAGGCCGCTGCCACCGAAGACGGTACGCCGGACCCCCTGTCGCGGCCACGACAAGCTCATCGTTCATTACGAGTTCACGACGCCGACCACGGCCCGTGACGAGTGACGACGCGTTGATTTCGAGACGAGCGACGACACCTTGAACGGCGCGGGCCGAGCCACACAGCACCGGATCGCGGACAGGGGCGCCCTCTGTTGAGTTGAACACGCCGACGCAGGCAACGGAGGTCAGAACCTCGACGGCGCCGAACGCACCTGCCGCCTGATGCGGATACGCGCGGGCGGGGGGAGACGATACGGGCCGGGGTGGCAGGGCGGGCGCGCCCGCCGGCCCGAGGCGGCAGGGCGGGCGCACCCGATGACCGGGGCGCCAGGGCGAGCGCACCCGATGACCCGGGCGGCAGGGCGAGCGCACCCGATAACCCGGGGCGCCAGGGTGGGCGCACCCGACGGGCCAGGGCTTCTGCGCCTCCCCCCCCCCGCCCCCACCCCTCCCCCGCCTGGCGATCTTGCCGTTCCCTCACGCGTCCAGTTCGATGGCCGCCGACATCTCTTCGCCCTCACGCAGCATCGCGGCCAGAGCCTGTGGGTCATTCAAGAGGGCGTTGCGGGCGTTGATTGCTTCACGGGTCGGCGGGGCCAGGAATTCGCCGGCCCGACGGCCGCCTTCCTGGCATCGCGTGACGAAGGGCCGCATCCGCTTCTCGTAGCGCGTGAACGCCGTGACGTGGTCACCGTCGGCGGCCGCCAGCTCGCCCACAAGGACGTACGCCCCCACAACGGCCGCCCCGGTCCCCATGCCGCCGACGGTGGCTCCGTATGCCGCGTCGCCGAGCAGGGCCGTGCGGCCGGTCGACCAGCGCGGCACGTCCACCCGACTGATCGAGTCGAAGTAGAGGCCGTCAGCGCCCCACACCGTGGGTATCACCTCCGGCGCCCGCCAGCCGCACCTCTCGTACGCCTGCGTTATCAGCTTCTTCTGTCCTTCCGTGTCGCGTCGGTCGTGGATGAGCTGATCCGAGGCGAAGACGACGAAGACCTCGCCCGCGCACTCCGGGTCGCCCGCGCGCCGGGCCGTACGGCCTACGCTCACCAGGCGGCCGGGTTCGTTGTAGCCCACGGGCCGGGTGGCGAGGTCCGTGTCGGAGGCCGGCAGGTCCCAGCCCGCTATGTAGTAGCCGAGGTGGCTGACGAACTCGTCCTCGGGCCCGAAGGCCAGCCGCCGCACGGTGGAATGCAGGCCGTCCGCGCCGATCACGAGGCTGAAGGTGCGCGGGGCTCCGCGCTCGAAGGTGACACGCACCCCGTCCGCCGTCTCGACCAGAGACGTTATGGAGTCGCCGAAGACGTACTCGGTGGGTGGCGCCTCCGCCCCGTCCGCGCAGGCCGCAGGTCCGTGCAGGCTGTGCTCGTAGAGGATGCGGGACAGGTCCGAGCGGAGGATCTCCACTTCTCCGCCGGCGAATTCCGGCGGCAGGGACGCCACTTCGTGCCCCTGCTCGTCGATGAAGCTCATCGGGCTGCCGCTCGTGCGATGCCGCCGGATCTCTTCCAGCACCCCCGTCCGCTCCAGCACCGCCAGGCTCGCACTGCCCCGGAAGTCCACCGCGAAGCCACCATCGCGCAGCTCCGGAGCCACCTCCACCACGGTCGGGCGGTAGCCGAAACGCCGCAGCCAGTACGCCACAGCCGGCCCGGCGACGCTCGCCCCCGAGATCAGGACGGTCGGTCCACCGGCCGCCGCCCGCGTCGTTCCGTACGTCATCACACGCTCCCCACGCTGATCCGTCACTTCGACGAGACAAACTGTATCCCACGGACACGGTTTCGTGTACCCCGGACACAGTTTTAGGATGCGGAGGTGGCCGGAGACGAGAAGAACGAGCAGGGCAGCGAGCGGAACGGCGAACGGTTTCCCGAGGTGGCGGCTGATGTCTTCGCCGGCCAGGCGGGAAGCATCGAGTTGCTGTGGGGCGGTCGCGGACGTCCCAGCCGAGGCCCCAAGCCCGCCCTGAGCCTGGACCGGATCACGCGCACGGCGATCGCCCTCGCCGACACGGGAGGGCTGGCCGCCGTCTCCATGCAGCGGGTCGCGGGCGAACTGAACTTCACCAAGATGTCCTTGTACCGCTACGTCCCGGGCAAGGCCGAGCTGGTCGCTCTCATGATCGACACCGCTATGGGCGAGCCGCCCGCCCTCCGGCCGGACGCGGGCTGGCGTACCACGCTGCGCGAATGGGCCGAGGCCCTCTCGGCGGTCCTCCACCGGCACCCCTGGCTGCTGTCGGCCACGGTGGGTCCTCGCGTCATGGGCCCCAAGGAACTCGGCTGGGCGGAAAGGGCCCTCGCCGCCCTCGCGGACACGGCACTCGACGGCGCCGAACAACTGGACGCGCTCGTCGTGGTGAACGGCCACATCCGCGCCCTGGCCCAGGTCGCGGCGTCCATGGGTGTGGGCAGTGCACGGCCGAAGGAGCCCGGCCACGCCCCACAAGGCACCGAGCAGGTCCTGAGCGCGGCACTGAACGAACTCCTGGTCGGCCGCTCCGACCGCTACCCCGCACTTGCCGCCGCCCTCGCTTCCGCGGCGGCCGGTGACTCCCGGGAGCAGGCTCTGGAGTTCGGTCTCGAACGGATCCTGGACGGCCTGGAGAGCTATATGTCCCGGCAGGCGGCGCGAGGTTCCGCGCCTGCCGCCTCGTCCGATGCTCCGTCCGACACGGCGGCGCCCGACTCCACGCTCTGAGAAGACACACGTGGCGACCGGGAGTGGATGAAGGGCGGCCAAGGGGCGACCACGGAGCCCGAAGGGGAGACGTCAGGTCACAGTTCCTCGCCCGACAGCAGCGGTTCGAAGCGTTCGTAGGCCGCGTAGTCGCGGAAGTGCCGGGCGTACAGGTCGGCGTCCTGGGTCAGATCCTCGTCGAGTGCCGCGCTCGCGTCCACCACACACTTGAAGCTCCAGGACACGGTCTCGCCCAACTCGTTGAGGTAGCTCGTCTCCCGGGAGCGGGCCCGCCGCTCGGCCCGGTGCCGGGCGTCCGCGTCGTCCGTCGCGTAGACGAGCATCACGCTCTCCTCGTACAGCGGATCACGGCCGTCCTCGCCCGGCGATTCCATGAGGACCATCGCGATGTACGGTCTGGGCCCCCTGACCGGGACCTCCTGCTCGCCGCCGGTCGCCACGGCGCACTCACCGGCCTCGGTGACCGACCGGCCGTGGGCGACGGCCCAGCGGCTCGGTGGCACCGAGCCCGTCCGCACCCATTCGGCCGGCTGGAGGATCTTTGCGTTCAGCATCGAAGTCAGCTTCCGTATCCAGGTGCGGGCAGGGATACGGGTGAGCCCATGAATTCCGGTATGGGGACGGATACCGGTTTTGTCCCGGGTGCGCGCGTGCTCGCGAAGGTCGGTGGCCCCGTCGGCCACGTCACCTCCGGACCGGGCGGAAGCGACCCCGTATCGATCACGGGCGCCATGCGGTTCGGCATGATCGTTCCTCCAGGTGACACGATGACTCACCGCGACCGGCCTCGCAGCCGGCGCAATCATCTTCACCCGTTCCGGGGGTTACCGCACGTCGACGCATCCGGCGAGGGTGACGCGGGAAGCGGGCCGCCGGACTCCACGCACAGCGGGCGGGCACGCAACGGACGAGCACGCAGCGGCCGGACGGGAACCGGCCGGGCAGGGAGCGATCGGGCTCGCGGACACACCCCGTGCCCCACCCGCCCCACACTCGTACGCGCGCCTCACACGCCCCCGCACGCTCCGCGTTACAGCCGTACCGCCTTGCGCGGTTGCTCCATGGCCCCGGCCAACAGCCCCTGGAGCATGGCGAACTCGTCGACGCACCGGCCCGTGCCGTTGACCACGCAGTCCAGCGGGTCGTCGGCGACCACCACCGGTACGCCCATCTCCTGGCGCAGCCGCTGGCTGAGGCCGCGCAGCAGCGCGCCGCCGCCGGTCAGCGCTATACCGCGCTCGATGATGTCCCCGGAGAGCTCGGGCGGGCACTCGTCGAGGGTGCGGTGCACGGCCCGTACGATCGCGTCGACCGGTTCGGCCAGCGCCGAACGGATCTCCTCCTCGGTGATCTCCTGGATACGCGGCAGCCCGCTGACGTGGTCCCGGCCGCGGACGGTGTAGGACGTACGGCGCTCGGGCTCGCCCTCCTCGTCCACGTCGACCGGGGTCCAGGCCGCCGAGCCGATCGCGATCTTGATGTCTTCGGCGGTGCGCTCGCCGATCGCCAGCGAGTGCTTCTTCTTCACGTACGAGATGATCGCCGCGTCCAGCGCGTCGCCCGCGACCCGCACCGACTGGGCGGTGACGATGCCGCCCATCGAGACCACCGCCACCTCGGTCGTGCCGCCGCCGATGTCCACCACCATGCAGCCGACCGGCTCGGCCACCGGCAGACCGGCACCGATCGCCGCCGCCATCGGCTCCTCGATCAGGTGCACCTCGCGGGCGCCGGCGCTGCGCGCGGAGTCGATGACGGCCCGCCGCTCGACGCCGGTGATGCCGGACGGCACGCAGATGACGACCCGCGGCCTGGAGAAGCGGCGGGTGGGCAGCGCCTTCTTCATCAGGGCGCGCAGCATCTGTTCGGCCGCGTCGAAGTCGGCGATCACGCCCTCCTGGAGGGGGCGCATCGCGGTGATGCCGGACGGGGTGCGGCCGATGGTGCGCTTGGCCTCCGAACCGACGGCGATCACCTCACCGGCCGCGTTCACGGCGACGACGGACGGCTCGTTCAGAACGACGCCCTTGCCGCGTGAGTAGACCAGGGTGTTGGCCGTTCCCAGGTCGATGCCTATGTCGTACGTACCGGACGAAGTGCTGGACGCCATGGGAGGTTCGCTTGCTCTCTCTCGACTGGACGACAGGGCCCCGCACGCAGGACCCTCGAACATCGCGCCCCGGGCGGCACGTGTGGCTCGACGATCCGCTCGGCAAGCGTGAAGTCCACCGAGCTCGTCAAGCTCGCCAATGGCGCCATTTGCGGGCAATTATCAAGACTACAGGCGGGGCCGAATGGTTCCGGGCCGACGCGTTCAGCTCGACGCGGACGCCGGGCACGGCGGGAGGACGGCACGGCGGGAGGAACGGGGCGGCGAGGGGACGGGACGGCGGGAGGGTGGGCAGCGCGGGGCAGGGGGGCGGTTTTCACGCGCCTCCCGTGTCCCGGGCTCGCCACCTCCCGTGTCCCGGGCTCGCCGCGTCCCACCGGAATCCGCACGGTCTTCCGCGTCCCTCCGTAACCCGCGGCCTTCCCGTCCCTCAGGATTCCGCGGCCTTCCGCGGCCCGCCGGTGTCCGCACCCCTCCCCGCCCCTCCGGTATCCGTGCCCTTCCCCGTCGCCCCGGCGCCCTCCGCTCTCCGCGTCCCTCCCGTGTCCGTAACCCTCCGCGTGCCCCCGGTGTCCCCCACACGCCGCGTCCCTCCCGTGTCCCCGGCTCCCCGCGTCGCCCGGTTCTTGCCGCCGGGGCCCCGTGACAGGGCCTCGGCCACGTCCTCCAGTGAGTCCAGGAGCAGTTCGGCGCCGCGCAGCGCCACGCCGCGGGTCTCCGACTGCGCCGCCCACTCCTCCCACACGGCGCGCAGCGCGCTCCAGTCCAGGTCGCGCCGCTCCCGTACGGCGTCGACCGCGCGCGGCAGGGACGCGCGCAGCTCTTCGGTGAACGTCTGGGCGCCCGGTGAGGGTTCCGCGTCCTTGTCCGGAAGGTGTGCTTCCAGGATCATCGTCACCCGGCCCATCGTGGACAGGGCGGACTGTGCCGCCGCTGCCGCGCTCAGCGACAGCCCGCGGTGGCGCACCGGCTCCTTCTCGGCGCGCGATTCGCTCTCCTCCCAGGCGGCGCGGGCCGCGCGGGCGTCCAGGAGGGCCTCGCGCACCTGGCGGGGGCGGCGTTCGGCGGGCCGCGCGTAGCTGTCGAAGACGGCGAGGGCGTACCGGCCGTTGGCCTCCGCCCACCGGGCCAGCCGTTCGCGCAGCCGCGGTGTCTCCCAGGCCGGGAAGAGCGCGTAGGACAGCATGGCCAGCAGCCCGCCGACGAGGGTGAGGACGATGCGTTCCTGAACGGTCTGTTCCCAGCCGGCGCCCGCGATGCCGAGCAGGAAGACGACGTACGCGGCGACGCACGCCGAGGTGACCGACACGCCCGTACGCATCAGCAGGTACATCGCCAGGACGCACACGATCGCCAGCGCCGCGCTGACGTACAGGTTCGGGTGGCTGAGCCCCATGATCGCGCCGCCCACCGCGACCCCGACCAGGGTGCCGATGAACCGGGCGACGCCGCGCGAGTACGTCTGCCCGAAGTCGGGCCGCATCACCATCACCGAGGCCAGCGGCGCCCAGTACCCGTGGCCGAAGGGCAGCGCCTGGCCGATGAGGTAGCCGGCGGCGGCCACCGCGCTGACGCGTAGCGCGTGCCGGAAGATGTGTGAGGACCAGCGGATCTCGCGGCGTACGGCGCGCAGCGCCACCGGCACCAGCTTCGGCACGCTCGGGCGCAGCAGGTGCCCGCGCTCCGCCTCGGTGGTGGGCCGGGTGGCCTGGACGGGCTCGTCGGTGAACTCGACGGCGTCGGCGAGCAGCGAGATCAGCCGTAGCGCGGAGCGGCGGGCGGCGCCGGTCAGCCGCGGTCCGTCGCCGTCCTGGGGCATTTCGAGGGTGGCCATCGCCTCGGGCGGCAGGCGTACGGGCTTGTCGTGCCGGATGGCGGCCGCGACGGCGTCCAGTACGGTGGCGGCCGCGCCGAGCAGTTCGCGCGCCCGGTCGCGTTCGGGCCCTTCCACGGGCGCGCCGACGACGGGGTCGGCGAGCGACGCCAGGACCGGCCTGACCTGCTCGGCCAGCGTCCGGGGGCCGTGGAGCTGGACGGGCCGGCGCTTGGCCTGACGCGGGGTCACGGCGGAGGCGAGGCGCGCGTTCATCAGGGGCTGCGGGTCGAAGGGGGCGACCGGGTCGTGCCGTAGCCGGCGTGCGTAGTCGGCTTCCGCGGCCAGCGCGTCGGCGAGCGCGTCGCGCTGCACGCCCCACGGCCGTACGGGGAAGAGCACGATGAGCGCGGCCTGCACGAATCCGCCGAACGCGATGATCGCCGCGTGCTCCAGGGCGCCGAGGACGGACGTCGGCAGGGTGACGGTGACGAGCATGACCGCGACGGTCTGCGTGCCGACCAGCCCGGAGACCGGTCCGACGGACCAGGCCAGGCCCGCCAGGAAGGTCCACAGGGAGAGCAGGATCAGGAAGCCGACGATGTGCGCGGCGGCCAGGTAGCCGAGGAAGGTGGAGACGGAGAGACCGCCGGCGACGGCGAGGGCCAGGACGGGCCGCGGGCGCCAGCTCCGCTGGAAGGTGGCGATGCCGGCGGCGAAGGCACCGAAGGCCGACGAGACGGCGAGGGCCGGGTTGTCGAGGTAGAGGCACAGGCCGATGACGATGGCGACGCCGACCGAGCCGCGGATCGCGATCAGTGGGGTGAGCTTGGCCTTCTCGATGGTCAGCCCGGAGCGGGCGGTCTTCTTCAGCGCTCGCGACCAGGTCATGCCACCGAGAATACGTACTCGGAAGCGTCGAAACGGAATGATCTGCGCCGGTTTGTGGACGGGTTGCGGCGGGAACCCGGGCAGGTCGGCGGCGTGTCGTACGAGTGGGGCGCCCAGCCGCTCCCCCGCCCATCGATTCGTCGAGAAAATCACCGTAAAGCCGGCTTCCGCTACGGGTAAACCGCGCAGGTCACGGACGTGTCTCGCGTCCGTGACCGGTTCGCGCGGGCAACGCGACAGCCGAAGAGGGAAACCCCGGCACCGGCCGCGCCCTCTTGCTCGGCAGCCGGACGCCCTCCGGCCCGCTCAGCAAGGAGAAGTACCCGTGCGCAAGACACTGCTCACCCCGGTGGTCGTGCTGACCACCCTGGCCGCCCTCGCAGCCACCGCCGGCTGCGGATCGGGCGGCGGTTCCGACGACGCCCCGGTGCGCTTCGGTGACGCGAAGGGGTCCGGTGCGCACGGTGCCACGCGTCCGGGCCAGGCGTCGCTCGCCCGGATGCCCACCAACCCGATCAGCTTCAAGGAGCAGCGCAAGGTCGGCGGCGCCGGGAACGGCACCCCGATCGGCGTGGCCACGTATCACGGGCCGAAGTCCGGGTTCACCGGGAAGGTGTGGGTCTGGGCGCCGCCGGAGTACTACGAGAAGGAGAACGCCGACAAGGGGTTCCCGGTCCTGATGGCGCTGCCCGGCGCCGAGGGCTACCCCGTCAACTACTGGATCGGCGGCGACCTCAAGCTGGAGGAGAGCCTGGCGCAGTGGTCGAAGGAGGGCAAGAGCCTGCCGTTCATCGTCGTGATGCCGGTGCTCAATCCCGACGCCAAGCAGTACTACGACGCCAGCGACATACCCGGCCGGCCGAAGATGGGCACCTGGCTGAACGAGGACGTCCCCGACTTCGTCCGGCAGAACTTCCGTACGCTCAAGAGCCGGGACGGCTGGGCGATCATGGGCTCGTCGTCCGGGGGCTTCGCCGCGCTGAAGAACGTCCTGCAGCACCCGGAGACCTTCAAGGCCGCGATACCGAGCGGCCCCGACATCGTGCCGGACTCGCCACTGTGGCGCGGTCACGCGAAGGAGCAGCGGGAGAACAACCCGGAGGTGCTGGCCCAGCGGCTGATCGGCAAGGGCGGGCCCGAGGTCTATCTGGCCTTCCAGGACGGCTCCAAGGAGGCCACGGTCGTGCCGAAGGTCAAGAAGTTCATCGCACGCTACGGACACGGCCCGGTCAAGACGCGGCTCCAGACGGTGGCCGGCGGCACGCACGGCGCCGACACCTATGTGAAGGGCATGGGCGAAGGCACGATGCAGTGGGTCAGCGCCCATATGCAGGGGCCGGCGGAGTAGTCCCGCCCCTCCCCGCACCCGGGCCCCGCGCGACCCACGGCACCGTGTCCCCTCCTCCTCGCCCCCGGCCTTACCGGAGCCCGGGCCTCACACCGAACAGGCGACATCCAGCAGTTCGATGGGGCGCGTCGCGTCCAGATCCACGTACGCGGTGAACTGCTCCTTGCGGTCTCCGCTCCAGTACGTGGTGATGGTCGCCCAGCCGACCCGGGCGGACTGCGCGGTGGTGACCTTGCCGACGGAGATGTCGCGCGGCGTGTTCTGGGCGCACAGCAGCAGGTCGTGGTCGGGCGTCTCGGCGGCCTTCTTCTTCAGTTCGGCGGAGACCTGGTGCTCGCGCTCCCAGGCGCTGGGGCCGTGCTTTCCGTAGAAGGAGACCAGGAAGCGGCGGATCTCCTCGGCGGTGTAGCGGCCGTTCGCGTCGGTACGGGCGGCGCGGTCGATACGGTCCGTACGGTCGGCGTGTTCGGTCCGGTCCGTACGGTCGTCGCGGGCGTCCGGCCGGGACTGCTTCTGTACGGAAGTGTCCGCGGCGGCGACCGGGGTCGCGGCTACGGTCAGCGTGAGGCCGAGGGCGACGGCGATCGCGACGGCGATGGCGGAGGTGCGCGAAGTATGACGGAGCATGAGATGTCCTCGACTTCCGACTTCTGTTCCATGTGCGCATTGCCGGTTCTTCACCGACTGAGACAACCGGGGTCCGGAGATGGTTGCGGACCGCCGGGGACACCACCCGCCTGGAGCAGCGGCCGGCCCAGGCGTACGACCGCGGGTTCCCGCCGACGGCAGGCATCCACGAGCGCCTGACCGAGCCCGCCCCGGGCCCCAAGGCGCCCCCACGGCCCCCGGGCTCCCCGCTCCCCGCTCCCCGCTCCCCGCTCTCCGCTCTCCGCTCTCCGCTCTCCGCTCTCCGCTACGACACGATGTCCTTCGTCCCGAACCCCCGGAACGCCAGCGCGAACAGCACCAGCGCGTACGCCACCGAGACCGCCGCCCCCTGGATCATCCCCGTGCCGTCGAGCTGGGGCTGTAGGGCGTCGGCCCAGGCGAACTGCCAGTGCGCCGGGAGGAAGTCGCGCCACTGTTCCAGAGCCGTGACCTGGTCCAGCACATTGCCGACAATGGTCAGGCCGACCGCGCCGCCGACCGCGCCCAGCGGCGCGTCCGTCACCGTCGACAGCCAGAACGCGAGGGCCGCCGTGACCAACTGGCTGACGAAGATGTACGCGACGGCGAGCGCGAGGCGGGGCAGCGCGTCGCCGGCGGCCAGCGCGCCTCCGGTGGGGAGCTGGAGCGGCCCCCAGCCGTACGCGGCGGTTCCGACGCCGAGCGCGACCAGCGGCAGCAGCACCATCGCCGCCGCGCTGAACAGCAGGGCGACGGTGAGTTTGCTGAGCAGCAGCCGAGTGCGGGGGACGGGGGCGGCGAGCAGATAGCGCAGCGAGGACCAGCTCGCCTCGGAGGCGACCGTGTCCCCGCAGAACAGCGCCACCGGGACGACCAGCAGGAAGCCCGCCGAGACGAACAGGACGGTCGCGGTGAAGTTGGCGCCGGAGGCGGTCGCGGTGTCCATCAGGGTGACCCGGTTGTTGCGGCCGCTCGGGTCGCCGCCGATCGCGAAGGCCGCGATCAGGACGAACGGCAGCACCACCAGAATCGCGCCGATGACGAACGTACGGCGCCGTTTGAGCTGCCGCACCGCTTCGACGCGCAGCGGAAGGGTGCGGCGCGGGCGGTAGCCGGGGGCGTGCGGCGCGCCGGGGACGGACGAGCCCGTGGGCCCGCCGGGGAGTGCGTGCCCGCCGCTGGTGCCGGGCTCGGTGACGGGGGTCACCGGTCACCTCCGATCATGGTGAGGAAGGCGTCCTCCAGGCGGCGGTGGGGGCCGATACGGGCCACCGGGATCTCCAGCCGGAGCAGTTCGGGCAGCAGGCGCGGGGTGCTCGTCGTGCCGTCGAGCGTGACGAGCAGGCCCTCGTCGGCCCGGACGGCCGCCGCCACTCCGGGCAGCGCGGCGACTTTCTCCAGGAGGACGTCGGACAGCGGCTCGCCGTCCGCCACGCCGACGAGCAGGGTGTCGCCGGTGCCGACGATGTCGGCGACGGGTCCCGCCTGCACGAGGCGGCCACGGTCCATGACGACCAGATGCGTACAGGTCTGTTCAACCTCGGCCAGCAAGTGGCTGGAGACGATCACGGTGCGTCCGCCGGCCGCGTACCGGATCATCACGTCCCGCATCTCGCGGATCTGCGGCGGGTCGAGTCCGTTGGTCGGTTCGTCCAGGATGAGCAGGTCCGGGAGGCCCAGCATGGCCTGCGCGATGGCCAGGCGCTGCCGCATCCCCTGGGAGTACGTGCGGACCGCGCGCTGCAACGCGTCACCCAGCCCGGCGATCTCCAGCGCCGCGTCGATGTGCGCGTCCTCGGCGGGGCGGCCGGTGGCCTGCCAGTACAGGTCGAGGTTGGCGCGCCCGGACAGGTGCGGCAGGAAACCGGCGCCCTCGACGAACGCGCCGACCCGCGACAGCACCGGCGCGCCCGGCCGGATCGCGTGCCCGAAGACACGGATGCCGCCGGCGTCCGGGCCGATCAGCCCCATGAGCATCCGCAGGGTGGTGGTCTTGCCCGCGCCGTTCGGTCCGAGCAGGCCGAGCACCTGTCCCTTCTCGACGCGGAAGGAGAGGTCCCGCACGGCGTAGCGGTCGGCGGACTTGGCGTACCGCTTGCTCAGGCCGGTGATCTGCAACGGGACGTCCGCCAGGGCCGGGTCGGGCGCGCCGGCCGCGGCCCGGCGCCGTCCGACGAGCAGGAGCAGTACGGCGACGACCGCGCCGGCGGCGGGCAGCGCCCAGGTCCACACGGGCAGCGGCGTCGCCGCGCTCCTGACGCCGGGCGCGGTCGGCACGCTCAGGACGCCGTCGCCTTCGAGCGAGGCGGTGTACGTGGCGGGCTCGGCGGGCGAGGCGTACGCGAGGTCCGTCGAGGACAGCACCAGCCGCAGCCGGTGCCCGGCCGCGAACTCGTGGTCGATGGCGGGCATCCGCAGGGTGACGCTCTTGCCGCCCCGGGCGCCGGTGACGCGGTACGGCTCGGCGAGCCCGGCGGGCAGCACCGGCCGGCTGCTGCCGTTCGGCCCGACGTCGTACACCTTGGCGAAAATCACCGCGTCGTCGCCGGTGGAGCCGATGTGTACGCGGGCGGTCGGCGCGCCGGTGACGCGCAGTGGGTCGCCCAGCGGCTGCGAATCGAACCGGGCGTACTGGCCCGCGGAGTCGAGGGAGAGCCCGGCGCCGACACCGGAGAGGCTGTTGAGGGCACCGACGCCGGGCACGGTGGAGATGGACGGCGGGCTCGCCCCCGCCGGGTTGGCGAAGCGCTGTTCGCGGCCGGTCAGGCGGACCGGGCGCGGATCGTTGTCCAGGCCGGGGTAGCGGTCGCCGCTCGCGCCGCGCAGCCGGGCGGCTCCGTTGGTGGAGTCCACCGCCCCGCCGCGGCTGACGCGGAAGGCGGGCCCGGTGTCCGCGTCCTTCTCGTCCTTCAGATAGCGGTCGAACCACGCCTTCGTCCGGCCGGTGAGGCGGCCGGTCTCGCGGTCGCCGCCGTCGTGGCCGCCGGCGAGCCAGTCGACGGAGACGGGTGCGCCGTTCTTGCGGAGCGCCCGGTACGTCGCGTCGGCCTGGCCGAGCGGGAACAGTGAATCGGTTCTGCCCTGCATGAGGAGTGTCGGCACCTTGATGCGGTCCGCGACGGCGGAGGGGCTGCGCGCTTCGAGGAGTGCGCGGGCGGCGGCGTCCGGCTTGCCGGAGACCGCGATCCGCTCGTACATCGCGCACAACTGCCGTTCGAACCGGCCGCATCCGTCGGTGACGTCCCGGGGCGCGCTCCCGGTGGCGGACTTCCCGGGGCCGCCGCTGCCCGCGCCCGGATCCGATTCCGCGCCCGCATCCGGGCCCGAACCCGACCCCGCTCCGGCGCCACCGCCGGCTGCGCCCCCGTTCCCGGTTCCTGCGCTGCCGCCGGAGCCCCCCGCCGTCTCGGCCGCGCCGACCGAGCCCGTGGAGAAGAACATGCCGGCCCACAGCTTCTTGAAGACGCCGTTGGGAAAGAGCGCGTCGGCCAGGTTCCAGTACGTGATCTGCGGGGCGATCGCGTCGACGCGCTTGTCGTACCCGGCCGCCAGCAGCGCGATCGCGCCCCCGTACGAGCCGCCGGCCACACCGACCCGCGGGTCGCCCGCGCCGTCGAGCCGTACCTCGGGGCGCTTCGCCAGCCAGTCGATCAGCCGGCGGACGTCGGCCACCTCCCGGTCCGGGTCGTTGAGCCCGATCTTCCCGGTGGACCTGCCGAAGCCGCGCGCCGACCAGGTCAGCACGGCGTACCCGTCGCGCGCCAGTTCCTCGGCCTGTGTGCGTACCGACTCCTTGCTGCCGCCGAACCCGTGCCCGAGGAGAACGGCGGGGCGGCGGCCGCTGCCGCCCGCGGTGAAGAAGGACGTGTCCACCCGGACCTCGCCCCGGGGCGCGGCCCCGGCGCTCTCGCCCGCGGTGCTCTCGGGCATGGTGAACGCCCGGTCCTCCCGGTGCACGGCGGGCGGGTCGTCCGCGGCCACGGCCGCCCAGGTGCCTGACCCGGCCAGTACGGCCAGCACGGCCGCCGTCGCGTACAGCCGTCGTCCGCGGAGTCGGAAAGTCATACGGTGAATCCTAAGGACGTTCCGCGGCGGGGCACCGAGCCGCCGGGGCGAACCCGCGCGCCTGCCCCGGCAGTACGGCCGCCGCCGCGCGTACCGCGCCCGCAGTACGCGCAACGCGCCCGTGCGCCTCGTGGCCCCCTGTACACCGCACCACCCCGCCGCTACAAAAGACGATGTGGGGGCGGGCCGGGTCGGCCCAGGGGAGGCGGCAATGCGCAGGATCGCCATCGTCGGCGCCGGGCAGGCGGGGCTGCATCTCGCCCTGGCCCTCCTCGCCGCGGACTACGACATCACGCTGGTCACCGACCGTACGGCGGGAGAGGTGCGCACCGGGCGGGTGATGTCGACGCAGCTCGTGTTCGGCCCGGCCCGGCGCCTGGAGCGCGCCGCCGGGCTCAACCTCTGGGACGCGACCGCGCCCGGCGCGCGCTCGCTGCGGGTGACGGTGTGGGACCCGCCCGGGAAGTCCGCGCTGGCCTTCACCGGGCAGTTCGACGAGCCGCCGCACTCCGTCGACCAGCGGGTGAAGATGGCCGGCTGGCTCGGTCTGTACGAGGCCCGGGGCGGCCGGGTCCGGTACGGCTCCGTCACCTCCGACATGCTGCCCGCGCTCGCCGCCGACCACGACCTGACCATCGTCGCCTCCGGGCGCGGCGACCTCACCCGGATCTTCGCCCGCAATCCGCTGTACTGCCCGTTCGACCGCCCGCAGCGCACGTTGGCCTGCGTGTACGTGCACGGCATCGCGGCGCCGGCCGGCGAACCCGAGCCGCAGACGCGGATCAACGCGGTGGCCGGGGCCGGCGAGGTGTTCGTGCTGCCGGCGCTCACCACGGGCGGGCCGTGCGGCATCGTGCTGTTCGAGGCGCTGCCGGGCGGGCCGTTCGACTGCTGGCACGATCAGCCGTCGCCGGACGGTTGCGTGGCCCGCGCGCTCGAACTGCTGCGCACATACGCGCCCGGCGAGTACGAGCTGTGCAAGGACGCCAGGCCCACGGACGCGGGCGCGACCCTGTACGGCGCGGTCACCCCCGTCGTCCGGCATCCGGTGGCCGAGGTCGCGCCGGGCACGTACGTCCTGGGCATGGCGGACGCGGTCGTGGCCAACGACCCGATCACCGGCCAGGGCTCGAACACCGCGGCCCGCGCCGCCGCCGTCTACCTGGACGCGGTCCTGGCGCGTGGTGACGCGCCCTTCGGGCCGGAGTGGATGCACTCGGCCTTCGCCGCGTTCTGGCGGCACGCGCGGCGGGTCACGGAATTCACCAACCTGATGCTGGAGCCGCTGCCGCAGCACGTGCAGCGGCTGCTGGCGGCCGCCGCCGAACACCCCGCCGTGGCGCACCGCTTCGTCAACGGGTACGCCGACCCGGCGGACTACCACGACTGGCTGATGACGGCGGCGCAGGCCGAGGCCTATCTGGCGGCCGCCACCGCCGGCGCCAGGGGGTGACAGGCGGCGGGGCTCCGGTCGCCCGTGCCGCGTACTCCGCCGCACCGCGTGGGCCCGCGTGCGGGCCCCGTTGGTACGTGCATCCGCCGAACTCCCCGTCCCTCAGCTCCTGCCGCCCGTCTCCAGCGACAGGGTGAAACGTTTCTTGTCCTTGCGGGTCGCGCCGAACCGGTCGTAGAAGCGGATCGCTCCCGCGTTCCAGTCGGGCGTGTTCCACTGCGCCTCCGCGACGCCCAGCGCCTTGCCCTCGGCGATGACCGCCTCGACCAGCAGGGCACCCAGCCCGAGGCCGCGGTGCTCGGCGCGCAGGTACAGGCAGTCCAGGCTCAGGTATGCGCGGCCCTGCCAGGTGTCGAAGGCCGTCGAGCAGGTGGCGTACCCGGCCAGTTCGCCGCCGGACAGTTCGGCGACCAGGCAGCGCAGCCACGGCGGACGCGGCCCGAAGAGCGCGTCCGCGAGCCGGTCCGCCAGATCGGCGGCGGGCGGCGCGGAGCGTTCGTACGCGGCGTGTTCCGCGGCCAGCGCGACCACGTCCGGCAGGTCCGTACGGACCGCGTGGCGGATGACCGGTCCCCCCGTCATGGCGCGCCCGTCGCGGCGCACGGCATCTCCACGGCGCCCGTGGGGCGTTGTTCGACATTCATACGCAGCATCATGCGCCATCCGGCCGGAACGGTTCCCCGGTATTACGGCGGGTTTTCCGCGACGGCGGTGAACGGCGGGACGCCTGGGGCCCCTCCGGCCCCCCGGCGTCCCGGCCGCGCCCGCCGATCGTGGCCGCGGACTCGTCCCGCACGGCCCGCGTCCGCCTGCCGATGTCAGTGGTTGCTGGGGAAGCCCAGGTTGATACCGCCGTCGGACGGGTCCGGCCAGCGGGTGGTGACGACCTTGCCGCGGGTGTAGAAGTGCACGCCGTCGTTGCCGTAGATGTGGTGGTCGCCGAAGAGGGAGTCCTTCCAGCCGCCGAAGGAGTGGTAGCCGACCGGGACCGGGATCGGGACGTTCACGCCGACCATGCCGGCCTCGACCTCCAGTTGGAAGCGGCGGGCCGCGCCGCCGTCCCGGGTGAAGATGGCGGTGCCGTTGCCCCACGGCGAGGAGTTCATCAGCGAGATCGCCTCGTCGTAGGTGCCGACGCGGACGACGGACAGCACGGGGCCGAAGATCTCGTCGCGGTAGGCGTCCATCTCGGGCGTGACCTTGTCGAGCAGGGAGACGCCGACCCAGTGGCCGTTCTCGTGGCCGGCGACCGTGAAGTCCGTACCGTCGATGACGACGTCCGCGCCCTGGGCCGCGGCGCCGGTCACGTACGAGGCGACCTTGTCGCGGTGCGCCTTGGTGATGAGCGGGCCCATCTCGGAGGCCGGGTCGTCGCCGGGACCGATGGTCAGCGCGGCGGCCCGCTCCTTGATCTTCTCGATCAGCGGGTCGGCGGTGTCGCCGACGGCCACCACCACGGAGATCGCCATGCAGCGCTCGCCCGCCGAGCCGTACGCGGCGTTGATCGCGGAGTCCGCGGCGAGATCGAGGTCGGCGTCCGGCAGGACCAGCATGTGGTTCTTGGCGCCGCCCAGCGCCTGGACGCGCTTGCCGTTGGCCGTGCCCGTGGTGTGGATGTAACGGGCGATGGGGGTGGAGCCGACGAAGGAGACGGCGGCGATGTCGGGGTGCTCCAGGATGCGGTCCACCGCGACCTTGTCGCCGTTGACGATGTTCAGCACGCCGTCCGGCAGACCCGCCTCGGCGGCCAGCTCGGCCAGCTTGAGGGCCGCGGACGGCACCTTTTCGCTGGGCTTGAGGACGAAGGTGTTGCCGCAGGCGACGGCCAGCGGGAACATCCACATCGGCACCATCGCCGGGAAGTTGAACGGCGTGATGCCGGCGACGACACCGAGGGACTGCCGGATCGCGGCCACGTCCACGCGGGTGGAGACCTGGGTGGACAGCTCGCCCTTGAGCTGCTGCGGGATGCCGCAGGCCAGCTCGACGATCTCCAGGCCGCGGGCCACCTCGCCCAGCGCGTCGCTGTGCACCTTGCCGTGCTCGGCGGTGATCAGCGCGGCCAGCTCCTCGCGGTGCGCGTCGATCAGCTCACGGTAGGCGAACAGCACGGCCGTGCGCTTGGCCAGCGAGCTGGTGCCCCAGGTGCGGAAGGCCTCCTTGGCGGCGGCGACGGCCGCGTCCACCTCGTCCACGGAGGCGAAGGCGACCTGCTTCTCCTGGGCGCCGGTCGCGGGGTTGTAGACCGGGCCGAACGAGCCGGACACACCCTCGGCGGGCTTGCCGCCGATCCAGTGGTTGATGGTCTTCATGCGGGGGCCTTTCTGCGGGGACGACGGTGAGCGGAGGTCGGGTCGCAAGCGGTTCGGGCCATCGGCCGGCTGCGGGCGGGGTCAGAGATGGCGGCGGCGCGCGGCGGCGTGCCGGTCGTAGTCCTTACGGGCCCCGACCGCCGCCGGACGTGTCGCGGTCTCGGCCACAGGGACATCCCACCAGGCTTGGGCCGCGGGCGCGCCCGGCACAGTGTCGGCCGTTGCGGTCTCGACATAGACACATGTGGGGCGGTCGTCGGCGCGGGCCGCGGCGAGCGCGTCGCGCAGTTCGCCGACGGTCGCGGCGCGGATGACGTGCATCCCCAGGGACGCGGCGTTGGCGGCGAGGTCCACGGGCAGCGGGGCACCCGTGTACGAGGCGTCGGCGGCGCGGTAGCGGTAGGCGGTGCCGAAGCGCTCACCGCCGGTCTGCTCGGACAGGCCGCCGATGGAGGCGTAACCGTGGTTCTGGACGAGCACGACGTTGATGTTGACGCCTTCCTGGACCGCGGTGACGATCTCGGTGGGCATCATCAGATACGTCCCGTCGCCGACCAGCGCCCATACGGGCCGGTCGGGCGCGGCCAGCCGGACCCCGATGGCGGCCGGGATCTCGTACCCCATGCAGGAGTAGCCGTACTCCAGGTGGTACTGGCGGCGGGAGCGGGCGCGCCACAGTTTGTGCAGGTCACCGGGGAGCGAGCCGGCCGCGTTGATGACCACGTCCCGGTCGCCGACGGTGGCGTCCAGCGCGCCGAGGACCTGGGTCTGGGAGGGGCGTACGGAGTCGTCGGGCGCGGCGTAGGCGGCGTCGACGAGGGATTCCCAGCGGGCTTTGGCGGCGCCGTACTCCGCCTCGTACGCCGGTTCGACGCGGTGCCCGGACAGCGCCTCGGCGAGCGCTTCGAGGCCGGCTCGGGCGTCGGCGACCAGGGAGGTCGCGGCGAGTTTGTGGGCGTCGAAGGACGCGATGTTCAGGTTGACGAAGCGGACGCCGGGGTCGGCGAAGAGGGTGGCGGAGGCGGTGGTGAAGTCCGTGTAGCGGGTGCCGACGCCGAGGACGAGGTCGGCGCGGGCGGCCAGCGCGTCGGCCGTGGCGGTGCCGGTGTGGCCGATGCCTCCCACGTCGGCCGGGTGGTCGTGGCGCAGCGAGCCCTTGCCGGCCTGGGTGGAGGCGACGGGGATGCCGGTGGCGTCGGCGAGGGCGCGCAGGGCGTCCTCGGCCTCGCTGTGGTGGACGCCGCCGCCCGCGATGATCAGCGGCCGCTCGGCGGCGCGCACCACCCGTACGGCTTCGGCCAGCGCGGCGGCGTCGGGCGCGGGGCGGGGCACCCGCCACACGCGGTCGGCGAAGAACTCCTCCGGCCAGTCGTACGCCTCGGCCTGTACGTCCTGCGGCAGCGCGAGAGTGACGGCGCCGGTCTCCACCGGGTCGGCGAGCACCCGCATCGCCTGGAGGGCGGCCGGGATCAGCGCCTCGGGGCGGGTGACACGGTCGAAGTACCGCGAGACCGGACGCAGGGCGTCGTTGACGGACACATCGCCCGCGTACGGGACTTCGAGCTGCTGGAGCACCGGGTCGGCGGGGCGGGTGGCGAACACGTCACCGGGCAGCAGCAGCACCGGGAGGCGGTTGACCGTGGCGAGGGCCGCGCCGGTGACGAGGTTGGTGGCGCCGGGGCCGATGGAGGTCGTGACGGCGTGCGCGGACAGGCGGTCGCGCTGCCGGGCGTAACCGACCGCGGCGTGCACCATGGCCTGCTCGTTGCGGCCCTGGAGGTAGGGCATCGTCTGCGGACCCGCCTCCAGGAGGGCCTGGCCGACACCGGCGACGTTGCCGTGCCCGAAGATGCCCCAGCAGGCGTTGATCAGGCGGTGCCTGGCGGGCGCGCCGTCCTGGCCGCCGGGGGCCGCGGGGGCGTCCCGTTCGGTGTACTGGCGGGACAGGAAGGTGACCAGGGCCTGCGCCACCGTCAGGCGTCGAGTGGTCATCGTGGGTCTCCCTCGGGGGCGTAGGGCGCGTCGTACAGGGGCAGGCGGGGGTCGACGGGCCGGCCGGGCCAGGTGCCGCGGACCCAGGCGTGGTCCGGGTGGTCGCAGATCAGCCAGGCACGCTCCTCGCCGGGGCCCGCCATGACGTTGAGGTAGTACATGTCGTGGCCGGGCGCGGCGATGGACGGGCCGTGCCAGCCGTCGGGGATGAGCACGGCGTCACCGCTGCGGACCTCGGCGAGCACGTCCGTGCCGCGTCCGTTGCCGGAGGGGGTGACGCGTTGGTAGCCGAACCCCGCGGAGCCGTGGGCGGGGGCGATCTCGAAGTAGTAGATCTCCTCCAGCTCGCTCTCCTCGCCCGGCCGGCACACGTCGTGCTTGTGGGGCGGATACGAGGACCAGTTGCCCCCGGGGGTGAGCACCTCGACGGCGATGAGCTTGTCGCAGGCGAAGACACCGGCCGCGCCGAAGTTGTTGACCTGACGCGAGCAGTTGCCCGTACCGCGCAGCTCCACGGGCACGGCGCTCGCGGGGCCGTGGCGCGCGGGCAGCCGGCGGGCGCAGCGGGCGCCGGCCAGCGCGAACCGGCCGCCGTCGACGCTGGTGATCTCCGCTTCGGCGGCACGCGGGACATAGGCGAAGTCGGTGACTCCGCTGAAGACGTCCTTCCGCCCCGCCAGGGGGAACGTCAGGGACGGCCCGCCGCCGTCGACCGCGACCGTACAGCCGCCGCTCAGGGGCAGCACGATCCACTCGCTGTCCCCGGTGGCGAACGTATGCCCGCCGCCGGGCGGCAGTTGGAGGACGCGCAGGGACGAGTGGCCCCAGCCCGCCCGGTCCGGACCGATGTCCAGTGCGTACGGCCCGTCGGCCTTCTCGGCCCCGTCCTGGGCCCTGATGTGAAACTCGGTGCTCATGGCTGCAAGTCTCCTCCTCACCACTGACAGTTACCGCGTTCGGGCCCGGCCGCCTACCGCCGGAGCAGCGACACGGCGGTGTCCACGGCCGCCGTCACGTCCCCGTCGGCCGGGTAGAGCAGCGAACGGCCCGCCACGAGCCCCTGCACGGTCGGCAGGCGCAGCGCCTTGCGCCACTTCTCGTACGCCGCTTCCTGGTCCTCGGCGGTGCCCTTGATGTCGCCGCCGAGCAGCACCGTCGGCAGCGTCGAGGTCTCGCAGACCTGCGCCATGGCGTCGGGGTCGTCGGTGACCGGCAGCTTCAGCCAGGTGTACGCGGAGGTGCCGCCCAGACCCGAAGCGATGGCCACGGATTTCGTCACGGCCGCCGCGCTCAGGTCGTTGCGGACCTTTCCGTCCACCCGGCGGGAGAGGAACGGTTCGACGAACGTGGGCAGCTCCAACTCGGCCATGGTGTCTATGGCGCGGGCCGTGGACTCCAACGTGGCCAGCGAGCCGGGATCGCCGTAATCGATACGCAGGAGCAGCTTGCCGGCGTCGAAGCGCAGCCGGGCGATGTCCTGCGGACGGTGTCCGGTGAACCGGTCGTCCATCTCGAAGGAGGCGCCGGCGATGCCGCCGCGGTTCATGGAGCCCATGACGACCTTGCCTTCGAGGGCGCCGAGCAGGAGCAGGTCCTCCAGGATGTCGGCGGTGGCGAGCACGCCGTCCACGCCGGGGCGGGACAGCGCGAGGCACAGGCGCTCCAGGAGGTCGAGGCGGTTGGCCATGGCCAGTTCGCGGTCGCCGACGGCGAGCGCGCCGCGCGCCGGATGGTCGGCCGCGATGATCATCAGCCGGCCGCTGTCGCCGATCAGGGGGCGGCGGGTGCGGCGTGCCGCGGCCTCCGCGACGGCTTTCGGGTACCGGGCCCGCAGCGTCACGAGGTCGGAGATCCGAGTGGTCAAGGCGGTTCTCACCTTCCGGGAAGGTTCTGGGAGGTTTCCGGAACGAGCGGGGACGTACGGGAGGGCCGCCGCGGGGGGGGCGTCGGGGGCGGGGCGCGACGGGCCCTGGCCGGCCCGGCGCTCAGCGCGTGGCGAGGAATTCCTCGACCTCGTCGCGCGTCGGCATGGCGGACGAACAGGCCAGCCGGGACGCGACGATCGCGCCCGCGGCATTGGCGTACCGCATCATCGGCTCCAGCTCCCACCCGGACAGCAGCCCGTGGCACAGCGCGCCCCCGAAGGAGTCACCGGCGCCCAGGCCGTTGACGACTTCGACGGGCGTGGGCGGCACCTCGGCGGCACGGCCGTCGCGGTGCACGGCCAGGACGCCCTTGGGCCCCTGCTTGATGACGGCCAGTTCGACGCCCCTGTCCAGCAACGCCTGCGCGCACCGCGCCGGATCGCGGACCCCGGTGGCGACCTCGGCCTCGTCGACGTTGCCGACCGCGACCGTC
Organism: Streptomyces sp. NPDC018045; assembly: GCF_044327445.1. NCBI lineage: Bacteria > Bacillati > Actinomycetota > Actinomycetes > Kitasatosporales > Streptomycetaceae > Streptomyces > Streptomyces sp. NPDC018045. The sequence goes on from NZ_JBIRFL010000008.1 coordinate 41,600, forward strand.
GCGTGGGCGAGCGCGGCCTCGTAGTGCGGCCGCGCCCGGTCCCTCGCCGCCGCGCCGGTGACGCCGCCGGCACCGGACGCGCCGCCCTCGCCGCCCCAGAACATCGGCCGCCAGTCCAGGTCGAAGACAGTGGTGCCCGCCTTGGCGCGGGCCTCCAGCGCGGCGAGGGTGGCCGTACGGCTCGGCTCCTCGCACAGGCCGGTGCCGGTCGTCCAGAAGACGCGGGCGGCCCGTACGGCGTCGAGGTCCAGCTCTTCGGGGTGGATGACCAGGTCGGGCGCCTTGGGGCGGCGGTAGAAGTAGAGCGGGAAGTCGTCCGGCGGGAAGATCTCGCAGAAGGTGACGGGCGTCGGGTACTCCGCGACGGGCGTCACCCAGCGGTCGTCCACACCGAAGTCGCGCAGCGCCTGGTGGACGTACTCGCCGAAGGGGTCGCGGCCGGTGCGGCTGATGACCGCCGTACGCCGTCCCAGACGGGCGGCGGCGACCGCGACATTGGTGGCCGAACCGCCGAGAAACTTCCCGAACGTCTCGACCCGGGACAGCGGAACCCCCGTCTGCAACGGGTAGATGTCCACGCCGATGCGGCCCATGGTGATCAGGTCGTACGGGCCGGTCTCTGCGGTCTGCCGCGGCTCGGTCATGTGCGCCCCTCCGGTTCGTCACTGAGCACAGGTCTAACCGGGCGGCCGAGACGCTGTCAATACTTTGTCCTTACATTCTGACGTCATGGGTCACCGGAACCTCCGCCCGTCAACCACCCGGCGCCCACACGGCGGTCGCCCTGCGGCCTATCCCCAGTACAAAGTCCTTAAGTCCTTATGTCAGGACGAAGTCTTGACACTCCCCTGACCGGGATGGAGGCTGTGCCCCACAACCCAGCCCCGCGCCTCCCGGTCACCGGCGACCGGCGAGAGGAGAGCCGCAGCATGACCGTTCCCCATGCCGTCCCGCGCGTTCTGGACCGCCTGCGCATCGGATCGGCCCCCGACTCCTGGGGAGTCTGGTTTCCCGACGACGAGCAGCAGGTCCCGTGGCAGCGCTTCCTGGACGAGGTCGCCGAGGCCCGGTACGAATGGATCGAACTCGGCCCCTACGGCTACCTGCCCACCGACCCCGCCGTCCTCCACGCGGAACTCGACCGGCGCGACCTGAAGGTGTCGGCCGGCACCGTCTTCACCTCGCTGCACCACGGCCCGGACGTATGGGACAAGACCTGGGCGCACGTCAGCGAGGTCGCCACCCTCACCCGGGCGATGGACGCCAAGCACCTGGTGGTCATCCCGTCCTTCTGGCGCGACGACAAGACCGCCGAGGAACTGGAGCCGCGCGAACTGACCGCCGAACAGTGGCGCCACCTGAACAGCGGCATGGAACGGCTGGGCAAGCAGGTACGCGAGGAATTCGGCCTCGACATCGTCGTACACCCGCACGCCGACACCCACATCGACACCGAGGAACACGTCGAACGCTTCCTCGACGGGACCGACTCCTCGCTGGTCAACCTGTGCCTGGACACCGGGCACTACGCATACTGCGGCGGCGACAACGTCAAGCTCATCAAGACCTACGGCGAGCGGATCGGCTACCTCCACCTCAAGCAGGTCGACCCGGAGATCCTCGCGGACGTCGTCGAGAAGGGCACGCCCTTCGGGCCCGCGGTCCGGCAGGGCGTGATGTGCGAACCGCCGCTGGGCGTCCCGGCGCTCGCACCCGTCCTGGAGGCCGCCCAGGACCTGGACGTCGACCTCTTCGCCATCGTCGAGCAGGACATGTATCCCTGCCCCGCCGACCAGCCCCTGCCCATCGCCCAGCGCACCCGCCGTTTCCTGCGCTCCTGCGGCGCCTGAGTCACCGTCCGTACGGAGCGAGGAGTTCCACGAGATGAGCCAGCAGCACGGAACGCTCGGCGTGGCCGTCATCGGCACCGGCCGCATGGGCGCCGACCACGTACGCCGCATCAGCGGCGTCATCAGCGGAGCACGGGTGGCGGCGGTCGTCGACATCGACGCGGACCGGGTGAAGCGCGTCGCCGACGCCATCGAGGAGTGCACGCCCTACACCGACCCGGCGGCCGCCATGGCGGATCCTGGCGTGGACGCCGTACTGATCGCCTCGCCGGGCGCGGCCCACGAGGACGCGCTGCTCGCCGCGTTCGCGCGCGACCTGCCGGTGCTGTGCGAGAAGCCGCTCACGCCGGACCCGGCCTCGGCGCTGCGCGTTCTCGAAGCCGAGCAGCGACTGGGCCACCGGCGGGTACAGGTCGGCTTCATGCGCCGGTACGACGCCGACTACCTCAGGCTCAAGTCGCTGCTCGACCAGGGCGCGTACGGCCGCCCGCTGATGCTGCACAACAAGCACCGCAACGCCGGCACACCCCCCGGCTTCACCAACGCCATGATGATCCACGACTCGGTCGTCCACGAGATCGACGTGACGCGCTGGCTGCTGGACGAGGAGATCACCGCCGTACGCGTCCTGCGCCCGGCGCCCGGCGGCAACGCGCCCGAGGGGCTCAGCGACCCCCAGCTCATCCTCTTCGAGACCGCCGCCGGGCAGCTCGTCGACACCGAACTGTTCGTCAACTGCGGCTTCGGCTACCAGGTCGGCTGCGAGGCGGTCTGCGAAGGCGGCACCGCGCGGATCGGCGACGACCACGGAGTGTTCGTCAACGCCGCCGGCAAGTGGGGCGGCTCGATCACCCCGGGGTTCGTGGAACGCTTCGAGGAGGCGTACGACCGGCAGGTGCAGCGCTGGGTGGACGCCACGCGGCGCGGCGAGGTCACGGGCCCGAGCTGCTGGGACGGCTACGCGGCGGCAGTGGTCTGCGAAGCGGGCGTACGCGCCCAGACCACCGGCGAACGCGTCGAGGTCGAGCTGGGCGAGCGGCCCGCGCTGTACCGCTGAGCCACGGCCGACGGCCTGCCGTCTCTTCGCGGGTCGGCTCTTGTCACGAGCTTGTGTCGCGGTCGGCGCGGCGGCGCCCTTTTCCGTGGCCGGTGCGTCGTTTTTCGTCATGGCCGGTGCGTCGTCTTCCGGTGTGACCGGCGCGTCGTTTTTCGTCACGGTCGATGCGTCCCCCGTCATCGCCGATGCCCCCGTCACGGTCGGTGCGTGCCTCTGTCACGGCCGATGGGCCCGCCGCCACAGCCGATGCCCCCACGGCCGATGTGCCCCACCACGGCCGGTGTGTCTCCGCACGCCACGGCCAGCGTGCCCCCCGCATGCCACGCCGGCGCGCCGCCCCGCGTCACGGCCGCCCATGCCCCGCCCCGCGCCACGGGGGCCGCATTCGCGCCGCGGGGCCAGCGCCGCGGCCTGCCCTGGGGCCGGTGACGCGGCCCGTGTCGCCTCCCGAAAGGTCTCCCCCTCGTGAAGATCGCTCTCGACCCGTACATGTTCCGCGACGTACCGCTGCTCGACCTCCCCTCCCTGGTGGCCGAGCTGGGTTACGAATGGATGGAACTTTCACCGCGCGACGATGTGAATCCGTTTTTCCTGCACCCGCGCATCGACGACGCCACCATCCGCGCGTTCCGCGGGGCACTGTCCGCCGCGGGCGTCGGCATCTCCTCCGTACTCCCCCTGTACAAGTGGTCCTCTCCTGACGAGGACGAGCGGCAGGCCGCCGTCCGCTACTGGAAGCGCGCCATCCAGATCACCGCCGACCTCGGCGTCGACACCATGAATTCGGAGTTCAACGGCCGCCCCGAACGGGCGGACCGCAGCGAGAGCCGATTCTGGCGGTCGCTGGAAGAATTGCTGCCGGTCTTCGAGCGCGAAGGCATCTCGCTCGCGCTCGAACCGCACCCGGACGACTTCATCGAGGACGGGCACGCCGCCGTCGACCTGATCCGCGGCATCAACTCACCGCTGGTGTCCTTCCTCTACTGCGCGCCGCACACCTTCCACCAGGGGAATGACGCCCCGGGCATCCTCAAGCGCGCCGGCGGGCTGACCACCGCGGTGCACCTCGCCGACTCCTTCGACCACACCGCGTCCTCCGGGCTGCGCTACATCGTCAATCCTCCGGGCTCGGCCGTCCGCGTCCACCAGCACCTGGACATCGGACAGGGCGAAGTGGACTTCGACGAGCTCTTCCGCGAACTGGCCGCCAACGGGTTCGACGGCACTCTCGTCTCCTCCGTGTTCGCATGGGAGGAGCGCGCCAAGGAGTCGTCCCGCTTCATGCGCGAGCAGATCGACGCGTACGTCAAGAAGAACTGGAGCCGATGACGATGGCCGCTGCCAGCAGGCCGACGACCTCCACGGACGGCCCCGATGTCGCAGGTCCCGACCCGTCGGCTTCCCCACGCACCTCCGCCCCACCCACCCCATCTGCTCCTCCCACCCCACCGGCCTCATCTGCCGCCGCCCGTAACGCCAAGCGCTTCATCATCGGCATCGCTGCCATCGCCGCTCTCGGCGGTGCCCTCTTCGGTTACGACACCGGAGTCGTCTCCGGCGCGCTCCCCTTCATGGAGTCGCACTTCGGCCTCACGTCGCTCGGCGAAGGCATCATCACCAGCGCACTGCTGATCGGCGCGGCGTTCGGGTCGCTGGCCGGCGGGCGGATGTCGGACACGCTGGGACGGCGCACTTCCCTGCTGTGGGCCGGCGCGGTGTTCATCGGCGGCGCCCTGGCCGTGGCACTCGCCCCCACCGTCCCCTTCATGGTCGTGGCGCGCTTCGCGCTCGGTCTCGCGGTGGGCAGTGCCTCGGTGATCACACCGTTGTACCTCTCGGAGATCGCGCCACCGCACATCCGCGGCCGACTGGTCTCCTTCAACTCCCTCATGATCGTCAGCGGGCAGTTGCTGGCGTACCTGATCAACGCGGTGCTCGCCCGGTGGGAGGCGTGGCGCTGGATGCTGGGACTGGCGGCGCTGCCGGCCGTGGCCCTGTTCGTCGGCCTCTTCTTCCTGCCGGACACGCCGCGCTGGTACATCGGCAAGGGGCGTACGGAGCAGGCCGCGCGGGTCCTGCGGCGAACGCTGCCCGCCGACGAGGTCGACGCGGAGCTGGGCCGTATCCACCAGGCCCGCGCCCTGGAGGCCGGCGCACGGCGCGGCGCCTGGCAGGACCTGCGTACGCCGTGGGTACGGCGCATCCTGCTCATCGGCATCGGGCTGGCGATCGTCCAGCAGATCACCGGCGTCAACGCGGTCATCTACTTCGCACCCAAGATCCTGGAATCCACCGGCCTGGGCACCAACGCCGCGATCACCGCCACCATCGCGATCGGCGCCGTCTCCGTCGTCGCCACCGCGATCGGCATGTCACTGATCGACAAGGTCGGACGACGACCGATGCTGATCACGGGCCTTTCCGGGATGACCGTATCGCTGGCCCTCCTGGGAGCCTCCTTCCACCTTCCGAAGTCCACCGCCGTCAGTTGCCTCGTTCTCGGCCTGATGGTCCTCTACATGGGCTTCATGCAAGCGACCCTGAACACCGGTGTCTGGCTGCTGCTCGCCGAGATGTTCCCGCTGAAGGTGCGCGGGCTCGCCATGGGCGCCGCGGTGTTCGTGATGTGGCTGGCCAACTTCACGGTGGCCCTGGTGTTCCCGGTGCTTCTCGATGCGGCAGGCCCGAGCGTCACCTTCTGGCTCTTCGGCCTGATGTGCGTACTGTCCTTGCTCTTCTGCAAGCGGAACGCCCCGGAAACCAAGGGGATGGCCCTGGAGGACCTGGAACACGAACTGCGCAAGACGGCTGCGGGGGCGAAAACGGAGGGGTAGGGCCGAAGGACTGGTGGATTGGAGGGCAGGGGCCGCAGAGACGAGGCCCGCCCTCCCCCCTCTCTTCTTCGTCCCCTTCTTCGCCTCGTGACAGCGATGCCCTGTTCGTCACGGCTGTCACCGTTACGCGGGTCTTACGTCACAGCCGATCAACAGGCCCTCGCTCCTGCTCACTCACCGTCGTTCACCGGGCAAGGCTGAGTGATCACCAGACCGCGCGCAGTTTTCCGTCGGCTCCCCCGGGCCGTCACTGCGGGCGGCTGAGGGAGGTGCGAGACATATGACCGACCGCAGACTCTGGTCGTACAAGGAGATCGCCGCACACATCCGAGTCCAACCCGACACCGTGCGCTCCTACCGGAAACACGGGCTACTGCCGCCACCGGACCTCGTGGAGGGCGGCAGACCGTACTGGTTCGCCGACACCATCCGCACCTGGGTCGCCCAGCGCCCCGGACACGGCGGACGCCGCGACAAGGACTGACTCCCTTCCCCGGGCCCCGCGCAATCGTCGCGCGGGGCCTCCGCAACCCGCCCCCATGGGGGTTACGCTCGGCACATGCCGCCCATAGCCGTACCGGCCACGCCCCTGCGCATCGCGGTGATCGGGGGTGGCGCGATCGGCGGATTCGTGGCCGCGCTGGCTCATCCGACGGGGCACGACATCACCTTGTGCGTACGCACACCGCTGGACCGGCTCACCCTCGAAACGGACGGCGAGGTCATCGAAGCCCCCGTACGCTTCGCCGTCGACCCGGGCACGGTCGAGCCCGCGGACTGGGTGTTCCTGGCCACCAAGGCCCAGGACACCGCCGGCGCCGCCGGCTGGCTGCGGCGGCTCTGCCACTCCCGCACGGTCGTCGCCGTACTCCAGAACGGCATCGACCACGCCGAACGCGTAGCCCCGCACGCCCCCGACGGTACGGCCGTCCTGCCCGCGGTCGTCTACGTGTCGGTCGAGTGCACCACCCCCGGCCGGGTCAGGCACTACGCGGGCAACGAGATCCACGTACCCGAAGGCCCCCTGGCCGCGCGCCTCGCCGACCTCCTCGCCGCCGGCCGCCTCAAGGTCGTACCCGTCGCGGACTTCACGACGACCAGTTGGCGAAAGCTGCTCACCAACCTCGCGGCCAACCCGCTCACCGCCCTCCTCCAGCAGCGCATGGGCATTTTCACCGACCCCGGCATGGCCGCCCTCACCCGGGACATCCTGGGCGAAGCGGCGGCGGTCGCGCGGGCCGAGGGCGCGGATCTCCACAACGCCGACATCGACCGCGTACTGGAGATGTACGCGATGGTCCCACCGGACGGCGGCTCGTCGATGCTCTACGACCGCCTGGCCGGCCGCCCGTTGGAGCACGAGCACATCACGGGGGCGGTGGTTCGCGCCGGAGAGCGGCACGGCATCCCCACGCCCCTCAACGGAATGCTGCTCACCCTCCTGCGCGCGGTCGACCGCGAAATCGCCGCCGGAAAGAACGCCGAACTCCCGTCGGGACGCGCCACCTGACAAGGCGTCGGCGCACCCCCGCCCGGTCAGTTCCGATCAGTTCCGGCTCAGACCTTGACATCAATATGTCAGGACATGCAGGCTGCGGCGGAGCTTCGACGCGCCCAAGCCCCGGCTTCGTGACTCCGAACGCCCCAAAGGCACGCCGCGCGTGTCGCGCCGAAGCGCATCCACCGTCCGTCACAGGAGCTGGCACATGAAGATCGGCCTGATCGGTACGGGACGCATCGGGGCGTTCCACGCCGAGACCCTGAAGTCCGTTCCCGGCGTGGACGGCGTCGTCGTCGCCGATGCCGACGCGGCCCGCGCACGCGTCCTCGCGGACACTCTCGGTACCGAGGCCGCCGAAAGCCTCCCCCGGATGTACGCGGCCGGTCTGGACGGCGTGGTGATCGCCGCCGCGACGAGCGCGCACGCCGAGCTGATCCACCAGGCGCTGGACGCCGAGGTGCCGGTCTTCTGCGAGAAGCCGGTGGCGCTGGACGTCGCGGGCACACTCGCCGTCGTGGAACGCTGCCGAACCAGCGCCGTCCCCGTACAGATCGGTTTCCAACGACGCTTCGACCGCGGCTACCGGGCCGCCCGCGAGGCCCTGCGGTCCGGTGACCTCGGCTGGATTCACACACTCCGCGCCTGCACCAGCGACCAGTCGCCGCCGCCCGCGGACTTCATCCCGTCTTCCGGCGGACTGTTCCGCGACTGCGGCATCCACGACTTCGACATCATGCGCTGGCTCACCGGCCGCGAAGTCGTCTCCGTGTACGCGCAAGGCGCCAACCGCGGCGCGTCCTTCTTCGCCGACGGCGACGACGTGGACACCTGCGCCGCGCTGTTGCGCTTCGACGACGACACGCTGGCCACGGTCACCGCGACGCGCTACAACGGCGCGGGGCACGACGTCCGCCTGGAGGTGTGCGGCTCCAAGGGCGCGCGCGTCGTCGGGCTCGACGACCGGGCCCCGCTGCCGAGCGCCGAGCCGCACGTCTCGTGGCAGCGGTCCGCTCCGTACACGACCTTCATGGAACGTTTCCATGACGCGTACGTCACCGAGCTGGGCGCCTTCGTGGACGTGGCCGCCGGCCGCGCGGAGAGCCCGTGTTCGCCCGCCGAAGCGCTGGAGGCGCTGTACATCGCCGAGGCGTGCGACCGCTCCCGTCGCACCGGCGAACCGGTCAGGGTCGCGGACGTACGCGCTGCCGCAGGACAGGCGGATACGTACGATGCGTACGGCTCCGACGCCGTACGCCCCTCGGCGGGCACCCTCGCCGACACTTCCCGGACATGACCCGACCAGGCGCCGCACTGTTCGGCGTCACTCCCCTGCCGTGAGAGCGGAGAAGAAGCGGACGGAGCGCGGGGCGGTGGCTCACCAGGATTCCGACGCGCCCTTCCGTGGCCCTTCCGGGAGCGGCGCCAGCCCTTCCGCTCCGGCCCGCAGCCGCATGGCCACCAGCGGGAAGACCAGTACGGAGATCATCGCCGCGCCCACCATGGCCGCCGCCTCGCCGGCGTCCAGTACGCCGCTGTCCTGGCCGATCGTGGTGATCGCGACGACCAGGGGCAGCGCCGTCGACCCGTACAGCATCAGTGCGGCGCGGTCCTTGCGGCCCAGATCGCGGGGCGCGAGCAGGACGAGCGGCAGCCCGCGTACGACCAGCAGCAGGACGAGGAAGAGCGGGAGCAGCAGAAGCGAGCGCGCGTTCTCGAAGAGGGACGACAGGTCGAACTCGACTCCGGTGACGATGAAGAACAGCGGCACCAGGAAGCCGAAGCCCATCGCCTCCAGCCGTCCGAGAATTTCCTGGCTGCTGTCCGGCGCGGCCTCGTGCAGCACCAGCCGCATGATGATGCCGGCCGCGAACGCGCCGAGCAGGATGTCCAGTCCGAACACCTGCGAGATTCCGAGCATGACGGCCAGCAGCAGAACGAACAGCCGGATGGCGAACTGGCCGCTGCTGTGCAGGGTCCGGGCGATGATGCGGTAGAACCACATGGGGCTGGGCTTCAGGGCCCAGTAGACGGCACCGGCGGTCAGCAGGGCGAAAGCGAAGAGCAGGATGGTCGATTCGCCGGGGTCGCGCCCGCTGAGCAGCAGCGTCATGGCGATGATGGGCCCGAATTCGCCGACCGCGCCGGTGGCCATCATCACCGAACCGAAGCGGGTTCCCAGGTCGCCGGAGTCGCGCAGTACGGGCAGGACGGTGCCGAGCGCCGTACTGGTGAGGGCGGTACCGACGACGATCGCCTTGGTGAGGTCGCCGGCGGCGAAGCCGAAGGCGATGGCCAGGCCGAGGACGAGCGAGACGGTCCAGGCGTAACCGGCGCGTTTGAGGGTGTCCCCGCGGACCTTGGCGAACTCGATCTCGTACCCGGCGATGAACATCAAGGTGGCCAGCCCGAGGTCGGAGAGGGCATTGATGACCTCTCCGGAGTGGGCCCAGCCCAGGACATCCGGGCCGATCAGGATCCCCAGCACGATCTCGAAGATGACCAGTGGCACGGGCAGCCAGCGGCCGAGACCGTATGCGAGGAGCGGGGCGGCCACGGCGATCGCCATGATCAATACGAGCGTTGCGGACTGCGACATAAGCCGCTTTTCTACCACAAAGGTGCACTTGCTCCCGCTTCGCGGGCCGGATCACCGGGCACTCCTTACGGCCCGTCAGTCGACGCGCCCGTCCGTACGTCGACGGGCCCGGACCCGCCCCTGCGGAGGCGCGCCGACGGGCGGCGCACAGCCGTACAGGGCGGCGTTCCGCTCTGCGGTGTCTGCGAGGGGTGCGTTGTCCGAGTTCCCTTCGTTCTCTTCGTTCTCTTCGTTCTCTTCGTTGTTGAAGGTCGCCCGGAGGACCCGGCGCGCCCGGCACACCGAGGCGCCGTCCACTGCGCCGACGCGCCCGGAGCGGCCATCCCAGCCGGGGAGCCTGCACACCACCCCGGACGTCGACGCACCCACGATCCGCCCGCCGGGCAGGAAGCGCACCACCGCGACGGACGGACGGCACACCATGGCGCCCCGTCCGCGAGAAAACCCACTCCAAGGGCGCCCGCGGCCGCGCCCGTCGGGGCATCCAGGACCGTACGGGACCGCCGAAGCGCCGCGCAACCAGGCACATCAGCAGGTCACCGCAGGTCGCGCCGCCTGCGGCGACCAGCAACACGACGGATCCCCCGGAACGTCACAGGAAGCGCGCTCCGGCGGACCAGCAGGGCGGCGTGGGGCGCCGGAGACGGCGGCGTGGTGAACAACGGCAGCCAGTACCGGGAGCGCGCGTCCAGGACTCCCGCCCCCTCGCCTCCCCGGGGCCGCCGCCTCAAGGCCGACTTCGCGGCACGTCACTCGGCGACGTCGTACGCGTACACACCTGGCATGCATACCCCCTAGGGGTATAAAGTTGTGGTTGTCGGGAAACGCCGGGGACTCTCGGGACTCCGGATTTCCCACGCCACACGTGCATGTCAGTGAAAACTTCGAGCACGGCGACCACACGCACCAAGGAGAGACCCATGACTGCCGAACAGACCAACGGTTCCTGCTGCTCCCCCGAGGGCTCCTGCAACTCCGGCGCCACCGACGTCCAGGTGGGCGACGTCACGACCACCTACAAGGTGAGCGGCATGACCTGCGGTCACTGCGAAGGCGCCGTTTCCGCCGAGATCTCCGAGATCCCGGGCGTCCACTCGGTGCAGGCGTCCGCCGCCACCGGCCTGGTGACCGTCGCCTCCAAGGCGCCGCTCGACGAGGCGGCCGTGCGCGCGGCGGTCGACGAGGCCGGTTACGAACTAGAGGGTCCGGCGGCCTGAGTCCGATGACCGGTACGACCACGCAGGCGCGGGTCGAGCTCGCCATCGGCGGCATGACCTGCGCCTCGTGCGCGGCGCGCGTGGAGAAGAAGCTCAACCGGATGCCGGGCGTCAGCGCCACCGTCAACTTCGCCACCGAAAAGGCGCGCGTCGAGTACGGCGACGGGGTCTCGGTCGACGATCTGATCGCCACGGTGGAGAAGACGGGCTACACCGCGCGACGGCCGGCGCCCGCGGAATCCGCGGCACCGTCCCCGGCCGACGGCTCCGATCAGGATTCCGCCGCCCCGTCCACCACGGAAGGCGGTTCCGACGCGCACGACCAGGAATTGGCCGACCTCCGCCGGCGACTGCTCGTCTCCGCCGTGCTGGCCGTTCCCGTGGTCCTGCTGTCGATGATCCCCTCGCTCCAGTTCGACAACTGGCAGTGGCTCTGCCTGACGCTGGCCGCGCCCGTCGTGGTCTGGGGCGCGTACCCCTTCCACCGGGCCACCTGGACGAACCTGCGGCACGGCGCCGCCACGATGGACACCCTGGTGTCCATCGGGACACTCGCCGCCTTCGGCTGGTCCCTGTGGGCACTGTTCTTCGGCGACGCGGGCATGCCCGGTATGCGGCACGGTTTCGACTTCACCGCGGCCCGTACGGAGGGCTCCTCGGCCATCTACCTGGAGGCCGCGGCCGGGGTGACGGCTTTTCTGCTGCTCGGCCGCTGTCTGGAGGCGCGTTCCCGGCGGAAGGCCGGCGCCGCGCTGCGTGCGCTGATGGAGCTGGGCGCGAAGGACGTGGTGGTGCTGCGGGACGGGCACGAGGTGCGCGTCCCGGTGGAGCAGTTGGCCGTCGGCGAACGGTTCGTCGTACGCCCCGGAGAGAAGATCGCCACGGACGGCACGGTCGTCGAGGGATCGTCCGCCGTGGACGCTTCGATGCTGACCGGCGAATCGGTACCGGTCGACGTGGCTCCCGGTGACGGCGTGACGGGCGCGACGGTGAACACCAGCGGCCGGCTGGTGGTCGAGGCCATCCGGGTCGGCGGCGACACGCGGCTGGCGCGGATGGCAGCGCTGGTCGAGAACGCGCAGAGCGGCAAGGCCGAGGTGCAGCGGCTCGCCGACCGGGTTTCCGCAGGCTTCGTCCCCGTCGTGCTGCTGGTGGCGCTCGGCACCCTGGCCGGCTGGCTCCTGGTGACCGGTGATGCAACCGCGTCGTTCACGGCGGCCGTCGCCGTACTGATCATCGCCTGCCCGTGCGCTCTCGGTCTGGCGACACCCACCGCCCTGATGGTCGGTACGGGCCGCGGCGCCCAGCTCGGCATTCTCATCAAGGGCCCCGAGGTCCTGGAGTCCACCCGCCGCATCGACACCGTCGTCCTGGACAAGACCGGCACGGTGACCACGGGACGGATGAGCCTGTACGAGGCCGTGCCCGCGCCGGGTGTCGCGGAGGACGAGTTGCTGCGGCTGGCGGGCGCGCTGGAACACGCCTCGGAACATCCGATCGCGCGCGCCGTCGCGGAGGGGGCACGTGAGCGTCTGGGCGCACTTCCGGAGCCGGAGCACTTCGAGAACGTGCCGGGGCTCGGCGTACGCGGCGTGGTGGAAGGCCGCCGCGTCCTCGTCGGGCGGGCGCGGCTGCTGCGCGAGGACGCCGAAGGCGGGGCGGCGTCCGGCCCCGATGGCCCTCCGGAGGCGCTGACCGCCGCCAGGGAGGCCGCCGAGGCCGCGGGACGGACCGCCGTACTCGTCGCCTGGGACGGGCAGCCACGCGGCCTGCTGTCGGTTGCCGACACCGTCAAGGAAGGCAGCGCCGAGGCGGTTCGCCGACTGCGCGCGCTGGGGCTGGCTCCGGTGCTGCTGACCGGGGACAACCAGGCGGTGGCCGACGCCGTGGCGGCGGAGGTGGGCATCGGCGAGGTGATCGCGGAGGTGCTGCCCGAGGACAAGGTCGCGGTGATCGAGCGGCTGCGCGGCGAGGGCCGCAGCGTGGCGATGGTCGGCGACGGCGTCAACGACGCGGCCGCCCTGGCCGCCGCCGACCTGGGCCTGGCGATGGGCACCGGCACGGACGCGGCCATCGAGGCGGGAGACCTCACCCTCGTACGCGGCGATCTGCGGGTCGCGCCGGACGCCATCCGGCTCGCCCGCCGGACACTCGCCACGATCAAGGGCAATCTCTTCTGGGCCTTCGGCTACAACGTCGCGGCGGTTCCGCTCGCGGCGGCCGGTCTGCTCAATCCGATGATCGCGGGGGCGGCGATGGCCTTCTCGTCGGTCTTCGTGGTCGGCAACAGCCTCCGGTTGCGGCACTTCCGCTGACGGATGTGTGCGGCGCGGATTCTTTTCGCCTTCACAAGTTCCCTACATCTGACACAACACCCATACGGAAGGGCCCCGATCTCCAGATCGAGGCCCTTGACCGTATTCGCCCACTTATGGCAAGAGACCCAGATCACATCACTTCTAACGTAACCATTGCGGGGGGTCGCGAGTCTAACCGTGCGGTGCAGGCACCTCGGCGGGGCCTGTACCGCAACGGCCAGGCTGGTCTTGGGGGACCACGCCCGGCAACGCGTGGCCGGGGCGACGTGCCCGGGGAGCTTTGAGCGGCCCTCCCGTACGTGCGCGTCCCGGCAGATCGCGGCACCACCAAGAAGCGCCCGGACGGATCCCGTGGGGGGAATCCGACCCGGGGAACAAGGGAAGCGCCCCGCGCTCCGGACCCGTGGGGGGATCTGGAGGCGGGGCGCTTTCTGCTGGACGGACCGGCCCGGGCCGCCACGCGGGCGGCCGGCCGGTCAGCAGCCTTCCCGGAGGACGGAGTCGCTCAGCGCTCCTCGACCGGGACGAAGTCGCGCTCGACGACCCCGGTGTAGATCTGGCGCGGGCGGCCGATACGGGAACCCGGCTCCTTGATCATCTCGTGCCACTGGGCGATCCAGCCGGGCAGCCGGCCGAGCGCGAAGAGCACGGTGAACATCTCGGTCGGGAAGCCCATGGCCCGGTAGATCAGACCGGTGTAGAAGTCCACGTTCGGGTAGAGCTTGCGCGAGACGAAGTAGTCGTCGGAGAGCGCGTGCTCCTCCAGCTTGAGCGCGATGTCCAGCAGCTCGTCGGACTTGCCGAGCGCCGAGAGGACGTCGTGCGCCGCCGCCTTGATGATCTTCGCCCGGGGGTCGAAGTTCTTGTAGACGCGGTGCCCGAAGCCCATGAGCTTCACGCCGTCTTCCTTGTTCTTCACCTTGCGGATGAAGGAGTCGACGTCACCGCCGTCGCGCTGGATGCCCTCCAGCATCTCCAGCACCGACTGGTTGGCGCCGCCGTGCAGCGGGCCCCACAGCGCGTTGATGCCGGCCGAGATCGAGGCGAAGAGGTTCGCCTGCGAGGAGCCGACCAGGCGCACGGTGGAGGTCGAGCAGTTCTGCTCGTGGTCCGCGTGCAGGATGAGCAGCTTGTCCAGAGCGCTGACCACGACCGGGTCGAGGTCGTACTCGGCGGCCGGCACCGAGAAGGTCATGCGCAGGAAGTTCTCGACGTAACCGAGGTCGTTGCGCGGGTAGACCACCGGGTGGCCGACCGACTTCTTGTACGCGTACGCCGCGATCGTCGGAAGCTTGGCCAGCAGCCGGATCGTCGAGATGTGGCGCTGCCGCTCGTCGAACGGATTGTGGCTGTCCTGGTAGAACGTCGACAGCGCGCTGACCACGGAGGACAGCATCGCCATCGGGTGGGCGTCCCGCGGGAAGCCGTCGAAGAACCGCTTGACGTCCTCGTGCAGCAGGGTGTGGTAGGTGATGTCCTGCTTGAAGGTCGCGAGCTGGTCGACGGTGGGCAGCTCACCGTTGATCAGCAGGTAGGCGGTCTCGACGAACGTGCTGCGCTCTGCGAGCTGCTCGATCGGGTAGCCGCGGTACCGAAGAACCCCGTTCTCACCGTCCAGATAGGTGATCGCGGATTTGTACGCGGCAGTGTTGCCATAACCGGAATCCAGGGTCACCAGACCGGTCTGGGCGCGCAGCTTCGAGATGTCGAAGCCCTTGTCGCCGACGCTGCTGTCGACGACCGGGTAGCTGTATTCGCCGTCCCCGTAACGCAGTACTACAGAGTTGTCGCTCACGTCATCCCTCACCGACGTTGTGCCTCTTCTTCGAGGTGCCCTGACTGCCTATACCTTCCCCCATTTGGACCTTGGCTGTGCACTCGGGGTCGGCCATAGGGCCTGTGGGCGGCACTCAGTGCCGCTTCAGCCGCCCATCCTGCTCCCCTTCGCCCCGATTGGGGAAGAGGTGACCGCGCACCGCACCGGCGAGTCGGTGGCGCAGTGCGGTCCACCTTCGACCGGCGGACACGGTGCGTACGGCCTGCCCCAAAGCCTTGCGCGAGCCGACCAGCACCACCAGCTTCTTTGCCCGCGTGACGGCCGTGTAGAGCAGGTTTCGCTGCAACATCATCCAGGCGCCGGTGGTGACCGGAATCACCACAGCCGGATACTCACTGCCCTGGGAACGGTGGATGGTCACCGCATACGCGTGCGTCAGCTCGTCCAGCTCGTCGAAATCGTACGAGATCTCCTCGTCCTCGTCCGTGAGCACCGTCAGCCACTGCTCGTCCCGGTTGATCTTGGCGACGACGCCGACCGTGCCGTTGAAGACGCCGTTGCTGCCCTTCTCGTAGTTGTTGCGGATCTGCGTCACCTTGTCACCCACCCGGAACACCCGGCCGCCGGAGCGCCGCTCCGGCGATTCGGGCCGCGCCGGGGTGAGGGCCTGCTGGAGGAGACCGTTCAGCGGGCCGGCGCCGGCCGGGCCGCGGTGCATGGGGGTGAGCACCTGGACGTCCCGCCGCGGGTCGAGGCCGAACTTCGCGGGGATACGGCGCGCGACCACGTCGACCGTGACCCGGCCGGCCCCCTCGGAGTCCTCCTCCACGAAGAGGTAGAAATCAGTCATTCCCTCGACGATCGGCAGTAGGCCCTCGTTGATGCGGTGCGCGTTGGTGACCACGCCGGAGTGCTGTGCCTGGCGGAAGATGCGGGTCAGCCGTACGGCCGGGACCGGGCAGTTCTCGGCGAGCAGATCCCGCAGCACCTCGCCCGCGCCCACCGAGGGGAGCTGGTCCACGTCGCCGACCAGGAGGAGGTGGGCCCCGGGCGGCACCGCCTTGATGAGCTTGTTGGCGAGCAGCAGGTCGAGCATGGAGGCCTCGTCGACCACCACCAGGTCGGCGTCGAGCGGTCGGTCCTTGTCGTACGCGGCGTCCCCGCCCGGCTTGAGCTCCAGCAGCCGGTGCACCGTGGACGCCTCGGCCCCGGTGAGCTCCGCCAGGCGCTTGGCGGCCCGGCCCGTGGGAGCCGCGAGCACCACCTTGGCCTTCTTCGCGCGGGCCAGTTCCACGATGGAGCGGACCGTGAAGGACTTGCCGCAGCCGGGCCCGCCGGTGAGCACGGACACCTTCTCGGTGAGCGCCAGTCGTACGGCGGCCTCCTGCTCGGGTGCCAGCGTGGCCCCCGTCCGATTGGCCAGCCAGGCCAGCGCTCGGTCCCACGCCACGGTCCGGAACGCCGGCATGCGGTCCTCCTGCGTCCGCAACAGCCGCAGTATTTGCGCCGCGAGAGAGGTCTCGGCGCGGTGGAACGGCACCAGGTAGATGGCGGCGACCGGCTTGCCCTCCGGGGACGGCACGGTCTCGCGGACCACACCTTCCGGATCCGCCGCCAACTCCCCCAGACAATCGATGACCAGCCCCGTGTCGACCTGGAGCAACTTGACCGAAGCGGCGATCAGCTCCTCCTCCGGGAGGTAACAGTGGCCTTGATCGGTGGACTGCGAGAGCGCGTACTGCAGACCCGCCTTGACCCGGTCCGGACTGTCGTGCGGGATGCCGACGGCCTGCGCGATGCGGTCGGCGGTCAGGAAGCCGATGCCCCAGACGTCGGCGGCGAGACGGTAGGGCTGGTTCTTGACGACGGAGATCGAGGCATCGCCGTACTTCTTGTAGATGCGCACCGCGATGGAGGTGGAGACGCCCACCCCCTGGAGGAAGATCATGACCTCCTTGATGGCCTTCTGCTCATCCCAGGCGTCACCGATCAGCTTCGTACGTTTCGGGCCGAGCCCGGGCACCTCGACGAGACGCTTGGGTTCCTGCTCGATGATGTCGAGGGTGTCCAGACCGAAGTGCCCGGTGATCCGGTCGGCCATGACCGGGCCGATGCCCTTGATGAGTCCGGAGCCGAGGTAGCGCCGTATGCCCTGGATCGTGGCGGGCAGGACGGTGGTGTAGTTCTCGACGGTGAACTGCCGTCCGTACTGCGGGTGGGAGGACCAACGGCCTTCCAGCCGCAGCGACTCCCCCGGCTGCGCGCCCAGCAGCGAACCGACGACAGTGAGGAGATCACCGGAGCCGCCCGTGTCCACACGCGCGACCGTGTAACCGGTGTCCTCATTGGCGTAGGTGATCCGCTCCAGGACCCCTTCGACCACGGCTGGAATGAACATGAACCGACGGTACCGCCGAGGTCCGACATCGCGTTCGGGCCTGTGGATAACTCGGTTGTGAGGCTCTGCGGCGCGGTGCGCGGGCGGCGTTCCGGCGGCTTCCGCAGCCGTCGCGGGCGGGTTCCACCGCGCCGGTGCGGAGGGTTCCGCCGCACCGGTCCGCAGACGCTTCGAGGGGCCCGGTCCGACGACCGGGCCCCTCGATTCCCCCTCCGTGCGGCCCCCTGATCCCCCCTCGGATCCCCCCGGTTCCCTCTCCCCTCGGGAGCCTGACGACAAGTACGACCCGTCCGGCCCGAGAACGGTTGCACGGATCCGGTGAGTTATTACTTCGTTACCTGGCGTGCATGACGTGAGTGGTGAACCGTTCGACGACTTCGGCCAGTACCTCCGCGCCCGGCCGCTCCCACAGCGCCGGGTTGAAGATCTCGACCTCGACGGGCCCCCGGTAACCGGTGGCATCCACCTGCTCGCGGAACCAGCGCAGATCCACTGCCCCATCGCCGAGTTGGCCGCGCCCGAGCAGTACGCCGGCCGGCAGTGGTGTCACCCAGTCGGCGAGCTGGAAGGCCGCGATACGCCCCCCGGCGCCCGCGCGCCCGATCTGCGAGCCGATCGTGTCGTCCCACCACACGTGGTACGTGTCCACGACCACACCCACCCGCTCGACCGGGAATCGCTCGGCGAGCGTCAGGGCCTGGGCGAGAGTGGAGACGACACAGCGGTCCGCTGCGTACATGGGGTGGAGCGGTTCGATCGCCAGGCGCACCCCTACGTCGGCCGCGTACGGGGCGAGCTCGGCCAGTGCGTCAGCTACCCGTTCACGGGCGCCGTGCAGGTCGCGACTGCCCAGCGGCAGCCCACCCGAGACCAGGACGAGGGTGTCGGTGCCGAGGGTGGCGGCTTCCTCGATGGCGGCCCGGTTGTCGTCCAGGGCGTCCGCGCGTTCCTTGGGGTCCAGGGCGGTGAAGAAACCGCCGCGGCAGAGGCTGGTGACGGTCAGCCCGGCATCGCGTACGAGACGGCCGGCAGCCGCCACCCCGTATTCCTGCACCGGGGCGCGCCACAGGCCGACGCCGCGCACTCCCGCTCTCGCGCAGCCGTCGACGAGTTCGGGCAGCGACCATTGCTTGACGGTCTGCTGATTGAGGCTGAAGCGGGCGAGGAAGTCGTCCGTTTCTTCCGGGCACGTCGGACGAGCACTGTTCATGCCACGCCTCCGTAAACCGCAGCGAGTTGACGCATACGGGCCGCCGCCAGGTCCGGGTCCGGGAACAGGTCCAGCCCGTCCGCCATTTCGTACGCTCGCTGCAAATGGGGCAGCGAGCGCGCCGACTGGAGGCCGCCGACCATGGTGAAGTGCGACTGGTGGCCCGATAGCCAGGCGAGCAGGACAACACCTGTCTTGTAGTAACGCGTCGGTGGCTCGAAGAGGTGACGGGAGAGCGCGACGGTCGGATCCAGCAGCTTGCGAAAGCCCGCCGTGTCCCCGCTGTCCAGAAGGCATACGGAATCGGCTGCCAACCGTGCGAGAGGATCGAAGATGCCCAGCAAGGCGTCGCTGAAGCCATGTGCGTCGCCGGCGATCAGTTCGGGGTAGTGGAAGTCGTCGCCCGTGTAACAGCGCACTCCCTCCGGAAGGCGTCGGCGCAGCCGGACCTCGCGCTCGGCGTCCAGCAACGACACCTTCACGCCGTCCACCTTGCCGGGGTGCTCGGCGATGATCTGAAGAAACGTATCGGTTGCGGCGTCCAGATCCGCACTGCCCCAGTAACCCTCCAACGCTGGGTCGAACATCGGGCCGAGCCAGTGAAGGATCACCGGCTCAGCGGCCTGGCGCAGCAGGTGACCGTAGTTTTCCACGTACGGATCCGGCCCTGCGGCTGTCGCGGCGAGTTGCCGGGAGGCCATGACGATGGCCCGCGCGCCTGCCCCTTCCACGAGTGACAGTTGTTCCTCGTAAGCAGCCCGGATGCCGGCCAGGCTCACCACGGACGCGTTCAGTTGGTCCGTACCGACTCCGCAGGCAATGCGACCGCCCACGGCCGCGGCTTCGGCGGCGGAGCGGCGGATCAGCTCGGCCGCCGAAGGCCAGTCGAGTCCCATGCCACGTTGCGCGGTGTCCATGGCTTCGGCCACGCCCAGGCCGTGCGACCACAGGTGGCGGCGGAAAGCCAGGGTGGCGTCCCAGTCGATGGCGGCGGGACCGTCGGGGGTGGTGTCGGCGAAGGGGTCGGCGACCACATGAGCAGCGGCGAAGATGGTACGGGAGGTAAAGGCGACCTCCGCTCCGCGGCCGGCCGCAGTCGGCGGCCGCCCGGCCCCGCGCCCGTCTCCGTATGGAGGCGTGTCGGCCGTCCCGCTCCCCTGCCCGGTCATCGCCCGAGCTCCGGCACGTCCAGGCGGCGGCCTTCCGCCGACGACCTCAGTCCCAGTTCGGCGAGCTGAACGCCGCGCGCGCCCGCTGTCAGGTCCCAGCGCCAGGGCGCGTCCCGTACGACATGGCGCAGGAACAGCTCCCACTGGGTTTTGAAGCCGTTGTCGAAATCCGCGTTGTCCGGGATTTCCTGCCACTGGTCGCGGAATGGTTCGGCCACCGGGATGTCGGGGTTCCAGACCGGCTTGGGAGTCACGGAGCGGTGCTGGACGCGGCATGTGCGCAGTCCGGCAACGGCGGAGCCTTCCGTGCCGTCCACCTGGAACTCGACCAGTTCGTCGCGGTGGACCCGTACCGCCCAGGAGGAATTGATCTGCGCGACGATGCCGCCGTCCAACTGGAAGATCCCGTACGCGGCGTCGTCCGCGGTGGCCTCGTACGGCTCGCCGTTCTCGTCCCAGCGGCGTGGTACGTGGGTGGTGACCTGGGCCTGGACAGTCCGTACGGGGCCGAAGAGTTCGTGCAGGACGTACTCCCAGTGGGGGAACATGTCGGCCGCGATGCCGCCGCCGTCCTCGGCACGGTAGTTCCAGGACGGGCGCTGCGCCGGTTGCCAGTCGCCTTCGAAGACCCAGTAGCCGAACTCCCCCCGTACGGAGAGGACACGACCGAAAAAGCCTCCTTCGACCAAGCGGCGCAGCTTGAGCAGGCCGGGCAGGAAAGTCTTGTCCTGGACGACGCCGTGCTTGACGCCGGCTTCGTCGGCCAGCCGGGCCAGCTCCAGCGCGCCGTCGAGACCGATGGCGGTGGGTTTCTCGCAGTACAGGTGCTTCCCGGCAGCAATCGCTTTCTTCAAGGACTCCTCGCGGGCGGCGGTGACCTGCGCGTCGAAGTAGATGTCGACGCTGTCGTCCGCGAGCACCGCGTCGAGTTCGGTGCTCCAGTGCTCCAAGCCGTGGCGCTCGGCAAGCGCCCGCAGTTTGTGTTCGGAGCGGCCCACGAGAATCGGTTCGGGCCAGATCACCGTGCCGTCGCCGAGGTCCAGGCCGCCTTGTTCGCGCAACGCGAGGAGGGAACGGACCAGGTGCTGGCGGTAGCCCATGCGTCCGGTCACACCGTTCATGGCGATGCGTACGGTCGTACGTGTCACGGTCCGGCCCTTCCCTTGGAGGAATGCGGCTCCCGTGGCGGGCGCGATGCGAGCGCCGGCGCGCACGGCAAGCGAAAGACAGCGATTGACGGTTCATGACGGCGGTGGCCAAGCCGACGGCGAAGCGCGGACCAGAAACGCGTAGTAAGCGCTTTCCATCGCGGGAGAAGCTAGCCTGCGGCGCGAGGCAAGGACAAGAGGCACGACAGGGGGCGGGGCGACCGATGGCAGTGACGCTGGCGGATGTTGCGGCGCGGGCGCGCGTTTCGACGGCGACCGTTTCGCGCGTACTGAAGGGCGACTATCCGGTCGCCGAGAACACCCGCGCCCGAGTGCTGCGCGCCGTGGCGGACCTGGAGTACGTGGTCAACGGCCCGGCCAGCGCGCTGGCCGCCGCCACCTCGGACCTGGTGGGCATTCTCGTCAATGACATCGCCGACCCGTTCTTCGCAATCATCGCCTCGGCCGTGCAGTCCGAGGTGAGCGGCGGCACAACCAGGCGAACGCCCAGGGGAGCGGACACCCGAACGGGTGACGGCGATACGCGCCGCAGCCCGGCCGGCGCATACGGGCTGGTGCCCGCCGACGAGAAACTGGCCGTCGTGTGCAACACCGGCGGCTCCCCTGAACGCGAAATCACCTACCTCACGCTGCTCCAGCGTCAGCGCGCGGCCGCGGTGATTCTGACCGGTGGTGCGGTGGAGGACGCGGAACACGAAGCGGCTGTGGCTGCGGCGCTGTCTCGGCTCGCCGCAGGCGGCACCCGAGTGGTGTTGTGTGGGCGTCCGCCCGTTAGGCCGGGAGCCAACGAGTCTGAAGCCGGCGCGCTCAAGGCCGGACTGATTCCTCGGACGCGCGCTGCCGTGGAACGTTCCGCTCCCCGGGCCGCTGCCCCGGCCGGTCCCGTCGCCCCCTCCCCTATCACCCTCGCCTTCGACAATCGCGGCGGCGCACGACGGCTCACCGAGCACCTGGTCTCGCTCGGCCATCGGAACATCGGGTACGTCGCCGGGCCGGTCGGCCGTACCACCACTCGCCACCGCCTGGAGGGCCATCGCGCCGCCCTCGCCGCGCACGGCATCCCCGACCCGGCCCACCGCACCGTCCACGGCACTTACGACCGCGCCGTCGGCTACGACGCCGCGCGAGAACTGCTACGCCGGGACGCTTCCTTGACGGCCATCGTCGCGCCCAACGACACCGCCGCCCTCGGAGTGTGTGCCGCCCTGCGCGACCGTGGTCTGCGGATACCCGGCGACCTCTCCGTGGCGGGCTTCGACGATCTTCCGTTCAGCGCGGACGCGGCGCCGGCGCTGACCACCGTACGGCTACCGCTCCAGGAAGCCGGTGCGCGGGCCGGGCGGCTGGCGATGGGGCGTGAGGCGCCGCCGCCGGGAGAAGTCGCCACTGTTCGCGCTGAGTTGATGGTGCGCGAGTCCACCTCCGTACCGTACTCTTGCCGCAGTCAACCTTGACTGGGTCAACGGTAAGGCGGGATGCGCCATGTCAGCCCATGCCCACGAGGTTCAGGAAGTCCGCAGGTTCAACCGTTTCTACACGAACCTCATCGGCGCGCTCGACTACGGTCGCCACCTCTACACCCCGTACACCCTCACCGAAGCCCGGGTCCTGTTCGAGATCGCGCATGCCCAGCACGTGGACGCCGCCGATCTGCGCACGTCGCTCTCCCTGGACGCGGGCTACCTCAGCAGACTGCTCACCAGGTTCGAGCAGAACGGCCTGATCACCCGCGGCCCCTCGGAGCGGGACAGGCGACGGCAGCGCATCACGCTCACCGAGGACGGCCGAGCGGCCGCGGATCTCCTGGAGGAACGTTCGTGCGATTCCGCCGGGGTGCTCCTCAGCCGCCTTCCCCCCTGGGACCGGGCGCGGCTCGCCGAATCGATGGCGACCATACGAGAAATTCTCGGCAACACGACGGAACGCCCGGCCCCGGTATTGCGGCTGCGCGCCCCCGAGCCCGGCGACCTCGGCTGGATGGTGCAGCGTAACGCCGTTCTGTACGCGCGGGAGTACGGCTTCGACCGCGGTTACGAGGCCCTGGTGGCCCGTGCCGTCGCCGAATACGCCGAGCACGGCGACCCGCGCTGGGACCGCACCTGGGTCGCCGAGCTGGACGGCGAACGCGTGGGCTCGGCCATGTGCGTACGGGACGGAGCACGGGACGGAATCCACACCTCCCCGGGGCCGGCGAGCGGGACAGCACCCCGTACGGCCCGGTTGCGGCTGCTCCTGGTCGAGCCGGACATGCGCGGGCGCGGCATCGGACGGGCGCTGGTGTCCGCAGGCGTCGACTTCGCCCGCGAGGCCGGCTACCGCGAACTGGTCCTGTGGACGAACTCCGTACTGAGCGCCGCGCGCGTCCTGTACGAGCGCGCGGGCTTCGAGCTGACCGCCGAGAAGCCGCATCACCGTTTCGGCCGGGAGCTCGTCGGACAGGACTGGCGTTTGCCGCTCTGATCTGTGTTCACATGGTTCTCATGAGCGATATGCGATATGCGTTCTCGACACTCGGAGTGCCCGGGATGCCGGTGGGCGAGGTCGTGCGGCTGGCGGCCGGCGCCGGATTCGACGGGGTGGAGCTGCGGGCCCACCCCGAAGAGCAGGTCCATCCGCGCATCGGGCTGCGCGAACGGGCTGCGGTTCGTGAGCAGTTCGCCGATGCCGGTGTGAAGATCCTGGCGGTTTCCGGGTACGCACGGGTGGCCGCGGCCCATGACGAACGCGGCGAGGAGGAACTGGCGGCGGAGCTGACCGAGCTGGTCGTGCTCGCTTCGGACCTGGATGCGAAGTTCGTGCGGGTGTTCCCCGGTGGTGGCGACCGGCCCGCCGGGGAAGCCGACGCTGATGCGGCCCGGCACCTGGCGGCGGTGGCGCCGTTCGCGGCGGAGCGGGACGTGCGCGTTCTTCTGGAGACACACGACTCGCACCCGCGCGGCGCCGACGCGGCGCGGGTCGTGGGCCCCGTAGGGCACCGGCACATCGGTGCGCTCTGGGATGTGCTCCACCCGTGGCTCGGCGGTGAGGCGCCGGCCGACACGTTCGCGGCGCTCGCTCCGTACCTTGGGTTCGTGCAGGTCAAGGACGTTGCCTCAGCCGAGGACCCCACTCCCCTGCCGCTCGGCGCCGGGACGGTTCCCCTGGCCGACTGCGTCGGCGCGCTCGCCCGCGCGCAGTGGGACGGCTGGCTGTGCTGGGAGTACGAGAAGCGGTGGTACCCACGCGCCGCCGACCTCCCCGGCCTGCTGAGCGCGGGACGCGAGCACCTGGAGCGCTTGGTGACAGCGGCCACGGCCTGAGGAACGCGAGGGGCGAGCGTCTGAAGCGGCCGACGGCGTCGGCATCGGGCTGAGGGGCAGCCGGGCGCGAGCGCCGGAAAGGCCATGCGCCATCGGGCTGCGGCCTGGAGCGCCGGGCTCGCGGCCCGAGCCCCCTGCACACGCGCCCCCACGCGCCTCCTCGCACCCCCGGCGCACGTCTCCCGCGTCCGCGCACCTCTTCACACCCGCGCCGCAAGGCCCCCGCGTCCACGTATCGAGGCGCCGACGTACACAGAGCCAGCCCGCCACCCCCCCTCTTCAGAAACGTTTCCGCACCACCCGCGCCCGCCTCAAGAACACATCCCCCCACACCCGCACCATTTCCCGTATTCCCGCCGAACCAGGGAACCCACCCGGGCCGCCGACCGTCAAAACGGTGTGCTGTGTGTCCCCGCAGTGCGGTGTCGGCCTCGCTGCTGGCTGCGTTGCTGACCACCCTCTCCGCCGCCTGCGGCCGACAGCACCCGCCACCGGTGCACCCCCTCCATACGCGCCGGTGGCGGATCTCCGGCCCCCGGACCGCCCACGCCATGCCACGCGTCGGCCTCCGCGCGCCCGCCCCCGCGTGCCCGTCCCTCACGCCCCTCCGCGCGCCCGCTCCCCCTCTTCCCGCCCGCACGCTTTCTCCGCTCGGCGCCGCCCGTCCCCCGACTGGCAGAGCCGTCGAGCATTGACCGGCAATACTTTTCCGGTTACTCGTGACTTCTTGGAAGTTTCCTTCAGGCCGCCGGGGCAGCGCTCGGCGAGGAAGCTCTCCGGAAGGAGCGCAGATGCACTCCAGACGTACCGTCCTGACCACCGCCGCGGCCGCCGCCTGTGCCATGAGCACGGGCGGCGGCGCCGTTCACGCCGTCGCTTCCGGCCCAGGTGCCGCCGAAGCCGCCGAAGCCGCCGATGCTCACGCCCGTACCCGGGCGGCCCGGCTCATTTCCCGCATGAATATGGAGGAAAAGGTCGGGCAGTTGTTCGTGATGCGGGTCTACGGGCATTCCGCGACCGACCCGGACCCTGCCGACGCCGAGACGAACCGCAAGGAGATGGGCGTCTCCAACGCCGCCGAACTGATCGCCAAGTACCACCTGGGCGGCATCATCTACTTCGGCTGGGCGCACAACACCCGCGAGCCCCACCAGATCGCCGACCTCTCCAACGGCATCCAGCGGGCCGCCGCCGCCCAGCGCGTTCCCGTACCGCTCTTGATCTCCGTCGACCAGGAGCACGGCATAGTGGCCCGGATCGGCGCGCCCGCCACGCTCTTCCCCGGCGCGATGGCGCTCGGCGCCGGCCGCTCGCGGGAGGACGCCCGCACGGCCGGCCGGATCGCGGGCGAAGAGCTGTACGCGATGGGCATCCGGCAGGACTACGCGCCGGTGGCCGACGTGAACGTCAATCCCGCGAATCCCGTGATCGGCGTCCGCTCCTTCGGTTCCGACCCGAAGGCGGTGGCGCGTCTGGTCACCGCACAGATCCAGGGGTACCGGCGTGCCGGCGTGGCCGCGACGGCCAAGCACTTCCCGGGGCACGGCGACACCGCCACCGACAGCCACGTCGGGCTGCCCTACATCCGTCACACCGCCGAGGAGTGGGAGCGGCTGGACGCCCCGCCGTTCCGGGCGGCCATCGAGGCCGGCGTCGATTCGATCATGACGGCGCACATCGTCGTCCCCGCATTCGACGCGAGCGAGGACCCGGCCACGCTGTCCCGCCCGATCCTCACCGGCATCCTGCGCGAACGCCTCGGCTTCGACGGCGTGGTGGTGACCGACTCACTCGGGATGCAGGGCGTACGGACGAAGTACGGTGACGCCCGCGTGGCGGTGCTCGCGCTCAAGGCGGGCGTCGACCAGTTGCTCAATCCGCCGGACATCGCCGTCGCCTACGCGGGCGTGCTCAAGGCGGTGCGGACGGGCGAGCTGACCGAGCGCGCCATCGACGAGAAGCTGTTCCGCGTCCTGCTGCTCAAGGAGCGGCGCGGGCTGTTCGACGACCCGTACACGACGCACCGCGCGGTGGAACGTTCCGTCGGCACGCGGCGGCATCTCGCCACGGCGGACCGCATCGCGGACCACACCACCACGCTGCTCGTCAATGACGGCGGGACGCTGCCGTTGTCGCGGCGCGCGCAGCCGCGTCTGCTGGTGGCCGGCGCCGACCCGGCGTCACCGTCCGGCACCGGGGGGCCGCCCACCAAGGTGCTCGCAGAAACCTTCGAGCGGCTAGGTTTCACGGCGACCGCGCTCTCCACCGGCACGGCGCCCACCCGGGAACTGATCGATCAGGCGGTCACGGCGCTCCGCGCGCAGGACGCGGCAGTCGTGGCCACGTACAACGTCACGGCGGCTTCGCCGCAGCGCGCGCTGGTCGACGCGCTGCTGGCCACCGGCAAACCGGTTGTGCAGGTGGCCGTGCGCAATCCGTACGACATCGCGCAGTTGCCGGGCGTACGGGCAGCGCTGGCCACCTATTCCTGGACGGATGTGGAATTGCGGGCGGCGGCCCGGGTGATCGCCGGGCGGCGCGAACCGGAGGGGAAACTGCCGGTTCCGGTGATGCGTGCTGACGCGTCGGGGAGCGTTCTCTACCCGGTCGGGCACGGGCTCTCGTACTGAGACGCCGACGGCCCCCGGTTGCCGACTGCGACACAGAGCAGCCGGCAACCGGGGGCGGGCATGGGCGCGCGCCCGACCGGTGACGGAACGCGGCTCCGTACGGGATTTGGACCCCACCGCCCCCGTTCGGTCCGTGTACCGCCGGCCCCGCAGCAGTGCGTACTGCGCGTCCCGTACCTTCGTGCGCAATGCGTCCGTTACGCCTGGCGTGCGCCCGAATGGGCGGGTCACGCTGAGGTGCACGCACCGGGGAACGCAGGGGGGCCGCGATGCGCGGGGTCAAGGGGCACGGTGGCGGCGCGCTGGGCTGCGTGGCGGTGGCCCTGCTGCTCGTAACGCTGTCCGGCTGCCAGCGCGACGGCAGCGGCGCGGCCGCGAACGGTGACGGGAGCGGGGGCGGAAGCAACGGTTCGGCAGCCGCGCCCCCGTCTCCGGCGGTCACGTTTCTCGCTCCCGGTACGTGCAGTACCCGCGGGCGCACCGTCTTCCACCAGGTGTCCTGCCGTAGCGAGAAGGCCGCGGCCCTGGTGCTCGCCCGGTACGACGGGCCGCGGGCGCAGGGTCCGCTGTGTCCGGAGCGTACGGACTTCGTCCTGCACATCAGCGCACACCGGCCGGCCTCCGACGAGAACGGCGACGACGCGGTGCCGCAGGGTTACGCCTGTATGCGCAATCTGGAAGCGCCGCATCCCGGCGACCCGGGCGAGGGCGGTGGTCCGCGCACCATCGTCGGGGATTGTGTCCGCCCGTCGCGGCAGGGCGAGGTGAAGGAGACGGCCTGTGACGGCTCGGGGGGAGACGTGCCGCGGTTCAAGGTGACGGCGGCGGTCCGCGCCCGTGCCGCCTGCCCGGCCGGCACGGACCTGTACGTACAGCTCGGCGGCGGGGCACCGATCGGGTGCGCCCGCCGCCTGTGAACATTCCGGCCCGAGGACGCATGTCCTCCTGCGGGCCGGTCCGGGCCGATGTCCTCCCGGGCTCGGACCGTTCTGAGATTTCCCGAGCCGGTCCGTCAGCCGTCGCGCGTCACGGGCGCAGCATCTGCTTGCGCGACTCGTCGCGCTTGTCCAGCTTCTTGTCGTACGGGGCCAGCGGCGCGGACCCCGCGCCCTGCGGCGCGTCGACATCGGCCCATTCGAGCAGCGCCTCGGTCGCCTTCTTGCGGTCGGCCTCGCGCAGCTTCGCGATGTTCGAGCCGTGGTTGCCGCCCGGGACCTTGTAGACGTACGAGTCCTCGGAGCCGGAACCCAGCCGGAACGGCTCGGAGCTCCACGGGTCCCACTCGCCGTTGACGAACATCATGCGCTCGGCGTGGTGGCGCACCCACCGGTCCACGTCGCGCATCGCGTGCTTGTCGAAGGTCAAGGGGATGTCGCGCGGCACGAAGGTACGGGAATTGTTGATGCCCGGGTAGCGCAGCAGGTCCTTGAGGTGGTCGTACTTGTAACCGGGCTCACCGAGCTGGGTGCCCGCCTGGTAGTAGTACGGCATGTTGGTTTCGAGGCCCTGGTCGGTGTAACTGTCGAAACCACCGATCTTGTCCATCCACTTCCACAGTTCGTCCGTGGTGGCGGTCTTCTTGGGCACCTCGGCGCACGCGGTGGCGGCCGGCTGGTACTGCCAGAAGCCGAACACCAGGTCGGTGACGAGAACCTCGTACGCCTTGTCGACGTTGCCGACGACCTTGAACGTCTTCTTGTTCGCCTGCGCCCACTTCGTGTAGCGGTTGACCATCTCGCCGCGGCGCAGCAGCGCCTCGCGTTCCAGCGTCGCGAGGTCGGAGCGGCACTGCGCGGTGCCGACGGTGCGGAAGAACCGGTCGTACGCCGAGTCCTCCTTGTTGTTGACGTCGTTCGGCGCTACGTAGGCGACCGTGCCGTCCATGTCGTCCGGGAAGAAGCGGCGGTAGTACGTGGCGGTCATGCCGCCTTTGCTGCCGCCGGTGGATATCCAGTTCTGGTCGTAGATCCGGTGCAGCGCCTTGAAGATGCGGTGCTGATCGTTGGCCGCCTGGCGGATGGTGAGCTTCTTCCAGTCGGCGGGCTGCGGCCGCGACGGCGTGAAGTACCGATACTCCATCGACACCTGGTTGCCGTCGATGATCTGCGTCGGCTCGCTGCGGCGTACATCCGTGTTGAGGTTGTAGCCGGAGGTGAAGAAGACCGTGGGCCGGTCGACGGACTTGTGCAGCAGGGTCAGCCGCTGCTGGAACGTCCCCTTGGAGGGGTGCTGATGGTCGATCGGCTGGGTGTAG
Source organism: Streptomyces sp. NPDC018045 (assembly GCF_044327445.1). NCBI lineage: Bacteria > Bacillati > Actinomycetota > Actinomycetes > Kitasatosporales > Streptomycetaceae > Streptomyces > Streptomyces sp. NPDC018045. Next base: position 70,879 of record NZ_JBIRFL010000008.1, read on the forward strand.
TTCAGGACGAAGAAGCGGTAACCGTCGACCGGTTTCTCCTGGACGAGACTCATCCCCGGGATCGCCAGGACCCGGTCCTTGATGTCGGTCGCCTTCGGCGTGGCGGCGGTGGCCGCGGTCGCCGACGCCGTACCCGCACTCGCCGTGCCTATGAGCACCGCGAACGACAGCAGGCATCTGATGGCCTTGCGCATTGCACCCTCCCCTTGGGATAGCAAAGGTCGGGCTGAACCTATCGGCGCGGCAACGGTCCCACCAGCCCCTTCTTTTCATGGAGGGGCGGTGGGACCGTTGCGGTCCGGCCGACGGCCGGTCGGCGCGGCGATCGTTCAGGCCGCCACCGATTCCTCCTCGCCCGTGAACGTGCGCCACAGTTCGGCGTACCGGCCGCCCTTGGCCAGGAGTTGGGCGTGGGTTCCGTCCTCGACGACGCGTCCGTGGGCGAGGACCACGACCCGGTCGGCGCGGGCCGCGGTGGTCAGGCGGTGCGCGACGACGAGCGTCGTGCGCCGTCCGGACAGCCGGTCCGTGGCCTCGTTGACGGCGGACTCGGTGGCCAGGTCGAGGGCGGCGGTGGCCTCGTCGAGCAGCAGGATGTCGGGATTGACCAGCTCGGCGCGGGCGAGCGCGAGCAGTTGGCGCTGGCCGGCGGAGAGGTTGCGGCCGCGTTCGGCGACCTCGTGGAGGTAGCCGCCGTCGAGCCCCGCGATCATGTCGTGCGCGCCGACCGCCCGGGCCGCGGCCTCCACCTCGGCGTCCGTGGCGTCCGGTCGCCCGTATGCGATGGCGTCGCGGACCGTACCGGCGAACAGGTAGGACTCCTGCGGTACGACGCCGAGGCGGTGCCGGTAGCCGGTGAGGTCCAGTTCGCGCAGGTCCGTTCCGTCGACGCGGACGGCGCCCGCGGTCGGGTCGTAGAACCGCGCCACCAGCTTGACGAGGGTGGACTTGCCCGCGCCGGTCTCGCCGACGAAGGCGACGGTCTGCCCGGCGGGGATGGTCAGGTCGATGCCGGAGAGCGCGGTGGCGTCCCGGCCGTCGGAGGCGCCGGGGTCCTGTGAGCCGCCGGGTTCGTGCGAGGCGCCGGGGCTCTGCGGGGCAGCGGCGCCGGGCGCGTCCGCTCCGCCGTACCGGAAGTGCACGTCCTCGAAGGTGATCTCGCCCGACAGCTCGCGCACCGCGCGCGGATGGTCGGCCTGCGGCGTGGTGGTCGGTTCGCGCAGCAGTTCCTGGATGCGGCCGAGCGAGACGGCGGCCTGCTGGTAGCCGTCGAAGACCTGCGAGAGCTGCTGTACGGGGGCGAAGAACAGGTCGATGTAGAGCAGATACGCGACCAGCGCGCCCGCCGTGAGGGTGCTCTCGCCGACCCGGCCGGCGCCGACGATCAGGACGAGCGCCGCGGCGACGGAGGACAGCAACTGCACGAACGGGAAGTAGACCGAGATCAGGAACTGCCCGCGGACGCGGGCCGCGCGGTAGGCGTGGCTGCGTTCCGCGAACCGGTCGGCGCCGCTGCGTTCGCGGCGGAAGGCCTGCACGATCCGCAGCCCGGCGACGCTCTCCTGGAGGTCGCCGTTGACGACGCTGATGCGTTCGCGGGCGAGTTCGTACGCCTTCACGCTCTGCTTGCGGAAGAAGTACGTACCGATGATCAGCGGCGGGAGAGTGGCGAAGACGACCAGGGCGAGCTGGACGTCGATGACCAGGAGGGCGACGAGTATGCCGAAGAAGGTCAGTACGGAGACGACAGCGGTGACCAGGCCGGTCTGCAGGAACGTGGACAGGGCGTCCACGTCCGTCGTCATCCGGGTCATGATCTTGCCGGTGAGTTCGCGCTCGTAGTAGTCGAGGCCGAGCCGCTGGAGCTGCGCGAAGATCTTGACGCGCAGCGAGTACAGCACGCGTTCACCGGTACGGCCCGTCATGCGGTTCGAGCCGACCTGCGCCGCCCACTGGGCGAGTACGACGAAGAGCGCGAGCCCGGCGGCCGTCCAGACGCCCGCCAGTTGCGCACGCCGTACGCCGTCGTCGATGCCGTGCCGGATGAGAACCGGAAGCAGCAGCCCGGCCACGGCGTCGACGGCCACCAGTGCGAGGGCGACGGCGAGCGGGCCGCCGAAACCGCTCAGCAGGCGCCGCAGCCCGTAGGACTTCTCGGGGCGGGCGGCCCGCTCCTCGTCGATGTCGGGGGTCTCGGTCGCGGGCGGGAGGGCGGCGACCTGGGCGAGGAGTTCGGGGGTGGCGGGCATGCCGGGCGCGGACTCGGGTGCCGCGGCGCCCGATCCGGTGTCGGTTTCCTGGTCGGCGCGGACCCACAGCTCGGGGGTGACGCCCTGTACGCGGTGGTCCGGAGCGGCGGTCTCGGCCGTCGCGCCGGCCGGGTCACGGTCGGTGCTGCCCAGCTCGTCCGGGTCGGTCAGCAGCCGGCGGTACAGCTCGCAGCGGCCTTCCAGTTCCTCGCGCGTCCCGATGTCGACGAGCCGGCCGCCGTCCAGGACGGCGACGCGGTCGGCGAGGGCGAGGGTGGAGGCCCGGTGCGCGATCAGCAGCGTCGTACGGCCCGCCATCACGCCGCGGAGCGCCTCGTGAATCTCGTGCTCGACGCGGGCGTCCACGGCGGACGTCGCGTCGTCCAGGACCAGCAGCCGCGGGTCGGTGAGGATCGCGCGTGCCAGCGCGACCCGCTGGCGCTGGCCGCCGGACAGGGTCAGGCCCTGCTCGCCGACCTCGGTGTCGTATCCGTCCGGCAGGGCGGATATGAAACCGTCGGCCTGTGCGGCACGTGCGGCGATACGTATCTGCTCGTCGGTGGCGTCCGGCGTTCCATAGGCGATGTTGTCCCGCAGCGAGTCGGAGAACAGGAAGCTGTTCTCCGGTACGAGGCCGATGGCCGCGCGCAGCGAGGTGAGGCTCAGGTCCCGTACGTCGTGGCCGCCCACCAGGACCCGGCCCTCGGTCGCGTCGTAGAAACGCGGCAGCAGCAGCGAGACGGTGGATTTACCGCTGCCGGACGTACCGACGACGGCTACGGTCTCGCCGGGCTCGATGCGCAGCGAGAAGTCCTCCAGGACGGGGCGGCCGGTGCCGTACCCGAAGGAGACGTGCTCGAACTCGACGGTGGCCGGCGCGTCGGCGGGAAGTTCGAGCGCGTCCTCGCGCTCCTCGATCATCGGCTCGGTGTCGACGAGTTCGAAGACCCGCTCCACGCCGGCCCGCGCCTGCTGCCCGACGGTCAGCATCATCGCGAGCATCCGCACGGGCGCGACGAGCTGGGCGAGATAGGTGGAGAACGCGACGAAGGTGCCGAGGGTGATCTGCCCGTTGGTGGCCAGCCAGCCGCCGAGAGCCAGCATGGCGACCTGCCCGAGGGACGGCACCGCCTGGAGCGCGGGGGTGTAGCGGGCGTTGAGCCGTACGGTACGGAGCCGGCCGGCGAAGAGACGGCGGCTGACCGTGCGCAGCTTGCCGGTCTCCTGCTCCTCCTGGCCGAAGCCCTTGACGACGCGGACACCGGAGACCGCGCCGTCGACGACGCCCGCGACGGCGGCGGCCTGCCCCTGCGCGTACCAGGTGGCGGGGTAGAGGCGGTTGCGGCTGCGCTGGGCGATGAACCAGAGGGCGGGGGCGACGGCGAGCGCGACGACGGTGAGCAGCGGGGAGAGCACCACCATCACGACCAGCGAGATCGCGAAGAGCAGCACGTTCCCGATCATCATCGGCAGCATGAACAGCAGGCTCTGGATGAGTTGAAGATCGCTGGTGGCGCGGCCGACGACCTGTCCGGTGCTCAGCTCGTCCTGCCGGTGCCCGTCCAGCCGCGCGATCGACCGGAACATCCGGGTGCGCAGGTCGTGCTGTACGTCGAGCGCAAGCCGTCCGCCGTAGTAGCGGCGTACGTACGTCAGCGCGTAGACCGCGAGCGCGGCGACGACCAGCAGGGTGGCCCACGGCGCGAGCGGGCGGTCACCGCTGACGATGACATCGTCGATGATCAGCTTCGGGATGAGCGGGACGAGGGCCAGCACGCCCATCCCGGCGAGTGACGAGCCGAGTGCGAGCAGTACGTCCTTCTTGTACTGCCAGCACAGGCGCGTCAGCCGCCGTGCCCAGCCGCCCTTTCCTGATGGACTGCTTTCCGTCCCCGTCCCCGTCCCCGTCACGCACTGCCTCCCGCGTCTCGTCGTCCAACCAGGAGGCACCAACGCCGTGGGCAGCGAATTTCATCCCGCCGCAACAGTCGCGGACGGAAATCCTTGACGGCGGCAACGGTCAGCGGCCACCGGGACGCGGCGGGAGTCAGCGGCCGCCATGGCGCGGCGGACGTCAGCGGTCGCCGGGGCGCACCGTCAGGCTGTACAGGCGCGTGATCTGCTTCGGGCTCTCGTTGTCGTCGCTGGCCAGGAGGAGGCGCAGCCGTCCGCCGGGCGCACGGCCGGTGATCGCCATGCCCTCGATGTTGTCCAGCAGCGGATTGGCCTGCGGCTGGTGGGCGGGGGCGCCCAGGGAGGGGCAGGCACCGAGGTCGGCGAGGAGTTTCTTGTGGGCGGGGCGTACGGCCTTGCCGCCCGGCAGCTCGGTGACGCCGCTGACGTCACTCGCCCGGCGCGGGTCGGCGAGGTGGAGGCGCACGATGTTGCCGACGCCGGCGGTGAAACCGCGTTCCAGGACGAGCAGCCGGCCGTCGGGGAGCGCGGCGATCTCCGAGACTCCCAGTCCGGCGTCCACGGGGTACGCGTACTGCTTGCTCAGCCGGTACGGCACGGGGCGGGCCCCGCTGCCCTGCCGCTGCCAGCTCTGGAAGCGCAGCAGCCGGCGGCCCGCGGTGTCCTTGCCGTCGCCGGTGAGCTGCCCCTCCATGGCGGCGGTCAGCGTGCTGCCGCCGGGCTTGAGGGTGAGACCTTCGAAGGTCTGGTTGCTCTGGGCCCGGCCGACCGGCGCGACCCGTAGTGCGTCGGGAAGGGGCAGGCGCCCGAGGAGCGCGCCGGAACGGTCGTAACGCCGTACGGAAGGCTCCGTCTCGGACGAGATGAGACGGTCCCCGCCCGGCTCGACGGCCAGGCCCTCGGCGTCGAGGACGGCGCCCTTCTCGTCGGTGATCTTGGCTGCCCGTACCGGCCGGTGGCTGCGTCCGTCCAGGCCGATGAGTACGGAACGGTCGGAGAGGGCGGCGAGGGAGCCATCGGTGTCGCGGGTGAGTGCGGAGAGGTTGCCTACGAAGGTGCCCTGGAAGGTGGTCTTGTCCAGCGCGTCGGAGTAACGGTCGATCGAGACGGATGGGGAGCAGCGGTGACCGCTTGCGTCCGAGGGGCGGTCGTTCCCGCCCGAGGTCCGTCCACCGGTGGCCGAGGAGGCACCGCTGCTGTCCGTCCGCGTGGAGGCGGCCGACGTCCCCGGGCCCGTGGCGGTCGACGCGTTCCGGTCCGCGGTGGACGAGGCCGCCGGGTCCGGGGCCGCTGCCGGTGCCCCCTCGGCGCACGCCGTGAGACAGCCGGCGGCCAGTACTGCTGCGGTGGCACGGACAACCGCGGAACGTACGCGCACGAGGGGTCCTCCCGTTCGTCGACGCCCGGGGGCAGGCGTGCCCCCGGGTGGCGGGCAGGCCCCGACGCGGGCCCGCCCCAGTGTCGACCCTTCCCCTCAGCGGCGCGCCGCGAGCACTCTTCGGACGATCGGTCCCGCCGCGTCGCCGCCGTGGCCACCCTGCTGGACGACCGCGGCCGCCGCGGCGTCGTTGCGGTAACCGAGGAACCAACTGTTGGCGTCGCCCTGGCCGTCGGCCTCCGCCGAGCCGGTCTTCGCGCCGATGTCACCGCCGAGACCGGCCATCGCCCGCGCGCCGGTGCCGCTCACGGCCGTACGCCGCATCATGGCCCGCAACTGCGCGGCGACCGAGGAGGGCAGGGCGCGGCTCGCGTGGGCGACCGGCCGGCCGTCCAGCTCCGGCGAGACCAGGACGGGCTGGGAGAAGTAGCCGGCCTTGGCGGTGGCGGCCACGGACGCCATGTTCAGCGGGTTGGCCTGAATGCGGCCCTGGCCGATGAGCGCCGCCGGGGTGTCCGCCCCGTCGCTCTGCGGCACGCTGCCGTCGAAGGTGGGCAGGCCGACCTTCCAGTCCATGCCGAGGCCGAAGACCTCCTGGGCCTCGCTGCTCAGGTCCGCGCCCGAGATGCGGTCGGCCAGGCCGATGAAGGCGGTGTTGCAGGAGCGCGCGAAACTGTCGGCGAACGTACCGCCGTTGATCGCGAACATCCCCTGGTTGTGGAAAGAGCGCCCGCCGGCCGAGGCGTATTTCGGACACTCCACGCTCTTGCCCGCGGAGACCAGGCCCTTCTCCATCAGCATCGCGGCCGTGACGACCTTCATCGTGGAGCCGGGCGCCAGCCGGCCCTGGAAGGCCGCGTTGAACTGGTCCGTACGGTGGTTGGCCACCGCGAGGATGTCGCCGCTGCCGGGCTCGACCACGACGACCGACGCCTCGCGGTAGTCCTTGACCGCCGCCTCGGCCGCCCGCTGCACGTTCGCGTCCAGCGTCGTGCGGAGCGTTCCTTCGCGGCCCCTGACGATGGTGTGCAGCGTCTTGCCCGGCTCGCCGCCCTCGCTCATGACGCGTACTTCGATGCCCTGGACGCCGCCCGCCTTCTCCCCGTAGCTCTCCCGGAGGGCGGGCAGGACGGCGCCGAGTGACGGGAGTTCCTCGGCGTCCAGGGCGGTGCCGTTGCGATCGACCGCCTTGACCGGCGGCGCGCCGTCGGAGCGGGTCTGCAGGCTCTCGCCGCGCCGCAGCGCGGGGTGGACCACGGCGGGCTGCCAGTCGACGAGCGCCTTGCCGGTGGTCTTGCCGCGTACGACGCGCAGCGCGGAGTCGTACGACCAGGTCGCGTGATCCGCCTCGCCCTTGCCCAACGACAATTCGGCGGTGACGTGGAAGGGGACCTGTGCGCCGTTGCCCTGCCCGGCCTCGAAGGTCACCTTCGACACCAGCGCCTCGTCGTGGAACCCGGTCAGCGCCTGGCGCGCGCCCGCGGCGTTGTCCGTGAGGAGGGCGGCGGTCTCCGTGTCGCCCTTGCTCCAGGCGGCGAGGAAGTCGCGCGCGGTGTCGTGCACTTCTTCCTCGGTCGGTGGCCCGGTCTGTCTGGACGCGTTCGTGCCTGCCGGTGGCCCGGAAGCGTCGGAACCACCGGCGAACGCCTCGTAGACGTTGTACGCGCCTACACCGGCCACCCCTACCATCGCGGCGAACACCCCGCCGACCACGTACTTCGCACCCGTACGCACAGTTCCCTCCCAGGTCAGACACACCGTGCGTGTCCGGACACTATGTGACGGAAGGGGTCACGGATGTCTCGGTCAGGGGACGGATTGATCACTTTCGGTCCAGACCAGTGACTGTGTCAGGAGGGAAGGGAGGCTCCGGTCCTGGAGCCGAAGCCCCGGGACCGGAGGACACCGCCGGCTTTCCGGCTGCGCGACCCGCGCGGCCCGGATGGCCCGGCGTCCGCTTCCTCTACTTCTCTTCCTCCACCTTCTGCACCGTCAACTCCGCGAGTCCGGGGCGCCGGCCGTCCTTCGCCGTGTCGGCGCCGCGCACCGCGAGCCGTATGTAGCGGGCCGTCGTACGTCCGTCGTAACCGGTTCCGTACCAGTGCCTGCCGTCCGTCGAGACCTGCGCAACGTACGAGGCGGGCTCGCCGCCCTTCCAGTGCGGGGTGATCCGACCGATGCGCGACGACTTGCCGAGGTCGACGGTCAGGGTGCCGTCGGGGCCGTCCGGCACCCAGGCGGTGGCCGCGTTGCCGTCCACCGCGGCGCCCGCGTACATACCGGGCTCCTCCGACGTGGCCTGCGCCGCGGTGCACCGGGCCGCGTTGTCCGTCGCCGCGAGGTCGGGGCGGCGGGTCTTGAGCGTCAGGGGTTCGCCACGGCTCACCGTCCGCTCGCCCTCCGGCGACTCGACGCGCATCGGCGCGCCGGCCGTCAGCAGCACCGTCGTACTGTGCGCCCCGATCGCCACGTCGTACGTACGCCCCTGCCAGCGCAGCCCGCGCAGCGTGACGCCGTCGGACAACTGCGGAGGCAGCATCGGGTCCAGGCGCACCCGGTCCTCGCGCATCCGCAGGCCGGTCAGCCCGTTGGTGAAGGTCTGGAGGAAACCGCCTTTGCCGGTGAGGAAGTCCTGCGCGGGCGACCCGGCGTGCGGGTCACCGGCGCCCGCCTTGTCGCCGCGCGCCTCGGAGAACTGGTGGAAGGCGCCGCGGACGAACGGCTTACTGGCACGCAGCATGTACGTGTACGTCGAGCAGCCCGGCTCACCGGTCCCGGCGGCGGCGACGGCGTGCACCGAATCGGTCATGGCCGGGCCGTCCGGGTCGGTGAGCCCGGCGTAGTGATCCAGCGTGCTGACCTTGTCGCGCTGCGACATCGGCCATTCCAGCGGGTACATCAACAGGACGGTGTCGGCCTGCTTGATCATCGTGTTCCGGTAGCCGTCGTACTGCTGGAAGACGTTGTTCTGCGCGTCGTACGGGATGCGGATGTGGTCGGCGATGTCCTTCCAGGCGGCGGGGGCCGATTGTCCGAGGAGCGCGGCGGCGCGTTCGGCGTTGCGCAGCGCGGTGACCGCGCCGGCGTTGGTGAAGACGCCGTCATTCACGCCGTTGCTGTACTCGTCCGGCCCGGCCACGTTCTTGATCGAGTAGCTGCCGTCGGCGTTACGGGTGACGCGGGACGCCCAGAACTCCGCGATGCCCTTCATCACCGGCCAGCCGCGTTCGCGGAGCCAGGTGGTGTCCCTGGTGGCGAGGTAGTACTGCCAGGTGGCCAGGGACACGTCGCCCATCAGGTGGTTCTGGGTCTTGCAGTGCGGCGGGTCCCAACTGTGGCACTCGTTCCACAGATCACCTTTGCTGCCGCTGGTCCACGGATAGAAAAGTCCCTTGTAGCCCAGCTTCTTCGCGTTCGCGGCGGCTCCGGCCCGGGTCTTGTAGCGGTAGTCCACGATGGACTTGGCCAGCTCGGGGTGGGCGGCCAGCAGTCCCGGGTACATCCAGGTCTCGGCGTCCCAGAAGATTTGCCCCGCGTAGTTGTCGCTGGTCAGCCCGGCCGGGCTGATGCTGTCGCTGCTTCCGGCGCGGGTGCTGGACAGCAGGCCGTACTGCGCCGCGCGCACCCATGACCGCAGTTCCCGTTGACCGCGTCCGTTCACCTCGACGTCGCTGCGCCACAGCTTCCGCCAGGCGGCGGCGTGGTTGCGGTACAGGGCGTCCCAGCCCCGGTCCGCGGCCCGCTGCGCGGCCGCGGTCGCGGCGGCGCGCGGAGTACGGGAGGTGAGGGCGGTGTCGACGCCGACGTACTTGGTCAGCTCGTAGGAACGCCCGGCCTGTACGGGGAACGTCACGCTCTGCTGGTTGCTCAGGTCCTGCGCCGCGCCCGCGCGCCGCGTCGTCGCGTGCCGGCGGACCTGGGCGCCGGGGCGCAGAGCCGAGGCGACCGCGCCGTCCGTGTTCGTACCGTCCGTACGGAAGGTCACGTCCATCGTCCGGCCGCCGGGCCGAGCGCCGCCGCCGGTCTGCGCCATACGGCGCGCGCCGCGCCCGTCGAGGCGGTCGGTGACGGTGGCTCGGCCGCCCCAGTGCGGCGTCATGCGCAGCCGTACGGCGCCGGTGTGGGCGTTGGCGCGGTCGGCGAGTACGTCGTACACGAGGTCGGTGGCCCGGCCGTCGGCGGCCGTCCACGTCAGTGACGTACGGACCAGGCCGCAGCGGATGAACTGGGTCTGGCGGTAGTGCGAGATGCGGCCCGCCGGGGTCGCCGAGTCGAAGGTCTGCGGGCGGTCGCCGGCGGCGGTGACGTCGAGCCCGGTCCAGGTGGGGAGCGCGGCGACGGCCTGGCGGCCCTTGAGGTTCTCCGGGCCGCGTGCGTACAGGCCGGAGACGAAGGAGCCGTCGTAGCGCGGCGTCTTGAGCGGCCAGCCGGTCGTCTCGCCGGGCGCCGCGTATCCGGTCCCGTTGGGGGCTATGCGCTGGCCGAGGTAACCGTTGCCGACGAAGGCGTGATGGCCGTCCTTCGGGTCGATGCGGGTGGCGGTGGGGGTCCAGCCGTTGCCGTCGTCCGGGGTGGAACGTTTCTGCCCCGCATGTTTCGCGTCGGCGCGCTCCAGGTCCCGCGGCGCGCAGGAGGCGCTGGACGGCTGGGCGGCTCCAGTGGCGGGCTGCGCCGCTCCAGAGGCTGCCGCGGTGCGCGTCACCTGGGTGGATGCCGACGCCGATGCCGACGGCAGCGTCGTGACGAGGGCCCCAGCGAGGAGCGGGGCGATCAGTTTGGCCGAGTGAGTCATCGGTCTCCGTCGCAAGTGTCCAACCGGTGCGGCTGCGCGCTGGGCGCCACAGACCACACCGAGAACATCACCAACAAATGCCCCAAAAGCATCGGAGCGCCCCACCCGCCACATGACGGAGTTCACAGGATCGTCTGCTGATTGGTCAATAGCCCTCTCCATACGGCACACTTTTAGACTGACCAGTCAGAACAAAGGAGGGGCCGTGGACACCACCCGCCAGGGGGCGGCGGTCAACGCCAGGGGAATCGGAGTGAAAGGTCCGCGGGGGTGGGCGTTCAGAGACGTCCACATCACCGCGGACCCGGGGGCACTGATCGCCGTCGAGGGCCCGTCGGGCTCCGGACGCACCTGCCTCCTACTGGCGCTCACCGGCCGCATGCAGCTCGCCGAAGGCCACGCCACCGTCGCCGGCTTTCCCCTCCCCAAGCGCATGGGTACGGTGCGCAGCCTCACCGCCATCGCGCACGTCCCCGGGGTCGCCGACCTGGAACCGGCCCTGACCGCCGGGGAACACCTGGAGGAGCAGGCCCTGTTGGGCCGCCGGATCGCCGGTTCGCTCGGCGCCCGGCTGCCCTGGGGCCGCCGCTACAAGGAGGCGACGCGGGCCCGCGTCCAGGCGGCACTGACCGCCGTCGGCCTCGATCCCGCCACGCTGCCCAAGGGACTGCGTACGGCCGTACGGGACCTGGAGCGCATTGACGCGCTGCGGTTGTCAATGGCGCTGGCCGTCATGCACGGCCCGCGGCTGGTGGCCGTCGACGACGTCGACCTCAAGCTCTCCCAGGACGAGCGTTCGCAGGCCTGGCAGATGCTGCGGGATCTGGCCCTGGCCGGCACGACGGTGGTGGCCGCGGCCAGCACCGCCCCGGGCGACGCGATCGTCGTACGGACCGCGCCGGCGGCCACGGAGCCCGCCTCCGCCGCCCCCACTTCGACCACCGGCACGGCCGGTACGACCGACACCCACGAGGAGGAAGCAGCCCATGCGCTCGCCGAAGCTCGCCGCGCTTGAGCTCAAGCGCTTCGGCAGGGGCAAGCTCCCCCGGCTGGGCCTCGTCGCCCTGATGCTGATCCCGCTGCTGTACGGCGCGCTGTACCTGTGCTCGTTCTGGGACCCGTACGCGAACCTGGACAAGATCCCGGTCGCGCTCGTCAACGACGACCAGGGCACCACCACCGACGGCAAGAAGATCCAGGCGGGCGACGAACTCGTCAAGAACGTCAAGGACAGCAAGACGTTCAACTGGGAGGAGGTCAGCTCCGCCGACGCCGCCAAGGGCGTCGAGAACGGTACGTACTACCTCTCCCTGACCGTCCCGAAGGACTTCAGCGAGCGGATCGCCTCCAGCTCGGGTGACCACCCGGAGACGGGCGCGCTCCAGGTCCGCACGAACGACGCGAACAACTACATCGTCGGCTCGATCTCCAAGACGATCTTCTCGGAGATCCGCGCGAAGACCTCGGCGAAGTCGTCGCGGGAGTTCTTCGACAAGATCTTCGTGTCGTTCTCGGACCTGCACGACCAGACCGAGAAGGCGGCGAACGGTGCCGACGAACTCGACAAGGGCCTGGGCAAGGCCAAGGACGGCACGGACAAGCTCGCCGACGGCCTCGGCACCGCCAAGGACAAGAACGGTGAGCTGACGGATGGGCTCGGGAAGCTGGGCAAGGGGTCCGGCGACCTGAGCGAGGGCGCGGGCACGCTGCGCGACAAGACGGGTGAGCTGAGCCGCGGCCTCGGCGACGCGAACAAGGGCGCCAAGGATCTCAACAACGGCGCCGGTGCGCTGAGCAAGGGCGCCAAGGACCTCAACTCGGGCGTCGCCACCGCCGGTACGAAGGCCAAGCAGCTCAGCGACGGCGCCGGTCAGGTAGCCGCCGGAACGAAGCAGCTCGCCGACAAGGTCAACGGCATCGCCAAGACGGACCTGCCCTTCCTGAAGGAGCACAGCAAGGAGATCGCCGACAAGGCACGCGTCGTCGCCGACCTCAGCAAGGCTCTCGACGACGACCTCGGCAAGCTGCCGGGGAACTCCGCCAAGGCCGCTGCCGAGGCTCGGAAGAACGCCGACGACGCCCGGGCCCTCTACCAGGAGAGCTGTGGCGGCTCCGCCACCGGCAAGGTGGACTGCGCCAAGCTCAAGGGCGTCGCGGTCGGCAGCGCCGTGGCCGCCGACGCGGCGGAGAAGGTCAATGCCATTATCGCCCGGACCGATCTCCAGCACCTGCGCACTCAGCTCCGCGACCTCCACCGCGGCGCCGCGATGGTCGCCGAGAAGGTTCCGGCGATCGCCGACAACGCGGACACCGCGATCCGTCAGATCAACGAACTGAATGCCGGCGCCCAGAAGGTGTCCCAGGGAGCGGGGCAGTTCGCCCAGGGCATCGGAAAGCTCGCCGACGGCAGCGGCAAGCTCGCCGACGGCAGCGGCAAGCTGGCCGACGGCAGCGGCAAGCTCGTGGACGGTACGGGCAAGCTCGCCGACGGCAGCGGCAAGCTCGCCAACGGCGCCGGTGACCTCGCCAACGGCGCCGGCCAACTGCACGACAAGCTCGGGGACGCCGAGAGCGGCTCCGGGCAGATCGGTGACGGGCTCGGGAAGCTGGAGGACGGAGCGCTCGACCTCAAGGGCGGCGTCTACAAGCTCAAGGACGGTTCCAACCAGCTCGCCGGTGGCCTGAACAGCGGCGTGGACAAGATCCCGGACTACGACAAGAAGGACCGTGACGCCCGTACCGACGTCATGTCCAACCCGGTCGAGCTGGCTTCGAAGTCGATGCACAAGGCGCCCAACTACGGCACCGGGCTCGCCCCGTACTTCATTCCGCTGTCCCTGTGGGTCGGCGCGATGGTCGCGTACATGCTGCTCGCGCCGCTCGGCAAGCGGGCGCTCGCCGCGGGGGCGCCGGGCTGGCGGATCGCGCTCGGTTCCTGGCTGCCGGCCTTCGCCATCGGCGTCGTGCAGGTGCTGGCCCTGATGGCCGTACTGCACTGGGGTCTCGGCCTGGAGATGGAACACGCGGGGGCCACCATCGGCTTCCTGTTGCTGGCGACGGCCGCGTTCACGGCCATCATCCAGTTCTTCGGCGCGCAGTTCGGTCCGGCGGGCCGCGTACTGACCCTCGTTGTGCTGATGCTCCAGCTCACGTCGGCGGGCGGTACGTACCCGGTGCAGACGAGTCCCGGATTCTTCGGTTTCATCCACCCGTTCCTGCCGATGAGTTACGTGGTGGACGGCCTGCGCCGGCTCATCACCGGCGGTGACCTCGGGATCGTGTGGCAGGGCTCCATCGTCCTGGCCGCGTTCACGGTCGGCGCGCTGGCGCTCACGTCGCTGACCGCGCGCAGCCGGCAGGTCGTACGGATGAAGGACCTGCATCCGGAACTGAGCCTGTGAGCACGCGGACCGCGCACCGCGGCAGGCACGGGGGCGGCGTCGTTCGCGACGACGCCGCCCCCGGCGCCGGGCCCGAAGCCGCCGCCCCGGCCCACGGCCCCCGCCGCGGCGCCACGCGGCGCAAGCTGTTCGACGCGGCGGTCACGCTCATCGCCGAGCAGGGTTTCTCCGCCACCACGGTGGACGAGATCGCCGAGCGCGCCGGCGTCGCCAAGGGCACGGTCTACTACAACTTCGCCAGCAAGAACGTGCTCTACGAGGAGCTTCTGCGGGACGGCGTCGACCTGCTCGCCGCCTCCCTCCAGGATGCCGCCGACCGGGCGGTACGGGCGGGCGGCGGCACCCGGGTCGACGCGCTGGACGCGATGATCCGGGCGGGCCTGGACTTCATCGCCGGCTCGCCGTCCCTGACCCAGCTCTACGTCGCGGAACTGTGGCGTACGAACCGGGTGTGGCAGCCGACTCTTGAGTCCGTACGGGGCCGGGCGATCGCCGTCGTCGAGTCCGTACTGCGGGACGCCATCGCCGTCGGCGAGCTGTCCGAGGAACTGGACGTTCCTCTGACGGCCTCCGCGCTGCTCGGCATGGTGCTCGTGGCGGCGCTGGACTGGCTGTCGTTCCAGCCGCACCGCTCGGTGGAGGATGTGCACGCCTCCCTGTCGCGCCTGCTTCAGGGCCGGGTCAGCCCTATGCGCCCGGACTAACAACGTTTTCGCGTAAATGCTGTCAGAGCCCCGCTCTCGGATCCAAAGGATGCGAGAGCGGGGCTCTCGCGCGAGAGCGGCCCGGCGGGGGGCGGCGGACCTACAGCGGGCATACGGAGCGCAGAGCGCGCAGGGGTCGCGGGAGACGTGGGGGACGCGAAGGACGCGGGACGCGGGAGCTGGGGCGGAAGAACAGCCAGGATGTCGCCGCAGGAGGAGACGAACGAGCCGTCGGGCAGTGGCTCTAATGGGAATGCGTGTGCGCGTGACGTCGGCCAAAAAGCAGTGAGCCGGCCGGCAGTCGGGCGACACACCTTTTTTTCAGGGACTACCTCATGAGTTCACACTTCCCAGGCCGGTCCCGACATCCGCGTCAGCGCGCCGAGTGCGCGCGGCGGCCCATCGCATGCCCGGCTTCTTGGTTCGGTTCCCCTGTCCGTGTGTTGTGGTTTCTGGTTTCTGGTTTCTGGTTTCTGGCCTCTGTTGCGCCGCGTGGGTGCGTTCGCACGGTGCGTTAGGGCCGCGCGTTGAGTGCTCCGCTTTCGACGCCGCGTCCGTACGAGGTACGCCGCGCTCCGGCCATGACAGGCAACGCATAACACGTAATCGGTGAATTCTCCGGACGAGGGTCGTGCGCGGTAACTGCCGTGTGCTGTGCGGGCGCGCTCCCCCGCACCTTCATTTCTTCCCTTTCACCGCACCGCCGAAAGTCGCACACCGTGCCCCTCGGTTGCGTCCGTGACGGTGACCTGCTGCTCGTCGTCGGGTCGGACCTCGGCGCGGCGAGCCATCCGGACTGGTACCGCAACCTGCTCGCCCGCCCGCAGGTACAGGTCGAGATCGGTACCGAGGCGTACGAGGCGATCGCGGTGCCCACCGAGGGTGAGCGCCGCGACCGGCTGTTCGCGCAGGTCGTAAGCGTGGCTCCCGGGTACGGCGAGTACCGGGCGGCGACGTCCCGTACGTTGCCGGTCGTGGTGCTGGAACCCGCCGCGCCCGGGTACGTGGAAGCGGATGGAGAGAATCCGCGCACCGTCACCTCGCTCGCCGACAAACTCGTGCAGGTCCACACATGGCTGCGCGCGCAGTTGCGGCACGTACGCGACGAGGCCGAAGCCCACCTCGCGGCGCGGGCGGCCCACCAGGGCCCGGGCGCGCCGCCGGCGCCGGGGCTCGGGCTACAGATCCGGCAGCACTGCCTGGCGTTCTGCCAAAGCCTGGAGTTCCACCACACAGGCGAGGACGCGCACATATTTCCCGCCGTCGCCCGCCATCACCCCGAACTGCGCTCCGCCCTCGACCGGCTTCAGGAGGAACACCGGACGATCGCCCGCATTCAGAACGACCTGCTCGGCCTCCTCGCAAACATCGGCACCGTCGACCCGGAACGTTTCCTCACCGACCTGGAGCGAATGTCCGGAGAATTGCGCTCCCACCTCGCCTGCGAAGAGAAGCAGTTGATTCCCGCGCTGGCCGAGGTGCCGTGGCCGCCGCCCGCGCCTTGAGCGGACGGGTTGGCTGACGGTGCTGCCGTGAAGAACGCCGGCAGTTGAGTAAGCCTCGGGGGTGGACGCGTGGCCGGGCCGGGTTGGTCATCGACGAAGACACATCGGCCCGGACCGTCGGCAGCGCCGTCCGCACCCTGCTGCCCGCGGACCATCCGCTCGGTGACCGGTCCGTCCTCCATCTCGCCGACCTCGGTGGCATTCCGTGGGCGGCCTGACCGCCGGGGGCCGAACCGCGCGAAGCGCTCGTACAGGCTCCGCGTACCCACGGGGCCGAGCCGGAGGGCCGCTACAGCATCAGCGACCACGCCACCCAGCTCTTCCTGGTGGCGGACGGCCTGACCGCCGCGCTCATACCGGACGCGACGCGGCAGCAGATACCGGCGGGTGTCCGGTGCGTACCCACGGGCCCGCCGCTGCGCCGCCATGTGCAGGTGGCCTGGCGCTCCCGTGCGGAATGCCCTCCCGTCCGCGCCTGCCTCGACGCTCACGTGCGGGCCGGGCTCGGGAGAATCCGCCGTTGGGCTGAAAGTCGCTGCCGAGGAGAACCGGACGGGCGGGAACGACGTGTGCCAAGTTGACCAGCACTGACGCAAACCCTGGCGTGATCACCGGCGGAATCCGCGCTGAAGGAGGAGCAATTCGTGGCAGATCCCAACATCACGGGCCAAGTTTCCGGCCAGTCACCCCCCACACCTCCCGCTCTTCCCTCACCTCCACTGCCACCTCTGCCACCCCCGCCCCCGCCCCCGCCCCCGCCGCACACGGGATCAGCGAACGAAGGCCCGCGTCCGGTGCCGACGTCCCCTGAGGAGGCGCTGGACATCGGCCGCCGCTACTTCCGCGAGATCGGCTCGCCCGGTGGCCCGTCCGGCCTCTTCGTCCACGAATTCGATGCCGGCTACCTGGTACGCGCGAGCTGGCCCGCCCCGGCGGACCCGCAGGCGCCGCCGGCCGGCCCGGGCGGCAGCAACGTGGCGATCTCCAAGGTCAACGGTGATGTGACCCATCTGCCGAACCACCCCCCAAAGGAAGCGGTGGAGATGTATCACCGCTGGTACCGGCCTGGCACGTCCTGACAGGTGCCGACACGACACCCGATCCTGGCCCGATCGCGGCGTACGGGCGATGGAACCGAGCACTCCGGTCGTGCAGCCGACCCTTCACTCCCGCACGCCCCGACCGCCCCACACACCGACCGCCCGAGCCCGCCCTCAGCCCTTGGCCGCCGCGATCTGCCGCGACATGATCGTCGTCAGCTCGTACGCCGTGTGCGAGGCCGCCACCGACGTCATCTCCGCGTGATCGTAGGCAGGGGCCACCTCGACGAGGTCGGCGGAGACGAGGTGGCAGCCGGCGAGGCCACGGAGGATCTCCAGGAGTTCCCGGGAGGTGAGGCCGCCCGCTTCCGGCGTGCCGGTGCCGGGGGCGTGGGCCGGGTCCAGGACGTCGATGTCGATGGAGATGTACAGCGGGCGGTCGCCGATGCGCTGCCGGAGCTGATCGGCTACCTCGTCGACGCCGCGCCGCATGACGTCGGCGGACGTGACGATGCCGAAGCCCATCTTCGCGTCGTCGTCGAGGTCCTTCTTGCCGTAGAGGGGGCCGCGGGTGCCGACGTGGGAGAGGGCGGAGGTGTCGAGGATGCCCTCCTCGACGGCGCGGCGGAACGGGGTGCCGTGGGTGTACTCGGCGCCGAAGTAGGTGTCCCAGGTGTCCAGGTGCGCGTCGAAGTGGAGCAGGGCGACCGGGCCGTGCTTCTTGGCCATGGAGCGCAGCAGGGGCAGCGCGATGGTGTGGTCGCCGCCCAGCGTCATCAGGCGGGCGCCGGTGTCCAGGAGGTCGTCGGCGGCAGCCTCGATGGTCTCGACGGCCTCGTTGATGTTGAAGGGGTTGGCGGCGATGTCGCCGGCGTCGGCGACCTGCGCGAGCGCGAAGGGGGACGCGTCCTGGGCCGGGTTGTACGGGCGCAGCAGGCGCGACGCCTCGCGGATGGCGTTGCCGCCGAAGCGGGCGCCGGGGCGGTAGGAGACGCCGGTGTCGAAGGGGACGCCGACCACCGCGACGTCGGCCGTGCCCACCTGGTCGAGGCGGGGCAGCCGGGCGAAGGTCGCCGGGCCCGCGTAGCGGGGGACGCGGGAGGAGTCGACGGGGCCGACGGGTTCCTGGGAGGCGCCGGAAGCGGCGGATGCGGTGGTCATGAGGGTGAGCGTAGGCAGCGGCGGGCGGGGTGCCCATGGACATTTGTGGTGATGTGGCGTCGGCCGGTGGACATCACGTCCATGGAGTGGTGCTTCAAGGGACAATGACCTCATGCCGATACTGCCGCCTGTTCCCAGCCGCACCGAACTCGTCGACCATCTCGTACGGACCCGGATCGCCGGAGAGGTCGCCACTCCCCGCGAGAACAACCTCGACCACTACCGCAAGCTGGCCAACGGAGACCGTCACTACTGGCTCGGCCTCGAACTCGGCGACCGCTGGACCGACGAACAGGACGTGCTCGCCGTGATGGCCGAGCGGTGCGGCGTCAACGACGACGCCCGCCACCGGATGGGTCAGGACACCATCGACCCCGAGCTGACGGTGGACGCGCTGGACCGCGCGGGCGCCCGGCTGCGCAAGGCCGCCGCCGGCCGGGAGCGCGTCCTGTTCGCAACCGGGCATCCGGGCGGGCTGCTGGACGTGCACCGGGCCACCGCCGAGGCGCTGCGCGCGCGGGGCTGCGACATCGTCGTCGTACCGGACGGGCTGCGGGCGGACGACGGCGTGGTGTTCCAGTTCGCCGACGTGGCGATGCTGGAGCGCGGCGCGACGCTGTGGCACACCCACTCCCCCGCGCCGATGGCCGCCGTACTGGACGGTCTGGAGCGGGCGGGCGAGGCACTGCCCGATCTGGTCATGGCCGATCACGGCTGGGCCGGGTGCGCGGGCCGGCGCGGTCTCGACGCCATCGGGTTCGCGGACTGCAACGACCCGGCGCTGTTCCTGGGCGAGGCGGAAGGCACCCTTCAGGTGACCATCCCGCTGGACGACCACGTACTGAGCCCGCGCTACTACGACCCGCTGACGGCCTACCTGCTGGGCGCGGCAGGCCTGACGGACTGAACGGACGACCGGCCTGCGAAAGCTCGGAACGGGCCGGTCCGCGAAAGCGCGACCCCCGGTGGGCGGGGAGCCTGCGCCCTCCTCCCCTCCGGTAGGCGGGAGCCGACACCCCCGCCCCCGGTGGGCGGAGGGCCTGTGGCCCGTCCCCTCGGGTAGACGGGCCCTGCCCTCCGGCCCCCAAGGGTGGCGGCCCGCCCACCCAAAGACCCGGCCCCTCGGGCCCTGTGTCATCCCCCATGCCCCCCCCGCGTCATCCCCCGATACCCCCGGCGCAATCCCCCGACCGGACGCCCGCCCCCTGCCGGTCACGCCAGAGGCTGCGCCCCCCGCGGCACCCGGATGACCCCTTCCTGGATCACGGACACCGCCAACCGCCCGTCCGCCGTGAAGATGCGTCCCTTGCCCAGCCCCCGCCCGCCCTGCGCGGTGGGTGACTCCTGGTCGTACAGCAGCCAGTCGTCGGCCCGCAGCGGCCGGTGGAACCACATGGCGTGGTCCAGGCTCGCGCCGACGACGTCGCCGACGGCCCAGCCGCCGCGCCCGTGGGCGAGCAGTACGGAGTCCAGCAGGGTCATGTCGGAGACGTAGGTGACCAGGCAGATGTGCAGCAGCGGCTGGTCGATGTCGCCGTCCAGCTTGCCGTGTGTACGGAACCAGACCTGGGAGCGCGGTTCGCGCGGCTCGCCTGCCGTACCGAACGGGGGCGCGTCCACGTAGCGCAGGTCGACGGCGGCCCGCGCCTCCAGAAGCCGCTGGGCGACGCCCGGTTCGCGGAAGCGGTCGGCGTAGTGGGGCAGCATCTCGGCGGCGGTCGGCAGGGTCAGCGGGTCCGGTGCGTGGGGCATCGGCTCCTGGTGTTCCATGCCCTCCTCGTACACCTGGAAGGAGGCGGAGAGGTGGAAGATCGGCTGACCGTGCTGGACGGCGACGACGCGGCGGGTGGTGAAGGACCGGCCGTCGCGGATGCGGTCGACGGTGTAGACGATGGGCGCGCCGGGGTCGCCGGGGCGCAGGAAGTACGCGTGCAGGGAGTGGGGCGGGCGGTCCTCGGGGACGGTGCGCCCGGCGGCGACCAGGGCCTGGGCGGCGACCTGGCCGCCGAAGACCCGGGGTACGACGGACGGGCGGCTGGTGCCGCGGAAGATGTCCTGCTCGATGCGTTCCAGGTCGAGCTGTGCGAGCAGGGCGGTGAGGGCGTCGTTCACACGCGTACGGCTTTCACTCGTGCGCGGCGCGGGGCGCGCGCGGGGGCGCAAGGCTGGTGCGGGGCCCGGCGGTGGGCTCCGCGCGGAGGCTGGGCGCGGCGTCTCACAGCCCCATGGACTTGGCGATGATGGAGCGCATGACCTCGCTGGTGCCGCCGTAGATGCGGGTGACGCGGGTGTCGGCGTACAGGCGGGAGATCGGGTACTCCTGCATGTAGCCGTAGCCGCCGTGCAACTGGAGGCACTTGTCGATGACGACGGCGGCGCGCTCGGTGGTGAAGAGCTTGGCGGAGGCGGCGTCGGCGGCGGTCAGTTCGCCCGCGTCGTGGGCGTCGAGGGCGCGGTCGACGACGGCCTGCATGGCGTCCACCTCGGACTTGCAGTCGGCGAGGACGAACTTGGTGTTCTGGAAAGAGGCGACGGACTTGCCGAAGACCTCGCGGTCCTGGACGTACTCCTTGGCGAACCGGACGGCCGCGGCGGCCTGGGCGTAGGCGCTGACGGCGATGCCGAGACGTTCCTGCGGGAGGTTCCGGCCCAGGTAGGAGAAGGCCTTGCCCTCCTCGCCGAGGCGGTCCTCGACGGGCACCTTGACGTCGGTGAAGGACAGTTCGGCGGTGTCGGAGCTCTTGAGGCCGAGCTTGTCCAGCTTGCGGCCGACCGCGTAGCCCTCGGAGGCGGTGTCGACGGCCAGGAGGGTGATGCCGGCGCGGCGGTCCTCCGGGGCAGGAGCAGCGGTGCGGGCGCAGACGATGACGCGGTCGGCGAGGACGCCGCCGGTGATGAAGGTCTTGGCGCCGTTGAGGACGTAGTGGGTGCCGTCCTCGGAGAGCTTGGCGGTGGTCCGCATGCCGGCCAGGTCGGAGCCGGTGCCGGGCTCGGTCATGGCGATGGCGGTCATCATGTCGCCGGAGACGAAGGGCGGCAGCCAGCGCCGTTTCTGCTCCTCGGTGGCGTACTTGAGGAAGTACGGCAGGCACAGCGCGGTGTGCACACCGGAGCCGCCGAAGCTGACGCCGGCCCGGGCGCACTCCTCGGTGATGACGGCGTTGAACTTGAAGCTGGTCTCGCCGGCGCCGCCGTACTCCTCCGGGACCTCGATGCCGAAGACGCCCAGGGCGCCGAGTTTCTTGTAGAAGTCGCGGGGAGCCTGTCCGGCCTGTAGCCACTCGTCGTAGACGGGGACGACCTCGGCGGCGATGAAGTCGCGGATGGTCTCCCGGAACGCCTCGTGATCCTCGTTGAACACCGTACGACGCATCGCCGCCTCCTCCGGTCCGCCGGCCGGCCGGGCCGACCCCTCGACTAAGCGCTTGCTCAGCCGAAAGCTACCCGGCGGTCAGTCGCGCTGTCCAGAGGGGCCCGAGGGGGCGGAGGGGATCCCGGCGGGGGCTCCGGCGCCGCTCGCGCCGCCGTCCGCCGCCACCGCCGCGAAGGCCCCCCGGGCCAGCCGGTGCAGCAGTGCCGACATCTCCGTACGGCCCGGGAGCGCGCCGGGGCGGCTGAGGTGTGGTGTCGAGTTGAGCAGGCCGAACACGGCGTGCACGGAGGCGCGCGCGTCCGCTTCCGTGTACGCCGGGTACACCTCGCGCACCACCTGCACCCACAGCTCCACGTATTCGCGCTGGAGGCGGCGCACCCGCTTGCGGTCGGCCTCGCGCAGCCGGTCCAGTTCGCGGTCGTGGACGGTGATCAGCGGCCGGTCGTCGAGGGCGAAGTCGATGTGCCCCTCGATCAGGGCGTCCAGCACCGCGGCGGGAGTGTCGCCACCGGAGGCGGCGCGGATGCGACCGCCCTCCAGCAGCCGTTCACTGATGCCGACGAGCAGTTCGGCGAGCATCGCGTCCTTGCCGGCGAAGTGCCGGTAGAGGCCGGGCCCGGAGATGCCGACGGCGGCACCGATCTCGTCCACACCGACGCCGTGGAAGCCGCGCTCGGCGAAGAGCCGGGCCGCCTCCTTGAGGATCTGCTCGCGTCGGCTGGTGACTGCCGGGGCATGTGTGCTGCTCATACAACTGATTGTAGACAGGCGGGTTAGTGGTCGTTAACCTGGGAGAAATGAAGTTAACGCCCATTAACGCCGGGCGATCCCCGGCGCCCGCGGCAGCCGGACGAGAGAGGCCGTAGCGATGCAGCCGGTAGCGATGGAGCCGACGGAGACGGGGGACCGATGCTGATGGACCCGACGCAGCAGGCCCCGGTGCTCGACAGCACGGCCGATCCCGCCTCGGACACCTGGCGCGCCAACGAGGCAGCGCACCAGGAGCTGGCCGACGACCTGCGGGCCCGCCTCGCCGCGGTTCGCCTGGGCGGCGGCGAGAAGGCCAGGGCCCGGCACACGGCGCGCGGCAAGCTGCTGCCCCGCGACCGGGTGGACGCGCTGCTGGACCCCGGCTCGCCGTTCCTGGAGCTGGCGCCGCTGGCGGCGGAGGGCATGTACGGCGGTGCCGCGCCGGCCGCGGGCGTGATCGCGGGCGTCGGGCGGGTCTCCGGCCGCGAGACGGTGATCGTCGCCAACGACGCGACGGTCAAGGGCGGCACCTACTACCCGATGACGGTCAAGAAGCACCTGCGCGCCCAGGAGGTGGCGCTGGAGAACCGCCTCCCGTGCCTGTACCTGGTCGACTCCGGCGGCGCCTTCCTGCCGATGCAGGACGAGGTCTTCCCCGACCGCGAGCACTTCGGGCGGATCTTCTACAACCAGGCCCGGATGTCCGGCGCGGGCATCCCGCAGATCGCGGCGGTCCTCGGCTCCTGCACGGCGGGCGGCGCGTACGTACCGGCGATGAGCGACGAGGCCGTGATCGTGCGGAATCAAGGGACGATCTTCCTGGGCGGCCCGCCGCTGGTGAAGGCCGCGACCGGCGAGGTCGTCACGGCCGAGGAGCTGGGCGGCGGCGAGGTGCACTCCCGTACGTCCGGCGTCACCGACCACCTCGCCGAGGACGACGCGCACGCGCTGCGCATCGTGCGCACCATCGTCGCCACGCTCGGCGGCCGCGGCCCGCTGCCCTGGACGGTGCGGCCCGCCGAGGAGCCCAAGGTGGACCCGGCGGGGCTGTACGGCGCGGTGCCCGCCGACTCCCGTACGCCCTATGACGTACGGGAGGTCATCGCCCGCGTCGTGGACGGCTCCCGCTTCGCCGAGTTCAAGGCCGAGTACGGCACGACACTGGTCACCGGCTTCGCGCACATCCACGGCCACCCGGTCGGCATCGTCGCCAACAACGGCATCCTGTTCTCCGAATCCGCCCAGAAGGGCGCGCACTTCGTCGAGCTGTGCGACCAGCGCGGCATCCCGCTGGTCTTCCTCCAGAACATCTCCGGTTTCATGGTCGGCCGCGACTACGAGGCGGGCGGCATCGCCAAGCACGGCGCGAAGATGGTCACGGCGGTGGCCTGCACCCGCGTCCCCAAGCTGACGGTCGTCATCGGCGGCTCGTACGGCGCGGGCAACTACTCGATGTGCGGCCGGGCCTATTCGCCCCGCTTCCTGTGGATGTGGCCGAACGCCAAGATCTCGGTGATGGGCGGCGAGCAGGCCGCGTCCGTCCTCGCGACGGTCAAGCGCGACCAAATGGAGGCGCGCGGCGAGGAGTGGAGCGCCGAGGAGGAGGCCGCCTTCAAGGCCCCGGTCCGCGAGCAGTACGAGACGCAGGGCAGCGCCTATTACGCGACCGCGCGCCTGTGGGACGACGGGGTCATCGACCCGCTGGACACCCGCCGGGTGCTGGGGCTGGCGCTGACGGCGTGCGGCAACGCGCCGTTGGGCGAGCCGGGCTACGGCGTCTTCCGGATGTGAGGGAGTGCGGGGAGTGAAGGAACAGATGAGCATGTTCGACACCGTCCTGGTCGCCAACCGGGGCGAGATCGCGGTCCGCGTCATCCGGACGCTGCGCGCGCTCGGCGTCCGCTCGGTCGCCGTCTTCAGCGACGCGGACGCCGACGCCCGCCATGTCCGCGAGGCCGACACCGCGGTACGGATCGGCCCGCCGCCGGCCACCGAGAGCTATCTGCACGCGGGTCGCCTGATCGAGGCGGCGCACCGCAGCGGCGCGCGGGCCGTGCACCCGGGGTACGGCTTCCTCGCCGAGAACGCGGCGTTCGCGGCGGCCTGTACCGACGCCGGGCTGGTCTTCATCGGGCCGTCCGCCGAGGCCATCGAGCTGATGGGCGACAAGATCCGCGCGAAGGAGACGGTGCGGTCGGCCGGCGTACCGGTCGTTCCCGGCTCCTCCGGCAGCGGCCTGTCCGACGCCCAACTGGCCGACGCGGCACGCGAAATCGGCATGCCGGTGCTGCTGAAGCCGTCCGCGGGCGGCGGCGGCAAGGGCATGCGGCTGGTCCGTGACGAAGCCCTGCTGGCCGACGAGATCGCCGCCGCGCGGCGCGAGGCGCGCGGCTCCTTCGGTGACGACACCCTTCTGGTGGAGCGCTGGGTGGACCGCCCCCGGCACATCGAGATCCAGGTCCTCGCGGACGGCCACGGCAACGTCGTCCACCTCGGCGAGCGCGAGTGCTCGCTCCAGCGCCGCCATCAGAAGGTGATCGAGGAGGCGCCGTCCGTCCTGCTGGACGAGGCGACGCGGGCCGCGATGGGCGAGGCCGCCGTCCAGGCCGCGCGCTCGTGCGGCTACCGGGGCGCGGGCACGGTCGAGTTCATCGTCCCGGGCGACGACCCCGCCTCGTACTACTTCATGGAGATGAACACCCGCCTCCAGGTCGAGCACCCGGTCACCGAATTCGTCACCGGCCTCGACCTGGTCGAGTGGCAGCTACGGATCGCCGCCGGGGAGCCGCTGGCGTTCGGGCAGGACGGCGTCCGCCTGACCGGACACGCCGTCGAGGCCCGGATCTGCGCCGAGACGGTGTCGGTCAAGGAGGGCGCGCGCGGCTTCCTGCCCTCCGGCGGTACGGTCCTGGCGCTCGCCGAGCCGCGCGGCGACGGGGTGCGCACGGACTCCGGCCTGGCCGAGGGCACGGAGGTCGGCAGCCTGTACGACCCGATGCTCTCGAAGGTCGTCGCATACGGTCCGGACCGCGCGACCGCCCTGCGCAAACTGCGCGCCGCGCTCGCCGAAACGGTTGTGCTCGGCGTCCCCACCAACACCGGCTTCCTGCGCCGCCTGCTGGCCCACCCGGCCGTCGAGGCCGGCGAACTGGACACCGGCCTGGTCGAACGCGAGATGGACGCGCTGGTGCCGCGGGAGGTGCCCGCCGAGGTGTACGCGGCGGCCGCCGCCGTACGGAACGCGGCGCTGGAGCCGGTGCCGGCCGGCGGCTGGGTGGACCCGTTCGCCGTACCGGACGGCTGGCGGATCGGCGGCCGCCCGGCGCCCGTCGCCCACCGGGTCAAGGTCCCCGGCCACGACCCGGTGGCCGCCACCGGCACCGGCCATGTCACCGCCGACCGGGTCCGCGTCACCGTCGACGGGGTCGTGCACACCTTCCACCGGGCCGGCGACTGGCTCGGCCGGGACGGCGACACCTGGCATGTGACGGACCACGACCCGGTCGCCGAGACGCTGCGCGGCGCGGCCGGAGCGCACGGGATGGACGCGCTGACCGCGCCGATGCCCGGCACGGTCACCGTCGTGAAGGTGGCCGTCGGCGACGAAGTGGCGGCAGGTCAGGGGCTGCTGGTCGTCGAGGCGATGAAGATGGAGCACGTCATCTCCGCGCCGCACGCCGGCACGGTCAGCGAGCTGGGCGTCTCCCCCGGCAGCACCGTCGCCATGGACCAGGTGCTCGCCGTCGTGGACCCGCACGAGAGCGCGCCACAGGACCCGGCGTCCGGCCCGGCCGAGGAGGCAGCGACATGACCGCGCCCGGACTCCCGATGCCCGTCCCGGCCCCCGGCCTGCCGGCCCGGGTCCGCATCCACGAGGTCGGCGCCCGCGACGGCCTCCAGAACGAGTCCGCCGTCGTCCCCACCGAGGTCAAGGCCGAGTTCATCCGCCGCCTGGTGGACGCCGGGCTGACGACGGTGGAGGCGACCAGCTTCGTGCATCCCCGATGGGTGCCGCAGCTCGCCGACGCCGAGCGGCTCTACCCGATGCTGGACGGCCTCGACGCGCAACTGCCCGTCCTGGTGCCCAACGACCGCGGCCTGGACCGCGCGCTGGCCCTCGGCGCCCGCCGCATCGCGGTCTTCGGCAGCGCCACGGAGTCGTTCGCCAAGGCCAACCTGAACCGTACGGTCGCGGAATCGCTGGCCATGTTCACTCCGGTGGTCGCCCGCGCGAAGGAGGAGCAGGCGCACGTCCGCGGCTACCTCTCCATGTGCTTCGGCGACCCCTGGGAAGGCCCGGTGCCCCTCGCGCAGGTCGTGCGGGTCTGCCGCGCCCTGCTCGACATGGGCTGCGACGAGCTGAGCCTGGGCGACACCATCGGCGTGGCCACCCCCGGCCACGTCCACGCGCTGCTCGCCGCGCTGAACGAGGCGGGCGTACCCACCGACCGCCTCGGCGTGCACTTCCACGACACGTACGGTCAGGCGCTGGCCAACACCCTCGCCGCGCTCCAGCACGGCGTCAGCACCGTCGACGCGTCGGCGGGCGGCCTCGGCGGCTGCCCGTACGCCAAGAGCGCCACCGGCAACCTCGCCACCGAAGACCTGGTGTGGATGCTGCACGGCCTCGGTATCGAGACCGGGGTCGAGCTGGGCCGGCTCACCGCCACGAGCGTGTGGATGGCCGGACAACTGGGCCGTCCGAGCCCGTCCCGCACCGTCCGTGCCCTCTCCCACAAGGAGTGAACGATGTCCCTGGACCACCGCCTGTCCCCCGAACTCGAAGAGCTGCGGCGCACGGTCGAGGCGTTCGCCCACGACGTGGTCGCCCCCAAGATCGGCGAGTTCTACGAGCACCACGAGTTCCCGTACGAGATCGTGCGGGAGATGGGCCGGATGGGGCTGTTCGGCCTGCCCTTCCCCGAGGAGTACGGCGGCATGGGCGGTGACTACCTCGCCCTCGGCATCGCCCTGGAGGAGCTGGCCCGCGTGGACTCCTCCGTGGCGATCACCCTGGAGGCGGGCGTCTCGCTCGGCGCCATGCCGGTCTTCCACTTCGGTACCGAGGAACAGAAGCGGGAGTGGCTGCCCCGGATGTGTACGGGCGAGGTACTCGGCGCCTTCGGCCTGACCGAGCCGGACGGCGGCTCGGACGCGGGCGCCACCCGCACCACGGCCGTCCGCGAGGGCGACGCGTGGGTGATCAACGGCAGCAAGTGCTTCATCACCAACTCCGGCACGGACCTCACCGGCCTGGTCACGGTCACCGCCGTCACCGGCCGCAAGGACGACGGCAGCCCGCTGATCTCCTCGATCATCGTGCCGTCCGGCACCCCGGGCTTCACCGTCGGCGCCCCGTACTCCAAGGTCGGCTGGAGCGCCTCGGACACCCGTGAGCTGTCCTTCTCCGACGTCCGCGTTCCGGTGGGCAACCTCCTCGGCACGGAGGGCCGCGGTTACGCCCAGTTCCTGCGCATCCTCGACGAGGGCCGGATCGCCATCGCCGCGCTGGCCACCGGCCTCGCGCAGGGCTGTGTGGACGAGTCCGTCCGGTACGCCAAGGAGCGGCACGCCTTCGGCCGGCCGATCGGCCACAACCAGGCCATCCAGTTCAAGCTGGCCGACATGGAGATGCGCGCCCACACCTCCCGGCTGGCCTGGCGCGACGCCGCGTCCCGTCTGGTGCACGGCGAGCCCTTCAAGAAGGAGGCGGCGCTCGCCAAGCTGTACTCCTCCGAGATCGCGGTGGACAACGCCCGCGAGGCCACCCAGATCCACGGCGGCTACGGCTTCATGAACGAGTACCCGGTCGCCCGGATGTGGCGCGACTCCAAGATCCTGGAGATCGGTGAGGGAACGAGCGAGGTGCAGCGGCTGCTGATCGCCCGCGAGCTGGGCGTGTAGACGCGCCCGTACGGCAGCTCCGTACGGCAGCTCCGTACGGCGCGGGGCGGGCCCGGCGATCCGGACCCGCCCTGCCGTCGTCTCAGCCGCCGGGCGTCACCTGCGCCAGGGCACCTGCGGCGACCTGTAGTAGTCGAAGCCCATGGCCTCCCAGCGGGGCGCCTGGGCCGCCAGCCGGTGCTTGTAGGCGTTCCAGTCGTGGGTGGACCTCGGTGACCAGCCCAGCTCGGCGATGCCGGGCATCCGCGGGAAGGTCATGTAGTCGAGGTGCTGGTCGGTGGCGAGGGTCTCCGTCCAGATGGGCGCCTCGACACCCATGATCGACTTCTGCGGCGCGCCCTTCAGGTACGTCGCGGGGTCCCAGTCGTAGGACCGCTGGACCTCGACGTACCCGGCCCACGCCTTACCCAGCTTGGTGTCCTTGGTGTACTTCATGTCGAGGTAGGACCGGTCGGCCGGCGAGAGGATCAGCCCGGCGCCCTTCCTGGCCGCCGCCGCGACCTGCTCGCGCTCCTTGGCGGGCGTCTTGTCGTAGCCCCAGTACTGCACCGCGGCGCCCTTCGCCGGGGTCACGGCGGTCATCTGGTGCCACCCTATGACCTTCTTCTTGTGCTTGGTCACCAGCGGCTGGACCTTGTTCATGAAGGTCATGTAGTCGGCGTGGCTGGTGGAGTAGGCCTCGTCGCCGCCGATGTGCAGGTACGGGCCCGGGGTCAGCGCCGCGACCTCGCGGAAGACGTCGTCCAGGAACTCGTACGTCACCTTCTTGGGCACGCACAGCGAGCTGAAGCCGACCTCGACGCCCGTGTAGATGGGAGGCGCGATGTTGTTGCAGTTCAGTTTCGCGTACGAGGCCAGCGCGGCCTGGGTGTGCCCCGGGGTGTCGATCTCGGGGATGACCTCCATGTAACGGCCGGCGGCGTACCGCAGGATCTCGCGGTACTGCGCCTTGGTGTAGTAGCCGCCGGGGCCGCCGCCGACCTGGGTGCTGCCGCCGTAGCTGGCGAGCCGTGGCCAGGAGTTGATCTGGAGCCGCCAGCCCTGGTCGTCGGTGAGGTGCAGATGCAGCTTGTTGTACTTGTACAGCGCCAACTGATCGATGTAACGCTTCACCTGCTCGACCGTGAAGAAGTGCCGGGACACATCGATCATCCCGCCGCGGTATCCGTAGCGCGGGGTGTCGGAGATGGTGCCGCCGGCGACCTTCCAGGGGCGGTGCTGCTTGCCGCGCTTCTCGACGGCCGGCGGCAGGAGCTGCCGCAGGGTCTGCACGCCGTGGAAGAGACCGGCGGGCCGGGCGGCGGTGATCGTCACCGCGTGCCGGGTGGAGGTGAGGCGGTAGCCCTCGGCACCGAGCTTCCTGGTGTCCCTGCCGCCCAGGCGCAGCACGATGCCGTCCCGGCCGTCCTTGCCGGTGATCGGCAGCGGGTAGCCGGTGGACGGACGCAGGACGTCGGCCAGATAGCCGGCCACCCGCCTGACCTCGCCCGAGGCGCCGGGCACCCGGATCCGGGTGCGGTCGCCGAGGGTGTAGGGGTCCTTGCCGGGCTTGACGGAGGCGGGTGCCGGGATGACCTGGTCGAGGGCTATCGGCTTGGCGTGGCGGGCGGCCGGACCGGGTGCGTCCGCGACGGGCCGCGATCCGGCCGTCGACAGGCCGGCCGCCGCGACCAGCAGCAGCGAGCAGAACAGTCTGCTTCGTCTCACGAGATTCCCTTCGGTGGGCTCATCGTGCAGGGCCGTGCGTGGACGTCGTACGTGGCGTGGAGCAACCGAACGTCAACATTGAGTACCGCTCACCCCCCTAGTGGTCAAGGTGGGGGCCACGTCTGGCGTCATCCGGCGTGTCGCTTGCCCGATATCGGGCAGGTTTCTTGCGTTAGTCGCGGTGACCCATCAGTATTCATCGGGTGCTCGATCGCCGTTCGCCCCATGAGGACCTCGTCGACCATCTGGTGCGCAGCACGCCGCTACAGCGCGGCGAAGCTGCCCGGGTGGTTCTCGACGTGCTCGCGTACTTTGACGAGACGACGGAGACCTACGTCCGCAGACGCCACCGGGAGCTGCAGTCGCAGGGACTGCGCAACGAGGCGATCTTCGAACGCATCGGCCAGGAGCTGCCGCACCGCGCGGTCCGCCCGCCCGACCTCTCGGCGCGCCAACTGCGCCGCCTCGTCTACGGCTGAACCGGCCGAGCACACCGGCGCGCGCCGCATCGTGCGCCACCTGTCCAACTGCCTGACCGGGAGGGTCACTTCATGTGCGGGATCGTCGGCTACATCGGTAAGCGGGACGTCGCTCCGCTGCTCCTCGAAGGACTGCAGCGCCTGGAGTACCGCGGGTACGACTCCGCCGGTATCGCCATCCACGCCAAGGGCACCGGCAAGGCCGCCGGCGGTCTGAAGACCGCCAAGGCCAAGGGCCGCGTCCGCGAGCTGGAGTCCCGCCTGCCCAAGCGCTTCGCGGGCACCGCCGGCATCGCGCACACCCGCTGGGCCACCCACGGCGCCCCCACCGACGAGAACGCGCACCCGCACGTCGACACCGACGGCAAGGTCGCCGTCGTCCACAACGGCATCATCGACAACGCCGACGAGCTGCGCGCCAAGCTCACCGCGGACGGCGTGGAGTTCGCCTCCGAGACCGACACCGAGGTGCTGGCCCACCTGATCGGCCGCTCCCAGGCGCCGACTCTGGAGGAGCAGGTCCGCGAGGCCCTGCGGGTCATCGAGGGCACGTACGGCATCGCCGTGCTGCACGCCGACTTCCCCGAGCGCATCGTCGTGGCCCGCAACGGCTCGCCGGTCGTCCTGGGCATCGGCGAGAAGGAGATGTTCGTCTCCTCCGACGTCGCCGCGCTGGTCTCGCACACCCGCCAGGTCGTCACCCTCGACGACGGCGAGATGGCCACCATCAAGGCCGACGACTACCGCACCTACACCACCGAGGGCTCGCACACCTCCGCCGAGCCGACCACCGTGGAGTGGGAGGCCGAGTCGTACGACATGGGCGGCCACGACACGTACATGCACAAGGAGATCAGCGAGCAGGCCGACGCGGTCGACCGCGTGCTGCGCGGACGCATCGACGACCGCTTCTCCACCGTGCACCTGGGCGGCCTGAACCTCGACCCCCGCGAGGCGCGCTCCATCCGCCGGGTCAAGATCCTGGGCTGCGGCACCTCGTACCACGCGGGCCAGATCGGCGCGCAGATGATCGAGGAGCTGGCCCGTATCCCCTCGGACGCCGAGCCGGCCTCCGAGTTCCGCTACCGCAACCCGGTCGTGGACCCCGACACCCTCTACATCGCGGTCTCCCAGTCCGGCGAGACCTACGACGTGCTGGCCGCCGTGCAGGAGCTCAAGCGCAAGGGCGCGCGCGTCCTGGGCGTCGTGAACGTGGTCGGCTCGGCGATCGCCAGGGAGACCCACGGCGGCGTGTACGTGCACGCGGGCCCGGAGGTCTGCGTGGTCTCCACCAAGTGCTTCACCAACACCGTGGTCGCCTTCGGGCTGCTCGCCCTGCACCTGGGCCGCATCCGTGACCTGTCCGTCGCCGACGGCAAGCGGATCATCGCGGGCCTGCGCAAGCTGCCCGGCCAGATCCAGGAGATCCTGGAGATGGAGGACGAGGTCAAGAAGCTGGCGGCCGAGTACGCGGAGGCCAGGTCGATGATGTTCATCGGCCGGGTGCGCGGCTACCCCGTCGCCCGCGAGGCGTCCCTCAAGCTCAAGGAAATCTCCTACATCCACGCCGAGGCGTACCCGGCGTCCGAGCTCAAGCACGGCCCGCTGGCGCTCATCGAGCCGGCCATGCCGACCGTGGCGATCGTCCCGGACGACGACCTGCTGGAGAAGAACCGCGCCGCGATGGAGGAGATCAAGGCCCGCAGCGGCCGCATCCTGGCCGTCGCGCACCAGAAGCAGGACAAGGCCGACCACACCATCATCGTGCCGAAGAACGAGAACGAACTGGACCCGATCCTGATGGGCATCCCGCTCCAACTGCTGGCCTACCACGTGGCGCTGGCCATGGGCCGGGACATCGACAAGCCGCGCAACCTGGCGAAGTCGGTCACGGTCGAGTAGCCACCCGACGTGCCGCGGGGTCCTGTCCACCCCGCGGTCACGGGCGTTCGTCCGAGGGGGCGGGCGGCCTACGGGGGGCCGCCCGGTCGGACGACACGTCCTTCGAGGGGGCGGGAGGCGGTGCCCCGCGCGTGCCACCATACGCGCGGGGCCCCGCCTCCCCTGTTGCCGGCGTCGCCCTTACGCCGGCGGTGGCCACCTTCCCGGGAACCGTCACCTCCCGGGCGGCAGCACGCTGTTGACGACCGGGGAGCCGGTGGCGGACCGTCCCGTCCGCCGGACGCCGCGCGCCCCGGGAGTGACGCCGGCCGTGCCCGGCCGCCCCGGCCGTTCACGCTCCGTTCGCGTCCCTCTTGATCGGATTTCTACCCCTCACCACCGTGCTTTCCACCTCTACGGGCCAGTAGATATGCCGGTTGCGGGTGTACGGGGCCCTGGTGACGCTGCTTCACCTCACGCCCCATCAGGTCGCGGGGGCGGAGGCGTGGGGCCGGGCGCCGGGGAGGCGCGGGCGGTCAGGGAATGACGATCACGGGCCGCTGCGCCCGCCGGGCCAGCCGCCCCGCGACCGAGCCGAAGATCCGCCCGACGATGCCGTGCGTCGAGCCGACCACGATCGCGTCGGCCTCGTACTCGTGCCCGACCTCTTCGAGCTCGTGGCAGATGTCGCCGCCGCGCTCCACCAGGATCCACGGGATCTCCGCGAGGTGGTCGGCGCAGGCGAGCTCCAGCCCCAGCACTTCCGTACGGTGGTCCGGTACGTCCACGAAGACCGGGGGCTCACAGCCCGCCCAGACCGTCGTGGGCAGCCGGTTGGCCACATGGACGATGATCAGGCCGGAGCCGGAGCGCCGCGCCATACCGATTGCATACGCCAACGCTCGTTCGCTCGACATCGAGCCGTCGAAGCCGACCACGACGCCGTGCCGGAAGGCGGGGTCGCAGGAGTGGCGTGTCTGTTCCGCCGCTCGGAGGTCCGCCGTCGGATCGGCGACCTGCTTGCGGTCCGCGGGTTCGGGGATTTCGTGACCGGCCATGGTGTCTCGGCGAAGGAGGTCCTTGCGGAGGGGCGGACGGGAGCGGCGATTGACTTGATCCGGCAGTTGACTGAGCTGGCTTGATCGAGAGGTCGGCCCCATAGTTCAAAGGGGAACAACACGACCGGGAATCATCTTCCCAATGCCTTACCCCAAGAGTACGGCGCCGGTCCCCCGCTGCCCAGAGCCCCGCGCGGACGGAGGGCCTCTGATGCAGGGACGGGCCCCACGACCACACGGGTGGGGTACCGCTCGAACATTCCCCGGAGCATGCCGGAGCGTGGCCCGGATGGCAATGCCCCGGCCTGCCCCCGTACGTACCCATCGCGGTGACCCATGGACCCCCGCGGCCGTTGTAGTACCAGCCTGCCTGGAGGGAGTACGCCGTGCCCGGTCCGTCGAACACATCAGCCGATCCGGTGAGCGATCTCGTCCGCTGGGCGGCGTTCAGTTGCGCCGTGGTGCCCCTCGTCCTCGTCCTGTGCGGCGCGTCCGCCACCGGAGCGCTCGGCACCGCCGTGGGGCTGGCGACGGTGACGGCCGCCTGCCGGGCCCTGCTGCGCCAGTCCGAGCGCACCGCCTCCCGGCCGTCGCCCGACGAGATCGCCCCGCACCGCGGCCGGCACAGCCGTACCGGGACCGGAGCCCACCGGGGAGGACGCCGTTCCGAGGGGCGTACGCCGGAGGAATGACGCGCTCGCAAGCCTGCCCAGGTTCGTTTTCGGCCAACTTCGCGCTCAGGTGCATCCTTTGGCAAAAGCGACCCACAACCTGGGCCTGAGCTGCGAGGAAAGGACCACGGGGCGTGATTGCGCCCTACGGCTCACGGGCAGAGGCGAGAGGCGTACTTCCCAGCAGGCCCGACGAGTGGAACGCTTCGTGATCGAATGCTTCGCGCCAAGTTGCCATATCGACATACGAGCGGGTGGTGAACTTGGCACTCCATCCTCACGGGACGCAGTAGATTCGATCTTGGCAATCACGGCGGGGGAACAGTGCAGGACCGAGAGGGCGAGACGACCGAGGGGGGCTTAAGTGCCATGAGCCAGGACTCCGCTGCCGTACCAGATGCCGCACGCAAGCTCGCCGCCCGACGACGCCGCGAAATAGTCGCGGTGCTCCTCTTCAGTGGCGGCCCGATTTTCGAGAGCTCCATTCCGCTCTCGGTCTTCGGCATCGACCGCCAGGACGCGGGTGTTCCGCGGTACCGACTACTTGTGTGCGCGGGCGAAGATGCGCCTTTGCGCACCACCGGGGGGCTGGAACTTTCGGCCCCCTATGGGCTGGAGGCGATCGCCCGCGCGGGCACGGTCGTCGTGCCGGCCTGGCGGTCCATCACACAGGCACCACCACCGGCCGCGCTGGACGCGCTGCGCCGGGCACACGAAGAAGGGGCCCGCATCGTCGGGCTCTGCACGGGGGCCTTCGTGCTCGCCGCCGCAGGGCTCCTCGACGGCCGCCCCGCGACCACCCACTGGATGTACGCGCCGACGCTCGCCAAGCGTTATCCGTCCGTCCACGTCGATCCCCGCGAGCTCTTCGTCGACGACGGCGATGTGCTGACCTCCGCGGGGACCGCCGCCGGCATCGACCTGTGCCTGCACATCGTCCGTACCGACCACGGGGCGGACGCGGCCAACGCGCTCGCCCGGCGGCTGGTGGTCCCGCCCCGGCGCACCGCGTCGGACCTGGGACACCAGAGGTACCTGGACAGGTCATTACCGGAGGAGATCGGCGCCGATCCGCTCGCCGAGGTCGTGGCCTGGGCACTGGAGCACCTCCACGAGCAGTTCGACGTGGAGACGCTGGCGGCCCGCGCCTACATGAGCCGCCGTACCTTCGACCGCCGTTTCCGGTCCCTGACCGGGAGCGCTCCGCTGCAGTGGCTGATCACCCAGCGCGTCCTGCAGGCGCAGCGGCTGCTGGAGACCTCGGACTATTCCGTGGACGAGGTCGCCGGACGCTGCGGCTTCCGGTCGCCGGTCGCCCTGCGCGGCCACTTCCGCAGGCAGTTGGGCGCCTCACCCGCGGCCTACCGCGCGGCCTACCGCGCGCGCAGGCCGCAGAACGGAGTGCCCGAGCAGGCCACCCGGGCGGACCGTCCGGAGCGCGGTGAGCGCCCCGGTGCCGGTGCGGACCGGTTCGCCGCGGCCGCGGCGGGCCATCTGCCGGGGGGCCATGGTCCGCTGCATCACGGGCAGACGTCGCACAGCCAGGCGACGCACGCCCAGGGGGGCCTCGGCCCCGGCGGCCATACGCAAGGGCACCCGCAGAGCGGCCACGGTCCGGGCGGGCACCCCCAGGGCTCGCACGGCGGACACGGGGGCCCGGGCGGGCACGGGTCGGGGGGCCAGCCGGGGCACAGTACGGCCGGTCACACCCAGCCGGTGCACAGCCAGGCCACGGCGCTCGCCCCGACAGAAACGGGCAAACCGGAATCCGACGCGTACGCGCCACGGCTCCCGGAGCAGCCCACCGGGCGGCCGGCCGGCCGCCCGGTGCTGCCCAGTCAGCGGGAGCGCCCCGTAGGGTGAGACGTATGAACGATCGCATGGTGTGGATCGACTGCGAGATGACCGGGCTCTCGCTGGCGAACGACGCGCTCATCGAGGTGGCCGCCCTGGTCACCGACTCGGAGCTGAATGTATTGGGCGACGGGGTGGACATCGTGATCCGCCCCCCGGCCGAGGCCCTGACCACCATGCCCGAGGTCGTGCGCCAGATGCACACCTCCTCCGGGCTGCTGGCCGAGCTGGACAGCGGCACCACCCTGGAGGACGCACAGGAACAGGTGCTCCAGTACATCAAGCAGCACGTACCGGAACCCGGCCGGGCACCGCTGTGCGGCAACTCCGTCGGCACCGACCGGGGCTTCCTGCTCCGCGACATGCCGAAGCTGGAGAGCCACCTGCACTACCGGATCGTGGACGTGTCGTCCGTGAAGGAACTGGCCCGGCGCTGGTACCCGAGGGCGTACTTCAACAGTCCGGAGAAGAACGGGAACCACCGGGCGCTGGCGGACATCCGTGAATCCATCGCGGAACTCCGCTACTACCGGGAGGCGGTCTTCGTGCCGCAGCCCGGCCCGGACTCGGACACCGCGAAGGAGATCGCGGCCAGGCACGTCCTGCCCGCGGACCCGGAGTGACGTAGCTCGCTCCCGGCCTGACCCAAAGCCGGGAGCGAGCACCCCTCCAGACCCTGTACACTTTTTCTCAGCCGGTGGGGAACAAGACACCACACAGCACCGGTCATGGTGGGTATAGCTCAGCTGGTAGAGCACCTGGTTGTGGTCCAGGATGTCGCGGGTTCAAGTCCCGTTACTCACCCCAACGAGTAGGGCCCCCGGACGCGAAAGCGACCGGGGGCCCTACTCGTTGGGGCCAGTTGTCGGGGGGCTAGCTGCTGGGGGCGGGGGCGTTTGCTGTTGCGGCGAGGGGCGTCGGCGCCTGGAGCCGGGCGGGCGTGGGGCGGGCGGCTAAGGGGCCGGGAGCTGGGACGGTTCGGGAGCCGGGCGGCTGAGGGGCCGGGGGCTTCATCGGGCGCGGGGGTTCGGAGCGGGCGCTCCTCGGGTTTGGTGGCCTGCGGGCTCGGAGCCCTGGGCTCGGGGGCCCTGGGCTCAATATCCCTCGGCCACGGCGCCCCGTGGCCGGTGTCCCGTGGCCTCGGCCCGCGTGGGTTCGGCGCCCCGCAGGCTCGGCACCCCACGACCTCGGCACCCCGTGGGCTCGGCGTCCTGCGGCCCCGGCGTCCCGCAGGCTTGGCGTCCAACGGCCTCGGTGCCCCGCAACCCCGGCGCCCTACAGGCTCGACATCCCGCGGGCTCGGCGCCCCACAGGCTCGGCGTCCAGCCCCCCCCGAGCCCTGCGGGCTCCGCACCGTGTGGCCTCGGTGCCCTGCGGGCTCAGTAACCGACGGTGAAGCGCTGTCCGATGTGCCGCGGCTGCTCGATCTCGTCCAGGAGGGCGACGGCGTAGTCCTCGGCGGTGATCCGGCTGGTGCCGTCCGCGTCGGCGACCAGGTCGTCCAGGGCGGTGCGGTAGCTGCCCGTACGCTCCCCGGGCTCGATCAGGGCGGCCGGGCTCACGTTGGTCCAGCGCACGTCCGTGACGGTGCGGTAGAAGTCCAGCGCGTCGCCGTGCGCGTGCATGATCTGGAGCAGGAACTCGGGCAGGCCCTCCGCGTCCCAGACCTGCTTGCCGTCCGGCGTACGGAGCGAGCCGGCGCCGCCCACGGCGATCAGCCGGGGCGCGGCCTCGCCGAGGGTGCGCAGACCCGCGACCAGGGACTCGGCGGAGGGCTTGATCGTTGCGAGGTGCCCCGGGCCGTCGCCGCCGCCCACCGCGCTGACCAGCACGTCCTGCCCCTTGGCCACGGCCGCGACGGAGTCCGGAGCGAGGATGTCGCCGGTGGTCACGGTCAGGTTCGGGTCGGCCTTGGTGATCTTCGCGGGGTCACGGACGACCGCGGTGACCTGGTGGCCGCGGCGCAGCGCCTCGTCGAGGACGCGACTGCCGATGGTGCCGTTGGCTCCGAAAATGGCGATCTTGGACATAGCGATACTCCCTGTGCCCCTGCCGGGGCATACTCTGGATTTCCTTTTTCCGTCATCAGCCGTGCTGACGCCTTCCACGCTAGGGGCACAACCACGGCATACCGGGGTAGGCACGGGACCAGAGATGGTGAAAAAACGACACGCTGCGCAAGGGGCCGGGGAAGACATCCCGGAAGTCGCCTTCATCGCCCCGGCCGGGCGGCCGGCGGGGGTGGAGGTACTCACCCTTGCCGAACTGCGCGACCGCGCCAGCGCCTGCGCCCTCGCCGTGCCGCACCGTCCGGACTTCCACCACCTCCTCGTGGTGGACGGCGGACACCTCCGGCACACCGTGGACTTCCGAAAGTATGAGCTGACCGCGAATGACTGGATGTGGGTGCGTCCAGGACAGGTGCACCACTTCGGCAACTTGTCCGAGGCGGAGGGGCGACTGGTCCTGTTCGAATCCGGCTTCCTCGATGCGGCCACGGCGGCCGCGGCCCGCCTGGAGGACTGGTTCGGCCCGGCGGTGCACCGTCCGGAGGGGGAGGAAGCACAGGCGCTGGAGTGTGCCCTGCGTCACCTCCATCAGGAATTCGGAGCGCTGCGCGGGCTGCCGCTGGAGACGCACATCGAGGTACTGCGGCACCTGCTGGCCGTCCTGGTCCTGCGGGCCGCCCGACTGTCCGCGCCTTCCGGGGGCGGGGAGACGCGGGGCGTGGGCGTGCGGACTGGGGGCGGGCGGGGTGGGAGCACTCGGAGCGGGGGCGCGCATGGGGGCAGGAGTGTGCGCGGGGGCGAGCGGGGCGGGGGCACGCACGCGGGTGCGCGGGACGGCGGTCCGCACGGCGGCGAGCGGGGCGGAGGTACGCGGGATGGGGGCGGGCGGGGCGGGCGCGCGCCGGACGGGGGTGGCGACGGTGTCTGCGAGGCGAGCGAGACTTTCCTCCGCTTCCGCGACGCGGTGGAGCGCGGCTTCACCCGCAGCCGCCGCGTCGAGGACTACGCGCGGGCGCTCGGCTACTCGCCCCGCACCCTGTCCCGCGCGACCACCGCCGCCACCGGCGTGGGCGCGAAGGAGTTCATCGACCGTCGCGTGGTGTTGGAGGCCAAGCGGCTGCTGGCCCACGGGGACCAGACCGCCGCCCGGATCGCCGTCCGCCTCGGCTTCGCCGACGCCGCGAACTTCGCCAAGTTCTTCCAGCACCGTACGGGCAGTACGCCGATCTCCTTCCGTACGGAGGTACGCGGCCCGGCGTGACGTGCGGGAGAGCCGAATGCGCGGGGCCGCGGGAGCGGGGCGTTCCAGAGGGGCAGTGGGAGCGCTCCCACTCGGGGGCCACTCCCACTGGGGGCGCTCCCAAGGGCCGGGGCGCTCCCAAGGGCCGGGGCGCTCCCAAGGGCCGGGGCGCTCCCATGGGCTGGGGTGCCCCCGAGGTTCGGGGGGCTTGCAATGGGCCGGGGCGGGCGGGCATGCCGTCGAGAGGGGCCCGCGCCCTTGCTGCGCCAACGGGCGGCGCAATACACACAACTACGTTGTGAATCCCGGAAATGCAGCGCCCGCCGCCACGAAATCAGGGGAAGCGATTCCACCCGTCGCGGGCTGCCCCGGGCCGGGCGCACGCACGCATCCTAGGAAAGCCCCTACGCGCAGCCAGTTACGGCTGTACGCCCTGGCGGCGGCCGCGATGCTCGCTCTCCAGGTGCGGCCCCGCCCAGGAGCAGCCCCGCCCAGGTGCGGCCCCCGCGAGCAACCCCGCCCAGGAGCGACCCCGCCCGGCCCCGCGCCCGTTCCAGTCGCGGCCCCATTCGGCCGCGGCCCGTTCGGCCGTGCCCCAGGCCGGCCGCAACCCCGTTCGGCCGTGGCCCTGGGCCCCGCTCCGGCCGCGGCCCCGCTCCGGCCGCGGCCCCGCTCGGTCGTGGCGCCGCTCGGTCGTGGCGCCGCGCCGGCTCCAGCCGTGGCCCGGGCACCGTTCCGGCCGTGGCCCCGCCCCGGTTCCGGCTGCGATCCCTGACCCCCGGAACGCCCCGCAGCCGGACCACCGGGCCGCCCCCGGATCGCCGCAACGACCCCCAGCCGGACCCCTAGGTCGGGCCCGAATCGCCGGAACCTCCCGCAACCGAACCACTGCCCCGGCCCGGCCCCCCTCCCACCTCTCAGGACGACTCCCGCCGTACCAGCTCCGTCGGAAGCACCAGATGGGAACCTGCGGGGTCGGCCGTGGAGCGCGGGTCCGGTCCGCTGCCGCCCGGTCCCCCGGTGATCTGCTCCATCAGCAGCGTCGCCATGGCCCGGCCCATCTCCTCGATCGGCTGGCGGACGCTGGTGAGCGGCGGGTCCATGTGCCGGGCGATGGCGGAGTCGTCGAAGCCGACCAGGGCCACGTCGTCCGGGACGCGGCGACCCGCCGTGCGCAGTTCCTGCCGGGCGCCCGCGGCCATCACGTCCGAGGCGCAGAAGACGGCGTCCAGGGCGGGGCGACGGGCGAGCAGTTCGCGCATGGCGCGCCGGCCGCCCTCCTCGGTGAAGTCGCCGTGTGCGACGAGCGCGGAGTCGGCGGGGTGGCCGGCGGCGCGTACGGCCTGGTGGTAGCCGTCGAGACGGCAGTGGGCCGCGTACATGTCGGGCGGTCCGGTGATGGTGGCGATCCGGCGCCGGCCGCGGACGATGAGGTGTTCCAGGGCGCTCCGTGCGCCGCCGGTGTTGTCGGAGTCCACGTACGGAACCGTTTCCCCGGCGGCGCGGCGGCCGTTGAGGACGGTCGGTATCGCCATCCGTCCCAGCAGGTCGGGCAGCGGGTCGTCGCCGTGCACGGAGACGAGGAGTACGCCGTCGACGCGGTGCGCGGCGAGGTAGTCGGCGAAGCGGCGCCGCTCCTTGGACGTACGGGTGAGGGTGAGCAGCAACTGCATGTCGTGGTCGGCCAGTCCGGCGCTGACGCCGCGCAGGATGCCGGAGAAGTACGGCTCGGCGAAGAGCCGGGTCTCGGCTTCCGGGACGACCAGGGCGACCGTGTCGGCGCGGTTGCCCGCCAGGGCGCGGGCGGCGCGGTTGGGTACGTAGCCGAGGTCGGCGACGGCCTGCTGCACCAGGGCGCGGGTCCGTTCGCTGACCCGGGGCGAGCCGTTGATCACGCGGGAGACCGTGCCGCGGCCGACGCCCGCGCGCGCGGCGACCTCTTCGAGTGTGGGCCTGCCGCCCCCTCGCCGTCCGCCTGGTGTCATCGCCGCCTCCGCTTGCCGTCCTGGGCCGTACATTCAACAACGAACCACTCAACGGGCGTTGGTGCGCGAGCCCTTGACACGCGCGTTGGGAAACGGCGACTCTTCACCTCATCACGTCTGGGAGCGCTCCCACCGTACTGGACACCCCACATCCCGCACGCACGGTCTGCAGGGCACCAGGAGGAGACGCAATGCGAACGACGATCCGCGGCACCCGCCGGCGGGCGGTGGCCCTCACGACCGCCGCCGTGCTCGGGGCCGCCCTGCTCGGCGGCTGCGCCGAGGACAGCGACGCCCCGGACACCCAGGGCTCGTCGGGGGCCGGCGCCGGGAAGACCACCCTGACCGTCGGAGTCTTCGGCGTCTTCGGCTACCGGCAGGCCGGGCTCTACGACGCGTACATGAAGCTGCACCCGGACATCACGATCAAAGAGACCTCGATCGAGCGGAACGAGAACTACTACCCGCAGCTCCTCACCCACCTGAGCACGGGCAGCGGGCTCGCCGACATCCAGGCGGTCGAGGTCAACAACATCGCCGAGGTCACCGCCACCCAGGCGGGCAAGCTCGTCGACCTCTCGAAGGCACCGGGTGTACGGAAGGCGGACTTCATCCCCTGGAAGTGGGCGCAGGCGACGAACGCGAGCGGCAAGACCGTGGGCCTGGGCACGGACATCGGGCCGATGGCGGTCTGCTATCGCAAGGACCTCTTCGCCAAGGCCGGGCTGCCGACCGACCGGAACGCGGTGGCCCGGCTCTGGGCGGGCGACTGGGGGAAGTATCTGGACGTCGGCGAGCGCTACCGGGCCAAGGCGCCGGCGGGCACGTCCTTCGTGGACTCCGCCTCCGGCGTCTACAACGCGGTGATCTCCAGCAGCGCCGAACGCTATTACAACGCCGCCGGCAAGCTCGTCCACAAGAACAGCCCGTCCGTGCGGCGGGCGTGGGACGCGGCGATGCGGGCGGCGACGGGGAAGCTGACCGCCCGGCTCCAGCAGTTCCAGAAATCCTGGGACCAGGCGTACGCCAACGGGCGCTTCGCCACCGTCTCCTGCCCGCCGTGGATGCTCGGCTACATCAAGGAGAAGTCCGGGGACCAGGGCCGCGACAAGTGGGACGTGGCCGCCGC
Source organism: Streptomyces sp. NPDC018045 (assembly GCF_044327445.1). Classification (NCBI taxonomy): domain Bacteria; kingdom Bacillati; phylum Actinomycetota; class Actinomycetes; order Kitasatosporales; family Streptomycetaceae; genus Streptomyces; species Streptomyces sp. NPDC018045. The sequence continues at coordinate 113,063 of NZ_JBIRFL010000008.1, forward strand.
GCCCAAGCCGGGGAACTGGGGCGGCTCGTTCCTGGCCGTACCGGAAGCGGGCCGGCACAAGAGCGAGGCGGTCAAGCTGGCGGCCTGGCTGACCGCGCCGGAGCAGCAGGCGAAGCTCTTCACCCGGCAGGCCAGCTTCCCCAGCGCCCGGGCGGCGTACGGGCTGCCCGCCGTGGCGGGGGCCAAGCATCCGTACTTCGGCGACGCGCCGATCGGCAAGATCTTCGCCGCGGCGGCCGACGGCATTCCCGACCAGGTGCTCGGCCCGAAGGACCTCACCGTCAACCAGAACATCACCGACGTGGGAGTGCTCCAGGTCGACCAGCAAGGCAAGACGCCCGAGCAGGGCTGGCGGGCGGCGGTCGAGTCGATCGACAACGCGCTGGACCGGTGAACCGTGGACGGCCGACCGCCCCGTTCCAGGCCCTCCGGACCGAGTGCCGCGCGGCGGCCCGGTGCCGCCTCCCGGGCCGGCTCCGGTGTGTCCTCCGGGGCCGATTCCGCCGACAGCCCCGCCGCCGTCCGCGCGCGCGAGCGCCGCAGCCGCCGCTACCGGCGGGACCTGCGCTGGAGCCCGTACGTCTGCGTCGCCCCCTTCTTCCTCTTCTTCGCCGCCTTCGGGCTCTTCCCCCTTCTCTACACGGGGTGGGCCGCCCTGCACCGCGTGGAGCTGACCGCGCCCACCGACATGGAGTGGGCCGGACTGCGCAACTTCACCCGACTGCTGGGCGACGACTTCTTCTGGAACGCCCTCGGGAACACGTTCGTCATCGGTGTCATCTCGACCGTGCCGCAGTTGCTGATGGCCCTGGGCATCGCGCACCTGCTCAACTACCGGCTGCGCGGCTCGATGTTCTTCCGGGTGGCGGTGCTCACGCCGTACGCCACTTCGGTGGCCGCCGCGACGCTGGTGTTCGTGCTGCTTTTCGGGCGCGACTACGGGATGGTCAACTGGCTGCTGAGCACGGTAGGGGTGGACGGCGTCGACTGGGAGAACGGTTCCTGGAGCGCCAAGCTGGCGGTCTCCACCATCGTCATCTGGCGGTGGACGGGGTACAACGCGCTGATCTACCTCGCCGCCATGCAGGCCATACCGCACGACCTCTACGAGTCGGCGGCGCTGGACGGCGCCTCCCGCTGGCAGCAGTTCCGGTACGTCACGGTCCCGTCGCTGCGGCCGACGATTCTGTTCACCTGCGTCGTCTCGACGATCGGGGCCACGCAGTTGTTCGGCGAGCCGCTGCTGTTCAGCGGGAGCGCCGGTGCTTCGGGAGGCGCCGACCACCAGTACCAGACGCTGGGCCTGTATCTGTACGAGCAGGGGTGGGTGAACCTCCATCTCGGCCGGGCCTCGGCCATCGCCTGGACGATGTTCCTGATCCTGCTGGTGGTCGCCGTGGTCAACGCGCTGGTCGCCCGACGGCTGCGCGCGTCGGGCGAGTGAGGAGGAGCCATGACGACCCGACGCGCCGGCCGGCCGTCGCACGGCGGGAAGGTGACCTACGCGGTGCTGATCCTCTTCACCGCGGGCTCGCTCTTCCCGCTGCTGTGGACCGCCGTCGCCGCCTCCCGCAACAACACCCGGCTCGCCCGGACGCCGCCCCCGTTCTGGTTCGGCGGGAACCTGCTCAAGAACCTCGGTACGGCCTGGTCCGACGCCAACATGGGCGTGGCGCTGCTGAACACCACGGTGGTGGCCACGACGATCGCGGCGGGCACGGTGGTCTTCTCGACCGTGGCCGGGTTCGCGTTCGCCAAGCTGCGCTTCCGGGCGAAGAAGCTGCTGTTGCTGCTGGTGATCGGCACGATGATGGTGCCGCCGCAGCTCGGTGTCGTACCGCTGTTCATGACCATCGCCGAGCTGGAGTGGACCGACCAGCTCCAGGCCGTCATCCTGCCCACCCTCGTCAGTGCCTTCGGGGTCTTCTTCATGCGGCAGTACCTGCTCCAGGCGCTGCCCACCGAGCTGATCGAGGCGGCGCGCACGGACGGCGCGAACAGTTGGCGCGTGGTGTGGCACGTCGTCTTCCCGGCCGCCCGGCCGGCGATGGCGGTGCTCGGCCTGCTGACCTTCGTGCAGGCGTGGAACGATTTCTTCTGGCCCATCATCGCGCTGACGCAGAACGGCAACCCGACCGTGCAGGTCGCGCTGACCGGTCTCGGGCGCGGTTACATCCCCGATCAGTCCGTGATCATGGCGGGCGCGCTGCTCGGCACGCTGCCGCTGCTCGTCGCGTTCGTCCTGTTCGGCAGGCAGATCGTCGGGGGGATCATGCAGGGTGCGGTCAAGGGCTGACCGGTGAGCCGCCGCGCCGCTCCCCCGGCCCCGTACGCGGTCCCGTACGGGCCGGGCCGCCTCCGCGAACCACTCGTACCACCTGCACCACTCGCGCCACGCGCCACGCATGGCCCGTGCCGTGCGCCGCGTCCTCGTGAACGGGAGTACCGCCATGTCCTGCCCCCTTCGTTTTCCGCCCGGCTTCGTCTGGGGTGCGGCCACCGCCGCCTATCAGGTCGAGGGTGCCGCCCGGGAGGGCGGCCGCACCCCGTCGATCTGGGACACCTTCAGCCACACCCCCGGCAAGGTCGCCGGGGGCGACACCGGCGATGTCGCCGTCGACCACTTCCACCGGCGCCACGAGGACGTGGAGCTGATGTCCGCCCTCGGGCTCGGTGCCTACCGCTTCTCCGTCTCCTGGCCGCGGGTGCAGCCGACCGGCCGCGGCCCCGCCGTACAGCGCGGCCTCGACTTCTACCGCCGGCTCGTCGACGACCTGCTCGCCCACGGCATCCGGCCGGTCCTCACGCTCTACCACTGGGACCTGCCGCAGGAACTGGAGGCCGACAACCACGGCGGCTCCGCCTCGGGAGGCGGCTGGCCGCACCGGGACACCGCGCAGCGCTTCGCCGACTACGCGGCGATCGTGGCGGACGCCCTCGGTGACCGTGTCGAGTGGTGGACCACCCTCAACGAGCCGTGGTGCAGCGCGTTCCTCGGTTACGGATCAGGGGTGCACGCCCCCGGCCGCACCGACCCGGAGGCCGCCCTGCGCGCCGCCCATCACCTCAACCTCGCGCACGGGCTCGCCGCCCAGGCACTGCGCGCCGCGCTGCCCGCCCGCGGCCGGATCATGATCAGCCTCAATCCGGCGGCCGTCCGGGCCCGCTCCGACGCGCCCGAGGACCTGGACGCTCAGCGGCGGGTCGACGCGCTGGCGACGCGTATCTTCACCGGGCCCCTGCTGCGCGGCGCATATCCCGCGGACCTCCTCGCGGACACCGCGCGCATCACCGACTGGACCTTCGTCCGCGATGGCGATCTCGCCGTCATCAAGCACCCCCTCGACGCGCTGGGCATCAATTACTACACACCCACAGTGGTATCAGGCGGCACTGACAACGCCCCCCTGCCCCGGCACGACGGGCACGGCGCCGGCGCCCGTTCGCCCTGGCCGGGCGCCGACCGGGTGGCTTTCCACCAACCGCCGGGTGAGCGCACGGCGATGGGCTGGTCGGTGGATCCGAGCGGCCTCTACGACCTGCTCATGCGCTTTCACCGGGAGGCGCCGGGGCTGCCGCTGTTCGTCACCGAGAACGGCGCGGCCTACGACGACCTGCCCGGCGCCGAGGGCGCGGTGCACGATCCCGAGCGCATCGCCTACATCCACGCCCACCTCGCCGCCGCCCACCGCGCGGTCACCGACGGCGCCGACCTGCGCGGCTACTTCCTGTGGTCACTGATGGACAATTTCGAGTGGGCGTACGGCTACAGCAAGCGGTTCGGCTCGGTGTACGTGGACTTCACGACCCAGGACCGTACGCCCAAGTCGAGCGCCCACTGGTACGCGGACGTGGCCCGCGGCAACGAACTGCCCGCACTGCGCACCGATGTGTCCGCCTCATGAGGGCGGCGGGACACAGCGGTGGGGGGGTGGCCGCTGTGTCCCGCCCGGGGGTGTGGCTCCGTGGTGCCGGTCAGCTCCGGTAGGCGCCGAGCGCCTCGGTGAAGTCGAACGGCTTCTGCGCGAGGGAACTGCACGTCGGCTGCGCGGAGTTCTGCGGCTCGCCCGGGCACGCCTTGTCGCGCGTCGAGGACCACATGGACAGCCAGCCGAGGTGCTTCGACTGTGCGAACGTGACCAGTTCCTTGGCGTCCTCGACCGTGAAGATTTCTTTCTGCACGTCGTTGACGCCGATCATCGGGGTCACGGCAACGGCCTTCCAGGCGGCCGCGTCCCCGAGGCCGAGCGTCTTCTTGAGCTGCTTCTGGGTGGCGGTGGCGGCCTGGACGGCGTACGCGCCCATGTCGCCGTCGTACGAGGCGCCGTAGTCCATCGCCATGATGTTGACGGCGGAGATCCGCACACCGTTCTTCCTCGCGTCGGCGACCAGGTTCACGCCGTCCTGCGTCAGCCCCTCGGGCATGACCGGCAGGGTGAAGGAGACGTCCAGGCCCGGGTGCTTCTTCTGGAGCCGGGCGATGGCCTGTGCCCTGCGGGTGTTGGCGGCGGTGTCCGGCAGCGCGCCGCCCTCGATGTCGAAGTCGACCTTCTTGAGCGCGAACCGGTCGATGACCTTGCCGTAGGCGCCGGCCAGCTCGTTCGCGGTCTTGCAGGCCAGGCCCAGCTCGGAGCCGTTGGCGCCGCCGAAGGAGACCCGTACGTCGCCGCCGGCCCTGCGCAGTGCCGGTATCTGCCCGGCCACCGCGTCGTCGCCCAGCGCGCCCGAGCCGCCCCACTTCGGTGCGCAGCCGCCGCCGGAGGTGACGAAGGCGAGGTTGAAGGTCTTCACCCCGGTCTTCTTCGCGGTGTCGGCCATGTCGTACGCGGGGTACAGGGAGGTGTCGATGTACGGGGAGAAGGCGCCGCCGGCCTTGGCCGCCGGAGCGGCCTCCGGAGCCTTGGTGGCCAGCGCCGAACCGGCGACGGCGAAGGCGCCGCCCGCCGCCAGCGCGGCCGCCGCTGCCGTACCGATCAGCCTGGCCTTGCGGCTCTTGCGGCTCTTGCGGCGGCGGTGTGCCGAGGAACTCATGTCGTGCCTGCCTGTTCGTCGTGGGGGACGGTGGTGCGGTGGTGCGTCCCGCACGCTAGCGATCAGGAAACGGACAAAAGCCGGTTTCAGTGCGGCAGATGGAAGCCTTATGGCGCTCTTAAGGGACCGAAAGGGACCGGTTAAGCACAGCGGCCGACCGGCCCGCCCGAGGACCGGCCGGCCCGCCGACGGCCCGGCCCGGGCCGCTCACTCCCCGCCGGGACCGGCCGGTGTCCGGCCGACGGCCCGCCGCCCCCGCGACCGGCCCAGGCGCCTTCCCAGCCGCCGCCGCAGACGGTGCCCCGGGCGCCGACGGCGTCCCGCGTCCGCCCGTCGTACGCCGTCGAGCGCCAGCCAGACCCGTACCTCGGTGCCGCCCAGCACGGACCGGCCGATGCGGACGTCCCCGCCGGTCGTCTCCGCGAGCCGCCGCACGATGTCCAGGCCGAGCCCGGTGGATCCGTCCCCGCCGTCCCCGTGGCCACGCCGCAGGGCCGCGTCCGGGTCGTCGATGCCCGGGCCGGCGTCCGAGACCAGCACGATCACCGCGTCCTCGGCGTTGTGCACGTCCACCGCGAAGGCGGTGCCCTCGGGGGTGTGCCGGAAGACGTTGCCGAGCATCGCGTCCAGCGCCGCGGCGAGGTCGGGGCGCGCGACGGGGATGCGTACGGGCCGGTCCGCGCCCGCGACGCGCACCGTGCGCCCCTCGTCCTCCGCGAGCGCCGACCAGAAGTCCATCCGCTCCCGGATCACCTCGGCCGCGTCGCAGCTCGCCGCGGCGGCCACCTGCTGGGTGTGCGCCTTCTGCTGCCGCGCGGTACGAATGATCTGGTCGACCTCGCGCTCCAGTTGGGCGACCGCCTCGCGGGTCTGGTCGGCCGCCGGCCCCTCGCCGAGCGAGGCGGTGTTCAGGCGCAGCACGGTCAGCGGGGTGCGCAGGCGGTGGGAGAGGTCGGCGGCCAGCTCGCGTTCGTGGGCCAGGAGCTGGACGACCTGGTCCGCCATCGCGTTGAAGGCGGCCGCCGCCGCGCGCAGCTCCCTGGGGCCCTCCTCCCGTACCCGTACGCCCAGCCTGCCCTTGCCCAGGTCGTGGGCGGCGCCGGCCAGCCGCTCGGCGGGCCGCACCATACGGGTGCCGAGGCGGTCGGCGACGGCGACCGAGCCGACGATCAGCGCGAGACCGACACCCGCCAGCAGGACCCATGAGGTGGTGACGCCATTGGTCAGCGCGGCGTCCGGCACGTACACCTCGACCACCGCGATGCCCGCGGCCACGGCGGTGGGCTGGAGCAGCACCGAGCCGCCGCGTACCGGCGCGATGGAGGCGCGGCCGAGGTCGACCGCGGCGTCGACGTCCTCGGGCCTGGCGCGCCGGGAGCCGATCTCGGCGGGCTCGCCACCCTTGCCGCCCGCCGGCACATGGACGCCGATGTGCCCGCCGGGCCCGCTCTCGGCGCTGGCGACGGCGCGCTCCAACTGCGCGTGGTCGGTGGTGATGGCCAGGACGGGGCCGATGGTGGCCGCCTGCCGCTCGGCATTGGAGAACGCGCGGTCCTTGGCCATCTCCTTGACGACGAGCCCGAGCGGTACGGCGAAGGCCACCACGACCATCGCGGTGACGGCCAGGCACACCTTGACCAGGGCCCATCTCACGGCGACGGCTCCGGCGGGGGCGCCGGGAGGGGCCCGGTCCGCGCGGGCGGCTCCGGCGCGCACGCCCCTCGGCGCCGGGCCCGCGCGGGCGTCACAGCGGTGGCTCCAGTTTCACGCCGACCCCGCGCAGGGTGTGCAGATACCGTGGCCGCGCGGCCGTTTCGCCCAGTTTGCGGCGCAACCAGGAGAGGTGGACATCGATGGTCTGGTCGTCGCCGTACGACTGCTGCCAGACCTCGGCGAGAAGTTCCTTGCGGGGCACGACGACGCCCGGGCGGCCGGCGAGGAAAGCGAGCAGATCGAACTCGCGGCGGGTCAGGTCGAGCGCCGCACCGTCCAGTTCGGCCTGGCGGCGCAATGGGTCGATGCTCAGGCCGCCCACCTGGAGCACCCGGGACGGCGGCTCGCCGCCCGCCGCGGCGCCCCGGGAGCGGCGCAGCACGGCGGCCATCCGGGCGGAGAGGTGTTCCACCGAGAACGGCTTGGTCAGGTAGTCGTCGGCCCCGTCGTTCAGCAGCCGGACGATCTCGGCCTCGTCGTCCCGCGCGGTGGCGATGATCACGGGTACATCGGTGATCCCGCGCAGCATCTTCAGGGCCTCCGCCCCGTCCAGGTCGGGCAGACCGAGATCCAGGATGACGACGTCGAAGCCGACGTGGGCCACCTCGCGCAGCGCCTCCAGGGCCGTACCGACGCTGCGCACCGTGTGGGACGCCTCGGTCAGATGCCGGATGAGGGCCGAGCGCACGAACTGGTCGTCCTCGACCACGAGCACACTTGCCATGGGCGGCACCGTACGCCATTCGAGTGCACTTCTTTACCCGAGGTTGACACCGTGGGGCGGGCCTTCCACCCCTGTTCCGACGGATGTTGTGCTCCCATTCCGTTCCGCCCCGGAACCTCCCGCCATACCGTCTTCGTCCCGGCCGCTCCGGGCTTTCCGGCCCACCGCCCCGGCCCGTTACGTGGTGCAGGATGAGCCAGATGCACAGAGGACTGGTTCACACGGCGGCCTGGACGCTGGCGACGGGTGCCGCCGTCACGCTGTCGTGGTTCGGTGTGCACACCGTGCTGGCCGGCACGGCGTACGACCCGCCGCGCGCGCTCCCGCTGTCCGACAACGCGCCATCACCGCACACCGGAACCGGCGGCGGGGTCTCGCCCCGTGCCTCCTCCACACACCGGCCCAAGCCGTCCGCGCCGGCCTCCCCCCGCCCCGGACAGTCCGCGAAAGCGAACGAGCTGCCCAGGGAGGCAGGCGGCGGCCCGTCCGGCGAGGACGGACAACACACGGGCGGCGGCCCGCACCCGCCGCCCGGCGGCGCCTCCTCGCCCGCCACGGGTGGCACGGTGAAAAGTTTCTCCACCGCGGGCGGCCGGGTCGTCATCGACCTGGGCACCCGCTCCGCCCAGTTGGTGTCGGCCACCCCGGGCACGGGCTGGCAGATGCAGGTGTGGCAGCAGGACCAGTGGCTGCGGGTCGACTTCAGGGGCGGCCCGGGGCACACATCGGTCATCTGCGCCTGGAACGGCCACCCGCCGACGGTCGAGACGGACAACCACGCGACGTGAACCAGGTGTTGACCGTGGGTCGCCCCGCACCGCCGGGCTGCCCGCCGCTCAGGTGAAGACAGCGGGCGGCGGGGACGGCGAGTCCACCGCGGTCGCGTCCGTCACCGGCTGCGCTCCCCCGGTGAAGTCCAGGAGCGCGCGCCCGTGTTCGACCCGGCCCTGCTGCGGGTCGGTCGCGGCCCGCCGGGTCAGCTCGGCGACCGGGAGCGGCCCGGCGGCGGCGAGCAGTACGGCGTTCCCGAAGCGCTTGCCTCTGAGGACGGCCGGGTCAGCGGTCAGGCACAGTTCGGGGAGGACCGTACGGACCGTGGCGACCTGCGCCCGTACGAAGGCCAGCGGCGGGCCGTCCGCGAGGTTCGCCGCGTACCAGCCGCCGGGCCGCAGCGCCCGCGCGACCTCGCCCGCGAACTCGGCGCTGGTCAGGTGCGCCGGGGTGCGAGCGCCGCGGAACACGTCCGCGATCACCAGGTCGGCCCAGCCGTCCGGGATCCGGGCGAGCCCGGCGCGGGCGTCCGCGTTGCGCACCCTGATCCGCCAGCCGCTGTCCAGCGGGAGTTCCCGGCGGACCAGGTGGACCAGCGGCGCGTCGATCTCCACGGCCTGCTGGGTCGAGCGCGGGCGGGTGGCCGCGACGTAGCGCGCCATCGTCAGCGCCCCGCCGCCCAGGTGCACCACCTGGAGAGGCTTGCCGGGCGGCGCGGCGAGGTCGACGATGTGCCCCAGGCGGCGCTGGTACGCGAAGTCCAAGTACGCCGGGTCGTCCAGGTCCACATGGGACTGCGGGGCACCGTCGACGAGCAGCGTCCAGCCGCGCGGCCGGTCCCGGTCGGGACGCAGTTCGGCGACGCCGCCGTCCACGGTTTCCACCACGGCCTCGGGCCCCGTACGGGACCGGCCGCGCCTGCTCTTCGCCATGCCTCCAGTATGCCGCGTACCCGCAGGTCAGAGCGTGCGGCGGAAGCGGCGGGCAGCCGACCTCGACGGGAGGGGGAGACGGCCGAGCGGCCGGGGCCACCGGCCGCGAGGCGCTCCGGGCCCGAGGCCCCCCACCCCGAGGCTTCGTCGGCCTCAGCGCGAGCGGTCAGGACCACCGGCCCCGGGGCACCCCCGCCCCGAGACCCCGCCGGCCTCAGCGGCAGCGGTCGACGGCCTCGATCGTGCGGGCCGCCTCGCCGAGGGCCTCGCGCAGGACGACGGGGTCGGTGGCCGTGCCGCACGCGCCGTCCGGGGACACCAGCCAGTCGGTGCCCGTGACGGGCGGCTCGACGGGGGCGCTGCCGACGCCCCGCGCGCCCCCTGCGGGCGCCTCACGCTCGTACGTCTGCGTACAGGCGCTGCCCGGCAGGTCCCAGCCGTCGGCCGTGCCCGGCGGCACGAGGAAGCCGAGGGTGTCGCACGCGTCGTCGTGCAGGACCGGGCCGACGCCGGCCCGCAGCCGCAGGATGTCGACCGCCTCCAGGCCCTGGCGGGCCGGCACCGTCACCAGGTCGCAGGTACGGGGCGCCTCGGGGAGCGCGCCGCACTCCGCGGACGGCCAGCACCGGTCGACGGCCGGCGAACCGGGCCCGCCCGGCCGGCCGTTGGGGAGCGCCGTGCGTCCGGCGCGTCCGGAACCTCCGTGCGCCACCCCACCGGCACCCGCCTCGCCGCTGACGGCGGTCCTGACGTCGACCATGCCGGTCTCCCGCACGGAAACCCCTCCTCTGCACGCGCCGCTGGCTTTACTTCCTGTTCAACGTCCGGACACGTCAACGGCTACGGCGGAAGGACGCCGCAAAGAATGGCGCTTCATGGCGGATCGTGCATGAGATATCCGGTTTGTAGCCAAACCCTGTGTGGCGGGCCGGTCACAGCTAGTACCGTCGTCCCGCCGCACCGCCAGGCCGCGGTACCGCCACGGAGATGGCACGGAGGATCTGCCATGGCGTCGCCCGCCGCGAGATCAGGGTCGTCCCACCACGTTCCCGCCCAGCCCAACCGCGCCTTCCGGCAGTTGCGCGGCCGGCTGTCACCGGGCGAGTTCGCGGCGTCGGTGCGCCGCGCCGCGCGCGAGATCGGGGAGCAGGTCGCGTGCGACGCCCGTTATGTGGGCCGGGTCGAGGCCGGAGAGATCCGTTGCCCGAACTACGCCTACGAACGGGTCTTCCGGCACATGTTCCCCGGGCTCACGCTCGCGGACATGGGGTTCGCGCCGCGCGAGACGGTGCGCGGGCGGCGGGCCCGTACGGCCCGGGGAGGCGGGGGAACGGAGGCGGGCCCCGGCACCGGGACGCTGCCCGGACCGCGGGCCGGCACCGGGCCGGCTGCCGGGCCCCCGGAGGGGGCCGGGGGCGGGCCGGGGCATCCCGATACGGACATCCAGACCGGCAAGGAGAGCGACGTGCTGCGTCGCGCGTTCATCACGGGCGGCCCGGCCGCCGCGCTGGGGCTCACCGCCCTGCCACCGTTCGTCCCGGAGGCGGTGGCCGGGCCCGGCGTGCCGGAGGCGACGACGCGCGTATCGAGCCCGTTGCCGGCGGACGGTCCCGGGCGGGCCGGTGCCTCCGAGGCGGCGGCCGTGGAGGAGGCGGTACGCCGCATCCGACTGCTGGACGACCGGCACGGCGCCGAGGGCCTCTACCGGCGCGCCGCGAAGCCGCTGCGGAGCGCGTACGAACTGCTGGACGCCGGAGTGCACCGCGGCTCCGTCAGCGACCGTCTGCACGCGGGCGCGGGCGAACTGGCCATCTCCGTCGGCTGGCTGGCGCACGACTCGGGCCGCTTCGGCGACGCCCGGTCGCACTACGCCGAAGCACTGGCCACCGCCCGTGTCGCCGGGGACGCCGCCCTGGAGGCGCACGCGTTCTGCAACACCGCCTTCCTGGCGCGCGACGCGCACCGCCCCCGGGAGGCCGTACGTGCCGCACAGGCCGCCCAACAGGCCGCGAGGAACCTGGGGTCGGCGCGCCTGCTGTCCCTTCTGGCACTGCGCGAGGCGGGCGGCTGGGCGGGGCTGGGCGACCGCAGAAGCTGTGAGCAGGCGCTCCTGCGGGCCCAGCGGCTCTTCGCCCAAGGGCCGTCCGACGGCGATCCGGAGTGGATGTCCTTCTACGGGGAGGCCGAATTGGCGGGGCTGGAGGCCCAGTGCTGGTCCGCACTGGGCGAGCAGGGGCGCGCGGTGACGCACGCGCGCCGGGCGGTGGCGCTCCAGGACCCGCACTTCACCCGGAACATCGCCCTGTTCACCGCGGAACTCGCGGGCGATCTCGCGCTCAGCCACGCGCCGGAGGAGGCGGCGACGGCCGGTACGCGGGCGCTGATCCTCCTGAAGGACGTCCGGTCGGCCCGTATCCGCACGATGCTGGACTCGACGGCGCGGGCACTCCGGCGGTACCGCGACGGCGCGGGGAGGGCGGGCGACGAGGTCGGCGCGTTCCTGGACCGGCACGCCGCCTCCCGGTCACCGGCCCGGCCCCCGGCCAGGAGGGGCAGACGGCGGACGGCGCCCGGCACGCGGCCGGGGGAGCAGACGGGGGCGCCTACGGGGTGAGCGGGGGCGGCCGGGTGTGCATACGGGGTGGGCGGGCTCGGCCGGGTGCGCCTACGGGGTGGCCGGACTCGGCCGGGAGCGTCTACGGGGCGATCGGGCTCCGGGCGGGAGGCGCGCCTTGGGGCCGGGGTTCCAGGAGGCGGGGCGGGGCGGGGCGGGCTGCGCGGTGGGGCTTCAGGGGCCTCAGGCTCTTCAGGGGCGCCGGGCTTCGCGACGGGACTTCAGAGGCCGCTGGTTTCGCGGCCGGGCTCCGGGGCCGCCGGGCATCGTGGCGGGGCTCCGGGACCGTGAGGGCGCTCGGAACCGACAGGGCAGGGGCACTCAGGGCCGCCGGGCTTCGCGGCCAGCCCGGGAGCCCCGTCGGGACCGTGGCGGTGCCCCGGGGCCGTCAGGGCGCCCGGGGCCGCCGGAAGCGTCCGGGCCGGTCGGCAGGCTCAGCCCAGGTGGCCGGTGTCGTTCCAGCGCTCGATGGCCGGTTCGCCGTACGCCCAGCCCAGCACCGACAGGGACGTCGGCTCCAGGCGGATGCGGGCGGCGAAGGAGACGTCCAGGCCGAGCCAGCGGGCGCCCAGGGAGCGCAGGATGTGGCCGTGCGCGAAGATCAGGACGTCGCGGTCGGCCGAGCGCGCCCACTGGACGACCTCGTCGGCCCGGGCCGCGACCTCGGCGAGCGTCTCACCCTCGGGGACGCCGTCGCGCCAGATGAACCAGTCCGGACGCCCGGCCTTGATGTCGGACGGCGTCAGGCCCTCGTAGGCGCCGTAGTCGACCTCCATCAGCGCGTCCCAGTCCTGCGCCCGGTCGCCGAAGCCGGCCAGCTCGCAGGTCTCCTTCGCGCGCACCAGGGGGCTGGTGCGGACCTCGACGTCCGGCAGGCCGTCCCAGGGCGCGCGGTGCAGCCGCTCCCCCAGGAGCTTGGCGCCGCGGCGGCCCTCCTCCAGGAGCGGAATGTCCGTACGGCCGGTGTGCTTGCCGGACAGGGACCACTCCGTCTGCCCGTGCCGGGCCAGCAGAATGCGCGGTGCCATGGGGAATACCTCTGGCCGATTGCTCGGCTCTTCCGTCTTCGGAGCCCGCTTCGGGGCTGATGCTGCTCGTCTGGTGCTCGATTGTGCTCGTCTGCGTCCGGCTCTCGTCGCCTTCCGGCGGTCGCCGACCGTTCCATCATCGCGCATCGCCCTGGTTCGCCGGGGTGGGCCCCTCCTTGCCGGGACCATCGCGTCATACGGCGTACGGTGGAGGGTCGGCGTTTTTCCGCGCCGGCGGGTGCCGCACCGCGCCGCACCCCTCGCACCAGGCCCGCGACCGATCCGCCACGGGCCACGCACGTTGGAGAACGACCAGGATGGACGCCGTAGCGCGCCGCACCGCGGCAGCCGGCAGCCGGCTCCGGTGGTGGACGGAACTGCCACTGCTGGCCCTCGTGTACGTGGCGTACTCCGCGGGCCGCCTCGTGGCCCGTGGTGACGTCCACACCGCCATGGGGCACGGACAGACGATTCTGCGGTGGGAAGAGCTGTTGCGGCTCGACCCGGAGCGGGCGCTGAATCGTTTCTTCACCGCTACTCCCGCCTTCGGCGTCCCCGCCGACTTCGCGTACGCCGCGCTGCACTACGTCATCACGCCCGTGGTCCTCGTCTGGCTGTGGAACCGGCGCCCCGCTCACTACCGCGCGCTCCGTACGTGGCTCATGCTGGCCACCCTGATCGGGCTGGTCGGCTTCACGCTGCTGCCGACCGCGCCGCCGCGCCTGCTGGAGGCGGGCAGCGGGTTCGCGGACACCATGGCGCAGTTCTCGTCCTACGGGTGGTGGGGCGACGACGCGAGCGCGCCGCGCGGGCTCGGCGGCATGACGAACCAGTTCGCGGCGATGCCCAGCCTTCACGTGGGGTGGGCGCTGTGGTGCGGTGCGGTCCTGTGGCGGCACGGCCGGTCCCGGGCGACGCGGGCCCTGGGGGTGGCGTATCCGCTGCTGATCGTGCTGGTGGTGATGGGCACCGCCAATCACTACCTGCTCGACGCGCTGGCGGGTACGGCCGTGATGGGGCTGGGCCTGCTGCTGACCCGCCCGGCGCTGCGGCTCGCGGACGGCGTGCGGCGGCGGTTCCGGGCGGACGGCCCGGTCCCGGGCACGGACAGCCGGTCGGCGGGTGCGGACAGCCCCCTCGTGGGCGGCTCCGTCGCCGGCGGCCCCATCGCGGGCAGTCCGGTCGTGGACGGCCCCTTCGCAGGCACGAGCCACCCCGTCGTGGGCGTGGGCGGCCCCGCCGCGAGTGCGGGCAGCCCCGCCGCGAGTGCGAGGAGCAGCGCTCTCGCGGGTGCGGCGCGCGGTCTGTCGGCTGCTGGGGCGCCGGGGACGCACGCGGATGTCAGTGGCGGATGCCAGACTTCCGCGGGTGAACGTTTTCCGCGACAGCCGACCCGCCGCGGCCGACCGGCCGCCCGCGCCGTCTCCGCTGCCGCAGCCGACGACGGGGCTGCGACAGCGGCTCAGTGAGCTGCGCGGTCCCGGCGTACGGCCGCGGCCGCTGGACGCCCGTGCGCTCGCCGCGCTGGCCGCCAACCCCGGCTGCCGCCGCCGCGCGCTGCTGGACGGCGCGGGGGTCGACAAGGCGGCGCTCGCGGGCGCCCTCGGGTCCCCCGCGGCCTTCGGGCAGTCGCAGTTCGCGCTGGCCCGGGGCAATTCCTTCGAGGCCCGCGTCAAGGCGGACGACGGCGCGGACCTGATGCGGCTGGTGCACGCGCGCATGGGCGACGGCGCGGAGGCCCCCGAGCCCGGCCGGGTCGCCGCACCGGACCTGTCCGCCGCCGGCCCCGAGGGGCGTGCCGCCCGTACGGCCCTGGCGCTGCGCGAGGCGACCGCCACCGGCGGCTGGACGCTGCTGGACCATCCCCTGATCACCCTGGACGTGGCCGGTTCGCCCGCCTACCTGGAGCCGGACGCGGTCGTGGTGCATCCGGACGGCGGCTGGACGGTCGTGGAGATCAAGTCCTTCCCGATGATCGACGGTTCCGCCGACCCGGCCAAGGTGGGCGCGGCGGCCCGGCAGGCGGCGGTGTATGCGCTGGCGTTGCGGCGGGTGGCCGGGCAGGTGCTCGCCAGTACGGGCCGCGCGGTGACGGTGCGGGACCAGTTCCTGCTGGTCTGCCCGAAGGACTTCGCGAACGTCCCCACCGCCGAGGCCGTCGACATCCGTAAACAACTGGCGACCACCCACCGTCAGTTGCAGCGCCTCACCACCGTCGAGGAGATCGCCGGACAGCTCCCGCCCGGCACGACCTTCGACCTCCGGCTCGCGGACGACGGGAAGACGGTGACCCGGCCCGCCGCCGAGCTGACCGAGGCGGTCGAGTCCGTCGACGCCGCCTATGCCCCGGAGTGCCTGTCCGCCTGCGAGCTGGCGTTCCACTGCCGGGAGCGGGCGCGCGCGGCGGGCGCCGTGGAGTCGCTGGGCCGCGGGGTGCGCGGGGAGCTGGGCGGCCTGCGCACGGTCGAGGAGGTGCTGGCGGCAGC
This sequence comes from Streptomyces sp. NPDC018045, assembly GCF_044327445.1. Taxonomy (NCBI): domain Bacteria; kingdom Bacillati; phylum Actinomycetota; class Actinomycetes; order Kitasatosporales; family Streptomycetaceae; genus Streptomyces; species Streptomyces sp. NPDC018045. Next base: position 128,362 of record NZ_JBIRFL010000008.1, read on the forward strand.
GCGGACGGAGAGCGCGGCGGACGCGGCGGGCCGCCCTCCGGGGGCGGCGGCCGCCTCGGCGGACGCGCCCGCTCCCTCCCCCGACTTCACCGATGCCCCCGCCGCCGAAGCGCTGCGCCGAGCGGCGACCCTGCGCGCCGAGGCACTGGCCACGGCCGGGCACGGCACCCTCGACGCGGCGGACCAGCCCGGGCACCGGGCCGGGCGCCGGACCGGGGGCCGGACCGGGGACCACCCCGGAAACCAGGCCGAGAGCCGGGCCGGAAAGCGGACCGGGGGCCAGGCCGAGAACCAGGCCGGGGAATGGGCCGAGGCCCAGGCCGAGGGACCGGCCGACGGCGGCAAGGGGGTTTCGGCATGTCGTTGATCGAGGTGCTCGCCAGGATGGAGGCCGTGGCGGCGGGCCGTGCGCAGCCGCTGGCGACCGTCCGGCACCGGCATCTGTCCGCGCACCCGCTCGTGTTCGTCCCGTTGACGACCGCGGGTGAGGCGGGCGCCCCGCTGGGCGCGCTGGTCGGTACGGACCGCGAGAAGCCGCTGCTGCTCGCCGTACCCCAGCCGCGCGACCGTGACCTGCGGTTCGCCTTCCTCGCCGAGCTGGCCGAGACCGTCCTGCCGTACGTGGACGGGTACGCGGACACCGTCGAGCCGGCGGAGCGAAAGGAGACCGACCCGGAGACGGGCAAGAAGGTCACGGTCGAGGTCGAGCTGTGCGCGGACGCGCCGCAGGTCATCGTGCCGAGCGCGGCCGGCGTGGAGTACGTACGGCTGCTGGGCCGGTCCATGCGGTTCCGGCGGACCGCCGAGCAGGAACCGGACACCCCGCACCCGGCGCCCCCGCACGTGCCCCTGCTGGGCCGCTGGTTCACGCATTTCGGCGAGCGGGCCCGGGTGCCGGGCGCGAGTCTGCTGCTGCCGATGACCGGGCTGCTCGCCCGCCACTGGGCGACCGGCCAGAGCAACCTGGAGGACCAGCACCTGGGTGCGCTGCTCGCCTGGATAGACCCTCCCGGGGGCGAGCACGGCGCGACGGCCGCCCAGCGCGCGGAGACGGCACGGGACGCGGACGGCCAGTTGCTGTGCCCGCCGGCCGGCCCGGCCACGGACCCGGCCTTCGACAACAAGCGGCTCGCTCCGGCGATGGCCCGTTACGACGCGGGGCTGCCCGGCGCCGAGGACGAGATCCGCGAGCTGGTCGAGCGGCAGCTCCGCCCCACCTGGGACGCCGTGTGGCACGGCATCGACCTGCTGCGGGCCCTGCCGGAAGGCTCCCGGGTGGCCGACCGGTGGAAGCGCGACCGCTGGTCGTACACCGCGCACCGCGACCGGGTACGGGCCGGTGAGCCACCGCAGCCGAAGCGGGACGACGCGATCACGGCCGCGCAGAAGCTCGCCTCCCGGGAGACCGCCCAGGCGCAGCTCGACGCGCAGGAAGCGCTGGACGACCCGCTGGTCATGGCGGGCCGCCGGCTCACCGGAGAGGCCCTGGCCGGCGAGGTGACCGGGGTGGAGACGGCGTATTCGCTGGGCAAGCGGCCGATGCCGCGCCCGCTGGTGACGCTGCGGACGGACGACCGGCCGCAGCTCGTCGAGGGCGGCAAGCTGTACCGCCCGCTGCCGGACGGGAAGAGCCAGCCCGCCGAGTTCGTCGAGTACACGGCGGACGGGCCGGGCGGGCTGGTCGTCCGGCTGACCGGCGGGATGGGGCGGGGGAAGGTCCCCGAGCCCGGTTCGGTCCCCGAGCCCGGCGACCGGGTGTGCTGGACCCTGTTCGAGCACCAGCCGCGCGGCGGCCCGGAGCTGCCCGATCCCGAGGACACGCCGTGGACGCACGGCGGGCCGCCCGCGGCCGACGCCGCCGTACCGCCCGTGGACCAGCCCGATCCCGTCACCGCGGAGGACTTCCTGTGACCGAGGCCCGCCCCGCGCACTCCGACCTGCCCCCGCACCCCGGCCTGCCCGCGCATCCCGACGCTCCCCCGCACCCGGATGCGCCCGCACGCCCCGACACGCCCCCATACCCCGATCCGCCCGCGCACCCGGATGCGCCTTCGCACCCCGACCTGCCCCCCGCCCGGCGGCCGGACGGCGCAGCCCCCGCCGCCCCCGGAGCAGCGCCCTTCGACCCCGCCGCGGCGGCGGCCGAGGCCACCGACGCGATCGTGCACAGCACGCTGCACGGCGCGCACCGCGGTGTCGTCGTCGACTCGCCGCCAGGGGCGGGCAAGTCCACGCTGGTGGTGCGGGCGGCCCGCGAACTGGCCGCGGCCGGGCGCCGGTTGATGATCGTCGCGCAGACCAACGCGCAGGTCGACGACCTGGTGCTGCGGATCGCCGAGAAGGACCCCGAACTGCCGGTCGGCCGGCTGCACAGCAGCGAGCCGGGCGCGTTCGACCCGGCGCTCGCCGAACTGCCCGCCGTCCGTACGTCGTCGAAGGTCACCGACCTGGCCGGACTGGACATCGTCGTCTCGACGGCCGCCAAGTGGGCGTACACGAAGGTCGACGAACCGTGGCAGCACGCCATCGTGGACGAGGCGTACCAGATGCGCTCGGACGCGCTGCTCGCTGTCGGCGGCCTGTTCGAGCGGGCGCTGTTCGTGGGCGACCCGGGGCAGTTGGACCCGTTCAGCGTGGTCGGCGCCGACCAGTGGGCCGGGCTCGCCTACGACCCGTCGGCCAGCGCCGTGACCACCCTGCTCGCGCACAACCCCGGCCTGCCGCAGCACCGGCTGCCGGTGTCGTGGCGGCTGCCCGCCTCCGCCGCCCGGCTGGTCTCCGACGCGTTCTACCCGTACACGCCGTTCCGCAGCGGTACGGACCACGGCGACCGGCGGCTCGCCTTCGGGGTGCCCGCCGACGGCTCGGGGGTGGACCGCGTCCTGGACGAGGCCGCCGAGTCCGGCTGGGGCCTGCTCGAACTGCCCGCCCGCCACACCCCGCGTACGGACCCGGAGGCGGTGCACGCCATCGCGCAAGTGGTGCGGCGGCTGCTCGACCGGGGCGGCGCGGCGACCAGCGAGCGTTCCCCCGGCCCCGCGCCGCTGACGGCCGACCGGATCGCGGTCGGCACGGCCCACCGTGACCAGGCGGCGGCGGTACGGGCCGCGTTGGCCGGGCTCGGCGTCGGCGGGGTCGCGGTGGACACCGCCAACCGCCTCCAGGGACGGGAGTTCGACGTCACGGTCTTCCTGCACCCGCTCTCCGGCCGCCCCGACGCGACCGCCTTCCACCTGGAGACGGGCCGGCTGTGCGTGCTGGCCTCGCGCCATCGGCATGCCTGCATCGTGGTCTGCCGGGCGGGCGTACCGGAGCTGCTGGACGAGCACCCGTCGGCGGAGCCCGTACAACTGGGCGTCACGGTCAAATTCCCGGACGGCTGGGAAGCGAACCACGCGGTCCTGGCCCACCTGAACGAACACCGGGTCATCTGGCGCCCCTGACCACGCCTCCGGTGCCTGCCCGGACGGCGATCGTCGATGCGGCGCCCCCAATCCGCCGGACCACATTCGGCGGGTCGCCAGAGGGGCCCCATGGTCACCACCCCGGACGGCCGCGAGATGAACCACACGGCCCCGGCCCACCTGAACGAATCCCGAGGGCCCTGGCACCTCTGCCCCCTCCGGCCTCTGCCCGCCGGGACGATCGACGCGGCACCATCCAATCCACCGGACCGGACCCGCCCCCCCAGAGGCGACCCATGGCCACAACCCCGGACGGCCGGGAGACGAACCACACGGCCCCGGCCCACCTGAACGAACACCGGGTGACGTGGGAGCCCTACCCGGCTGCCGGCGTACGCCCGGCCGGGTGACGGGGCAGCCGGGAACGACGAGTACCGCGCCAGGCCGCCACCGGCTCGCCGCCAGACCACCAGGGTCCGCCAGGCCGCCGACAGCCCACCAGAGGCCGCAAGCCACGAGCCGCAAGCCACGAGCCACAAGCCACCCGGAGGATCGGCAGACCACCAGGAGCGCCAGCCCGAGTCCACCGCAGCCCCGCCGCGCGACAGCCCCCCAGCGGCCGCCGCGGGACCCCCACACCAATCGCCGCCGTGCACGAAGGCCGACGGGGGGCGCGCCCCGCCCGGCGCAGCGCACTCGTGCCGTCGCGCGCGGCGTGTGGTCGTACGGTGGCGGTGCGGGCGTGGAAGAGGGGCGCGCGGCACGCGGCGCGCCGTTCTCCGGCGGGCGGGCGAGCCCCCGTAAGAGCGCGTCCCCAGGCGCACTTGCGCGGCGCGGGACAATGGAACGCGGCACACGATCCAGGAGGTACGTACATGTCCGAGCCGCAACCGGCTTCCGACCCGCGCGGAGCCGCCGCCGCGCCCCGGCGCCTGAAACCGGCTCCGCTGCTCTTCGAGCCTCCGGAGGCCACGTCCGATCCCGAGCACTTCTTCGACCTGGAATCCATCGAGGACCCCAAGGAGCTGCTCACCCGTTCCACCGAGCTGACGCTCGCCTTCCGCGCGGCGGCGGACCGGGCCACGGAATTCCAGGCGATGGCGGCGGCCCACCTCGCCGATCCCCGGCGCTTCGACCGGCTGCCGCTCTCCGCGATCGCGGAGCGTGCCGACTGGACCGAGGACTACGCGGCGAAGATGGTCGAATTCGGCCGCGGCCTGCTGCGCGACGGCGGCGGCAGCCGCCTCGACGCCACGGACTGAACGGCTCAGCACCGCCCCCGATCCATCACCCGGCCCATGATCACGCTTGTTGATCATGGGCCGCTGGCATATGCGGGCGCGGAAACATACTCCACGCCGCCCCGTCCTGTCCTGATTTCAGCCATTCCGCAGAAACGGAACACCTGGTACCGGTAAACCGGGGCCCATGAGCGACTGGCCCTCCGAGCCCCCTCGTCGACCCGCCCCCGCCACGTTCCCCACCGCGGCGTACGTCACCCTCGCCGGCGCCGACTGGCTCGCCTCCGCCGATCCGTGCCCGGAGAGCGTGCACGCCCGGTGGGCGTCCTGTCCGGACGCGCCGAGCACGCTGCCGTGCGGCACGGTCTTCGACGTGATCAACGCGCCCGCGCTCTTCGGCCGCGACCTGGTGGACCGCTTGTGGACCGCGGGGCCCGGGTCCGGGCCCGTCGCCACCCACCGCGGCCGCGTCCTGCTGTTCGCCGAGCCGGGCACCGCCCGGCGGCTGCCCGCCCTGCTCGACTGGGAGGAGTGGTCCGGCGCGGTGCCGCCGCTGCTCTGCCACGGGCCGGGCGACGCGGTGACCGTCCCGCCCCTCTTCCCGCACCGGCCGCCACCGCCGGAACCGCCCCAGGGCACCCGTTCCGCCCAGTACGCCACCCACGGCTTCAAGGCAGGCGTCGCCGCCCCCGCGGACGGCACCCCGGACCTCGCCGCCTCCCGCTGGCTGGTGGCCCCGGACGTGCGCCGCCCCTGGCTCCCCGGCCCGGGCGCCCTCCTGTGGGCCTGCATACGGGCCGCCCGCCGCGCCACCGGAACGTCCCCGGGCCAAGCCCCGCCCCGGCCGCCGGGCCCGGCTCCCGCCGCTCCACCGCCGTGACCAGAGCCACCGCCGCCCAGACACCCCCGGAGCCCAGCCCCGCCAAGGGCTCCGGGCCTGCATCCCGCCGCCGGGGAGCGGCCCCGCGGAATCGATTTTTGCGCCGCCCGATCAGGATGCTAATGTTTTCCACGTCAGCAGGCGCCGCTAGCTCAGTTGGTTAGAGCAGCTGACTCTTAATCAGCGGGTCCGGGGTTCGAGTCCCTGGCGGCGCACCGACAGAAGAAGGCCCCCACCTCGGTGGGGGCCTTCTTCGTGCGCCGGCGGACGGCACCCGGCCCGGCCACCGGCCCTCAGCCGCTCCGTTCCACCTTGACCGTCCAGTCCCCCGAGGACGACCGCCCGTACACCTGTACCCGCACCCCGTCCTGGACGTCGTCCATGCTTTCGCCTTCGCCGAGCGGCGCATCCGCAAGCCGGGGAAATACGGAAGTCCCCCAACACGCCTCGGTACCGGGGTGGCCGTCCAGCACCTCCACCGGGCCGCTCCCGGACGCGGTCTCGCTGTGCACCCGGTAGACCAGGACGCCCTCGGCGCAGACGTCGTGATCGTTGCCCACCGCGCCGCGCGCCTCGACGGCCAGCGCGCTGCGCGGACCGGTGCGGACGACCAGCAGCCGCGCCCGCCGCTCGTCGCCGGGCGCCATGGGGGCCGACAGCGGCCGGAGGACGTGCACGGAGGTGCGCCGCTCCCGGGAGAGGGCGACACACGACACCTGACGGTCGCCGAGCCAGCCGACCTTCCACTTGTGCCAGCCGAAGGGGTCGGGAGCCAGTCCGAACTGGCTTCCCATGAGGTCCCAGTCGCCCACGTAGGTGTCCCAGTCGCCCTTGCCGTCCTGGGGGCGGTGGTAGAGGTCCGGCAGGTCGAAGACGTGGCCGGTCTCGTGGGCCAGCACGTTGCGGTCCGGCGGGCTCTGCTCGAAGACGGTGACGAACCGGCTGAGATCGGCGTTGTCGGCGTGCAGCGGCCGGTCGAGGTTGACGACCTTGGTGGCGTCGGAGTCGACCCCGGCGGCGTCCGGGTCGGCGACGAGGTAGACGACGTCGTAGCGGCTGAAGTCCACCGAGCCGTCGGCGGCGGCGACCGCGTCGCGGAGGTAGGCGCCGCGGCGGCCGGCGTCCCAGTCCCGGCGTATGCCGTAGGTGCTGGAGGCCTGCGGCATCCGCACCCAGCGGCGCTGGATGTCGGGTCGCAGGGTGAAGCGGCCGTAGGACGCGCGCTCGAAGAAGCGGGAAGTGGCCGGGAAATAGTCGGCGGCCAGTTCCCGGGGGTCGGCGACCGGCTCGGAGTCGGGGAAGGACAGGAAGACCATGACGGCGTCAAGAGTGCGCACCGGACGCGGGTAGGCGCGGTTCCAGGTGTCCAGGCCCTCGGAGTGGTGGGCGTCGGTGCGGGCCAGGGCGCAGGGCAGCGCCCCTTCGGACGCGGTGGCGGGGCCCGAGATGACGGAGGTGGCTATGACCGCGCTGAGCGAGGTGGCCACCGCGGCCACCCGGCGCAGCACCTGACGGTCCACCTCCGGAGGTGGCTGGGCGCGTGGCACATCGACCTCCCGGTACGGATTCGGAGCACCATCACCACCTTGTGCGGATTTGCCGGTTTCCGTCCTGTTCCGGGGCCCCAGATGAGTGACCGGCCCAACTCCCCACCCCGTAACGGAAAGTCACTATCGATCGTTGACCGGATACGCACGAACACAGCCGGACGGAAATGGCCAAACTTCCGCCACGGGTGCCGATGATCACGGTTACGTCGCTGGATAGGCCCTTGCAGCAGCCTCTATGATCGCCACACTTTCCAGCGCGGATTCCCCCCTCCATCACGAGACAAGCGCCATGCGGGAGCGAGCAGTGAGCGGATACCCCGGCGGCACGGGCCGCGCGCCCGGAACGACGCTCTCCGCGGTGACGGAGCGTAAAGAACCGACCAACGAAACCACCGGAGGAGCGGACGACGCCTCCGGCCCGGCACCCACCGACGGCCCCACCGCGGCCGACGGACGGACCCGGCCCGGCACGCCCGGCACGCCCGGCGAGCCGGGGACGGCCGCCCGCGGCGAGCCCGACGCCGACGACGGCTCGGCGGCCTCGCTGCGCGACTACCGCGCCGCCTTCCGGGCCGCCCACACCCCGCTGGCCGTGCTGAACCGCGACGGCCTGGTCCTCGCCGCCAACCCGGCCTTCGGCGAACTGGTCGGCGCGGCGCCGGACGACCTGGTCGCGGCCACCGCCGCCGACCTGACCGAGCTGGGCACCGACCCGCGCATCTGGGCCGCCTACCGGGAGGTGCTGCGCGGCCACAGCGAACGGCTGCGGTGCACCCGACGGCTGAAACATCCCGACGGGCAGTTCCTGTGGGCCGAGGTGACGGTCGAGCCGCTGCCGGACGAGGACTGCGTCCTGCTGTCCGTCTCGGACATCAGCGACCGGCACGACCTGCTGGCCCGGCTGCGCCACCTCCAGATGCACGACCCGGTGACCCGGCTGCCCAACCGCGCGCTGTTCTTCGAGCGGCTGGCGGGCGCGCTGGAGACGGCCGCCTTCGAGCAGCACGGTACGGGCCGGGTCGGCCTGTGCTACCTCGACCTGGACGGCTTCAAGGCCGTCAACGACACCCTCGGGCACCGGGTCGGCGACCGGCTGCTGAGCGCGGTGGCCCAGCGTCTGACGCACTGCGCCGAGAACCTGGCCGAGCGCGGCGGGGTACGCGGCGGCAGCGGCCACCTGGTGGCGCGGCTGGGCGGCGACGAGTTCGCGCTCCTGGTGGAGGACTCGGCCGGGACCGAACAGCTCGCCGAACTGGCGCAGCGTGTCCTGGACGCGCTGCAGCGGCCGTTCGACCTGGCCGGGCAGCGGCTGTCGGTCTCGGCGAGCATCGGCGTCGTGGAACGCGCGGCGACCGGCACCACCGCGACCGGCCTGATGCAGGCCGCGGACACCACGCTGTACTGGGCCAAGGAGGACGGCAAGGCCCGCTGGACGCTCTTCGACCCCGAGCGCAACGCGCACCGGATGACCCGCCAGGCGCTGTCCAGCACGCTGCGGCCCGCGGTGGACCGCGGTGAGTTCACGCTGGAGTACCAGCCGCTGGTCGGGCTCGGCGACGGGCGGGCGCAGGGTGTCGAGGCGCTGGTGCGCTGGCGGCATCCGCAGTTCGGCACACTGTCGCCGAATCGGTTCATCGGATTGGCGGAGGAGAACGGCTCGATCGTCGAACTGGGCCGCTGGGTGCTGGCCCGCGCCTGCCACCAGGCCCGCGCCTGGCAACTGGCGCGGCCCGGCGCCGAGCCGCTGTTCGTCAGCGTGAACGTCGCCGTACGGCAGGTGTGGGACTCCGACCTGGTCGCGGACGTGGCGGGCATCCTCGCCGAGACCGGGCTGCCGCCGGCCCTGCTCCAACTGGAGCTGACCGAGTCGGCCGTGATGGGGTCGGCCGGGCGCCCGCTCCAGGCGCTCCAGGCGCTGAGCGAGATGGGCGTACGGATCGCCATCGACGACTTCGGGACCGGCTACTCCAACCTCGCGTACCTCAGTCGGCTGCCGGTGTCCGTACTGAAGCTGGACGGCTCCTTCGTCCGGGGCTTCCGTTCGCAGGAGCACCCGAACCCGGCGGACGAGACGATCGTGGAGGCGCTGGTGGCGCTCGCCCACCGGCTGGGCCTGACGGTCACGGCGGAGTGCGTGGAGAGCGCCGAACAGGCGGAACGGTTGCGCCGTATCGGCTGCGACACCGGGCAGGGATGGCTCTACTCCCGCCCGGTGCCCCCGGACCGGGTCTGCGAGCTGATCGGTGCGGCGGGACAGGCGGGCGCGTAGCGGCGGCCCGGGGAGCGGACGGAGCGGCGCGCTCCCCCGCCCGCCCCGATGCATCCGCTCGCCCCGGCAGACCGGTCGCTGTGATGCGCCCGCTCGCTCCAGGCCGGCCGCTCCGGTGTGCCGGTCGCTCCGGCGCCCCGCCGGCCCCCGTGGCGGCCGGTGCTACGCCGTCGGCAGCCCGTACGCGTCCGCGATCAGCTCGTACGAACGCAGCCGGACGGCACCGCTGTGCGCGTTGGCCGTGATCATCAGCTCGTCCGCGCCGGTGCGCTTGGCGAGGTCGTCCAGGCCGGCGCGTACCGCGTCGGGCGTGCCGTGAATGATGTTGGACAGCCAACTGTCGACGAAGTCCCGCTCCATGCCGCTGAACGCGTACGCCGCCGCCTCCTCGGGGCTGGGCACCAGCCCGGGGCGCCCGGTGCGCAGCCGGACCATGGACAGCGCGCCGGTGAGGATCTGGCGGTGCGCCTCCTTCTCGTCCTCGGCGGCCAGCGCGGCGGCGCCGATCAGCGCGTACGGCGCGTCCAGGACGGCGGAGGGGCGGAAGGACTCGCGGTACAGGTCCAGGGCGGGGATGGTGTTCGCCGCCGAGAAGTGGTGGGCGAAGGCGAACGGCAGGCCCAGGCGGCCCGCGAGCTGGGCGCTGAAGCCGGAGGAGCCGAGCAGCCACAGCGGCGGCCGGTGCGGCGACTGGACGCCGCCCGGGGAGGTCGACTGGACCGGCCCGGGCACCGCGTGGATACGGCTGTACGGGTGCCCGTCGGGGAAGTCGTCGTCCAGGAAGCGGGTCAGTTCGGCGAGCTGCTGCGGAAACTCGTCGGCACCCTCGTGCAGCCGCTCGGTACGGCGCAGCGCGGCGGCGGTGGCGCCGTCGGTGCCGGGCGCGCGGCCGAGGCCGAGGTCGACGCGGCCGGGGGCCATCGCCTCCAGGGTGCCGAACTGCTCGGCGATCACCAGCGGCGCGTGGTTGGGCAGCATGACGCCGCCGGAGCCGAGCCGGATGCGGTCGGTGTGCGCGGCGAGGTGCGCCAGCAGGACCGCGGGCGACGAGGACGCCACACCGGGCATCGAGTGGTGCTCGGCGACCCAGTAGCGGTGGAAGCCGCGGCGCTCGGCCGTGCGGGCGATGCCGACGGCGGTCCGTACGGCCTCGGAGGCGGTGTGCCCGGCGCCCACGGTCACCAGGTCGAGTACGGACAGGGGCACGGGCGCGGTGCCCGGGGCGGTGCCCCGGATGCCGTCGCCGTCCCCGACTCGGTCATCGGCCCGGGTTCCGTCGTGGTCCCGGATCTCGTCGTGGTCGCCGCTCACGGTGCGGGCCCTCCTCGCGTCGCTGGTCTGCCCGGAGAATAACCGGAGCACTTCTCCGGTTATTCCCGGGCGGACGAGGAGGGCGGTCCGGTGGCGGACCCGCCGCCGCTACCCCGCCGCGGACGGCACCGGCGCCCCCGCGAACAGCGTGCCCAGCGCCGGGCAGGCGACCGTGCGGTCCAGCAGCCGCAGCCCCTCCCAGGCGGTGACCTGGTTGGCGGTGAGCACCGGTTTGCGCAGCTCCGCCTCGATGGCGGGCACGTACCCGGCGGTGTGCAGGGCCGTGTCGGGCAGCAGCACGGCCTCGGCGTCGGGGTGGTCCCCCGTGCGGGCGAGCAGCAGGACCTCGTCCAGGCCCCAGGTCCCGACCTCGGCGGCGGTGATGATCCCGCTGCCGCGCGTCGAGACCACGTCGGTGCCCGCGGCCTTCAGGAAGGCGCGGAAGCATGCGGCGACGTCGTCGGGGTAGGTCGCGGCGATGGCCACCCGCTCGGCGCCCAGGGCCCGTACGGCGTGCGCGAAGGCGAAGGAGGTGCTGGAAGCGGGCAGCCCGGCGGTGGCCGACAGCTCGCGTACCTGCTCGTGGGCGCCCTCCCAGCCGAAGACGAAGCTGGCACTGGTGCAGGCCCAGACGACGGCCTCGGCGCCGCGGCTCCTCAGCTCGGCGACGCCGGCGGCGAGCCGGGCGGCGGAGCCCATCTCCAGCAGCGCGTCGACGCGGTGGGCGTCCTCGCCGATGTCGGTGTGGACGAGCGGCAGGCTCAGGCCGTTGCCGAGGAGGGCTTCGAGGCGGGGATAGTCGTCCTCGGCGGAGTGGCCGGGGTAGAGGAAGCCGACCGTGGATGCCATGCACGTCTCCTGTCGGGGTGGGGGGATGCGTGTGGGGGTGTGTACTGCGGTGCGCGCGCCGCCCCGGGCGTACGTGCGCGGGGGGGGGCGGGCGCCGGCGGGGCGCCGCCCGTACGCGTCAGACCGGTGCCGGCGGGCCGGGCTCCTCGGGGGGATGAAAGGGCGGCGCGTCCAGCCCGTCGGACGGTTCCGCCTCGGCGGACGGGACCGCCGACCCGGCGAACGCCGCTTCGGTCAGGCCGCCGCGCCGCGGTATCCCGGCCCCTCCCTCCGGGGCCCAGGAGGCGGTCATGGAGGCCGGTCCACGTCTGGCGACCGGGTCCACCAGGGCCTGGTAGGGGCCGACGGCCTCGGCTCCGATGGCCCGCAGCGAGGCCCACATCGTGACCTGGTTGGCCGACAGGACCGGCATCCGCAGCTCGGCCTCCAACTGCGGGATGACGTCGTACGTCGGCAGGTTCGTACAACTGATGAACAGGGCGTCCGCGGCGCCGACGACGGCCTGGCGGGCCATGTCGACGACGTCCCGGTACGCCACCTTCCAGATGTGCCGGGTCAGGCCCAGGTAGGCGCGGCCGGTGACGGTGACGCCGGCCTCCCTCAGATACTCCTCCAGGGAGTCGGTCACGGATTTGGTGTAGGGGGTGACGACCGCGATCCGCCGCGCGCCGATCTCGCGCAGCGCTTCGAGGAGCGCCCCGGAGGTGGTGAGCGCCGGGAGCTGCTCCCCCGCCCGGGTCATGGCCGCGCACATGGCGCGCTCGCCCGCCACGCCGCCGACGAAGCTGCCCGAGGTGCAGGCGTAGGAAACGACCTGCGGGGAGACGGCGCACAGCGCCTGGACGGCGGCGTGCAGGGTCTCGTGTTCACTGACGAGGCGGGCCAGGTCGAGGCTCACCTCGACGGGCACGAAAGGGGTTCGGGTGAGGTGGAGGGACACATCGTCGGGGATCCAGCGCCACAGCTCGCGGTCCAGGGCGAAGTCGAACGGAGCGACGACACCCACACCGAGCTGAGGCTTCGGTCCCCCCAGAAATGAGACGTCCATGATGCCCCCAGAAGAGCGAAGGGCTGGTAAGGGCAAGGCCCTTGGCCAGGGATCGTGGTGCGACCGGCACGAGCCGGGGACGTCGGGACAGAGCCGTTGTTGACACGGTAGTTACGACTTCTTAGCGTGGTCAATCCTCGCATCTCAGGCATCTGTCGGCGCCTCCTTTCATTCAAAGGGGCTCACGTTTCAGAACGGTTTCTGGCCTATGTCCGAAAGCACCGTCCTTGTCCTTGGTTCCGACCCGCCTCCGAAGCTGGACCGGCTAGCCGGCCGGGCCCGGCTGGTGCATGCCGACGACAAGACCTTCGCCGAGCAATTGCCGACCGCGGACGTGGTGTTGGCCTGGGACTTCACCTCCGACGCGATCCGGGACGCCTGGCCAGGCGGCGGCCCGCGACCCGCCTGGGTGCACACCGCGAGCGCGGGCGTGGACCGGCTGATGTGCCCGGAGCTCGCCGCGGACGCGACCCTGGTGACCAACGCGCGCGGCGTCTTCGAGCAGCCGATCGCCGAGTACGTGGCCGGACTGGTGATCGCCATGGCCAAGGACTTCTACGGAAGTTGGGAGCTCCAGCGGCAGCGCCGGTGGCGGCACCGGGAGACACTGCGGGTGGCGGGCAGCCGGGCGGTCGTGGTGGGCTCCGGGCCCATCGGCCGGGCCATCGGCCGGACGCTGCTGGCACTGGGTGTCAGGGTGGATCTGGTCGGGCGGCGGGAACATACGGACGATCCCGACTTCGGCCGGGTGCATCCGAGCGGCGCGCTGAACGGTCTGCTGGGCACGGCCGACTGGGTGGTGTGCGCGGCGCCGCTGACGGACGGGACACGCGGCATGTTCGACCGGGCCGCCTTCGGCCGGATGCGGCAGCGGGCCCGCTTCATCAACGTGGCCCGCGGGGCGCTCGTCGTCGAGGACGACCTGGTGGCGGCGCTGCGGGAGTGGCGGATCGCGGCGGCGGCCCTGGACGTCTTCGAGCACGAGCCGCTGACCTCGGACAGCGCGCTGTGGGACGTGCCGCACCTGATCGTCTCCCCGCACATGAGCGGCGACACGCTGGGCTGGCGGGACGCGCTGGCGGAGCAGTTCGCGGACAACTTCGACCGGTGGGCGGCGGGCGAGCCGCTCACCAATGTGGTGGACAAGCGGCTGGGCTACGTACCGGGCTCCTGATCTTCCGGGACCGTGGAGAGCGTGGAGGCGGAGTGTTCGTGGAGGGAGGTCGGGATGGCTGAGGTGACGGATCTGGCCGACTGCTCGGCGGCGCGGCTGGTCGCCGGGTACGCGGCGGGCGAGTTCTCGCCGGTCGAAGCGGTGCAGGCGGTGATCGAGCGCGCCGCGTGGGCGCAGCGCCGGGTGAACGCGTTCACCCGGATCGACGCGGACGAGGCGCTGGCCGCGGCGAAGGAGTCCGAGGAGCGGTGGCGGTCCGGGCGGCCCGCCGGGCTGGTGGACGGGGTGCCCGCCACGGTCAAGGACCTGCTGCTGACCCGCGGGGCGCCGACGTTGCGCGGCTCGCACACGGTGCGCGAGGAGGGCGGGACCTGGGACGCGGACGCGCCGTCGGTGGCGCGGCTGCGCGAGCACGGCGCGGTGTTCGTGGGCAAGACCACCACGCCCGAGTTCGGGTGGAAGGGCGTCACGGACAGCCCGCGGCACGGGGTGACGGGCAATCCGTACGACCCGTCCCGTACGGCGGGCGGCTCCAGCGGCGGCAGCGCGGCGGCCGTGGCGCTCGGCGCGGGGCCGCTGAGCCTGGGCACGGACGGCGGCGGGTCGGTGCGCATCCCCGGCTCCTTCTGCGGGATCTTCGCGCTGAAGCCGACGTACGGGCGGGTGCCGCTGTACCCGGCGAGTCCGTTCGGGACGCTGGCGCACGTCGGGCCGATGACCCGGGACGCGGCCGACGCGGCCCTGCTGATGGACGTGATCACCGGGGCCGACTGGCGGGACTGGTCACAGCTCGCGCCTCCCGCCGGGTCGTTCCGCGAGGAGCTGGCGGGGCCGGTGGCCGGGCTGCGGGTGGCCTACAGCCCGTCGCTGGGCCGGGACGTGCCGGTACGCCCGGAGGTCGCCGCCGCGGTGCGGCGCGTGGTGGACCGGCTCGCGGAGCTGGGCGCGCACGTGGAAGAGGCCGACCCGGGCATCGCGGACCCGGTGGAGGAGTTCCACACCCTGTGGTTCAGCGGCGCGGCGCGGGTGGTGCAGCACCTGAGCCACGCGCAGCGGGAGCTGCTCGACCCGGGGCTGCGGGAGATCTGCGCGGAGGGCGCGCGGCGCAGCGCGCTGGACTACCTGGCGGCGGTGGACGTGCGGATGGCGCTGGGCCTGGCCATGGGCCGCTTCCACAGCACGTACGACCTGCTGGTGACGCCGACCGAGCCGATCACCGCCTTCGAGGCGGGGGCCGAGGTGCCGGCCGGGTCCGGGCTCACCCGCTGGACGGGCTGGACGCCGTTCACGTACCCGTTCAACATGACGCAGCAGCCCGCCGCGACCGTGCCGTGCGGCACGGACGGGGACGGGTTGCCGATCGGGGTGCAACTGGTGGGTGCGCGGCACGCGGACGCGCTGGTGCTGCGCGCCGCGCACGCCCTCTACACCTCGGGCGCCGCGGGCATCCCCGCGCCGCCTACGCCCGGCGGAAGCTGAGGGTCTCCCCCAGGGCGCCGGCCCGCCACAGGTCCTGACAGGCGTCGGCCATCCGGTCCAGGCCGTCCACCACCGAGCCCCACACGATGCCCGGCACCCAGCCCGCGTCACCGTTGATCAGCAGGTTGTTGCGCTCGTAGAACAGCGCGAGGTCGACGACGGTGGCGCGGCCCTGGTGCTTGGCCTGGCTCTCGTAGCCGTACGAGGCGGTGCCCAACTGGGTGTCGGTGAAGGTGAAGTAGCACAGGTCGCCGGGGATGGGCGTGATGGTCGGGTTCTCCAGCGGGGGTTCCTCCGGGGCGAACGGCGGGACGAGGGCGTAGATCTCGTTGCGGGCGTACTTGGCGTGGTAGACGTCGCCGCCGAGCGGCAGTGCGTCCCAGACGGCCTTGCAGGTGACCGGCGCGCGGTCGTCGAGCAGCTTGGCCGTGCAGCTCACGCCCCGCTTGTCGAGGGAGACTTCGAGGAAACGGTCGACCATTGTGCCTCCTAACGGTGCTTTGCGGCTCCATGGTGGACCAGTGGGGGGCGCGATGCACACGGGAACCCCGGACGCGGTACGCGGCGCTTCCCCCGCGGCGCGCGCCGCCTGACGGCCGTCGTCAACACGTCGCGCACGTAGCGGAGTTCCGGCCTCCGCACAGGTGTCGTGTGCGCGCATGACCGACCCGCGCCACGGCCCCGCACCGCTTGCATCAAGGGCCGGAAACGATTGGCATATTTTCAACGAGCGCGGGTAGCCGCGCGCCCATGGCTCCACCACAGGGGAACAGCTCAGGAAACACCGCATCAGGGTTCCGCCGCCGCTCACTGCTCGCAGGGGCGGCGGCGCTGGGTTTGACCGGGACACTGGGAGCGACCACCGGTTGCTCGCGAGTGGACATCACCGGAGCTACGGACGGGGGACACCTACTCGACGATCTTCGCAGCAGGAAAGTCGTACGGATGGGCATCGCCAGTGAGCCGCCGTACGCGTCGATCAACAGCCAGGGTGAACTGACCGGCGAGGCACCCGCCGTCGCCCGGGCCGTCTTCAAACGGCTGGGAATACGCCGCTTCGATCCGGTGCCGGTGGAGTTCCAGGCACTCGTGCCCGGACTGCACTCCTTCCAGTACGACGTGATCGTGGCCGGCATGTTCATCAACAAGGCCCGCTGCCAGGCCGTGCTCTTCTCCGACCCGGACTACGAGTCGAAGGACGGCTTCCTCGTGCCGAAGGGCAACCCGAAGAAGATCAACTCGTATGAGGACGTGGCCCGGGGCGGCTTCCGGATGGGCACCGGCATCGGGTACGCGGAGATCGACTACGCGGTCGGCAACGGCGTCGCCAAGGGGCGGATCCAGACGTACGGCGACCAGATCGCCGGGCTGGAGGCGCTGGAGGCGGGCCGCATCGACTGCTTCGCCGGCACCGCGCTGACCATGATGGAGGCGCTGAAGACCGGCAAGCACCCCAAGGTGGAGATGACCCGCCCCTTCACGCCGGAGGTGGACGGCAAACCCCAGCGGGACGGCGGCGGTTACGGCTTCCGCATCGGCGAGACCGTGCTGCGGGACGCCTTCAACCGCGAGCTGCACACGATGAAGAAGAGTGGCGAACTCCTGCGCATCGCCCGGCCCTTCGGGTTCACCGAGGAGTTCATGACCGACCTCACGGCGAAGGAGCTCTGTGCCCGGTGACCGGAGCGTTGTGGGAACTGTTCTTCGAAGGGGTGTGGATCACCGTACAGCTCATGGTCTACAGCGCCGTGCTGGCCGCCGCCGTCGCCTTCGGCATCGGCATGGCCCGCACGTCACGGCTGTGGATCGTCCGCTTCCTGTCCGGTGTCTACGTGGAGTTCTTCCGCGGCACCTCGGCGCTGGTCCTGATGTTCTGGCTGTTCTTCGCGCTGCCGCTGCTGGGCTGGCAGCTCGCCGGCCTCTGGGCGGGCACCCTGGCGCTCGGCCTGTCCTACGGGGCGTACGGCTCCGAGGTGGTGCGCGGCTCCCTCCAGGCGGTGGCGCCCGCCCAGCGTGAGGCGGCGATCGCGCTGAGCTTCACGCCGTGGCAGCGGATGCGCAAGGTCATCCTGCCGCAGGCGGTGCCGGAGATGATGCCGCCGTTCAACAACCTGCTGATCGAGCTGCTCAAGGGCACCGCCCTGGCCTCGCTGCTGTCGATCGGGGAGCTGACCTTCCAGGCCAAGCTGGCCCGGCTCTCCACGGGCCAGAGCGCCCAGGTCTACGGGATCATCCTGGTCCTCTACTTCGTGATCGCGTTCGTGGTGACCCGGGTCATGCGCCTCCTGGAGCGCCGGGCCAAGGCGTCGATCGGCCGCGCGCCGGAGAGGTCCGGCTGGTTCTCGCGGCGGCTGCCGATCGGCGAGCAGGGTCCCCAGGCGATCACCGCCCCCGGAGGCAAGCCATGAACAACTGGTCATGGGCGTACGTCGGCGACATCCTGCCCGACCTGCTCGCCGGCCTGCGGATCACCTTGCTGGCGACGCTGCTCGGCTCGCTGGTGGCGTTCGCGCTCGGCCTGGTGTGGGCCCTGGCGCTGCGCTCCGGCACCCGCTGGGTGACGTGGCCGGTCAGCGTCGTCGTGGAGTTCGTACGGAACACGCCGCTGCTGGTCCAGCTCTTCTTCCTATTCTTCGTCCTGCCGGGCTGGGGCCTGACCTTCAACCCGCTGACCACCGGCGTCATCGGACTGGGGCTGCACTACTCGACGTACACCGCCGAGGTCTACCGGGCGGGCATCGACGGCGTCCCGGATGGCCAGTGGGAGGCGGCGACGGCGCTGAGCCTGCCGCGCGGGCGCACCTGGACCGCGGTGATCCTGCCGCAGGCGTTCCGCCGCGTGGTCCCGGCGCTCGGCAACTACGTCATCGCGATGTTCAAGGACACCCCGATGCTGGCCGCCATCACGGTCGCGGACCTGCTCTTCCAGGCGAACAGCATCAGCGCGACCACCTTCGACTACATGGAGCCGATCACGGTCGTCGGCGTCCTGTTCGTCGTGATCTCCTACCCCACCTCTCTTCTCCTGCGAGTCCTGGAGCGTCGCCTTGTCCGCTGACAGCACCCCCGCGCAGCCCACGCCGCCCACGGTCGGAACCGAGGAGGACGGCCCCGAGCTGGTCCGCTTCGACCGGGTCACCAAGCGCTTCGGCGCACACACCGTCCTGGACTCGCTGGACATGACGGTCTACTCCGGCAAGCACGTGACACTGATCGGCCCCTCCGGGTCCGGCAAGACCACGATCCTGCGGCTGCTGATGACGCTGCTGAAGCCGGAGGAGGGAAAGATCAAGGTCGGTGACGCCTACCTCACCCACGAGGAGAAGAACGGCAGGCTCGTCCCGGCGGGCGAGAGGCACTGCCGGGAGGTGCGGAAGAACATCGGGATGGTCTTCCAGCAGTTCAACCTCTTTCCCAACATGAAGGTGCTCCGCAACATCACCGAGGCACCGGTGCACGTGCTGGGCCTGGGCAAGGACGCCGCCGAGGAACGGGCCCGCGGTCTGCTGGACCTGGTGGGCCTGACCCAGCACATCGACAAGTACCCGTCCCAGCTCTCCGGCGGCCAGCAGCAGCGGGTCGCCATCGCGCGGGCCCTGGCCATGCGGCCGCAGGTGCTGCTGCTGGACGAGGTGACCAGCGCGCTCGACCCGGAGCTGGTGGCCGGCGTCCTGGACGTACTGCGCGACATCGCCCACACCACCGACATCACCATGCTCTGTGTGACCCACGAGATGAACTTCGCGCGGGACATCTCCGACTGCGTGATGATGTTCGACCAGGGGCGGGTGATCGAGTTCGGGTCGCCGGAGAAGATCTTCAGCGAGCCGGAGAACGACCGCACGCGGGAGTTCCTGAGCGCGGTCCTCTGAGGCGCTCGGGCCTCTGTAGCACTGTTTTCCGAGGCACGGCCGGGCGCGGCGCGGTGCCCGGGAGCGGCCGCGGCCGTGTTCCGGGCGCCCGCCGGGCGGCGTAGCCGGTCTCCGCTCCGCCCGGAATGACGTCGGCATATGCCGCGGGACCTCGCCCCAGTACAGGTGCGTGGCCGTGCCCCCTTTTCGGTCAAGACCCCCTCCAGAGGGCGGCTTTGACCGCTATCGTGGTACGTGCCTCGCTGCCCGGGAACGGCCGGTAATGTTCGACGGTCGTGACCGCCGGCGACGGCAGCGACGCAAACGGTCACAACCTGCTAGGGGGACACCGTGGCGCTGAAGCCCGAGCCGACCGCGCCGTTCCACTCGGTGCAGTACGCCCTCCGCGTGCTCGAAACCGTCGCCCGGCACGCCGGCGGCGTGTCGGACGTCCAGATCGCCCGCGAGACCGGCCTGCCGGCCGGACACCTCGCCCACATGCTGGCGATGCTGCGCCGCGAGGGCTATGTCGCGCAGGTCGCCGACGGTGCGTACGTCGTCGGCGAGTCGCTCGTCCTGCTCGGTTCGGGCGGCGGCCGTGCGGAGGCGCTGCGCGACAAGCTCCAGCGCACCCTCGTCGAGCTGCGGGACTCGGTGGGCGCGGCGGTCTACATCAGCCGCTACATCGACGGCGAGGTCAAGATCCTGCACTACGCCGACGGCCCGCGGGCCCCCAAGGTCAACGAGTGGGCGGAATTCCGCCGCACGGCACATGCCAGCGCGGTCGGCAAGTGCCTGCTGGCGCAGTTGGACCACGACGGCCGGATGGATCACCTCTCCCGCCACAAGACCGCCCGGCTGACCTCCCGCACGATCACCAACGAGAAGGTGCTCTTCCACAAACTGGACAGCCAGCCGCCGACGGTCCCGATGCTGGACCTCCAGGAGTACGCGGTCGGCACGGTCTGCGCGGCCGTACCGATCACGGCGGGTTCCACGGTCGGCTGCCTGGCCCTGTCGCTGCCGCTGGAGCACGCCCACCGGCTGCGGCAGGCCGCCGACGCGCTGAACCGGCGGGCGGCCCCGGTGCTGCTGTCACTGACGCTGTGATTCCGGGGGTCCGGCCCTCCAGCGGGGGCGGTCGGTGCGGTGGTCGGAAGCACCCCCGCGGACCAGGTAGTATTTCTTTTGTCAGCGCGCGCCGCTAGCTCAGTTGGTTAGAGCAGCTGACTCTTAATCAGCGGGTCCGGGGTTCGAGTCCCTGGCGGCGCACCTGGGAGTGGGCCTCTCGGAGCACAGCTTCGAGAGGCCCACTCGTGTTTTCCGTGCCGGTCACGGCGTCCGCCGTGAGCCGGGCCACACCGTGCCGCTCAGTACTGCACGTCCGAGCAGGCATAGAACGCGTTGCCGGTGTCGGCGATCGTCCAGACGCCGACGATCAGGTGCCGGCCGGTCTTCCCGCCGGGCAGCGTGCCCTGGTGCGTGTACGTGGTCGGCGGCTGCTGACCGTTGTAGGGGACCGTCAGGAACGGGGTGAGTTCCAGGTCCGCCCGGGTCAGCGGGCGGCTGGGGTCCCAGCCGTTCCTGGTCATGTAGTAGCGGAAGTCCGTGGTGCGGTGCGGGGCGGTGAAGCGCCAGCGGAAGGTGTACGAGCCCGCGCTCACGCCGGTGGCGGGCCACTGGCCGCCGCGTGGGTCGTCCAGCTCCTTGAAGCGGCCGTTGCCGCCGGAGCAGATCTTGCCGTCGGCGGGGCCGCCGTTCGGGAAGCCTTTGGGGCCCTCGACGCTCTGCGGCTCCCACTGGATCGCGCCGCAGTTCTTCACGGTGCCGTTGGCACACAGTTTCTGTCTGCTGATGGGGGCGTCGGTGTAGCCGTGGCTGGTCGCGCCGCTCGCCGACAGGACGGACACGCCGATGACGCCCAGGCCGATGACGGCCGCACTGATCCTTTTGCGCATGTGTCGCTCCCGGAACATGAGGGGGGTTTCCTGCGAGCCGAGTGCACTGCGGTCCAGACCAACCAGCAGAATATTCCCGCCGGTCGGTACTGCCTAGGGGCGGCGGCCGGACGAATGCGGAAGGGCCGCGAGGGAGCGGGCCGTGCGGGGGCGGGCCGTGCCGGGGCGGTGCGGACAGGGCCTCCCCGGCAGGGCGGGCGTCCCCTCCGGGGCGGGCGCCGGCGCGGCGCTCGGTCGGAGGGGGCCTCCCCGGAGGAAGGGCGGGGAGGCCCGTCGAAGGCTCCGGCGCCGGTTACGACAGGGTGACGTCGGAGCAGGCGTAGAACGCGTTACCGGTGTCGGCGATGTTCCAGACGCCCAGGATGATGTGGTGGCCGGACTTCTGGGTGGGCACCGTGCCCTGGTGCTGCACGGTCGCGGCCGGCTGCCGCCCGCCCATCGGCACCGTCACGAACGGCTCGGGTTCGAGGTCCGCCCGGGTGAGCGGCTTGCGCGGGTCGTAGCCGTCCTTGGTGATGTAGTACCGGAAGTCGGTGGTGGCGTGCCGGGCCGTCAGGCGCCACTGGAAGGTGTAGCCCTGGCCGCCCTTGAGCCGGGTGGCGGGCCACTGGCCGCCGCGCGGGTCGTCCAGTTCCTTGAACCCGCTGTTGCCGCCGGAACATATCTTCCCGTCGGCGGGGCCCGCGGCCGGGAAGCCCTTGGGGCCTTCGACGCTCTGCGGCTCGTACTGGATCGCGCCGCAGTTCTTGACGGTGCCCTTGGCACAGAGCGCCTGGCGGCTGGGGGGCTGGTCGCTGTAGCCGTGGCTGGAAGCGCTGCCCGTGGCGAACAGGGACACTCCGGCGATGCCGAGACCGACCACGGCAGCGCTGAGCTTCTTACGCATAGGTGTGCTCCTGAAGAACGAGGGGGGTGTTCCATGAGCTGCTGACATGCGTACCGCGCGGTCTAGACCAAGTTCAGCGTAGTGACACCGCATGGACATGTCCAGACCAATGAGCAGCGGACGGCCGGTCGTCGCGACCACACGGCCGCACCGGTATCCGGTCGTTCTCCCCCAGCCCCGCGGCACACCGCACCAGCCCCGCGTACGTACGCCGCAGCGCGATCAGGGATTCCTGTGCCTCGCGGTAGACGGCGGCCTCCGGACCGCCGCGGTGCGCGAGGGTCCGTACGGGCGCGCAGTGCCTCTCCATGGCGGTCAGCCAGGCGCGGTGCGCGGTCGGCAGATGACGGCGTAGCTGGTGCCGGCTCACCTCCCCCGCCCGGCGGCCGCCCGTGCCGAGCACCGCGTCGGCCGCCAGGAACACCGGCGGCTCCAGCGCCCCCTGCGCCGCGAGCGCGGCGAGCACCGCGCCCTGCCGCGCGGAGCCCGGGGCCGCCCGCAGCTCCGCCGCCTCGCCGCGGAGCTGCGCGCGCAGCGCGTGCTGGATACGGATCAGGCGGCGCAGCGCCGTACCGGTGGACGCGTCCCCGGGGGCGCGCCCGGCGAGCGTCCCGGCCAGCCGGAACAGCCAGATGCCGTGCGCCTCCAACCGGGTGGTGGCCAGCATCAGCCGGTCCAGCCTGCCGAGCGGCTGCTCCGGCGGCGACCAGCGCACGACGGGGACCAGCGCCTCCGCACGGGCGAGCTGGTCGATGGGCACATGGCGGCGCGGCTTGCGCTCGGGTGCCCAGTTCAGCAGGGCGAGCGTGGACAGCCCCACGAACTGGTGGTCCACGCGGTGCGCGACGGCCGACCACAGGTCGAGGAAGGCGGTGTCGGCGGTGCGCGGGGAGGCGGGGGCGAGCGGGTCCAGGGCGCTCCAGCCGCAGGCCGCCGCGATCACCGCCACCCGCACGGACGCGGCGTCGGCGTTGCGGAGCGACAGCCGCGAGACACGCTGCCGCAGCTCCGTCAGGTCGCCGTCCCGTCCCGCCCGGGCGACCAGGTCACGGGCGGTGTCCGGGTCCGGCGCGGTGGCGGCCGCGGCGGCCAGTTCGGTCAGCCGCGTCCAGGTGCCGGTCATGGTCCGTACGGGCGGCCGCTCGGGCAGGAAGCCGTGCGCCCCGGGGTCGGGCATCCGCACGGTCGAAGCGGTGGCGGGCACGGCGGGGGCGAGGCCGGGTGGGGTGGGGCCGGGCGTCGCGGGATCGGGCGTCGCGGGGCCGGATGTCGCAGGGCCGAGTATCGCGGGGCCGGATGTCGCAGGGCCGAGTATCGCGGGGCCGGATATCGCAGGGTCGGACGTCACGGAGTCGGATATCGCGGGGACGGGGCCCGCGGACGGTTCGTCGGACGTGGGGGGCAGGGCGGTGGGCGCTGTCGGCGCCATGGCGGTCGACCTCTCTTCAAGGGCAGGCCCGCACGGCGGCGGGCGGCGGAGGGTGGCCTGCGGGGTCAGCCGACCCGCCCGTACAAGGTGGGGCGGTAGGAGGCGAAGGACGAGATCCGGACCGACCGGCCGGATCGCGGCGCCTCCAGGTACTGGCCGCCGCCGAGATAGATCGCCACGTGATGGACGCCGGACGAGGAGCCGTTGGACGACCAGAAGACCAGGTCGCCGCGGCGCAACTGGGACCGGGTGATCGGTTCGGCGGCGCGGTACTGCGCGTCGGCGACCCGGGGCAGCGAGATGCCCGCACGCTGGTACGCCTGCTGGACCAGGCCGGAGCAGTCGAACGCGGACGGGCCGTTGCCGCCCCACGCGTAGGGCTTGCCGATCTGCGCCATCGCCCACCGGATCGCGGCCTCGGTGCCGTGCCGGACGGGGGTGCCCTTGCCGCTCCCGCCGTTCGGCGCACCGGAGTCGGAACCGGAATCGGTGTCGACGCCCGTGCCGGTGGGCGTGTCGTCGCCCGGGCCGCCCGGCCTGCCGGTACGGGCCTCGTAGCGGTCCCGGTGGCTGGTCCACCACCAGCTACCGCCCTGCTGGTACCAGTACACCCGGTCGACGGCGTCCCAGCCGGACCGGCCCCGGAAGGTGGGGTCGGGGTTGTGGCCGCGCGCGTCCGTGCCGGCCGGCGAAGGCGCGGAGGACGCCGTGCCGGACCTGCTGCCGGGACCGCCCGCGTGCCGCGCGTACTTCTCGTAGTGGCTGGTCCAGCGCCACCAGCCGGTGGCGTCCCGGTACCAGTACTTCGCGCCGTCCCAGCCCGCGTGGCGAGGCGCCGGCTCGGCACCCGCCGCACCGGCCGCCGCGCCGACGAGCGTCACCGCCCCCACCGCCGCCGCGAGCGCGCCGCGCACCGTGCACCGCGCCCGGCTGCCGCCGTGGCGCGCCGCGGACTCGACCGCGGCCCCGCCGCAGAAGGCGCATCCGCAGTCGGCCCCGACGACCTCGAAGAACACCGGTGTCCCCATCCCACTGCCTGCCTCTCCGCTGTGTCAGTTCTTGCCGGCGGCGCTGCCGCGCGCCGTGTAGAAGGCCACGGTCAGATCTTTGACCAGGGCTTTTCGCTCGTAGTCGTCCAGCTCCACCAGCCCTCTGCTGGTCAGCCGGCGGACGGTGTCGTCGACCGCGTCCACGACCGAGGTCAGCACGCTGTCGCGGTGCTTGGCGTCGATCACCGCGATCTGCCGGCGCTGCATGGCCGCCGCCACCTCCGGCGCGTACTCGATCCGGGTCGGCTGGACGGAGAAGACCTCGATGCCGACCGGCCGGCAGTCCGCGGACAGCACCTGGGTGAGGGCCTCGCCGACCGCCTGCGCGTCGCGCAGCGTCGGCGCCTCCTCGTGGAACGCGTCCGCCGGGAGCTGGGAGAGCACCCGCGCCATCGCCGATTCCACCTGTTCGCGCAGGTAGGCGGTGTGGTCGCGCACGGTCAGCAGGGCCCGGGCGGTGTCCCTGACCCGCCATACGACGAGCACCACGACGCGGAGCTGGAGGCCCTCCGCGTCGACCGCCGGCATCGCCTCGCTGCGCCAGTGCCGCAGCCGTACGTCCACCCGGCGGCGCAGCACCAGCGGGCTGATCCACACCAGGCCGGTCCGGCGCACGCTGCCGCGGTAGCGGCCGAAGAGGCTGAGCACCCAGGCGCTGCCGACCCGCCCGCGGGCCAGTCCGCCGAACGCGCACACCGCCACCACGCCGCCGAGGCCGGCCACGGCCCACTCCCACAGGTGCGGCGAGGGCCGGACGGCGATCTCCACGCCCAGGGCCCGCACCACCGAGGCGGGCAGCATCCCGCGCCACCACAGGAACGCCACGGAACCGGCGATCGCCAGCAGGCCGACGAACAGGGCCAGCCAGCCGGACAGCGAGAAGCCGCGCCGCTCGGCCAGGCCGGAGGCTTCCTCGGGGGTCAGACGCACGGTGGGCCCGGGGAGTTCGCGGAACCAGGAGGGGTGGCCGCCCGCGGTCGTACCGCTATCCGCGTCCCGGCCGCCGCGGGTGGCGGGGCCGCCCTCCGTACGGGAGCGGCTGCCCGCGTCGACCACCCCGAGGGCGCCGTCGAGCGCGGCGCGTTCCGCGGTGTCCAGCAGGTCGGTCGCGGCGGTGATACCGGCCACGGCGGCGTCGGCGGGGGTGGTGCGGGCGGGTTCCGGAGCCGTCGGCGGTACGGCCACCCGCGGCTGCTCGGTGGTGTCGGCGTCGGCGGACGCGGCCACGGTGGACGATGCCCCGGTGGACGCGGCTTTGGCGGACGCGGCCCTGGAGGACGCGGCCTTGGCGGCGTCCCGTCGGCTACCCGTGGCGGCCGGGCCGCCCGGGGGCGGTGTGCCGCCGTCCGGGCGGCGCGGTCCCTTGGTGAAGTCCAGCTCCGGCGCGCCGGCGGCCCCGGGCGGCCGGGCGGTGCCGGTGTCCGGTTCGGCGCGGAACAGCATGTCCATGGGGATGCTGTCGCCGTGCCCGCGGGACCGCAGCCGAGCGGACCAGAGGGGAGGGCCGGACGGTACGGCTGGGTCCGGGGCGCCTGCTTCCGGAGCCCCTGTTTCCGGTGTTCCCGCTTCCGGGCCCCCTGTCTCCGGCGCCCCCGCTTCCGGCTCAGTGCGCGCTGAGGGCTCGTCAGTGCCGTCGGCACGCGCGCGGCCTGATGAGCCATCAGCCACTGTCCCCAGCGCGTCCTCCCCCGCCCGGCCGGACTCCGCTCCCGGCTCCCCCACCGCCCCGGCCGTCCCGCCCGCCCCCGGCGCCGCGCTCGTAGGCGTCGTCGCGTTCTTCTTGTCCGCTGTCTCGGTCTTCGTCGCCATCGTGCGCTCCGTCATCGTGCGCTCCGTCATCGGAAGAGTCGCCGCCATGTCTCGGGGCCGGGGTAGCCGTCGGCGTCCCGGCCGGTCCAGCCCTGGGCCCGCTGGAACGCCTCGACGTTGCGGCGGTCCGCCTCCGTCCACCGGGGTCCGGGGCCGGAGCTGTAGTACTTGCCGAAACCCTTGCTCACCAGTTGCTCTCCGAGGCCGGTGATGTACCCGTTCACCTGGCCGGGCCGGAACCAGCCCCGGCCGGGAAACGCCGTGGCGCCGCCCCCGCCGGAGCCGCCGATGTCCCGGCCCACGCCGTTGACCAGGTACGACCAGGTCGCCGGGCCCGGGATACCGTCCGCCTCCGCGCCGGTCCAGCCCTGGGCCCGCTGGAACGCCTCGGTGGCCCTGCGGTCCGCCTCGGTCCAGCGCGGGCCGGGCCCCGACATGTAGAACCGGCCGCCGCCGCGTTCCACCAGCATCCGGCCCAGCCGGGTGACGTACGCGTTGTCCGCGCCCGGCCCGAATACCCCAGCGCCGGGAAAGGCCGATGTGCCGCTGCCCGGGTCCCCGCCCGGATCGCCGTCCCCGGCCAGCCCGCGGTAGCGGTAGGCGACGTACCGCGTGGAATTGCTCCAATAGGCGTACGGCGTGGACCGTTTCACCGCGTGCGGCCGGGTCTGCTCGTACGCGATGTAGCGCGTACGGGAGGAGTCGGCCCAGCCGCCGAAAATGGTGGCGTGGGACCCGGCGCCCGGATTTCCCGGGTTGTGGAAGAGCAGCATGTCGCCGGGCCGCAGTTCGCTTTTCGTTATACGGATGCCGTACTGGGCCAGGCTTCCGGTCCACTGGCTGCGGCCGAGGCCCCAGGCCATCGAGATGAATCCGGAGCAGTCCTGGCGGTAACCGTCCGACCAGAAGCGATGCATGTTGTACGGGACCTGGGCGCTGACCCAGCGCTGGGCCCGCTCGATGATCTGCTCCCGGGTGAGGGGCCGGGGCGTGGTGACCGCCACCGCCCGGCCGCTGCCCGTCCCCCCGTACAGGCCGCCGACCTGCCCTTGAGGGGTCGCTCCCGAGGTCAGGGAGAGGGCCGGGACGCCCGGCCCGGCGGTCCGCGGGTGACCGGGGCCGTGCGCCGCGGCGAGGGCGGGCAGGGTCCGCTCGCGGCCGCCCGGCGCGCCCGTACCGGCCCCGGCGCCGAGGCCGGCGGCCACCCCGGAACCGGAAACGCCGCTGCTCAGGACCGTTCCGGCGGTCGCCACGAGGACCAGCGCGCGGCGGGCGCCGTGCGCGGCGGGGTGCCCGCCGTCCCGGACCGCGAGCGCGTGCTGGAGTGCGCGCCGCTCCTGGGCGCAGCCCCCGCAGGGGCAGCCGCCCGCGGGGTCGAATTCCACGAATCCCGGCACTGCCATTTCCGTTCCCCTCCAGGCTGATTCCGTTCCCGTTCGCCGTCGCACCTGCCACAGCGTCTCAACTGGTAGGAGATATCGCATGTTGACGGGGCAACTGATGATCATCCATTACGAAAGCATACTCACAGACCAAATCGGTCATCCGGCTCGACGAAGGTCCCGAGATCACGGGACTTTCGCCCCACCGGCCCGCGGAATCCGGCGGGCACCAACACTCCCCGGACGGACGCAAAAGCGGGTGACGCAGGTCACACATTCGGCGGGACCATGCGGCCGGGCAGGTGGTCGGGAGCACCCCTGGAGTTCGTGTAAAGTTTTCCACGTCAGCGCGCGCCGCTAGCTCAGTTGGTTAGAGCAGCTGACTCTTAATCAGCGGGTCCGGGGTTCGAGTCCCTGGCGGCGCACGTCACACTGAGACCCCCTCGTAGCCACGAGGGGGTCTCAGTGCTTTTCCCGGCCTCCGGGTCGCCCCCGTTTTCCCGGCGCCGAGCCGGTGTATCGCTGGTCAAAACGGTGATCGGGGTGCACAGTCGCACAATGGCGCGCGACATCCAGGAGCGGATCAAGAAGCTCATCATCGACCGGCGGCTGGCCCCCGGGGCGCCGCTGCCCACCGAGACGGACCTGATGGAGCTGCTCGGGGTCAGCCGGAACTCCGTCCGCGAGGCGCTCAAGGCGTTGCAGGCGATGGGCATCGTGGAGATCCGGCACGGCTTCGGCACGTACGTCGGGCCGATGTCGATGGCCCCGATGACCGAGGGCCTGGCCTTCCGCACGGTGGCCGGCCACTACCGGGGCGAGGACAGCCTGCTCCAGTTGCTGGAGCTGCGCGAGGCGGTGGAGACCGGGCTGATCGCGCGGCTGGCGGGTCAGGTGCCGCAGGCGGCGCTCGCGGAGCTGGACGGGCTGGTGGAGCGAATGGCGGCGGAGGCCGCCGAAGGGGCGGTGCGGGCCGACACCGACCGGGCCTTCCACGCCGCGCTGTACCGGGGGCTGGGCAACCGTCTGCTGAGCGAGGTGCTGGACGCGTTCTGGGAGGCGTTCCACCGCGTACGCACGGACCTGGCCGGGCCGGGGGCCGACCCGCGGGTCACCCACCGCCGGCACGCGGAGATCCTCGCGGCGGTACGCGACGGTGACGCGCAGCGGGCCGAGCGGGCCGTACGCCGCCATTTCGACAACATCCGCCTACGGCTGCGCAGTTCAGGTCCGAAGTAATGCCCTCTCCGACCTGACCCGTCCACCAATGCACTCGCATGTCCGGTAAACTCCTCGTTTCACCCTTGCGATCAAGATATGAGGTTCGGGACCCTGACGGGATACCGGAGACCAACTGAGCTTGTGCGCGCTCAAGTTGGGTGACGTACCGGTTGCGATGAGTGGGGTGTGGGGGCCCCTCCGCACGGGACGCGGATTCCGGCGGGAATCATGCAACCGGAAGGCGGCCGTCCCACGTCTACGCCATAGGCGGCCGACACCACTTGCGCCCGGGTCGGTCGAGGGGGACCGAAGGCTCGGGCCATGAGAAGAAGGGCACGCAGCCAGCATGCGTGCCGGGGGGATGGACTCATGACGTCGCCGCCTACCGGCGCCCGGCAGGAGCACCAGTACGACCCGTCCGCGACGACCCGCCTGCGCGTGCCGCGCCAGCACTGGCCGCGCCGGCCACAGCGCAAGCCGCTGCCGCGCTACGACTACGAGCACTACAGCCGCCTCGCCGGGCCGCTCACCCAGCCGGACCCGGACAAGCCCTACAAGGTGCGCTACCGCAGCCTGCTGGCGGACGAACCACACCGAATACGCGCGGCGTTACTGCTCGGCGCCGCTCCCCTGGTCTCACTCGGCCTGCTCGCCTGGCTGATGCAGCCGGCCCACTGGACCGAACGCGACCACCCCGCCTACGACTTCCTGCCGGTGCTGGACACCGTGATGCTGGTCTCGATCGGACTGATCGAGTTCTTCCGGTGCATGAACGTCCTGTCCAACGCGCACGCCACCCTGGTGGCCCGCGACCCCATCCCGGTCGTGCCGGAGACCGGCACCCGCGTCGCCTTCCTCACCTCCTTCGTGCCCGGCAAGGAGCCGTTGGAGATGGTGACCAAGACGCTGGAGGCGGCCGTCAGGATCCGCCACCGCGGCCTGCTGCACGTCTGGCTCCTCGACGAGGGCGACGACCCCGACGTCAAAGCGGTCTGCGAGCGCCTGGGCGTCCACCACTTCACCCGCAAGGGCGTCCCCCTGTGGAACCAGCGGAAGGGGCCGCACCGCGCCAGGACCAAGCACGGCAACTACAACGCCTGGCTCCAGGCGCACGGCGACGCCTACGACTATTTCGCCTCCGTCGACACCGACCACGTGCCCCTGCCCAACTACCTTGAGCGGATGCTCGGTTTCTTCCGCGACCCGGACGTCGGCTTCGTCATCGGCCCGCAGGTGTACGGCAATTACGACACGTTCGTCACCAAGGCGGCCGAGTCGCAGCAGTTCCTCTTCCACGCGCTGATCCAGCGGGCCGGCAACCGCTACGGCGCGCCCATGTTCGTCGGCACCTCCAACGCCGTACGCATCAGGGCCCTCCAGCAGATCGGCGGCCTGTACGACTCGATCACCGAGGACATGGCGACCGGTTTCGAGATGCACCGGCACCGCAACCCGGACACCGGCAAGAAGTGGCGCTCGGTCTACACCCCGGACGTGCTCGCGGTCGGTGAGGGCCCCACCGCCTGGACGGACTTCTTCACCCAGCAGCTCCGCTGGTCGCGCGGGACGTACGAGACCCTCCTCAAGCAGTTCTGGAAGGCGCCCTTCACGCTCCCGCCGGGCAGGTTCTTCAACTACACGATGATGGTCATCTTCTACCCGATGTCCGCCATGAACTGGATTCTGGCGGCGCTGAGTTGCGCGCTGTTCCTGGGGCTGGGCGCCTCGGGCGTCCAGATCGACCCCTCGGTGTGGATGATGCTCTACGGCAACGCCTCGGCGCTCCAGATCGGACTGTACGTCTGGAACCGCCGGCACAACGTCTCGCCGCACGAGCCGGAGGGCTCGGGCGGCGTGGCGGGCATGGTGATGTCCGCACTGTCCGCGCCGATCTACGCCCGCTCGCTGTTCGACACGGTGCTGCGCCGCAAGAGCAAGTTCGTGGTGACACCGAAGGGGGACTCCTCCAGCCCGGACACCCTCTTCGGCACGTTCCGGGTGCACCTGTTCTTCATCCTGGTCTTCGGGGGTTCGCTGGGCGCGTCGTTCCACTTCGGGCACAGCCATCCGGCGATGATCACCTGGGCCGCGCTGGCCCTGCTGATCACGGCGGCGCCGGTCCTCGCCTGGCGCTGGGGCATCCGGCGGGACAAGCGCAGGAAGGCGCGGGGGGACACGCCGGGGTCCGGCGACGGGCCGCGGCAGGCTCCGCATCCGCAGCGCCAGCCGAGCTGGGCGGCCGACGGTGACACCGGCTCCGGCGGCGCCGGGCCCGGCGCCGCGCCACCGGGCCCGGCGCCGCCGGACGGCCGGGCCGGGCACCACGGCGCCCGGGGTGACCTGGGCCGTCGTACGGCCGACGCCGACCGGACCGCGCGGATCGCCCTTGGGGGACGTCACACATGAAGTACCGTCCGAGCCGGCGCACCCGCAGAGTCGCGATCGGTGCGGCGGTGGTGCTCGCACTGGCAGGGATGAACGGCCCGGCCCTGTTCGGGTTCGTCTCGGAGCAGTACCACCAGTACAAGATCAATCAGCCCGAGTACAAGGCGGAGAACGGCCACTGGGACGTGGTGGACGTACCGCCCGAATACAAGATCAACACGATTCACGCCGCGCTGCTGCACACCGGCAAGGTGCTGCTGGTCGCCGGGTCCGGGAACAACGCCAAGAACTTCGCGGCCAAGTCCTTCCGTACGGTCCTGTGGGACCCGGTGAAGAACACCTTCAAGAACATCCCCACCCCGAAGGACCTCTTCTGCGCGGGCCACACCCAGCTTCCGGACGGCAAGCTGCTGGTGGCCGGCGGCACCCAGCGCTACGAGAAGCTCGGCGGCGACGTGAAGAAGGCCGGCGGGCTCATGATCGTCTACAACGAGAACCCGGACGCGCCGAAGACGTTTCCGGCCGGGACGCTCTTCACCGGCAAGCAGAACGGCAAGACCTTCGCGTCCAAGGACCCCGTCGTCGTCCCGCGCGCCAAGAAGAAGACGGACCCGAGGACCGGCAAGGTCACGGTCACCCACAGCGAGGCCCGCGTGTACGTGGAAGCGCTCAAGGAAGGCCGCCAGTACTCGACCGGCGCCCAGGACAACTACCGCATCCACGGCCTGACCGGCGCCGATGCCCGCAACCTCTACGGCATCGCGCAGAAGCTCTCCTTCGACAAGAAGGACTTCCAGGGGATCAAGGACTCGTTCGAGTTCGACCCGGTGGCCGAGCGCTACCTCCCGGTCGACCCGATGAACGAGGCCCGCTGGTACCCGACCCTGACCAGCCTGGAGGACGGCAAGGTGCTGTCCACCTCCGGGCTCGACGAGATCGGCCAGGTCGTCCCGGGCAAGCAGGAGATCTACGACCCGAAGACGAAGAAGTGGACCTACCTGCCCAAGCAGCGCTTCTTCCCGACCTACCCCGCCCTCTTCCTCACCGACAAGGGACGGCTGCTCTACACCGGTTCCAACGCCGGGTACGGGCCCGACAACGTCGGGC
The DNA here is from genome assembly GCF_044327445.1 of Streptomyces sp. NPDC018045. Lineage (NCBI taxonomy): Bacteria > Bacillati > Actinomycetota > Actinomycetes > Kitasatosporales > Streptomycetaceae > Streptomyces > Streptomyces sp. NPDC018045. The sequence goes on from NZ_JBIRFL010000008.1 coordinate 160,644, forward strand.
GCACCCCCGGCATCTGGGACCTGAAGACCAACAAGTTCCAGGTCATCCCCGGGATGAGCGACCCGGACGTGCTGGAGACCTCGATGTCCGTGCTGCTGCCGCCCGCGCAGGACCAGCGCTACATGGTGCTGGGCGGCGGCGGAGTCGGCGAGGACCCCAAGGCGACCGACAAGACCCGGCTGGTGGACCTGCACGCCGGTCGGCCGCGCTTCAAGGACGGCCCCCCGCTGTACGCGAAGGCGCGCTACCCCAGCAGCGTGATCCTGCCCGACGACACGGTGCTCACCACCAACGGCTCCGGCGACTACCGGGGGCGCAGCGACAGCAACGTCCTGAAGGCCGAGCTGTACGACCCGAAGGCCAACACCTCGCGCCCGGTGGCCGATCCGCTGGTGGGGCGCAACTACCACTCCGGCGCGCTGCTGCTGCCGGACGGCCGGGTGATGACGTTCGGCTCCGACTCGCTCTTCGCCGACAAGGACAACACCAAGCCCGGCGTCTTCCAGCAGCAGATCGACATCTGGACGCCGCCGTACCTCCACCGGGACGCGCGGCCGGAGCTGGCGGACCCCGGGCCGAAGACGGTCGAGCTGGGCGGCCGGGCCACGTACCGGACCCGGCAGGCGTCGTCCGTCAAGAAGATGCGGCTGCTGCGGCCGGGGTCGTTCACGCACGTCACCAACATCGAACAGCGGTCGGTCGCGCTGGACTTCACGAAGACCGAGGACGGTGTGACGGTCACGCTGCCGAAGGACCCGACGCTGGTGCCGCCCGGCTGGTACATGCTCACCGCCGTGGACGACCAGGGCACGCCGTCCAAGGCGGTCTGGGTGAAGGTGCCGACGGCGTCGAAGGCCGAGCTGAAGGGGCTGGGCCTGAACTGAGCCGGTGACGGCGCGGGGGGGCTCCGGAGCCCGGAGCCCCCGCGCCGGTCCACTGTCGGCTACTTCGTGTTGCGGGCCAGCTCCAGCGCGTACTCCGGCCACCAGTCGCCCGCCTTGGGACCGCCCTTGCACGTCCCGTCGGACTCGCCGGGCCGCTTGATCCACAGATAGGCGTCCACCAGGGGGTCGCCGGTCCGGGTCGTCGGTGTCGCGCCGAGGGCGCGGCCGCGCGGGTTGCACCAGTTCTCCGGGTCGTCACCGCCGGGCGCGGGGCCGTTGCCGTTGCGGCTGGTGTCGATGACGAAGTGCTTGCCGCCGACCATCCCGGAGAGCCGCTTGCCGTACTCCGTGTTCTCCTCGGTGGTCTGGAAGTTGGAGATGTTCAGCGCGAAGCCGTCGGCCCGGTCGAGGCCGGCCCGCTTCAGGGGCTCCACCATGCGGCCGGGGTCCTTGATCCAGTGCGGGTTGCCGGCGTCCAGGTAGACCTTGGTGTGCGGCAGCGCCTTGAGCTTGCCGACGGCCTCCGTCAGCAGGGCGTAGCGCTCCTCGTGGAACTGCTCGGGGGTGCACTTGTCCGCGATGTGCGGCAGGGCGTCCGGCTCCAGGACGACGGTCGTGGGGCGGTCGCCGATGCCCTTGAGCACACCGTCCAGCCACGCCCGGTAGGCGTTGCCGTCCGCCGCGCCGCCCTTGGAGTAACTGCCGCAGTCGCGGTGCGGGATGTTGTACAGGACGAGCAGCGCCTCGCGGCCGGCCTCGGCCGCCGCCTCCGTGAAGCCTCGGGCCTCCCCCTGCGGGTCCTCGACGCCGATCCACTCGGCGACGGGCTGCTCCGCTATCTTGTCGATCAGCCGGGCGTCGTCGGACTTGTCGCTCTTGGCGTACGCGGCGGCCTGCCGGGCCGCCTTGCCTTCCGGGTTGACCCAGTACGGCACCGTGGACCTGGGCTGCTGCCCGGGCTTGGCCCCGGCCTTCCCGTCGTCCCGCTCGCCGTCGCCGTCGCCGGACGACGAGAAGCACCCCGTCACCAGCAGCAGCGCCCCCAACGCCGATGCCGCGCCGGACACACCGCGCCGGCGCGCGGCGCGGCGCCCACCCGGGGAACCGCCCCCGGATCCCCGAACATTGCCGTACATCCACTCCCCCCTCGGAGCACGGGACAGGACCGGTCCGCCCCATCCTGGCACAGGCCCCTCAACCGCAGGCCGGGCTGTGGACAACCTGTTACGCCGTCCCGCCCCGCCCGGGACCGGCCGGCCCGGCGTCCCCGCCCCGTCCGTTCGCGGTGGCGTCAACTCTCCGGCGCTGGCGTGACCTTCGTCAGGTAGGCGTGCACGACGACGTTGGCGGTGTAGGCGTCCCGCGCGCTGTCGTAGGTGCCGGCGCAGGTGATCAGGCGCAGTTCCGCGCGGCCCGGCAGGTGGGCGCCGTAGACCTTGCGCGGTACGAAGTTCCCGCGGTCGTAGATCTTGACGTCCTCGACGGTGAACCGCGCGGTGCCGCCGTCCTCCCTGCGGACGTCCACCGGCTGCCCCGGCTTGAGGCTGCCGAGGCGGTGGAAGACCGCGCGGCCGCTGGTCGTGTCGACGTGCCCGACCAGCACCGCGGCGCCCGCCGTGCCCGGCTGCGGCCCCTTCGCGTACCATCCGACGACCCCGGGTGTGCGGTAGGGCGGCGTGTCCACGGCGCCGGTGGCGTCCAGTCCGGTCTCCGTGACACCGGCCCGTACGTCCAGCGCGCCGACCGCGACCTCGGTCGGGCGGCCGCCCGGGGAGGTGGCCAGGGGCGCGTGGGCGGCGGGCAGGTCCTGGTCCAGCGGGCGGCCGACGGCCGCGACGTCGCCGGTGGTCGGCGCCTTCGCCAGGTCCCCGCCGTCGGTCAGGTCCCGGCCCCACAGCCACAGTCCGAGCAGCAGGACCGCCCAGGCGACGCCGACGGCCATCCGGCCGCTGCCGGGGCCGTACGGGCGGCGGTCCGCCACCGGGTGGTCGTCAGCCCGCATCGCCATCGCCCGGCCCCTTGCGCCGGCGCCGCATCCGCAGCGCCTGCCCGGTGAGCGCGAGGAGCGCGCCTCCCGCCAGCACCAGGCCCACCGCGTAGGCCCCGTCGCCCTCGTGGCTCGCGGCCGTCCGTACGGCCGCCGTCCGCGCCAGGGCGGTGCGCGACGCCTCGGCGGGCGCCCCGGCGCGGTGTCCCGCGGCCGGGTGCGGGTGGGCCGCCGTCCAGCCGCCCCCGGCCCGTACCGGGGCGGAGGGGGAGGCGGGCGGGCCGGGGCTGCCGGACGCCGGTGCGGAGAGGGGGCCGGTAGGCGCGGGCCCGGCGGCTTCCCCGGGCGGGTCCGCGTCCTGGGCCCCGGTGCCGTCCGCCGGCTCCGCGGCCGCGCCGCCGCTGTCCGCGGAGGCCGGGACGACCTCGAAGGCGCCTCGGGCACGCGCGTCCTCGCCGTCGCAGTGGACGGAGACGGCGTACGCGCCGGGGTCGGCCGTGGAGCGCACCCGCGCGTCGCCCACCATCCCCGCGGCGACCCGCGCCAGCGGCACGGCGTCGACGAACGCGTCCGAAGTCGCCCGGCCCGCGCGGCCGGTGCAGCCGGTGACCTGGAGGGCCGCCTCGGTGCCCGGCGCGAGGGCGGACGGCGTGACCGCGACCGTGCCCGCCGTGGCGCCCGGTACCCGGCCGGCGGACGCGAGCGCGGGCCCCGGAGACAGCACCGTCACCGCCAGGGCGGCACAGAGAGTGAATCCCGGTGAGCGCATGGTGAACCTCCGAACACTTCCGAAGGTCCGCCCGGCGGCGGGATCCCGCATCCCGTGAGGGCCGTGGCTGCGCCGTCCGGGTGAGGGTCCGGAGGCGGCGTACGGCCGTCCGGGTCACACCAGTTCGACGAGGTCGGCGATGGAGTCGACGACCCGTGACGGCCGGAACGGGTGGCGCTCGATGTCGCCCTTGCCGGTGAGCCCGGTCAGCACCAGGAACGTCTCCATGCCCGCCTCCAGGCCGGCCAGCACGTCGGTGTCCATCCGGTCGCCGATCATCGCGGAGGTCTCACTGTGCGCGCCGATGACGTTCAGGCCGTGCCGCATCATCAGCGGGTTGGGCTTGCCGACGAAGTACGGCTCCACACCCGTCGCCTTGGTGATCAGTGCGGCCACCGAGCCGGTCGCGGGCAGCGCGCCCTGCGCCGAGGGGCCGGTCTCGTCCGGGTTGGTGGCGATGAACCGGGCGCCGTCGTTGATCAGCCGGATGGCCTTGGTGAGCGCCTCGAAGCTGTACGTACGGGTCTCGCCGAGCACGACGTAGTCCGGCTCGTGGTCGGTGAGGACGTAGCCGATGTCGTGCAGCGCGGTGGTCAGACCCGCCTCGCCGATGACGTACGCGGTGCCGGACGGCCGCTGCTCGTCCAGGAACTGGGCGGTGGCCAGCGCGGAGGTCCAGATGGACTCCCAGGGCACGTCCAGCCCGATCCGGTTCAGCCGGGCGTGCAGATCACGCGGGGTGTAGATGGAGTTGTTGGTCAGGACGAGGAAGGGCTTGCCCGATTCGCGCAGCCGCTTGATGAAGGCGTCCGCACCGGGCACCGGGATGCCCTCGTGCATCAGCACCCCGTCCATGTCGGTCAGCCATGACTCGATCGGCTTGCGCTCTGCCACTGCCGGTCTCCCGCCGTGCGTGTCTGCCAGGGGTGCCGGCCGGGCCCGCGCCGTCGCGGGTCCCGTACGCGCCGCGCAACCCTGCGGGTGACCTGCGTCTCGTACGTATGGCCGACGCCCCCAGCCTAAGTCAGCCGCCACGATCTTGACCCCGCCGAGCGCCCGGGGGCCGGGGCCGCGCGCGGGGCCGGGTCGGCAGCGCCTCGCCCTCCCGGCACGGCGCGGACCGGCGGAGCCGGGCGCTCGCGCCGGGGTCAGCGCCGGCGGAGGTGGCGGGCCGCCGCCACGAGCAGCGCGCCGGCGGACAGGAACACCAGGGCGGCGGCCCCGACGCGGGACACCCCCGGCGCACCGGTGTCGGCCAGGTGGGCAGGGGGGCCGGGGCGGACCGGGGCGTCGAGGCGGGCGGCCGGGGCGTCGGGGCGGGCCGGGGCGTCGGTGGCGCGGGGCTCGGACCGCGGTGCGGTCGCGCCGGCAGCGGCGGGGACGGCCGCCGTACGGGCCGCCGTCGCCGGGCCGCCGTACACCGGTGGCGTGCCGATCAGGAGGGTCGCGGCCAGCAAGGCCGCAGCGAGGGTGGCGCGGGGCAACGCGCGGGGCGGACGCACGGACATCACGGACGCTCCTGCCGCTCGTATGACCGGTCGGCTTCGGACCTTGCCATGCGGCACCGCCGCCGTGGCACCGACGCCGCCGGTGCGGCCGCCTGATCGCCCGAATGCCGCGCATTCAGCGCAGTCCCGCGGCCGATCAGCGCGGTTCGGGGCCGCTCCTGCGCAGTCCCGCGGCCGATCAGCGCGGTTTCGTGGCGGCTCAGCGCGGTTCCGGGGCCGCTCCCACGCGGTCCCGAGGCCGCTCAGCGCGATCCCGGGGCCGCTCCCGCGCCGAATGGTGTCCCCGGCGACCCGAAGAGCGGTGCCAGTACGAGGTGCGCCGCGCCGTCCGCGACCGTCCGCGCGCCGCCCTCGGCCAGTGCCACGGGGACCGCGGGCGTACGGCCGTCGCCGCGTGTGCGGGCCTGTTCGGCCAGGGCGTCGGCCACGCCGCGTACGTACGTGCCGGGAGACGCCAGCACCGTACGGCCGCCGAGCAGGACGCGGTCGATGTCGAGCAGTTCCACGAGGTTGGCCGCGGCGACGCCCAGGATGCGCGCCGCCTCGGCGGGCTCGCCGCGCGCCGCCCGGTCCAGGCACAGCGCCTCGACGCAGCCACGCTTGCCGCATCCGCAGCGCGGCCCGTCCAGGTGCAGCACCTGGTGGCCGAACTCCCCCGCGCCGGTCCTGGCCCCCCGGTAGAGCGCGCCGCCGAGCACCAGGCCGGCGCCCAGGCCCGTACCGAGGTGCAGATAGCCGAACGAGCCCCGGCCGCCGGGTTCGCGCTGGGCCAGCCCGAGCGCCGCGGCGTTGGTGTCCTTGTCGAGGACGACGGGAAGGCCGAGCCGGTGGGCGAGCGCGTCGCGCAGCGGGAAGCCGTCCCAGTCGGGGAAGCCGGTGACCCGGCGGAGCACCCCGGCCGCGTGGTCGAGCGGCCCCGGGCAGGCGGCGCCGACGCCCAGGACGCGGGGTGAGCGGGCCTCGTCCGGCAGCGCCGCGAGCTGTCCGGCCACCGCGTCGAGCACGGCGGGGGCGCCCGCGCCGAGGTCGAGCGGGGCGGTGCGCTCCGCGACGGTACGGCCCGCGAGGTCGGTGAGGACGGCGGTCAGCTCGTCGCGGTCCAGGTGCAGCCCGATCGCGTACCGGGCCCCGGGCACCAGGCACAGCACCGTACGCGGTTTGCCGCCGGTGGAGGCGCGCCGGCCCGCCTCGGCCACCAGGCCGTCCGCCCGCAGCCGGGCGGTGATCTTGCTGACGGCCTGCGGGGTCAGGCCGGTGTGCGCGGCCAGCTCCAGCCTGCTGACGCCCGCCGGTCCCGCCGTCCGCAGCAGGCCGAGCACCAGTGCGGTGTTGTGGCCGCGCAGGGCGGGCAGGCCGGCTCCGCCGCCGGGCGGCGCGAAGGCCGGTGCGGCGACACGTTCAGCGGGGTCGTTGCTGGTCACCCGTCCATTGTCCGCATTGCTTGCACTTTGGCAACAGCGTTGCTTAAGTGGGTGGCATGAACGACTCCCCCGGCACACCCCTCCGCGTCGGCCTGATCGGCTACGGCCTGGCCGGCTCGGTCTTCCACGCCCCGCTGATCGCCGCCACCGACGGCCTGGTGCTGGACACCGTCTCCACCGGCAGCCCGGACCGGCAGGCTCAGGCCCGCGCCGAACACCCCCGGGTCCGCACGGTCGCCACCCCCGACGAGGTGCTGGACCGCGCCGGCGAACTGGACCTCGTCGTCATCGCGTCCCCCAACAAGACGCACGTCGCGCTCGCCCGGGCCGCGCTGGAGGCCGGGCTGCCGGTCGTCGTCGACAAGCCGCTCGCCGGGGCGGCCGCCGAGGCCGATGAGCTGGCCGCCCTCGCGGACGAGCGCGGCCTGCTGCTCTCCGTCTTCCAGAACCGCCGCTGGGACAACGACTTCCGTACGGTGCGCCAACTGGTCACCGAGGGCGCGCTCGGCGATGTGCGGCGTTTCGAGTCACGCTTCGAACGCTGGCGGCCGCGGCCGAAAGGCGGCTGGCGCGAGTCCGGCGACCCGGCGGAGATCGGCGGGCTGCTGTACGACCTCGGCAGCCACGTCGCCGACCAGGCACTCGCCCTGTTCGGGCCGGTCACCCTGGTCTACGCCGAGGCCGACGTCCGCCGCCCGGGCGCCGAGGCCGACGACGACACGTTCCTCGCCCTCACCCACGCGAACGGCGTCCGCTCGCACCTGTGGGTGAGCGCGACCACCGCCCAACTCGGCCCGCGCTTCCGGGTGCTGGGCAGCCGCGCGGGCTACGTGAAGTACGGCCTGGACCCGCAGGAAGCGGCGCTGCGCGAGGGGCGCCGGCCGGGCGACGACCCGGCCGGCTGGGGCGTGGAGCCGGAGTCGGCGTGGGGCCGGATCGGCTCGGGGGAGTCCCCGCCGACCGGCGGCGGCGACCCGGTGCCGACCCTGCCCGGCGCCTACCCCGCGTACTACGCCGCCGTCGCGGAGGCGCTGCGTACCGGCGGCGAGCCGCCGGTGAGCGCCAGGGAGGCGGCAGCCTCGCTGCGCGTCCTGGAGGCGGCGAGGACATCGGCGGCCGAGGGCCGCGCGGTCCGGATCGAGGAGACGGCATGAGCGGCGTGAACGGCACGGTTGCACCGAACGGGACGGACGAGCGCGAGGCGGCCCGTCACCAGGTCCGCGAACTGGAGGAACAGGAGCGCCGCCTGGTCCTGGACCGCTTCGGCAACGAGGACGCCTGGCGGCTCGGCTGCCTGCTGACGGACCTGGCGCGCGAACGCGGCGCGGCCGTGACCGTCGACATCCGGCGCGGCACGCAGCAGCTCTTCCACTGCGCCCTGCCGGGAACGTCGGCGGACAACGACGCGTGGATCGAGCGCAAGTGCCGCGTCGTCGAGCGGTACGCGGAGTCCTCGTACCTCGTCGGCGCCCGCTTCCGCGCCAAGGGCCGGACGTTCGAAGAATCGTCCCGGCTCGACCCCGACCGCTACGCCGCGCACGGCGGCGCCTTCCCCGTAAGGCTGCGCGGTACGGGAGTCGTCGGCACGGTCGCGGTCTCCGGCCTCCCCCAGGGCGACGACCACGCGCTGGTGGTCGACGCCCTGGGGCGCTACATCGAGCAGCGGCCGGCGGACTGACCCGGAGGTCAGCCGGAGCGGCGGCGGGTGCGGATGATCAGCACCAGCACCACACCGCTGACGACGGCGGCCACTGCCGCGCCGATGAACAGCGGATCCCGGAAGGCGCCGCCGCTGTGCGCCAACTGGTCCCCGTCATCCGTCGGCCCCGGACCGGGCACGGGGCCACCGGAGGAGGAGTCCGTGGGCTCCGGGGTCGGAACCGGGGTCACGGTGGTGGTCGGTGACGGGGGTGAGGTCGGTTCGGTGGAGGTCGGTTCCGGAGTGGGCGGTTCCGGAGTGGGGTCGGTGGGGTCCGGAGTCGGGTCGGTGGGGTCCGGAGTTGGTTCGGTCGGCTCCGGGGTCGGGCGGGTCGGTTCCGGGGTCGGATCGGTCGGGCTGGGCGTCGGCTCCGTCGGTTCCGGGGTCGGGTCGGGGGGTGTCGGCGACGGCGGCCGTGTCGGGTCGGTGGGAGTCGGTGACGGTGCGGTCGGCGTCGGCGTCGGCGTCGGCAGTGGCTCGGTCGGCGAAGGCGTCGGGGACGGTGTCGGCCCGGTCGGGGACGGTGTCGGGTCCGTCGGGGTGGGGGTCGGCGTGGGGTCCGTCGGCGACGGGCTCGGGTCCGTGGGTGACGGTGACGGCTCGTCGGTCGGCGTGGGGTCCGTGGGGGTGGGTGACGGCTCGTCGGTCGGCGTGGGGTCCGTGGGGGTGGGTGACGGCTCGTCGGTCGGGGACGGGCTCGGGTCGGTCGGGGACGGGCTCGGGTCCGTGGGCGACGGGGACGGCTCCGTGGGGCTCGGTGACGGCTCCGTGGGCGACGGGGACGGCTCCGTGGGGCTCGGGGACGGCTCCGTGGGGCTCGGTGACGGCTCCGTGGGGCTCGGTGTGGGGCTCGGGCTGGGCTCGCGGCAGTCCGGCAGGTCCCCGTTGAACGGGTAGTTGTGCATCTCCGCGCCGGACGTCGAGGTGTGCACCAGCGAACCGACCGTGAAGAACCGGCCGTTCATGCCCGGCACCGAAACGGTGGTCGTACTGCCCTCCTTGCCGACCAGCACACTCCCCTGGAACTGCGCGCCGCCCTTGAACTCGACCGTGTTCGCGTCCGGGAAGTTCCACAGCAGCCGCTCGCGGAGGCCGGGCGGCCGGAGGTCGTGTCCGATGTACGTGTTGATGGTGCGGGCGTCGCCGAGCACGTTGACCAGGACGGTCGCGCCCTCCGGGATGCCCGTGAAGGTGATGCCCTGGGCGCCGCCGTTGCGGCCCACCAGGTCGAAGTCGACGTTGAAGACCTGGAGGGCGGACCTGCCGTCGCCGGTGAAGACCGTCGAGTAGCCCTGGTTGACGGCGGTGCCGGTCACGGGCCGCTGCCCGTCGCCGGTCCGGGCGTAGCACCGGCTGCTCGCCGTCAGGGCGGGCACCAGCCCGCGGTACGGGTCGGCGACGCCCGGCCGCTGGTCCGACTGGGGGATCACCGTGCCGGTCAGCCTGCCTTCGTACGCGACGACGCCGTGCGTGCTGCCTTCCTCGGCGAGCAGCCGCTGGCCGGGGGCGATGGTCACGTCACCGCCCACGGTCAGGAAGTCGGAGCCGTTGGGCGGGGGCACCCGGGAGCCGACGCCGACGATGCCCACGTTGTAGACGCTGGAGCCGCCGGTCTTGTTCATGTCGAAGCTGCCGAGGGTGACGATCTTGCCCTCGGCCTCGGCGGCCGAGCCGCCGACGCGGAAGTCCCCGCCGACGAAGATGTTGATGTTCTCGTCCCGCCCGGCCACCGGCCCGTTGTTCGGATCGGCGTACGAGGACGGGCACTGGCTCCCCCGGCACGGGCCGAGGCCGCCGGGCAGCGGGGCCGCGAAGCCGAGCGCCGCGACCAGGCCGAGGAGCACGGCGGCCACGGCCCCCAGTGCGGCGGCACCCACCACCTGGGTCCGTTTTGTCTTTTTTGCAGGCATATACGCACTATGTGCACAGGCGGACCGGGCAGCCGGTCAGCCCACCCACCCGTACGGCGAGTCCCCCTGTCCAGCCGACAGCCGGCCACCGGCCACCCCGCCGGCACCGGCGCCCGAGTGGCCGTCAGGCGTCCTTCAGCACCTGCCGCTGCCGCCCCAGACCATCGATCTCCAGCTCCACCACGTCACCGGCGCGCAGATACGGCTTGGGGTCCGGGCAGCCCATCGCCACGCCCGCCGGGGTGCCGGTGTTGATGACGTCGCCCGGATACAGGGTCATGAACCGGCTCACGTACCGGACCACTTCGGCCACCGGGAAGATCTGCTCGGCGGTCGTGCCGTCCTGCCGCAGCGCGCCGTTGACCCACAGCCGTACGCCCAGCGCCTGCGGGTCGGGCACCTCGTCCGCCGTCACCAGCCACGGACCCAGCGGGTTGAACGTCTCGCAGTTCTTGCCCTTGTCCCACTGGCCGCCGCGCTCGATCTGGAACTCCCGTTCGGAGACGTCGTGCGCGATGGTGTACCCGGCGACGGCGGCGCGGGCCTCCTCGTCGGTCTCCAGATAGCGCGCGGTACGGCCGATGACGACGGCCAGTTCGGCCTCCCAGTCCGTCTTCACGCTGCCGCGCGGCACCAGCACCGGGTCGTCGGGCCCGACGACCGTGTCCGGCGCCTTCATGAAGACGATCGGTTCGGCCGGGACGGCGGCGCCGGTCTCGCGCGCGTGGTCGTGGTAGTTCAGCCCGATGCACACGATCTTGCCGATCCGGGCGACCGGCGGCCCGGTGCGCAGACCGGCCGGCTCCAGGCGCGGCAGCATCCCGGCGGCCGCCGCCGCCCGTATCCGCCCAAGGACCGCACTGTCCCCGAGCAGCGCCCCGTCAATGTCCGTGACCAGCGACGACAGGTCGCGCAGGACGCCTTGCCTGTCGAGCAGCGCCGGGCGTTCCGCCCCCACCGGACCGACTCGCAGCAGCTTCATCGGTACAACTCCCGTGGTCGAAGGGTCGGTCCGGGAGGGTTCTCCCGGACCGGCCGATGGGGACGGCCATCGAGCGATTCGGACGATCCTCCGAGAACGGCGTCCGCTCCGCAAGACCCGGTTCACGTACTGGACCGTTACCCGGCGGTACGGGCCGGCGCCGCGGCGCCCTCCTCCCGCGCGCCCTCGCCGCTGCCGTCCCGGTGCAGCAGCGCCCGCTCGCACGCCGTCCACGCCGTGGTCGTCACCAGGTAGAGCGCGGCGGCCAGGGGCAGTACCGCGATGCTGACCAGCGTCCCGAAGGACAGCAGCGGCAGCACCTTCGTCATACCGGCGAGGCCGGGCGCCGTGCCACCGTCGGCCGCCCCCGTCTGCCCGAGGGCCGCGAGCGCCGCCGGGTTCCGCGTCACCGCCGTACGGGCCCGCCGGTAATTCCAGGTGGCGACGGCGGCGGCCGACGCGAACAGCGCGAGGTAGACCAGCCCGTGCGGCCCGAACACCCCGCCGTCCGCCAGCGCCTGTGCCCAGTGCCCGCCGAGCGGCGCGCCCAGCAGCGTGTGCCCCAGCAGGCCGCTGCCGTCGCTGGTGAACAGGTGGTACATGACGAAGAAGACGGGCAGTTGCAGGAGCGCCGGCAGGCAGCCGGCCAGGGGCGAGGAGCCGGTCCCGGCGTAGAGGGCGGCCGTCTCCTCCCGCAGCCGCCGCGGGTCCTTCGCGTACCTGCGCCGCAGCTCGGCCAGGCGCGGCGCGTGGGCGGAACGGGTCTTCTCGCCGCGGGCGGCGGCGCGGGCGAGCGGGTGCAGCGCGGCGCGTACGCCCAGGGTGCAGAGGATGATCGCGGCGGCCGTCGCCGAGGCGCCGAAGAGCGGTTCGATGAGGTCGGCGGCCTGGGACAGCGCGCTGCCCAAGGTGGAGAAAACGGACATGGGTGAGCCCTCCACGGGTCTCGTCGTGCCGGAACGCGGAATCGGCGTGACGAGCCGCGCGGGGCCGGAGCACCCGCACAGTGCGAGGGGAAAGGCGCCTACGCGGCCGTCGGGAGGGGACGGCCGGGGGCCCTGGGCCGCGGGCGGCCCGCGGCGTCGGGGTCGCGTTGCGGCAGGAAGGCCGTACGGCGTTCCCGGTCGCGCAGGGCGGTACGGACCCGGCCCGGCGGCTCGGGCCGGGCGAGCGCGGCGGCCAGGAAGGCGCGGCACAGCAGCAGGAGGGCGGCGGTGGCCGCCGCGGAGGCGAGCGCCGGAGCCAGTCCGCTCTCGGCGAGGAGGAACCCGGCGAGCAGGAAGAAGAGCGCACCCATGGACAGCCGCCAGGCGTCGGCGCAGCGCCGCATGTGCTCTCCCTCCTTGGGCACGGGTCCCGCTTTCGGGTCCGCCCCAGCGTAACGGCAGCGCTGCGGCACCGGGCTCCGGGCCCGCACCGGTCGTTGGGCTCGCACCGGTCGTTGGGCTCGCACCGGACGCCGGGCCCGCACCGGACCTTGGCCTCGCCCCCGCTGGACGGCAGCCCGCGCACAGGGCGGCGGCCCCGGAGGGGAGCCCGGGGCCGCCGCGGTCACGGTGGGCCGGTCACAACCCGTTGACCCGGGCCTCCCTGGCCACGCCCAGCGGCCGGATGGTGGAGGCGACGGCCCGGGCCCGGCGGCCGGCCCGTGAGCGGTAGCGCCGCACGTGGGCCATCAGGCGGCGGCTGCGCAGCGCCATCTCCAGCTCGAAGCGGGTACGCGGATCGCGCAGCGCGGGCCCGAACAGCTTCTCGATCTGCCGCAGGCGGTAGCGCACGGTCTGCGGGTGCACGTGGAGCACCCTGGCCGCTTCGGGCGCGCCGCCGCTTTCCAGCCAGGCCAGCAAGGTCACCTCCAGGCGCTCGCTCTGGCGCGGCGTCAGGTCGTCGAGCGGGCTCAGCCAGCGGGAGGCCAGGGCCCGCGCCAGCGATTCGTCCTGGAGGAGGAGCAGTGCGGAGAGGTGGTCGTCGACGAAGGCCGGGCGGGTGTCGGGTCCGCCACGGCCGGGCGACAGTGCGAGCAGGGCACGGGCCCAGCGCAGCGAGGACGCGGTGTCGCCCGCCGGTACGGTGTGGCCGACCGCCGCCGCCCGGCCCTTGAGCGCGGCCTCCAGCCGGGCGCGGGTCTGCGTCCCGGGGTCGGGGACGAGCAGGCAGGTGTCGCCGTCGACCGTGCCGATGAGGGCGTCGCCGAGGGCGGCGGCCAGTTGGGGGGCTTCGGCGGGCGAGGTGAGGGCGATGGCCTGGACGCGTGCCGGTACGGGCCAGCCGGCGCGGCGGGCCCTTTCGGCAAGGGCGACGTCGGGGACGTCCTCGGCGCCGGAGAGGGCGGCGAACAGTTCCCGGCGGGCCGGCGCCACCGGCAGCGGGGTGACGACGAGGTCCCCGGTCCGCCGGACGCGCTCCGCGGTTTCCTGGTAGCCGAGCGCCACCAGCATGGCCTGTTCCACGGCCCGGCGGGTCGCTTCGGCACCCGTTTCCGCGAGAAGGGCGGAAAAGGCGGGAAATCCGGTCCGCAGCTCCTCGGTCACCTTCTCGGCGAGCGCCGGGAGTTCCTTTCTCAGAACGCGGGTCCATTCACCACGGGGGCGTGACCAGATGCGGTTCAGGAGATCACACATCGCTACCTCGTTCCTGGCGTGATGCGGAGGGGGGTACGGCCCTGCTGCTCGGAAGCGCCGTGCGGACGTACTTCGAGCGGTGGTCGTGCTTGGAGGGGCACCATCCGGAGTTACCTGGCGTAACTTCGATGCCGGTGCAGGAATTTGTCACAGCGCGATAAACCGGAGGACGGCCCGGCGGCGGTCCGTGATGCTGCTGCTCACCCCGGTCACTGCCTTTGGCGCACACCTTTACGCGCCCCGGCGGGACACGCGCATAAACCGTGGTGAATAACCCGGTGGCCCGACCCGGGCCCCGCCCGCCGAAACCGGCGGCCGCCGCCGTGCTCCCGCGCCTTCTTCCCCCGCACCTTCTTCCTGCCCCGCACCTTCTTCCTGCCCCGCGCCTTCTCCCTCCCGCGTCTTCGCGTCTTCTCCCTCCCTCGTCTTCACGTCTTCTCCCTCCCGCGTCTTCTTCCCGCACCCTCCTCAAGGAGGCCCGATGCCCGCGTCCCGTCTGCGGACCGCCCTGCGCCCGGCCCTGCCGGCCGTCGTGCTCCTCTTCCTCGCCGTGGCCACCCAGGCCGGCGCGCCCCGGCGGATGCTCGACTTCCTGGACTTCGGCGCGGGCGTCCTCGCGCTGGTCTCGCTCACCGGCACCGTGCTGTGGGGCCTGGCCGCCACCGACCGGCTGCTGCTGCACTCCGGCCACCGGCTGGTCGCGCAGGCCGTGCACCGCGGTACCGGCGTCGCCGGACTGGGCTTCCTCGCCCTGCACATCGGGGTACAGGTCGGGCGCGGCCGGACCAGCGGAACGGCCGCCGCGGTGCCGTTCGCCGACGGCGGCCGGCCGCTGCTCATCGGCCTCGGCACGCTGGCCGGCTACCTCTTCCTCGCGGCGGCGGTGACCGGCGCGGTGCGCGGCGCGTTCACCTCGCACCGCGGGTCGCGGTGGTGGCGGGTACTGCACATGGGCGCGTACGTGGCCTGGTGCGCGGCGCTGGTGCACGGTCTGAAGTCGGGCCGCCCGGCCGCCGGCTGGGTCACCGCCGGATACACGCTGTGCGTCGCGGGGGTCGCGGTGGTGCTCGTCCTGCGGCTGCGGGCGCCGTGGCGGGGCGCGGCGCCGGTCGGCCGACCACCGGACGCGGACGCCGACGGCCCACGGGCCCCGGCCCACTCCACCCGCCACGCCGCCCGCCACACCCGCGGCGTCCGGCCATGACGTACCGCTACGCGCGCAGATCCCGCTCGTACGCCTCCGGGGCCGCACTGCGCCGCCATGCCGCCGTGCGCCTGCGGGGCCGCACTGCGCCTGCCGGACTGCACTGCGCCGGCGGACTGCACTGCGCCGGCGGGGCGGTATCGCCCCGCCTACTGGGGCGGCTTCTGTGGTCCCCCGGATGCCTCAACGTCTCACCGAGTCAATGGAGTTCCCGTCATGAAGCTGCTCGCGCCGGACACCACGGTCACCCTGCCCGTCGTCGGCCGTGCCCCCGCCGTCCCCGTTCCGGCTCTGGGCGTGCTCGGGGCACCCCGGCTGCTGGCCGGGCTGGACGGTGCGGAGCGCCTGGACCGGGTGGCGCACCTCACCCGGCACGGCAGCCCGCCGGGCCTGTCCGCGAGCGAACTGGTGGCGCTGGCCGAGGACACCGGCCTGCGCGGCCGCGGCGGCGCGGGCTTCCCCTTCGCGCGCAAGCTGAGCGCCGTCCTGGAGGGGCAGCGCCGCGCGGACGGGCGTGCCGCGGTGGTCGTCAACGGCAGTGAGGGCGAGCCCGGTTGCCTCAAGGACACGGCGCTGCTGCTGTACGCGCCGCACCTGGTGCTGGACGGCGCGCTGCTGGCCGCGCGGGCGCTCGGAGCCGAGGAGGTCGCGGTCGGGGTGACCCGCGCGGACGTGGCCCGGTCGGTGCGCCGGGCGATCGCCGAACGGGGGCCGCTGTCCACGCCGGTACGGGCCGAACTGCTGCCGGAACGATTCGTGACGGGCGAGGGCACGGCGCTCACCGACGGCCTCAACCACGGCCCCGGCCTGCCCTCGGGCCGCAAGGTCCGCTCCAGCGAACGCGGCCTCGGCGGCCTGCCCACCCTGCTGTCCAACACCGAGACGTACGCCCAGCTCGCCGTCGCCGCACGGCTGGGCGCCCTCGGCTACCGCGCCGTGGGTGATCCCGCCGAACCCGGCACCGCCCTGCTGACCGTGGCCGGCGAACGGGTGGTGGAGGCGCCGACCGGGGTGCCGCTCGCCCGCGTCCTGGCCCGGTGCGGGCTCGGGCCGGGCCAGGGCGTCCTGGTCGGCGGCTACCACGGCACCTGGTTGTCGCCGTCCGCCGCCGCCGCGGTCCTTCTCAGCCGCGACGGTCTGGCCGCGTACGGCGCGGTGCTCGGCGCGGGGGCGATTCTGCCGCTGCCGGAAGGGACCTGCCCGGCGGGCGAGACCGTACGGGTCGCGCGCTGGCTGGCCGCCGAATCAGCGGGCCAGTGCGGGCCCTGTGTCCTGGGCCTGCCCGCGCTCGCCGACGCTCTGGGCCAAGCGGTCGGCGGTGGCGGGCAGCGCGCGCTGGACGCCGTACGGGCCCGGATGCGGGCCGTGCAACGGCGCGGCGCGTGCAGCCACCCCGACGGCACCGCGCGTTTCGTCGCCTCGGCGCTGGCCGCTTTCCCCGACGAGTTCGACGGCCACGCCCGCGGAGCCGGCTGCGGCCGCCCGGTGCTCGGCGCGCTGCCGGTGACCGGCGAGGAGACGTACGGCGTCGACAGCGCGCCGGAACCCGGCGGCGGACGGCACTCCGGCGCCCGCGCGGCCACGGCCACCGCCCGGCCCCGCGCGCCCGAAGAGCGGCTGCTCGTGGACTGGACACTGTGCCGGGGCCACGGCCTGTGCGCCGACCTCGTACCCGGCTTGGTCCGGCTGGGGCCCGACGGCTATCCGGAGCGGGCCACGATGCCGCTGCCCGCCCGGATGCGCCGCCGCGCCCAGCTCGCGGTGCGGCGCTGCCCGGCGCTCGCCCTGCGCGTCCAGGGCGGCGAATGACCCGTACGACCACCGTACGGGCGTCGCATGGGCGTCGTACGGGCGCCACTTCGGCGCGTTTTCTGTCCTGCGATGACAACTTCCGCCCCGTCTGAACACCCGCTCCCCACTCCTCGTACCCCGCAGACGACGCCCACGGACCACGACCACGCCCACGACCACACCCGCGGACACCACCCGCAGACGACACCTCCCGGAACCCACCCCCTGCCGAAACCCACCCCTTCAAGGAGCGCCCCATGAACCAGCCCTCACACACCGCGACGACACCCACCGACACGACCGGCACCACCGCCACGACCACCACGACGGTCACGACGGCCACGACGGTCACGTCCTTCACCACCGCCACGACGCCCCCGTCCGACCGAACTGCCCGCAACCCCGTACGCATCGGCGGTCCCGCCCGACGCCGCTCCCCCGACGCCCGGCGCCGGCACGCCGCGCTGGCGGTGACGGCCGCCGCCGTCATGGCACTCACCGCCGCCTGCGGCTCCGGTGCCGGCACCCATGCCGCTCCGGTGGCCAACGACAAGGTGCAGGCGGGCAGCGGCGATTCCGCCGGCTACGGGTCGGGCGGCGCCGGCAGCGGTTACGGCGCCGGCAAGGGGCAGGCCGGCGGTGACGGCTACGGCGCGCCGGGCGACAGCAACCGGCCCGTCGCGCAGGACGCCCCCGCCCGTACCCTCGCGCTGCGCCAGTCCCCCGAGCTGGGGCCCGTCGTGACCGACAGCGAGGGGATGACCTTGTACCGCTTCGACAAGGACACCGCCGAGCCGCCCAACTCCGCCTGCTCCGGCGCCTGCGCGACGACCTGGCCCCCGGTCCCCGCCGACGACGCCACCGCCGCCTCCGGCATGGCCGCGGACGCCCTCGGCTCGGTCACCCGCGCCGACGGCACCAAGCAGCTCACCATCGGCGGGTGGCCCGCCTACCGCTACGCCAAGGACACCGCCCCCGGCGACACCAAGGGCCACGGCGTCGGCGGCACCTGGAACGCGTTCGCCCCGAACGGCGGGAAGGCCACCGCCGGGCCGGCCGCCGACGTCTCCGTCTTCGACCAGCCCCAACTGGGCAAGCTGCTCGTCGACAAGGCAGGCCGCACGGTCTACCGCTTCGACAAGGACAGCGCCTGGCCGATGAGGTTCGGGTGCAACGGCGCCTGCCTGGACACGTGGAAACCGGTCGGGCCGGCCGACAAGAGCAAGCTGAAGGGCGTCCCCGAGAAGCTGATCAGCACCGTCACCCGCCCCGACGGCACCGAGCAGCTCGCGGTCGACTGCTGGCCCGTCTACACCTTCAGCGGCGACAGGCAGCCCGGTGACGTCAAGGGGCAGGGTAAGACGGGTACCTGGTTCGCCGTCTCCCCGGAGGGCAAGAAGATCACTTCCCCGGCGAAGGGCTGACCCCGGCCGCCCCCGGCTCCCCGGCCCCCTGCACCGGCTCGGGGCCCGGGTCCGGGTCCAGGTCCGACGCCAGTACCTCGGCGTCCGGCCGGTCGTCCACGGGCCGCGGGGCCAGCCAGGTCACCGCGAGCGCCACCACCAGGTTCACCGCGAGCGCCACGATCCCGGCGTTCATGCCCCCCACCGGGTCGTGCTCGGTGAAGACCAGCCCGCAGACCACCACGAGGCCCACGACCAGGCCGCTGACGGCTCCGTACAACGTCAGCCGCCGCCACACCAGCCCCAGCAGGATCATCGGTACGAGCTGCGCCATCCCCTCGTACGAGATGAGCGAGAGCCGCACCAGGGTGTTCGGCGCGGTGTACGTCAGCAGCAGCGCCAGCGCGCCCGCCACCACGACGACCACCTGCGACCACAGCTTCTGGCGGTTCGCCAGCCGGGGCACCGCGCCCAGCACGCTCCTCCCCCACATCGTGCCGATGACCAGCATGAACACGGCCATCGGCACGATGGAGGAGAGTGCGGCGGCGACCCCGGTGACACCCACCAGCCAGGCCGGCAGCGAGTCCACCACCAGCTTGAACAGCGCCAGGTTGGAGTCCGCGCCGGTCAGCCCCGGCACCACGAACAGGGCCGCCATGCCCAGCAGCATCGGCACGAACAGCAGCACGTTGTAGAAGGGCAGCAGCACCGCGTTGCGCCGCAGCGCGTCGGAGCTGCGCGCGCCCAGGTAGCCCGCGACGGTCGTCGGGAAGATGACGACGGTCAGGGAGTTCAGCAGCGAGGTGGTGATGAACCAGCCCTGGCCCAGGCCGCCGGACTCGTGGCCGGGGAAGGTCAGCCACTGCGGCTTCTCGGCGACGATCCGGTCCAGGAAGGGCCCGTACCCGTCGAAGTAGTGCAGCGGCACGTACACCGCGAGGAACGCCAGGGTCGCGATGACCAGAATGTCCTTCAGCACGGACACCCAGGCGCTGCCGCGCAGCCCGCTGACCACGACGAAGAGCGTGGTCACCGCGAAGCCGATGAAGTAGGCCCAGTTCAGGCTGATCGCGCCGTAGGAGATGGTCGTCACCACCACGCCCATGCCGGTGATCTGGAGCTGGATGTACGGCAGCAGGCAGACGGTGGCGAGGACCGCCACCGCCGTACCGAGCCAGCGCCGCCCGTAGCGGTGCGCCACCAGGTCGGTGATGCCGACCAGGCCGTGCCGGCGCGCGTACGACCAGAGCATCGGGCCGACCACGAAGCCGATCGCGTAGCCGCAGGACATGTACGCCAGGACGTAGAGGACCGGGGCACCGAAGTTGTAGCCCCAGCCCGCCGCGCCCAGGTAGCTGAAGCTGGTGTAGCTCTCACCCGCCATCAGCACCCAGATGAAGACCGTGCCGAGGCTGCGGCCGCCCACCGACCACTCGGTGAGCCCGCCGCCGCGGCGGCGGCCGCCGCGGACCGCCAGCAGGCCCAGGGCCAGCGTCAGCACCATGAACGCCGCGAAGATGGAGGTGGCGATCGTCGCGTTCATGCCGCGCCACCCGCTCCGGCGCGCGGCCCGGCCGGCCCGCCCGCGCGGCCCGCGGCCCGCCGCGCGGCCCGTTTGCGGTCGCCGCGCCAGGCCAGCCACACCGAGGCGGGCGTCAGCAGGGTCGCGAGCAGCATCCAGAAGACGAGGAAGGGCAGCCCGAGCACGGTCGGTGTCACGCGGTTCACCAGCGGCAGCACACCGAGATAGAGCAGGTGAGGGACCAGGAGCCACAGCAGCGTGGGACGTTTCAGCACAGCCGGTGAGCCTATCGGGGCGCCGAGCCCGTCAGACGGCCCCACACCACCAGCCGGTACGCCGAGGAGTACTCGGGCGTGCAGGTCGTCAGCGTCAGATAGGAACCCGGCTCGGTGTAGCGCCGGGCCGGATGGGCGGTGCTGTACGGGACGGGGGCGGTGACGGTGCCGTCGGACGGCGTGGTGCGCGGCAAAATCCGGTCGACCGCGTACGTGTGGCGGGCGGCCGCGGTCACCACCTCCACGGTGTCGCCGGGCCGCAGCCGGTTCAGGAAGCGGAACGGTTCGCCGTGCGTGTTGCGGTGCCCGGCGAGCGCGAAGTTGCCCTGCTCGCCGGGTTGCGCGGTGTGCGCGTAGTGGCCCGCGTACCCCTTGTTCAGGACGGCGGACCTGCTGGTGCCCTCGGCGACGGGGACGGTCAGGCCGAGGCGCGGGATGCGCAGGACCGCGTACGCGGCGTCCCGGCGCGGGCGCGGCGGCGCGGTCCGCTCCAGCGCGCCGCGGAACTCCTGGCTCATGCGGACGCCGTGCCGCCCGGGAGCCGGGGAAGCGGCCGCGCCGGGCGGTGGCCCGGCCGGCGCGGGTCCGGCGGACGGCGGGGGCTGCGCGTCCCACTGGCGTTCCAGCCGCGCCACCTGGTCACGCGCGCTCGCCTGCGCCTGCCGGTTGGTCCAGTAGAGCTGGTGCACGACCAGCAGCAGGACGAGCACACCGAACGTCACCGCCAGTTCCGCGCCCACCCACACCACCCGTACGGCGCGCGGCCGTCGCCGTCGCCGCCCCTGCACCACCACCGGTATCCGCTCGCGCACGCGGTGCACGGTAGGGGCTGGGGCGGGAGACTTCCATAGAAGCGACGCCCCGGAGCAGGGAACCGGAGCCGGTCTGGAGCCGGAGCCGGTGCCGGAGCCGGACGCAGGTTTCCCACCATCGGCCCGCGTCCGGCCCCCGGGCCGCCCTACCCCCCGAGCAGCCGCGACACCGCGTAGATGCCCAGCCCGGCGAGCGCGCCGACGACCGTGCCGTTGATCCGGATGAACTGGAGGTCGCGCCCGATGTGCGCCTCGATCTTCTTCGAGGTGTGATCGGCGTCCCAGCTCGCGACGGTGTCGGTGATCAGCGAGGTGATCTCGGCGCGGTACGTCGTCACGACGTAGACCGCGGCGCCCTCCAGCCAGCCGTCGACCTTGCCCTGGAGCCGGCCGTCACCGGCCATCCGCTGCCCCAGCGACAGCAGCGCCGCCCGGGTGCGCTGCCGCAGTTCGCTCCGCTCGTCCTCGGCGGCCGCCACGATCATCGTGCGGACGGAGCCCCACGCCGAGGCGATCAGGTCCTGCACCTCGCCGCGCCCCAGCACCTCCGACTTCAGGCGCTCCACCCGCTCCCGGGTGTCGGTGTCGGACTGGAGGTCGCCCGCGAAATCCTTGAGGAAACGGTCCACCGCGCCGCGCGCCGGGTGTTCGGGCATGTCCCGCATCTCGGTGACGAACCGCAGCAGCTCCTTGTAGACCCGCTCGCCGACCTTGCGGTCCACGAAGCGCGGCGTCCAGCCGGGGGCGCCGCCGGAGACCGCCGTCATGACGGAGTCGCCGTGCGAGGTCAGCCAGTCGTGGGCCCGTACGCAGATCAGGTCCACGACCCGCCGGTGCCCGCCGTCCGCGACGACCTTCTCCAGCATCTTGCCGAGGCCCGGCGCGACCTCCTGCGCGTCGGCACGGCGGGTGATCGCCTCGCCGACCACCGCCTGCACGTCGGAGTCGCGCAGCACGGTCAGCGCGCCGCGCAGCGCGGTGGACAGCTCGGCCGTCACCCGGTCGGCGTTCTTCGGCTCGGCGAGCCAGGCGCCCAGCCGGCGGCCGATGCCGACCTTGCGCAGCCGCTGCCGGACGACCTCGCCGGACAGGAAGTTCTCGCCGACGAAGTCACCGAGGCTCACCCCGAGCTGGTCCTTCTTCGACGGGATGATCGCGGTGTGCGGGATGGGCAGGCCCAGCGGGCGCTTGAACAGGGCGGTGACCGCGAACCAGTCGGCCAGCGCGCCGACCATGCCCGCCTCGGCCGCCGCCGCCACATAGCCCGCCCAGCCGCCCGCGCCGGCGGCCTTGGCCCAGGTGGCGAGGGCGTAGACCAGCGCCACCCCGAGCAGCAGGCAGGTCGCCAGGGTCTTCATGCGCCGTACGCCGCGCCGCTTCTCCTCGTCCGCGGGGCTGTACGGGAAGCCGCCGGGCGGTACCGGGCCACGGACCCGGCCCGTGCCCGCGCGTGCGCCGCCCGGCGGTGTCCCGCCCGCTCCCGCGGCCGTATCCGCCCCGGGGACCACGTCCGTCTTCGTCCGTTCCATCCGCTCCACCCGCTCGAACCCGTCAGCACCGTACGTACGGACATCTGCCCCGCCGCACGCCGGCCGTGCGTTCAACTGTGTCCTACTCCGGAGGCGAACCACGAGTTCCCCGCTCCTCCGGGGCGCCGGACGCGGCGGCCGTCCGCGTGGCAGCATGAGAGGCCGATCGGTCCGCGACGGCGCCACTGATCCCACGCTGCCCCGTGCCCGCCCAGAGCACGCCGCTCCGCCTGCCCCAGGAGACTGTGCCCCGATGTCCGCCCGAGTGGACCGCCCCGCGCTCGCCGGCCTGGCGGCGGCGGTGGCACTCGTCGTCGCCGTGGTCCTCCTCCTCGACACCGGCGGCGAGGACGCCCAGGACTCCGCCGGCGGCGGCCGCGCGCCCTCGGCGGAACGGTGGGCCGGAACGTGGTCGGCCGCCCCCGTGGCCGCCGAACCCGGCGCCCGCGACGGCCACGCCGGCGTCTCCCTGCGCAACGTGGTGCACACGAGCATCGGCGGCACCAGCGCCCGTATCCAGCTCTCCAACCTCTACGGCACCCGCCCGCTGCCCGTCGGCCACGCCTCCCTCGCCCTGGCCGCGGTACCCGGCGGACCGGCGGCCGCACCCGGCACCATGCGCCGGATCACCTTCTCCGGACGGCCCGCGGTGACCGTCCCGGCGGGCGGCGCGGTCACCAGCGACCCGGTCCGGCTGACCGTGCCGGCCGCCGCCGACCTCCTGGTCACCACCTACTCGCCGGCCCCGTCCGGACCCGCCACCCACCACCCGTACGCCCGGCAGACCTCCTACCTGGCGCGCGGCGACCGTGCCGCGGACACCACCGGCGCCCCCTACACCGAGCAGAGCCCGTCCTGGCGCTACCTGACCGGTGTGGACGTCCGCGGCCCCCGTACCGAGGGCACGGTGGTGGCCGTCGGCGACTCGATCACCGACGGCATCACCTCCACCCCGGGCGCCAACCACCGCTGGACGGACTTCCTCGCCGGCCGGCTGCGCACCGAGCCCGGCGCGCCCCGCTACGGCGTCCTCAACCAGGGCATCAGCGGCAACCGCCTGCTGACCGACGGCAGCCGCTGGTCCCCCGACAACGGGCCGAGCGTGCTGTCCCGGCTGGAGCGCGACGTGCTGTCCCGCGCGGGGGTACGGGCGGTCGTCGTCGAGATCGGCCTCAACGACCTGTTCAAGTCACCGCGCCGGCTCGACCCGGAGACGCTGGCGGACGGCATGCGGGAGATCGTGTGCCGGGCGACGGCGCGCGGCGTACGGGTCATCGGCAGCACGCTCACCCCGTTCGGCGGCCACCGCGGCCACCAGCCGAAGCTCGACGCCGTACGGCAGGCGCTGAACGCGCGGATCCGCGCCGGGGAGGTCTTCGGGCAGTACGCGGACTTCGACAAGGCGCTGCGCGACCCGCGCGACCCGTCGCGGCTGCGGCCCGCCCACGACTCGGGCGACCACCTGCATCCGAGCGACGAGGGCTACCGGGCGCTGGCCGACGCGGTCGACCTGCGGCAGCTCAAGGGGCCGGTGCGGGCGGCGCGGTGCGGCCCCGGGGAGTCCCCCGGCCGGTGAGCGCCGTCAGTCCAGCTCCTTGCGCCGGCGCTCCGTCGCCCCGGGCCGGCGCTGATCGCCCGGAAGCTCCGGCTCCGCGCGCCGTTCGCGCTCCAGCCTGATCCGCTGCCTCTCCAGCTTGGACATCTTGCGCCGGAACCCGACCCCGCCCATCATCGCGAACCCGGTGATCCGCACGCGCGGGGCGCCCGGGTCCCCCGGCTCACCGTCGTCGGAGTCGAAGCCGCCCATGAAACCCACGCCCGTCACCTGCACCTCGACGCCCGGCGGCACCACGACGTCGATGCCGCCCATCAGCGCGAAGCAGCGCACCGTGACCTCGCCGGCCTCGAAGTTCGCGTCCCGCAGGTCGATCTCGCCGCCCGCCTGGAACACCCCGGCGGTGAAGATCCGCGGCGCCGTCCAGCGCCCCTTGCGCGAGAAGCCGCTCCAGAAGGCGAAGGCCCCGCGGGAGGTCGGCTCGCCGCCGATCCGCTCACGCCAGGCGGGCGCCCCGGACCCGCCGGCCCGGGTGTCCGGCACTCCGCCGTCGTACGTCTGCGGCAGGTCCGCGACCAGCGGACGCAGCGCGCCGACCGTCCGCGCCTCGTACGTCGCGGTCAGCCGCTCGTCGAACTCCTCCATCGCGAGCCGCCCTTCGGCGAGCGCGTCGCGCAGGATTCCGGCGACCCGGTCGCGGTCGGCGTCCGAAGCGCGCAGATCGGGGAGTTCGTCAGTCATACGAACAGATTAATGCCTCACCGTGCCGTACTGCCCGCATACATCCGGGAGATGGTCTCCCCGACGCCCGGAGCCCGGCGCCCGCCTCAGGAATCCACCGGCCTTCGCCCTGCCCACGACGTCCAGGCCGGTGGCCGGCTCGCCCAGGTGGAGCACCTCCAACAGGCGCGGGCGAGGAGGGAGCCGAGGACGGTGCCGGTGAAGACGCCGGAGGCGGTGGCGCTACGGTAGGCGGCATGGCGCCGGAAGCCGCCGGAAGCCGGCGGACACGACGGCCGCGTACAACGCCACCGGCGCCGTCCGCACCTGACGGGGCGCCACCTCGGGCCGGAGCGCAGGAACCTGGGGCGCGCGGGGGCCGACCCCGTGTTTATTCACCCGTTCCGGTGAGCTTTACGACCCGTTCGGCCGGTCACAGGGCGGTCACAGGTGCGCGCCGCCCCTCGTGGGTGAAGGGCATGATGCGAGAGTTTCGTGTCGGGCGACAGTTCCTTTTCCGGCTTTGAACGCGAATCGCCCGACACGCCACCGATCCGCCGCGGCACAACCCTCGGCGGCGGCCGAGGAGTCCATACAGACATGAGCGACGATCCGCAGCAGGACGGCAAGGCCGGCCCCCGCGTACCGAGGTGGGCCGCACGCTCCGAGTTGCCCGCGGCCGCCGACGGGGACGACCGTCCGCCGAACCCCACGGCCGGCGAGAAGGGCGGCAAGGGCGCCGGGAACCGGCCGAAGCGCACCGGCTGGCGGCGCGCCATCCCCACCTGGCGGATGGTGCTGGGCGGCTTCCTGCTCATCCTGCTGCTGATCGCGGGCGGCCTCGTCGCCGGGTACATGCTCGTCCCCATCCCCGCCGCCAACCGCACGGCCCAGGCGCAGAGCAACGTCTACCTGTACGCCGACGGCAGCCAGATCGCCCGCGACGGCAAGGTCAACCGCGAGAACGTCCCGCTGAGCCAGGTGCCGAAGACGACCCAGGAAGCCGTACTGGCCGCCGAGGACCGCGACTTCTACTCCGAGTCCGCCGTCGACCCCGTCGCCATGCTCCGCGCCGCGTGGAACACCGTCACCGGCAAGGGCAAGCAGTCCGGCTCCACCATCACCCAGCAGTACGTGAAGAACTACTACCTCGGCCAGGAACAGACCATCACCCGCAAGGCCAAGGAGTTCTTCATCGCGATCAAGCTGGACCGCGAACGCAGCAAGTCCGAGATCCTGGAGGGCTACCTCAACACCAGCTACTACGGCCGCAACGCGTACGGCATCCAGGCCGCGGCCCAGGCGTACTACGGCAAGAACTCCGACCGGCTCACCACCGCCGAGGGCGCCTACCTCGCCACCCTGCTCAACGCCCCCAGCGCGTACGACGTCGCCACCCACCCCGAGAACCGGCAGCGCGCCCTGGACCGCTGGAACTACGTCCTGGACGGCATGGTCAAGAAGAAGTGGATCAGCGCGTCCGAACGGGCCTCGCTGAAGTTCCCCACGCCCGGCAAGGCCAAGCCGCCCACCGGCCTGTCCGGACAGCGCGGCTACCTCGTCGAAGCGATCAAGGACTATCTGACCAACAACAAGATCATCGATGATCGGACACTGGCGGCGGGCGGCTACCGCATCACCACCACCATCGACCGGAAACGCCAGGACGCCCTGGTCGAAGCCGTCGACCAGAAGCTGACCCAGCGCCTCGGCACCTCCAGGGCCGACCGCTACGTACGGGCCGGCGGCGCCTCCATCGACCCCGCCACCGGCAACGTCGTCGCCATGTACGGCGGCATCGACTACGCCAAGCAGTACGTCAACAGCGCCACCCGCCGCGACTACCAGGTCGGCTCGATCTTCAAGCCGATCGTCTTCGCCTCCGCCGTCGCCCACAACGCCGTCACCCAGGACGGCAACAAGATCACCCCGAACACGGTCTACGACGGCACCAACAAGCGCGAGGCCATCAGCGACGGCCGGCGCACCGGCTTCGCCCCCGAGAACGAGGACGGCCGCTCCTACGGCCCGATCACCGTCTCCACCGCCACCGACAAGTCCGTCAACGCCGTGTATGCCCAGATGGGTGTCGACGTCGGCCCGCAGAAGGTCAAGGACACCGCCATCGACCTCGGTGTCCCCAAGGACACACCGGGCCTCGGCGACGCCCAGGGCGCCATCGCCCTCGGCACCGCCACCCCCAGCGTGCTGGACATGACGCAGGTGTACGCGACCCTCGCCAACCACGGCAAGCAGCGCGCGTACAGCCTCGTCGGCAAGGCCACCAAGGGCGGCGAGAGCGTCGACCTGCCGGACCGCGGCGACAAGACCGCGGTGCCCCGCAACGCCGCCGACACCACCACCTCGATCCTGCGCAGCGTCATCGAGAGCCCCGGCGGCACCGGCTCCGCGGCCCGCGCCGCCGGACGGCCCGCGGCCGGCAAGACCGGCACGGCGGAGGAGGACAAGGCCGCCTGGTTCGCGGGCTACACCCCCGACCTGGCCACCGTCGTCGGCGTCCTGGGCCAGGACCCGGACACCGGCGCGCAGAAGCCGCTGTACGGCGCGGCGGGCCTGGCCCGGATCAACGGCGGCGGCTTCCCCGCCGAGATCTGGGCCGCGTACACCGCGGCCGCCCTGGAGGGCAAACCCGTCAAGGACTTCGACCTGGACCTGGAGGCGGGCGCGAGCCAGGCGCCCAGCGAGGCGCCCACCACGCCCAGCGCGCCGCCGAGCACCAGCGCGGCACCGCCGACCGACACCCTCCCGCCCACCGGCCCGACCGGCACCCCGCCGACCAGCGGCCCGACCACGGCCCCCGGCCCGAGCTTCCCGACGTTCCCGACCGAGGAGCCCACCACCGGCCCCACCGAGGACTGGCCCACCGTGGAGCCCCCCACCGGCGGCGCCGAAGGCGGCATCGGCGGCGGCCGGGGCGGCATCGGCGGCGGCATGGGAGGCGCCATGGGAGGCGGGGACGACGGAGGCTACGGCGGCGTCGGCGGGTGGGAGAACTTCCCGGGGGCGTGAGGACGCGGCGGTACGGGGCGTGGGGCTGCGGGGGCCGCCCCGGGCCGTGGGGGCACAGCCCGGGGCCGTAGGGGCCGCTGTCAGTGGCCGGACGTCATCTTCAGCCCCACCACCGCCACCAGCAGCAGACAGATGAAGAAGATCCGCGCGGCGGTGGCGGGCTCACCGAGCACCAGCATGCCGACCACCGCGGCGCCGGCCGCGCCGATGCCGACCCAGACGCCGTACGCGGTGCCGATCGGCAGGGTCCGGGCGGCGTACGAGAGCAGCAGCATGCTGGCGATGATGCCCGCGCCGGTGAAGACACTGGGCCAGAGCCGGGTGAAGCCGTCGGTGAACTTCATACCGATCGACCAGCCGACCTCGAGCAGACCGGCGACGGCGAGCAGGATCCATGCCATGACGGCACCTCCGTGGAAAACGAGCTTCTACAGGGGTGCGTCGTCTTGTCGTACCCGGTACGGCGCGTCTCGTCGGGATGCTTCCGACCTTAGCAAAAGACCCACAAAACGGGCGGTGACCCCGGTCACCGCCCGCCTTCACCTCAGCGACGCCGCCCCCACGGGCACCGCCCGGCAACGGCCCGCCTACAGGTACAGCCCCGTCGCGTCCTGGGCGCCCTCCAGGCGCTCCGCCGCCACCGCGTGCAGATCACGCTCGCGCATCAGTACGTACGCGACACCGCGCACTTCGACCTCGGCCCGGTCCTCCGGGTCGTACAGCACCCGGTCACCGGGCTCCACGGTCCGTACGTTCTGCCCCACCGCGACCACCTCGGCCCAGGCCAGGCGGCGGCCGACCGCCGCGGTCGCCGGAATGACGATGCCGCCGCTGGAACGGCGCTCGCCCTCGGCGATGTCGGTACGGACCAGCACCCGGTCGTGCAGCATCCGGATGGGCAGTTTGTCGTGGGTGTCCTTGGCGTTATTCGGGCTCACGGCAAGACGGTACCCGGCCGCGCGACCGGACAGCGTCCGCCTCAGGAACGGCGGCGCCTGGAGCCCACCACGAACAGCCCGACGACGGCCACACCGATCATCGCCAGCGGCACCACCCGCTCCAGCCGGGGCGCGCCGTCCTCCGCCACGAGCTGGGCACGGATGTCCGAGACCGCGCGGTTGGCGGCCACGTACGCCCGCCCCGCCGTGCGGTCCACGGCCGCCGCCGTCCTCGCCTTCGCGTCCCCCATGATCGTCTTCGGGTGCAGCCGCACCCCGATCTCGTCGAGCGTCACGGCAAGCTCCTGCCGCCTGCGGACGATGTCCTTCTCGATCTGCGCAGGGGTCCTGGCTTCCGACACCGCGCTGCCTCCGGTCGTCTCGATCCGTCTCGTGCGGACAGTCTGTCAGCACCGCCGCCCCAGCGCCCCACAGCACCCCCTTTTCGGGCGGCTCAGTAATCTCGGGGCGTAGCGCAATCAGGGGCGCGACCCGCTCGCGCACCCGTCTTCCCCGTACGCGTTCCCCGCGTGCCGCCACCCCAAGGAGAGCCATGAGCGAGCGACTGCAGCCCGGCGACACCGCCCCCGCCTTCACCCTCCCCGACGCGGACGGCAAGCAGGTCTCGCTCGCCGACCACCGGGGCCGCAAGGTCATCGTGTACTTCTACCCGGCCGCGCTGACCCCCGGCTGCACCAAGCAGGCCTGCGACTTCACCGACAACCTCGACTTCCTGGCCGGCCACGGATACGACGTCATCGGCATCTCCCCCGACAAGCCGGAGAAGCTCGCGAAGTTCCGCGAGAAGGAGGAACTGTCGGTCACCCTGCTGGGCGACCCCGACAAGCAGGTCCTGGAGGCATACGGCGCCTACGGCGAGAAGAAGCTGTACGGCAAGGTCGTGACCGGCGTCATCCGCTCCACGGTGATCGTGGACGAGGAGGGCAAGGTCGAGCGCGCCCTGTACAACGTGAAGGCCACCGGTCACGTCGCCAAGATCATCAAGGATTTGGGACTGTAACGCGGGGCCGAGGGGGCGGGCGGCCGGGGGCGGCGGGGTCGCCGTGGCCGGTCGGACCGCCGCGGCCGGTGTCTTCCGGCAGCGGTGCCCCGGCCCGCCGGCCCGGGCGCCAGCCCTTCGGGGCCGCCGCCCGGGCCGGCCCCCCGAGGGAACGGCCCCCACGAGGGGCGGCTCCACAACGGACCGGCCCCCTACGAGGCCGCCACCGCTCCCCGGTCCGCCACCGGCGTCCCCTCCGTCTCCTCCGGACCGGCCGGCTCCGGCAGTTCCAGCACCGCCTCGGCGCCGCCGCCCTCGGCCGTACCGAACACCAGCCGGCCGCCCAGCACCCCCGCCTGCCCGGCCGCGATCGTCAGCCCCAGGCCGTGCCCCGTACCGCGCTCCGGGGCCGCCGTACGGAACCGGCGCGGCCCCTCCGCGCACAGCTCCGGCGGGAACCCCGGCCCGTGGTCGCGCACGACGATCCGCGCGCCCTCGATCCGTACCTCCACCGGCGGTTCGCCGTGCTTGGCCGCGTTCGCCAGCAGATTGACCAGCACCCGCTCCACCCGGCGCCGGTCGGTCTCCACCACCCGCGCCGGTCCCGCCACGACCACCTCGACGCCCGTGATGCCGCGCACCCGCTCCGCCCGGCCCACGATTCCGCGCACCAGCGACGGCAGGTCCACCGCGTCGAGCTGCGCGGACTCCACACCCGCGTCCAGCCGGGACACCTCCAGCAGGTCCTCGACCAGATTGCGCATCGTCTGCGCCCGGTCCCGCACCAGCTCGACCGCCCGTTCGTGCGGCAGCAGCTCGGCCGCCGCGACCAGCCCCGCCACCGGCGTACGCAGCTCGTGCGCCACATCGGCGGTGAACTTGCGCTCCGCCTCCACCCGCGCCGCCAGCGACGTCGCCATGTGGTGCACCGAACGGCCCAGCTCGGCCACCTCGTCCCGGCCGCCCGCCGCCAGCGCGTCCGCGTCCGGCGGCTCGCCCGCCGCGATCCGGCGCGCCGCGGCCGCGCTGTGCCGCAGCCGCCGCGACAGCCGCTGCGAGACGAACCACGACACGCCGGCCATCAGCACCACCGTGCCGATGCCCGCGATCAGCAGCGCCCGGTCCAGCGCCTCCTGGGCCGGGTCGTTGTCCGGGAACGCCGCCGACACCGACAGCGTCCGCGGCTGCCCACCGGAGCCGCCCGACCCGGAATCACCGGCTCCGGAACCGCCGGCGCCCGCACCGCCGCCCACCCCGGTCGCGGCCCACACCCGCGGGTCCTCGCCCTGACTCACATACGTACCCGACTTGCCCTCGAAGACGGCCGCGCGCAGCGGACTCGGCAGCGTCGCGTCGTCCAACTGCGCGCCCAGCGCCAGCGTGCCGTCCCGCTCATAGATCTGCAGCGCCGAACTGAGCCGGTCGTCCTGGTACGAGCGCGCCGAACGCTCCCGCTCCGCGTCGGCGATGTGGTGCACCGCGAACCCGAGCACCACCACCGCCAGCGCCGTCACACACGAGATGGCCAGGGCGATCCTGCCTCGGATGCCCATCACGCGAGGTTGTACATCTCCGTCGAGTCACCGAGCGGCGTCGAGCCCTCGTACGTCACCTCCAGCCCCGTGAAGGCCCGCGCGCCGTCCACCGTCTTCGCCCCGTACAGCCGGAACGTCGCCGGGAAACCGGCCTCCGTGCCCACCCCGGCGGCGGCCTTCTCCGCCTGCACCACGCCCTTGCCCTCGGCCTCCGCCGTGCCGTACCGGTCCCAGGTGATGCCGGTCGCCACCATGCCCGCGTCGGCACACGTCAACGTGATGACCCGCGGCTTGATCTCCGGCTCGCCGAACCCGCAGTCCCGCACGCCGGGCAGCCCGCCGGACGCCTTCCCGGACGACTTCACGTCCTGCACCGCCGACGTCTTCGGCGCCGCGTCCACCGCCGACGCACGGTCCGCCGCCTGGCTGAACCACACACCGCCGGCCGCCAGCGCGGTGACCGCGGCGAAGGTCGCCAGGGCGGTGCGCCCGCTGAACCGGCGGGAGCCTTCGCGGTCGGTCATGAACTTCTCCTTCCGGGGCAGCGGCCCCGTGCCGGCGCAGAACGGGCCGCCACGTCGAACGCGTCCCGCGCGGAGGAACGGTGCCCGCGCGCGCGAAACGCGGCGCTCGGGCGCGAGGTGTCCGCAGAGTGAACGGTTCGGAGCATAAGGGCGGTTTCGATACCCGCAACTCTCCCCTGCCCGCCACACGGCCTGATTGCCCGGACGCTTCGGTGACCACGCGGCTTTGTACCAGTTCTGTAACAGCGACGGTCACACCCCTGGTGAAAACCAGCACGAAACCAGGAGAAACCGCTGCGCCGGACGGCGCACGCCACGTGACGTACGTCGCGTTGTGGGGTCAGAGTGGTTTGAGTCGCGCTCCACTGCGCAGGCGCACCTGTCGTACGACCACCTTTGTGATCATCGGCGACCGCCGACGGCCCACCCGGCCACGAGGACGCCCACGACCGCCGCGACCCACCTGCCGCGCATGAGCGCGCTGACCGACCGAGAGGACTCGACTCGTGCCGACCGGCAGCACCGAAGCCGAACCCACGACCGACCGGGACCCTGCGGCGTTCAAACGCCACAGAAACCTGTTCCGCGCCGTCGCCCGCCGCCGGAACCCACGGCTGCGCCGTACCGACATCACGGTGACCGACGAGCGCGTCGTCAAGCGCGCCGTGAAGGCCGCCGCGCTCGGCAACGCCATGGAATGGTTCGACTTCGGCATCTACAGCTACCTCGCGGTCACCATCGGCAAGGTGTTCTTCCCCGGCGGCAGCGACACGGTCAGCCTGCTGTCCTCCTTCGCCACCTTCGCCGTCGCCTTTCTCGTACGGCCCATCGGCGGCGCGTTCTTCGGACCGCTCGGCGACCGTGTCGGCCGCAAGAAGGTCCTCGCCCTCACCATGATCATGATGGCCGCGGGCACCCTGTGCATCGGCCTGATCCCCTCGTACGCCAGCATCGGCCTGTGGTCGCCCGCCCTGCTCATCCTCTTCCGCATGATCCAGGGCTTCTCCACCGGCGGCGAGTACGGCGGCGCCTCCACCTTCATCGCCGAGTACGCCCCCGACAAGAAGCGCGGCTTCTTCGGCAGCTTCCTGGAGATGGGCACCCTGGCCGGCTACACCGGCGCCGCCGGCCTGGTCCTGATCCTCAACACCACGCTCGGCAGCGACACCATGCACGACTGGGGCTGGCGCATCCCGTTCCTGGTCGCCGGACCGCTCGGCCTGGTCGGCCTCTACCTGCGGATGAAGCTCGACGAGACCCCCGCCTTCCAGAAGCTCGAAGCCGCCCACACCCACAACGGCGACGCCTCCGCAGCCGAGACCGAGGCCGACTTCTCCCACCTCTCGGAGAACGCCCCCAAGAAGAAGCTCGGCGAGATCTTCTCGCAGCAGTGGCCGATGCTGATCCTGTGCATCGCCCTGGTCGGCGCGTACAACATCTGCCACTACATGCTGCTCTCCTACATGCCGACCTACCTGACCGACACCCTCCACTACGACGAGGCGCACGGCCTGCTGATCGTCATCGGCACCATGGTCGTCCTGATGTGCATCGTCAGCAGCGTCGGCAAACTCAACGACCGCCTCGGCCGCAAGCCCCTCCTCATGACCGGCATGCTCGGCTTCTTCGTCCTCTCCATCCCCGCCTTCCTGCTGGTCAAGCAGGGCAGCATGGCCGCGATCATCCCCGGCATGCTGATGCTCGGCCTCTCCCTGGTCTGCCTCCTGGGCACCATGTCGGCGGCCCTGCCCGCCCTCTTCCCCACCAGCGTCCGCTACGGCTCCCTGTCCATCGGCTACAACCTCGCCGTCTCCCTCTTCGGCGGCACCACCCCGCTGGTCATCACCGCCCTCATGGACGGCTTCGGCGGCAACGACATGATCCCCGCCTACTACGCGATGGGCGCGGCCCTCGTCGGCGCCATCGCCGTGGCCTGCATGAAGGAAACCGCCCAACAGCCCCTGGAAGGCTCCCCGCCCGCGGTGGCCACCAAGGAAGAAGCGGTGGAAATGGTCACGTCCCAGTCGCCGGACCCGCGCTTCTGACACCGCCACGGAGACCGCATCGCGGCCCTCGCCCTGCCGGGCGGGGGCCGCGATCGTTTTTTTGGTTTTTTGGGCTGTTCGGCGTAACCGGGTGGGGGTGGAGGCGTTGGGCAGTTCGAGAGGGCGACTCACAGCCGAAAAACCTCACGGGGGATCACATGCCGGTCGGTCCCTATACCCGCGAGCGCTTGAGCGAGGCGGCGGCTTCGTCTTGTACGTTGTCGGAGGCGTTGGTCAAGTTGGGTGTGGATCCGAAGAGTTCACGGCGCACTCACCTCCGTGAGCGCATGAGGTTGATGAACATCGACACCTCGCACTTCGCGAGCGAGGGCGCACGCTGGACCAAAGAAGTACGGGAAAAGAGCCGTGCCAGGCGGGCCACCCGGCGTCGCTCCG
Source organism: Streptomyces sp. NPDC018045 (assembly GCF_044327445.1). Lineage (NCBI taxonomy): Bacteria > Bacillati > Actinomycetota > Actinomycetes > Kitasatosporales > Streptomycetaceae > Streptomyces > Streptomyces sp. NPDC018045. The sequence continues at coordinate 194,707 of NZ_JBIRFL010000008.1, forward strand.
ACGCTGGCCTGCTGGTGGAGATGCCAGCCGCAGGTGCCCGCCGGGTACCAAGCAGCCGCTTGAAAGCGGCGATGCTGACCCGCGGCGCCACGGATGAGGCGTGCGCTACACCAGGGAACTGCTCGACGAGGCCGCTCGCCGCTGCAAGAACATCGACGAAGCCATCGCCTTCGTCGGTGTCCGCCCCCATCAACAGGTCCAGCGGTACATCTCCCGGCGGTTCGCCCACTTCGGTATCGATATTTCGCACTTTGAGGCCATAGGGCGGAACGCCCGCCAACGCCCCACGAAAGCGGCGCTCCAGGAAGCTGTCGCCTCCTCCTGCTCCGTGGCGGCGGCTCTACGGCGTATGAACCGGACGTCGCGCCAGCACAGCACAACTCCGGCGGGCATGGTTGGAGAGCGGCGTCGCCGACCGGTGCGCGGAGTGCGGCACCGATCCGGTATGGCACGGTCGGCCGATGACACTGGAGATCGACCACATCAACGGTGACTGGAGCGACAACCGACCCGGGAATCTCCGCCTGCTGTGTCCCAACTGCCATGCGGCAACCAGCACCTGGTGCAGAGGAGGTAACCGGCGCCGCAACGCCATCTGACCCGCCCGTCTTCCGCTGTAGCCGCCAGCCGGTACCATGGCTGGCGGCTAGTGGCCGTGGCGGAAAGGCAGACGCGCGCCGGCTTAGAACCGGGTGAGCTTAGCTCGTGTGGGTTCGAATCCCACCGGCCACACTGGTCAGAAGGGCTGTCCCTCGGGGAGGGACAGCCCTTCCGCTTGCCTCAGCCCACCAGTTCCCGTACCACCGGTACCAGCCCCCGGAACGCCTTGCCGCGGTGGCTGATGGCGTTTTTCTCGTCGGGGGTCAGTTCGGCGCAGGTGCGGGTGTCGCCGAGGGGCTGGAGGATCGGGTCGTAGCCGAAGCCGCCGGTGCCGGCGGGGGTGTGGCGGAGGGTGCCTTCGAGGCGGCCCTCGACGACGCGTTCGGTGCCGTCGGGCAGGGCGAGGGCCGCGGCGCACGCGAAGTGGGCCGCGCGGTGGCCATCGGCGATGTCGGAGAGCTGGGCGAGGAGCAGGTCGAGGTTGGCCGCGTCGTCGCCGTGCCGGCCCGCCCAGCGGGCGGAGAAGATGCCGGGCGCGCCGCCGAGGACGTCGACGCACAGGCCGGAGTCGTCGGCGACGGCCGGGTGGCCGGTGGCCCGGGCGAGGGCGTGGGCCTTGAGGAGGGCGTTCTCGGCGAAGGTGACGCCGGTTTCCTTGACGTCGGGGACGTCCGGGTACGCGTCGGCGCCGACCAGTTCGACGTCGAGGTCGGCGGCGGCCAGGATGGCGCGGAGTTCGGTGACTTTGCCGGTGTTGCGGGTGGCGAGGATCAGGCGCTTCATGGGGCCCGATTATCCAGGGGCGGCGGCCGGACCTCTCACCCCGTCGCGCAGCTCTTGGTGAGCGCGCCGGCCGCGTCGCCCAGCGCGGACAGGTCGGGGGCCCGGCCGTCGCGTACGGCGTCGTCGGCCTTGGCCAGGGCGTCGGTCAGGCCGCTGAGCGCCTTCTGGGTGCCGGGGTCGTCCGTCGCCTTGCGGATCCTGGCGAGGTCCTCGTTGAGCCGGTCGATGGCGCGCTCGGCGGCCTGGGGGCTGTCGGCGGCGTTGCCCAGGTCCTGTTGGAGGGAGGCCAGGTCGTCGGCGAACGTCGTGGCGACCTTGGCGCAGCCGACGGCCTTCTCTACCGCTCCGCAGGCGGCGAGGAGGGGGACGGCCAGGGCGGTCGCCGCGAGGACGGCCGCGGCGGTGGCCGCCGGTCGGCGGGCCGCGGTGCGGCGGGGTGCGGTACGGCGGCGTGCAGCCATGGAACGGTCCTCCCTGGGCGTGCCGTGCACGGGCGGTGCACCGGTACAAGGGAGAACGCCGTCGGGTCGGCTTTGGTTGCCGGGGGCCGGGGATGCCCGGGAGTGCGGGGCGGTGCGGGGCGTGCGCCCCGCGCGTCACATGAGGCCGGTCTGGGTGAAGAGCATGGCCAGGACGATGACGAGGGTCCAGCCGACGAGGTGTTCCAGCAGGTTGGGGCCGTCCTTGGGCCCGCCGGTGCGGGCCCGGGACGCGGGGGCGGAGGCGTCGGCTGCGGTAGCGGTGACAGCGGTGGTGGACATGGGTTCCACGGTGCGCGGCCGGTCGGCGTTTTCCTAGAGACGCAGATCCCACGAGGGAAAGGTCACAGGGCGGACGGCAGGAGGCGGTACGGGCCGCCCCGGCCCACCGTGGCGGGGGCCGGCGCGTCAAGTGTCCGTACGGCGGCAGGAGAGCCGCTGCGGCGAGCGGGGTCACGCGGGCGACGGCAGCCGGAACGGCGGCGTCAGCCCGTACGGCGACAGGAGCCGCTGCGGCGAACGAACTCGCGCGGCGGCGTCAGCCCGCACCGGCCCGCGGGAAGGCCAGGGAGGCAGGGGCAGCCGGAGGAGGCCAGGACAGCCAGAACAGCCAGAACAGCCAGAACAGCCAGAACAGCCAGGACAGCCGGGCGGCCGGGGCGGCCGCAGAGCCCCCCAGGACCGTCACAGCGTCCGGGCGAGGGCCTCGCGCTGGGCGGCGTCCAGGGTCGCGCAGCCGGCGACGGCCAGGTCGAGGAGGGAGTTGAGTTCCTCGCGGGCGAAGGGTTCGGCCTCGGCGGTGCCCTGGACCTCGACGAAGCGGCCGTCGCCGGTGCAGACGACGTTCATGTCGGTCTCGGCGCGCACGTCCTCCTCGTAGCAGAGGTCGAGCATCGGTACGCCGCCGACGATGCCGACGCTGACGGCGGAGACGGTGCCGATGAGCGGCTGACGGCCGGCCTTGATGCTCTTCTTGGCCTGCGCCCAGGAGATCGCGTCGGCGAGGGCGACGTAGGCGCCGGTGATGGCGGCGGTGCGGGTGCCGCCGTCGGCCTGGAGGACGTCGCAGTCCAGGACGACGGTGTTCTCGCCGAGGGCCTTGAAGTCGATGACGGCGCGCAGCGAGCGGCCGATGAGGCGGGAGATCTCGTGCGTACGGCCGCCGATCTTGCCGCGGACGGCTTCGCGGTCGCCGCGGGTGTTGGTGGAGCGCGGCAGCATCGAGTACTCGGCGGTGACCCAGCCCTCGCCGCTGCCCTTGCGCCAGCGCGGGACGCCTTCGGTGAGGGAGGCGGTGCAGAAGACCTTGGTGTCGCCGAAGGAGATCAGTACGGAGCCTTCGGCGTGCTTGCTCCAGCCGCGTTCCATGGTGACGGGGCGGAGCTGGTCGGGGGTGCGGCCGTCGATACGAGACATGGCCACGACCCTATCGGCTCGGCGGGGAGGCGCGTTCCGGACCGGTGAGGTCCCTTTCGGGGCCGCGGGGGGAAGGGGCGTACGCGTAGGGACGTACGTCCCGGCCGTGCGTTCGGGTGGCCGGCCGTACGTCCAGGTGTCCCAGCCGTACGTACGCATGCCGGGGGCCCCGGTCCGCCGCCTGGTGCGGCGCGGTCCGGGGCCCCGGGCGGGTGGGCGGTCAGCCGCTCACATCATGTCTTCGATCTCGGCGGCGATCGGGTCCGCGTCGGTGCCGATGACGACCTGGATGGCGGTGCCCATCTTGACGACGCCGTGCGCGCCGGCGGCCTTCAGCGCGGCCTCGTCGACGAGCGAGGGGTCGGCGACCTCGGTGCGCAGGCGGGTGATGCAGCCCTCGACCTCTTCGATGTTGTCGAGGCCGCCGAGCCCGGCGACGATCTTCTCAGCCTTGCTGGCCATATCCACTCCTGCTTGTCTCGGCCACCGGCGGTCGGTGCCGCGCGGTGATCACACGGTAACGCACGTTCAGCCCAGTTACCCGGGCACATGCCCGCTCTCTGGCGAATGATGGCGACCACCCGGCAGCGCTTTTTCCGGGGGTCCGAAACGCACCACAAGTGGTCTACACCACCAGTATGCGGCACGTACCGAGCCGGCCCGCTACGGGTCGGCGGCCGGGAGGACGCAGATGAGTTCGAACGCGGCAGCGGCGGGGGCGAAGAAGCGGTCGGCGGGCCTGTTCCAGGGCCTGCAGAAGATGGGGCGCAGTCTTCAGCTCCCCATCGCCGTGCTGCCCGCCGCGGGCATCCTCAACCGGCTCGGCCAGCCGGACGTCTTCGGCGCGGACGGCCTGGGCTGGGAGAACGTGGCGAAGGTGTTCGCGGGTGCGGGCGGGGCGCTGCTGGACTCCTCGCTCGGTCTGCCGCTGCTGTTCTGCGTCGGTGTGGCGATCGGCATGGCGAAGAAGGCGGACGGTTCGACGGCGCTGGCCGCGGTGGTGGGCTTCCTCGTCTACTACTCGGTGCTGCACCAGTTCCCGCAGGACTGCGCGGCGGGGTCCGCGTACGCCACGGCCGGGCAGTGGGGCGGGGTGTGCGTGGACGGGAGCGGCAAGGCCACTCCGGCGGGGTTCCAGAATCCGGGGGTCTTCGGCGGCATCGTGATGGGGTTCTTCGCCGCCTGGTTCTGGCAGCGGTACCACCGGGTGAAGCTGGTGGACTGGCTGGGCTTCTTCAACGGGCGCCGGCTGGTGCCGATCGTCATGGCGTTCGTCGGGCTGGCCTTCGCCGCGCTGTGTCTGTGGGTCTGGCCGCCGATCGGTGACGCGCTGACCGGCTTCAGCAGGTGGCTGACGGATCTGGGGGCGACCGGTTCGGGCATCTTCGGTGTCGCCAACCGGGCGCTGCTGGTGATCGGGATGCACCAGTTCCTGAATACGTTCATGTGGTTCCAGTTCGGGGACTTCACCAAGCCGGACGGTACGTCCGTGCACGGTGACATCAACCGGTTCCTGGCGGGTGATCCGACGGCCGGGCAGTTCACCACGGGGTTCTTCCCGATCATGATGTTCGCGCTGCCGGCCGCGGCGCTGGCGATCACGCACTGCGCCAAGCCGCACCGCCGCAAGGAGATCGGCGGTCTGATGCTGTCGGTGGGCCTGACCTCCTTCGTCACGGGGGTGACCGAGCCGATCGAGTACTCGTTCCTGTTCGTCGCGCCGGCGCTGTACGCGCTGCACGCCGTGCTGACAGGTGTGTCGATGGCGGTGAGCTGGGCGCTGGGTGTCAAGGACGGCTTCAGTTTCTCGGCCGGTCTGATCGACTACGTGATCAACTGGGGGCTGGCGACCAAGCCGTGGATGATCATTCCGATCGGTCTGTGTTTCGCGGTCGTCTATTACGCGCTGTTCCGCTTCGTGATCACCAAGTTCGACCTGCACACTCCGGGCCGTGAGCCGGAGGAAGTGGAGGAGGAGCTGACGAAGGAGAATACGAAGTAGGAGCGGCCGGTCCGACGGAGGCGCCGGGGGCGTGCGTCCGGCGGGGGTGCGGGCGGGCGGGGCGGGGGTTGTCACGCGTACGGCCCGGGCCGACCGGCCCCGGGAGCCGGGGCACTTGTAGGCCGCTCGGCATGTGTTCTAAACCTTTGGGAACAACGGATTCCTTTATGTGTGGGCGACATGCTAAGAATGGTCTAAACCACTGAGTGGTGTAGACCAAGCCGGCGGGCCGTCCCCCTTTCTCCGAGTGCCCGCCTCACCAGGAGGAATCCGATGAGTTCGGCCACCGCTTCGGCGGCTCCCGACAAGAAGCGCCGTGGCTCCGGCGCCATGGCCGTCGCCCAGCGCATCGGCCGCAGCCTCATGCTGCCGATCGCGACGCTGCCCGCCGCGGCGCTCATGGTCCGGCTCGGCCAGCCGGACATGCTCGGCCGCGACGCGTTCCCCGCGTTCCTGAACAAGATCGCGGAGTTCATGGCCGCCGGCGGCGGCGCGCTCCTGGACAACATGCCGCTGCTGTTCGCCGTCGGTATCGCCATCGGCTTCGCCAAGAAGGCGGACGGCTCGACCGGTCTGGCCGCCGTCGTCGGCTACCTGGTCTTCAGCAAGGTGCTGGCGACGTTCGGCGACGACAGCCTCCCGAAGATCGCCAAGGTGGTGGACGGGAAGATAGTCCAGGAGGCCGCGCCCGCCGACGCGAAGGTCCTCGGCGGCGTGGTGATGGGCATCGTGGTCGCCCTGCTCTACCAGCGCTACAGCCGCAAGAAGCTGCCGGACTGGCTCGGCTTCTTCAGCGGCCGCCGCCTGGTGCCGATCCTCTCGTCCTTCGCGGGCCTGTTCATCGGCATCGTCTTCGGTTACATCTGGCCGGTCCTCGGCGCCGGTCTGCACAACTTCGGTGAGTGGCTGGTCGGCTCCGGCGCGGTCGGCGCGGGCATCTTCGGTGTCGCCAACCGCGGTCTGATCGCGGTCGGCATGCACCACCTGCTCAACTCCTTCCCCTGGTTCCAGGCCGGTGACTTCGAGGGCAAGCACGGCGACATCGCCCGCTTCCTCCAGGGCGACCCGACCGCCGGCCAGTTCATGACCGGCTTCTTCCCGATCATGATGTTCGCGCTGCCCGCCGCCTGCCTGGCGATCGTGCACTGTGCCCGCCCCGAGCGCCGCAAGGTCGTCGGCGGCATGATGCTCTCGCTCGCGCTCACCGCCTTCGTCACCGGCGTGACCGAGCCGATCGAGTTCACGTTCATGTTCATCGCGCCGGTGCTGTACGCGGTGCACGCCGTACTGACCGGTGTGTCGATGGCGCTGACCTGGGCGCTGGGCATGAAGGACGGTTTCGGCTTCTCGGCCGGCGCGATCGACTACGTACTGAACCTGGGCATCGCGACCAAGCCGTGGCTGCTGGCCCTGGTGGGCCTGTGCTTCGCGGCCCTGTACTACGTGATCTTCCGGTTCGCGATCACCAAGTTCAACCTCAAGACGCCGGGCCGCGAGTCCGACGAGGAGATCGCCGAAATGCAGAAGGCCGAGGGCAAGTAGGCCCCGGCCGAACGCCTGAGACGCGACGGGCCCCCGTGACCATGTGGTCACGGGGGCCCGTCGCATGCCGGGGGCGCACCCGCCGGGGGCCGCGCAGCCACGCGCGGCTCAGATCTCGTACACCGCACCCGCTTTGGCGACCTCGACCGGTCCGTCGAAGACCTCCTGCGCGTCGCGCAGGTTGATGCCCGGGTCGGTCCACGGCGGGATGTGGGTCAGCACCAGCCGTCCCGCGCGGGCGCGCGCGGCGTGCGCGCCCGCCTCGCGCCCGTTGAGGTGCAGGTCCGGGATGTCCTCCTTGCCGTGCGTGAAGGACGCTTCGCACAGGAAGAAGTCGGTGCCTTCGGCGAGGCCGTCCAGGGCCTCGCAGACCCCGGTGTCCCCGGAGTACGTCAGCGACTTGCCGTCGTGCTCGATACGGAAGCCGAACGCCTCGACGGGGTGGCTGACCAGGTCCGTACGGACGGTGAAGGGGCCGACGGCGAAGGTGCCGGGGGTCAGCGTCCGGAAGTCGAAGACCTCGCTCATGGCCTGGTCGGTCGGCAGGTCCGCGTGCGCGGCGGTCAGCCGGCGCTCGGTGCCGGCCGGGCCGTACACGGGCATCGGCGCGCACCGGCCGCCGTCGGGCCGGTAGTAGCGGACGACGAAATAGCCGCACAGGTCGATGCAGTGGTCGGCGTGCAGGTGCGACAGGAGTACGGCGTCGAGGTCGTAGAGACCGCAGTGACGCTGCAGCTCGCCAAGGGCGCCGTTGCCCATGTCGATGAGCAGCCTGAAGCCGTCGGCCTCCAAGAGGTAGCTCGAACAGGCCGATTCCGTGGAAGGGAACGACCCCGAGCAACCGACGACAGTGAGCTTCATGCGGGCGTGAACCTCCGTGGCTGAGGGCGGAGCGGCGGGTCCATGCGGGGCTTCGGCGGGGGTGTGCGCGTCCCCGCCGGCCTCGCCCGGCGGGCGTCCTTGCCGGGTCCTGAACGGTCATTGCGGTGCCCACGAGCGTAAGGCGCGAAAGGGCTGGTGGCTCCTCCGGCGGGGCGAGCTGTGGGCGGAATCACCAGTCCGGGTGGGTGTGTACAGGAGGGTGTTCCCTCCCTGTCGTTCCCCGGTGCCGTACGCCTACACGACGCCCGCACGACGCTCCCGCGACGGCGCCGTGGCCCCGGGGTGCGGCCGTGCCGTCATGCGGCCCCCGCCGGTACGGTCGGGACCGGGCCGGGATCTTGGAGGGAGCGGGCGTGGACGTCTCGGGGTGGTGGCCGGCGCCGGCGGTCGTGGCGGCGCCGGCGCCGGTGGCAGCGCTCGTCGACGGGCGGGCGCGGGCGCGGGGCGCGCGGAGGCGTCAGGGCGCGCGATTTCGGCCAAGAGCGCGGGCGCGCGACCGTACGCGCCCCGGCGGTCACCCTTCGCGAGTCACGGAACCAGGCGCCCGCACGCCGCGTGCGCGGGAGATCTGGTGGCCCTGGTGCCGTACGAGGACGGACCGGGCGCGAAGGACCGCCCGTGCCTGGTGCTGTCGGCGCACGGCCGCACGGCGCGCGTCGTCAAGATCACCAGTCGGCACCACCCGGACCGCCCGGGCATGCTCCCCCTGCCGCCCGGCACGGTCGGGGACGGCCGCAGCCGGACGAGCTTCCTGGAGACGGACGAACTCCGCGACGTGCCGCTACGGGACTTCCGCGGCCCCGCGGGAACGGCCGACGGCGCCCTGTGGAAGCGGGTCCGCCGTCTCACCGGGGGCTGAGGCGGGGACGGGCCGGGGCCGGTGGCGGGCCGAGGCCGATGGCGGGCCGGACGGGGCGGCGGCTCACCGAGGCCGATGGCGGACCGGGAGCGGCGGCTGACGCGCACGAAGTGACGTGACGCGCCCGCGGGCACGGATGCCGGAGTCGAGCGTCGGGGGGCGCTCGCCTCCGGCATCGCTGCGTCATACGTCGGCGGGCGGCGAAAAGTTCAGGCGGGGCGCGCCGGGTGGGAGGAGCCGCCGGCCGACGGGATCGGCCGGCGGCGGGCCGGACGGGGCGAACCAGCCGGAGACGGGCAGGCCGGGGTCAGACCAGCCGGGAGCGGACCGGACCCGCATCGGCTCCCGGGGGCGGACCGCCCCGCCCTCTCGCCGGCTTTCGGGTGCCCGCGCCGCCCGTCAGGCCCAGAGCTGGCCGTGCAGCGTCTCGATCGCGGCCTCGGTGGACTCGGCGGTGTAGACGCCGGTGGAGAGGTACTTCCAGCCACCGTCGGCGACGACGAAGGCGATGTCGGCGCTCTGTCCGGCCTTGACCGCCTTGCGGGCCACGCCGATCGCCGCGTGCAGGGCGGCGCCCGTCGAGACGCCCGCGAAGATGCCCTCCTCGGCGAGGAGTTCGCGGGTGCGGCGGACGGCGTCCTCGGAGCCGACGGAGAAGCGGGTGGTGAGCACCGACGCGTCGTACAACTCGGGCACGAAGCCTTCGTCGAGGTTGCGCAGCCCGTAGACCACGTCGTCGTAGCGCGGCTCGGCGGCGACGATCTGTACGCCGGGGACGTGCTCGCGCAGGTAGCGGCCGACGCCCATGAGCGTGCCGGTGGTGCCCAGGCCCGCCACGAAGTGGGTGACGGACGGCAGGTCGGCGAGGATCTCCGGGCCGGTCGTGGCGTAGTGCGCGCCGGCGTTGTCGGGGTTGCCGTACTGGTAGAGCATCACCCAGTCGGGGTGCTCGGCGGCCAGCTCCTTGGCGACCCGTACGGCCGTGTTGGAGCCGCCCGCCGCGGGCGAGGAGACGATCTCCGCGCCCCACATGGCGAGCAGCTCGCGCCGCTCGGAGGAGGTGTTCTCCGGCATGACGCAGACGATCCGGTAGCCCTTGAGCTTGGCCGCCATCGCCAGCGAGATGCCGGTGTTGCCCGAGGTCGGCTCCAGGATGGTGCGGCCGGGGGTGAGCCGGCCGTCCTTCTCCGCCTGCTCGATCATGTGGAGCGCGGGCCGGTCCTTGACCGAGCCGGTCGGGTTGCGGTCCTCCAGCTTGGCCCAGATGCGGACGTCGGCGGAGGGCGACAGCCGCGGCAGGCGGACCAGCGGGGTGTTGCCGACCGCCGCCAGCGGGGAGTCGTATCGCATCAGCGCAGTTCCCGGGGGCCGTCGGACATGCCCGAGCCGCCGGCCACGGCCGGGAGGATGGTGACGCTGTCGCCGTCGCTGAGTTCGGTGGAGATGCCCGCCAGGAACCGCACGTCCTCGTCGTTGAGGTAGACGTTCACGAAGCGGCGGAGCTGCTCGCCGTCGACGAGGCGCTCGCGGATGCCGGAGTGGCGGCTCTCCAGGTCGACGAAGAGGTCGGCGAGGGTCGCACCACTGCCCTCGACGGCCTTCCGGCCGTCGGTGTAGGTGCGGAGGATGGTCGGGATACGGACCTCGATGGCCATGAGAGCTCCTGTGGAAGGGCAGTGACGTGCGGGCGGGCGAGCGGGCGGCGCAGGCTCGGGGCGTGCGCCGCGGAGGCGCTGGGCGGAAGGGCGCGGTACCGGGCGCGCACGGCAGGGTGCGCACCGGGGCCGCCGCGCGGCCGTGGTGTCGGCGGCGTCAGGCGGCAGCGCGGTTCGGACAGATGGCGCTGGCAAGGCGGCACAGGTCGACGTGCAGCCGCGCCACAAGCACAATGCCCGGCGTCTTCTCGCTCACGTCGTCAGAAACCATGCGGTCATCGTATCGATTCCCGGTCCGGGGACTGGAACCTCGTCTTGCGATGCGGACGCTCGGTGTACATCAGGTGGGACGCGGTCGGCGGCGGTACGGCTCAGGGGCGTGCCCCGTACGCCGCGATCCGCTCGTCCCTGCTGGTCAGGCAGCAGCTCATACAGCGCACGGCTTCGGCGCTCGTGTAGAAGAGGCAGCAGGTCCGGCGGAGGTAGACCAGGCGCGGGGAGCCGTCGCGGCGCGTGACGGTGACCACATCACCGAGCGCGGCGAGCCCGCCGGGCGCACCGTCCAGGAAGACGGCCCAACGGCGGGCCAGCAGCGCCGGGTCGGCGCGGGACGCGCCCAGGGCGGTCGCGCAGCCGTGGGCCACTCCCCCGCGCAACTGCCGCAGCCCGGCGTGGGTCCGCTCCCGCAGCGCGTCGGCCAGGGGCAGCAGGTGGCGGGTGAGGACGGTGTTCTGGAGGGCCCGGACGGTGACGTTCGGACGATACGGGCCCGTTCCGTCGCCCGGCCCGCCCGACCCATCCAACCCGCCCAGACCGTCCGTGCCCATTCCCGTGCCGGTTTCCGGGCCCGTCCCGGGTGCGTCCACGGTGCGCAACGTCCGCAGCCGGACCTCGGCGATGCCGTGCCCGGGGTCCGGCCGCAGGAGGACGTTCTCGGGCCGTACGTCCAGGACGTGGCCGGTCAGCGCCCAGTGCAGGACGGCCGCCGCGGTCACCCGGCCCGCGTAGACCGCGATGAGAGTGAGGGCGGCGGCGTGCGCGGTGCGGTGGCCGCTGCCCTGGTGCTCGGTGTCCAACAGGCGGGACAGTTCCGGGCCGTACGGGTCGAGCAGCCGGTCGGCGGCGAGCCAGCCGGTCCCGCCGGGCGGCGGCGCGCCCAGGCCGAGGTGGTAGCGGGGGCCGTGCGCGGCGAGTGCGGCGAGCGCGGCGTGCGGACCTTCCGTGCCCCCGGGAACGGCTTGCCGAGTGGCGGCCTGCCGGAGGGCGGCCTGCTGACAGGCGGTCGGCCGGCGGGCGGCCGCCCCCTCGTACGCGCTCACCGTCGCCCCGCCGTGCGGGCCTTCGCGTCCGGCGGCAGGTACACCACCGTCGGCGCCCCGGTCAGCGGGTGCGCGCTGACCTCGGCGGCGACCCCGTACACGTCGGCCAGCAGGTCGGGGGTGAGGACCTCGTGCGGCGTTCCCTGGGCGACGACGCGGCCCGCGCGCAGCACGTACAGGCGGTCGCAGTAGTACGCGGCGAGGTTGAGGTCGTGCAGTGCGAGCAGGGTGCTGGTGCCCAGGCCGGCGACGAGGGCGAGAACGTCGAGCTGGTAGCGGATGTCGAGGTGGTTGGTCGGCTCGTCGAGGACGAGCAGGGACGGCTGCTGCACGAGTGCCCGCGCGACCAGGACGCGCTGCCGTTCGCCGCCCGAGAGCGCGGCGAAGGAACGGTCGCGCAGCTCCGCGACGCCCACCCACGCCAGTGCCCGGTCGGCGAGGGCGGTGTCGGCCGCCGAGTCGGTCTCCCAGAAGCGCTTGTGCGGGGAGCGGCCCATGGCGACGATCTCGCGCACGGTCAGCTCGAAGGTGCCGCTGCCGTCCTGGGGGACGGTGGCGACGCGCCGGGCCCGCTCCTTGGCCGTGAACCCGGCCAGGTCCCGGCCGTCCAGGGTGATCCGGCCGTGGGTGGGGGCCAGGGTGCCGTAGACGCAGCGCAGCAGGGTGGTCTTGCCGCTGCCGTTGGGCCCGACCAGGCCGACCGTCTCGCCCGGGGCGACGTGCAGGTCGGCGCCGTCGACGAGATGACGGCCGTCGACGCCGTACGACAGGCCCTCGGTCCGCAGTTCGGCGGGGGCGGCGCCCGCCGGGGTGTCCGTGTCCGTGCTCCGGCCGCTCATCCGGTGATCCCTTCCGTACGGGTGGTGCGGCGCAGCAGCCACAGGAAGAACGGGCCGCCGGCCAGGGCGGTGACCACCCCGACGGGGATCTCCTGGGAGCCGGCGACGGTGCGGGCCAGCAGGTCGGCGAGGACGACGAAGACCGCGCCCGCCAGCGCGACGACCGGCAGCAGGGCGCGGTGCGAGGCGCCGACGAGCATGCGGACGGCGTGCGGCACCATCAGCCCGACGAAGCCGATCGACCCGCTGGCCGCCACGAGTACGCCGGTGACCAGTGACGCGAGGACGAAGACGGCGGCGCGGAAGCGGCCGGTGTCCAGGCCGAGGACGGTGGCGCCCTCCTCGCCCACGAGCAGCAGGTCGAGCGGCCGGGCGAGGGTGAGCAGCAGGGCGAGACCGGCGAGCAGCACGAGGGCGGGCAGCCACAGGGTGTCCCAGCGGGCCTGGCCGAGGCCGCCCAGCGTCCAGAACATGAGGGACCGCAGGTGTTCGGCCCGGGCCGAGGTGACCAGGACGAGGCTGGTCAGCGCGGAGAGGATGTACTGCACCGCGACGCCCGCCAGCACCAGCCGTCCGGTCGTCATGGTGCCGCCGCGCCGGGCCAGGGCGTAGACGGCGACCAGCGCGCCCAGCGATCCGGCGAAGGCGGCCAGCGGCATCGCGACCGCGCCGGCCAGGCCGCCGCCGACGCCGAGGACGACGACCATGACGGCGCCGGTCGAGGCCCCGGAGGAGACGCCGAGCAGGAACGGGTCGGCGAGCGGGTTGCGGACCAGCGCCTGTAGGACGGTGCCGATGACGGCGAGCCCCGCGCCGACGACGGCGCCGAGCAGGACGCGCGGCAGCCGTACGTCGAGGACGATGGTCGGGAACGGGCCGGCGGGCGCGTCCCCGGTCAGGATGCGCAGCACGTCGCCGGGCGGGACGCGGACGGAGCCGAGGACGAGCCCGGCCAGGCCCGCCGCGAGCAGGGCGGCGGCGAGCACGGTCAGGACGAGGGTGTGGCGCAGGCGGCGCGGCGGTGCCGCGGTCGTGCAGGTCACCGGGGCTACTTGACGGCGTCGGGGTGAAGCTGTCCGGCCAGCGACCGGACGGCGTCGGGTACGCGTACGCCGAGTACCGCGCTGGACAACGGCAGCACCGCGAACCGCTTGTTCTTGATGGCCGGTACGTCCTGGAGCGCGGGGTCGTCGAGCAGCCGCTTCTTCTTCGCCGCGACGCTGATACCGCCGTAGTCGTAGATCACGATGATCTCGGGCTTGCGCTCGACGATCTGCTCCCAGGACACGTCGGCCCAGGTCTTGGCCCGGTCCGCGAAGACGTTGCGGCCGCCGGCGAGGGAAATGATCTCGTTGCCGATGCCCTGGCCGCCCGCGGTGTGCACGGCGGAGTCGCCGCTGTCGTAGACGAAGACGGCGGCCGGGTCGGTCCCCTTCAGCTTGTCCTTGGTGGCGGCGATCGTCGTCTCGGCCTTCTTGACCAGGGCTTCGGCCCGGTCGCGTACGCCGAAGGTGGCGCCGACCTCGCGGATCTCCTGGGCGAGCTGCCGAATGCCGGTCCTGCCGTGGGAGCAGTACTCGACGTTCAGGCGGGTCTTGATGCCGGACTTCTCCAGCGCGGCCCGTTCGCGGCCCTCGCCCTTGTCGAAGGCGCTGGCGTAACCGCCGTAGACGAAGTCGGGGTTGGCGCCGAGCAGCGTCTCGTAGGAGGGGTATCCCTTGGCGAGGACCTTGACGCTCCGGTAGTCCTTCTCGTACTGCGGCAGCACCTTGTCGTCGAGGTAGGCGGTGCCGGCCAGCCGGTCCTTGAGGCCGAGGGCGAGCATGATCTCGGTGGTGTGCTGGTTCATGGTCACCACGCGCTCGGGCGGTGCCTCGAAGGTGGTGCGTACGCCGCAGTTCTCGACGGTGTACGGGAAGCCGGCCGTCTTCGCCGTGGCCCCGCCGGGCGCCTTCCCGTCGCCGTCGGTGCCGCAGGCGGCGAGCGGCAGCAGGAGCGCCGCCGCCGTGAGCGCGCGCAGCGCGCCGCGGGACCTGGATCTGGCCATGGCCGTGCCTCCTCCGGGGGATCCGCGTCCCCTGGTCGGTGTGCTGAGGGCGGCAGGTCAGTTCCTGGCTTCCAGGCATGCGGCCTGGTCACAGTGGCGGGACCGTCCCGGATTCGCACCGGGTTCCTGGGTCCTGCCGCCCGAGGTGATGCGGCACAGTGTGTCAGGTGCGCGGGCGGCGTCCGCCGCCGCGGTGCTCAGTAGGCGTCGACGACCTCGACGTCTTCTTCCGTGACCACGCCGTCCACGATCCGGAACGAGCGGAACTGGAACGGTCCGGCGTCGTCGGTGTCGGCCGTGGAGACCAGGACGTAGTGGGCGCCGGGCTCGTTGGCGTAGGAGATGTCCGTACGGGACGGGTACGCCTCGGTGGCGGTGTGCGAGTGGTAGATGATCACCGGCTCCTCGTCCCGGTCGTCCAGCTCGCGGTAGAGCTTCAGCAGGTCCGAGGAGTCGAACTCGTAGAAGGTGGGCGAGCGGGCGGCGTTGAGCATCGGGATGAACCGCTCGGGGCGGCCGCTGCCCTCCGGACCCGCGACCATGCCGCAGGCCTCGTCGGGATGGTCCTTGCGGGCGTGGTCCACGATCTGGTCGTACAGAGCCTTGGTAAGGGTCAGCATGGGCCCAAGAATAAGCAGGCGGGCCGGTGCGTACCGAAGGTTGGTACGCACCGGCCCGCATGCTGGACAGGCACGGAAAGTCCGCCCCGGAAGGGGCCGTTCTCAGTCCTGGTCGCCGCTCTTGCCGGCCGCCGCCGCCCCCACGGCGGGAGCGGCCGGCCTGGCGAACATCTCCGGGTTGCGGGACTTGAGCACCAGGTAGCTGACGCCCAGGACCAGCGCCCAGAACGGCGCCGCGTACAGCGAGACGCGGGCGTCCGGGTCCACGCCCATCATCACGATCACCATGCCGATGAAGGCCAGCGCGAAGATCGAGGTGTACGGGGCGCCGGGCGCCTTGAACTCGGACTGCGGCAGCTCACCGCGGTCGGCCTTGGCCCGGAACCGGAGCTGCGACAGCAGGATCATGATCCAGGCCCACATACCGGAGATCGTCGCGAAGGAGACGACCAGGTCGAAGGCCTTGCCCGGCCACTGGTAGTTGATCCCCACGCCGAACAGCATCATCGCGACGGAGACGCCGGTGCCCCAGGTCGGCAGGCCGTTCTTGCTGAGGCGGGTGAACAGCTTGGGCCCCTGGCCGTTGAGCGCGAGGTCGCGCAGCATCCGGCCGGTGGAGTACATGCCGGAGTTGGCCGAGGACAGCGCCGCGGTCAGCACGACGAAGTTGACGATGGCCGCGCCGGCCGGCAGGCCGATCTGCTGGAAGGCCGCGACGAAGGGGCTCACGCCCGGCTTGAAGACGGTCCAGCTCACGACGGACAGGATGATGATGAGCGCGCCGATGTAGAAGAGGCCGATCCGCCACGGCACGGTGTTGATGGCCTTCGGCAGGACCTTCTTCGGGTTGGTGGCCTCGCCCGCGGTGACGCCGACGAGTTCGACCGCCAGGAAGGCGAACATCACGATCTGCAAGGTCATCAGCGTGCCGCCGATGCCCTTCGGGAAGAATCCGCCGTCCGACCACAGAAGGCTGAAGGAAGCGGTGTCACCGGCGTCGGAGAAACCGATGGTGATCACACCGAGACCGATGAGGATCATGCCGATGATCGCGGTGACCTTGACCATCGAGAACCAGAACTCCAGCTCACCGAAGAGCTTCACGGAGATCAGGTTGATTCCGAACAGGGCGACCGTGAACACCAGGGCCGACGCCCACTGGGGTATTCCCTTGTTCCAGTACTGCACATAGGTGGCTGCTGCAGTCACTTCCGTGATGCCGGTGACCACCCAGAACAGCCAGTACGTCCAGCCGGTCACGAATCCCATGAACGGCCCGAGGAATTCACGGGCGTACTCCGAGAAGGAGCCCGACACCGGGCGGTACATGAGCAGCTCGCCCAGCGCCCGCATGATGAAGAAGATGACCAGGCCCACGATGGCGTAGGCCAGGATGATGCTGGGTCCCGCTTTGGAGATCGCCTTGCCCGCTCCGAGGAACAGACCGGTTCCGATGGCGCCACCGATGGCGATCATCTGGATCTGCCGGTTTCCCAGCCCCCGCTGGTAACCCTCTTCCGAGGCAGATCCCGCGGCGTCGCTGCCGCCGGCTTTCTTTTCGACCTGCACAGAGGTCATGTGTGGTGCGCCCTTCTCCATTCCGACCCGGTCTGTCCGGATCGGGTTCCGATCCCCCCGGATGGAGTTCCTGCACGCCGACGGTCGGCCGGCCAAGCGCTCCCGGAGTGACAGGGGTGGCGTCACTCACGGCAGGTCGTGAACATCTATCACGGCCCCTTGGACATCTACCAGCGATGTCTTGGAGCCGAGCACAAGAAAAGTAGGATAAGTGCTGGAATGGGCTGCTGGGTAGTCAGGGTCGGTGACGCGATCGTTATCCGGATTTGAGCGTCCGTTGAGCGGGCGCCGCGCGGGGGAGTCCGGGGACGTCGCGCCGGAGCCGGGTCCGCCGCTCGTACGTCAGGCCGTCAGCGTCTCGATCAGGCTCTCCTGGAGGCCGCCCAGCCACAGATAGGCCATCACCATGGGCTTGCGCGGGTCGCTGTCCGGCAGCCGCAGCAGCTCGCCGCTCTCGTCCTCGTCGGTGACCTCCAGACGGGTGCCGATGGCCAGCCGCAGGTCGTTCAGGGCCCCCAGCCACTGCCGCGACTCGTCCGGCTTCAGACGCAGCACGGCGCCGTCCACGGAGCCCTCCCCGCCGGCGTCCGGCCCGTCCGCGCCGCCCGGCCCGCCGACCGGGCCGAGCGCGTCCAGGGCCCGCACGACCGCGAGCGCGTCCTCGCGCTTACGGGTCCGCAGGTCGTTCTCCGTGTAGCGGCGGAACTCGGCCGCGGCGGCGTGCGTGGCGTCGTCCGGCACCTCGTCCGGGCCGCCGTACGCGTTCGGGAAGAGCCGGGCCAGCGCCGGGTCGGACGGCGGCTCGCTGGGGCCCTCCGTGAACAGCGCGGCGAGCGGATCGGCGCCCTCGGCCGTCTCCTCGCCCGGGCCGATCAGCTCCATGAGCTGGACGGCGAGGCTGCGCAGGATGGAGATCTCGACCTCGTCGAGGGGGGCGGCCGCGCCGCCGCCGGGCAGGGGCTCGAAGTGGCCGGCCATCAGCGGTCCTGCGTGAGGGTCGCCCACAGGCCGTACCCGTGCATCGCTTGCACGTCGCGCTCCATTTCCTCGCGGCTGCCGCTGGAGACGACCGCCCGCCCCTTGTGGTGAACATCGAGCATGAGCTGCCTGGCCTTGCCCTTCGAGTAGCCGAAGTACGTCTCGAAGACGTATGCGACGTAGCTCATGAGATTGACGGGGTCGTTGTGCACCAGCGTGACCCAGGGCACGTCCGGGTCGGGCACCTCGGACGGTGCCTCGCTGGACTCGGGGCGTTCGATCTCCACGGGGGCGCTGAGCGCGCAGCGCGTCGATCGAAGGGCGATGGTGGCAGACGGGTCGGCGCTCACGGTGTCCATGCTGCCACCCGTGGTGGGGCATCGCACAAACGGCCCGGGGAAATCGTCAGAGTGACGAGTACGGGAGGTAGCATCCTCACCATGAACACAGCAGACCTGGGGCTGCCGGTGGCCGTGCCGTCGACTGCGCTCTTCACCGACCAGTACGAACTCACCATGCTGCAGGCCGCGCTGCGGTCCGGGACCGCCGACCGCCGCTCGGTCTTCGAGGTCTTCACCCGGCGCCTGCCCGAAGGGCGCCGCTACGGCGTCGTCGCCGGGACGGGCCGGGTCCTGGACGCGGTGGAGAACTTCCGGTTCGACGCGACGATTCTCGGCTTTCTGCGGGAGCGCGGCATCCTCGACGAGCGCACGCTGGACTGGCTGGCCGACTATCGCTTCCGCGGCGACATCTGGGGCTACCCGGAGGGCGAGGTCTACTTCCCCGGCTCGCCGATCATGCGGGTGGAGGGCACCTTCGCCGAAGCGGTCCTCCTGGAGACCGTGATCCTCTCCATCCTCAACCACGACTCCGCGGTGGCCGCCGCCGCGTCCCGCATGGCCGTCGCCGCCGGCGGCCGGCCGCTGATCGAGATGGGCGCCCGCCGCACCCACGAACTGGCGGCGGTCGCCGCCGCCCGTTCGGCGTACGTGGGCGGCTTCCACTCCACGTCCGACCTCGCGGCGGGCTTCCGCTACAACATCCCGACGGTCGGCACCAGCGCCCACTCCTTCACCCTGCTGCACGACAGCGAACGCGACGCGTTCCAGGCGCAGGTCGACGCGCTCGGCAGCGGCACGACGCTGCTCGTGGACACCTTCGACGTCACCGAGGCGGTCCGTACGGCCGTCGAGGTGGCCGGACCCGGCCTCGGCGCCGTACGCATCGACTCCGGCGACCTGCTGCTGCTCGCCCACCGGGTACGGCACCAGCTCGACGAGCTGGGCGCCCGGGACACGAGGATCGTCGTCACCAGCGACCTGGACGAGTACGCCATCGCCTCGCTCGCGGCGGCGCCGGTGGACGCGTACGGGGTCGGCACGCAGCTCGTCACCGGCAGCGGGCACCCGACCTGCTCGATGGTCTACAAGCTGGTCGCCCGCGCCGACAGCGACGCGCCGGACGCGCCGCTGCGGCCGGTGGCCAAGAAGTCCATGGGCGGCAAGGCGTCGCTCGGCGGCCGCAAGTGGTCGGCGCGCCGGCTGGACGAGCACGGCGTCGCCGAGGCCGAGGTCGTCGGGACCGGCCCGGTACCGCCGGAGCTGGCCGGCCGGCAGCTCGCGGTGCCGCTGGTCCGGGGCGGCGAGGTGGTCGCCCGCGAGCCGCTGGACGCGGCGCGGGAGCGGCATATCGCGGCGCGGGGCGGGTTGCCGATGTCCGCTACGCAGTTGTCGCGGGGGGAGGCGGTGTTGCCTACGGAGGTGGCGTAGGCCGGTTGACCTGGGGCCGGTTTGGCCGGAGGTCGGTCTGGCCTGGGTGGCGGGGGCCGGGGCCGGGCCGTCCCTGGTTGCGCCCTCTGGTGCCCACTCCCACTCGGCCGGGCCAGTGGCTACCCTCGGTCACATCGCTCCGCGCCCACACCCACCGCTCCCCAGCCGGAAGGCTCGCACCATGCACCGGGCATTGATCGTCGTTGACGTGCAGAACGATTTCTGTGAGGGCGGCAGCCTCGCCGTGACAGGAGGTGCGGATGTGGCTGCCGCCATCACCGACCTGGTGGGGGATGCCGCGGGCAGCGGCTACCGGCACATCGTGGCGACCCGCGACCACCACATCGACCCCGGTGATCACTTCTCCGTACGCCCGAACTACGAGACGTCCTGGCCGCCGCACTGCGTGGCCGGCACGGAGGGCAGCGGCTTCCACCCGAACTTCGCGCCGGCGCTCGCGTCGGGGGCGGTCGACGCGGTCTTCTCCAAGGGGTCGCACGCTGCCGCTTACAGCGGCTTCGAGGGGGTGGACGAGAACGGGCGTCCGCTGGCGGAGTGGCTGCGCGGCCATGGGGTGACCGAGGTGGATGTGGTCGGGCTGGCCACGGATCACTGTGTGCGGGCCACGGCGCTGGATGCGGTGCGGGAGGGGTTTCGGGTGCGGGTGCTGCTGGATCTTACGGCGGGGGTGGCTCCGGGGACGACGGAGCGGGCGTTGGAGGAGATGCGGGGGGCTGGGGTCGGGTTGAGTGGGAAGCCGGTGGTTATTGCGGCGTGACGGGGGGCTCGGCTTGCGCCTTCCATCCGGTGGGGCGGGGGGTTTTGCGCTTTCGGTTCGGTGGGCGTGCGCGTTCTGCGCTTTCGGTTCGGTGGGTGGGGGCTCGGGGCCCCGTAGGGGTCACTCCCCCGGCCTCCGGCCGGGGGTGCCCCCACGGCACCCTTGAGGCAACGCGATGTCATTCGTGAACCCTGGCGCCGGGCTGCCTGCGGGGAGACCCCTACGCGGCCCCGAGCCCGCGCCGTACGCGGCTTTCCCGGTATCGCGGCCGGGGCCTGCACAGAAGCCGGGGGCGCGCCGTACGCGGCTTTCCCTGCGTCGTGGCCGGGGCCTGCCCAGGAGCCGGGGAGCGCCTGACCAGGGCCTACGCCGACCTCAGCAGTGTTCTGATCGGGTGCCACGACTCTGTGTCGTCTTCTGGGGTTTCTCGCCAGACCAGGCCGTCGGGGTGGTGGAGGACGGCGGTGATTTCGTCGGGGGTGGGGGGTTCCGTGTTGCCGCGGAGGTAGACCGCGCGGAGGCCCAGGTTGCGGAGTCTGGTCAGGGCGCGCTGGCGGTTCACGGCGTGGACGAGGACGCGGACGCGGTGTCCGTTGTCGCCCGGTCTGGGCAGGGCGAGGGCGACCACCACGCTTCCGCCGGGAAGCCTGATGAACCCTCCTCCGGTTGTGGGCACGGTTTCCCCCGTGAGACTCGGCGTCAACAAGGACTCGCTGGATGCATCTAAACGCGATCGGCCGCCGCCCGCTAGGGGGCGGCGGCCGATTCGCCTGTGACCTGCGGTTTTGCTGGCTACTTGGTGGAAGGGGCCACCTGGAGGGTCACCGTGGAGCCGTACCAGGACTCGTTGAGGATCTTGATGCGGGTGTTGGTGTCAGCAACGATCACGCCGCCGGTCGGGTTGGTCTCGTCGTAGTAGTCGCCCTTGCGGTCGTCGAAGACGGTCACTCCGGGCTTCGACTCGATCTTGGTGACCTTGCCGTCCTTGTGGAGGGTGAGCGCGTCCGTGCGGCGCCCGGTGAAGGTCGAGTCGTAGCTCTGGAAGCGGTTGCGCATCAGCTTGCCGTCCGACCACCTCTCGGCCTTCGGGTGGGCGTCGACCGGCAGGATCTGCCCGTGGCCCGGGTGCCGACCGACGTTGTTGTCCGGCTGCGAGGTGTCCCACAGCCAGATCAGGACGCCGGTCTGGTACGGGAAGTGCTCGACCCACTGGGGGCGGGTGGACGCCCATCCGAAGTTGTACGGGCCGGTCCTGAGGGTCTTGTCGTACGAGACGTACTGGCGGTTCTCGGCGAGGTAGTAGCGCGGGTAATCCTTGGTGAAGGACGCGCCGATGCGCGAGAAGCCCTTGGCCGTCCAGCCGTTGTCACCGGTTTCGGCGTTGTCGGTGAACAGCGGCTCGCCGTCGGCGGTGACGGTGATCGCGTCCGCGGTGAAGCCCTTCTGGGCGGCGCCGCCGTCCGTCTGGTAGCGGAAGCGCAGGTCGATCTTCTTGCCGGCGTACGCGTCGAGGGGGAAGACCAGGTCCTGGTAGGTGCCCGAGGTGCCGGTCAGGGCGGGCTTGTCGCCACCGTCGCGGGTGATCGGCCGGCCGTTGGCGGTGCCCTCCAGCGGCGTGTAGTTGGCGCCGCCGTCCGTGGAGACCTCGGCGTACGCGAAGTCGTAGTTCTGCTCGATGTCCCACCAGCCCTTGAGGGTCAGCGCGGCCTTGGCGCGGCCGGTGAGGTCCACGGTGCGGGTGAGGGTGTTCTTCAGGTCGTTGCCCATGCCGCTCCACCACTGGCCGGAGCCTTCGGCGGGCTTGACGACGTCGGTGCGGACCGTCTTGGCGGGCAGTTCGACGACCAGGGCCTGCTTGTTCCTGGTGTTGTACTCGGCGACGCCCAGTTTGTGGGTGGACCGGGTGGCCGCCTTGGCCTTGGCGTAGTTGAGCCAGCCGAGCTGGAGCTTGTCCCAGGCGCTCATGTCGCCGGGGAGGTCGCCTATGGAGTCCTTGCCGCGACCGAGCCAGGAGCCGCCGGACATCAACGACCAGGAGTCGACGGAGGATTCACCGGTGCCGGTGGTGTCGTACTCGTCGGGCAGACCGAGGTCGTGGGCGAACTCGTGGGCGAAGACGCCCAGGCCGCCGTTCTCCGGCTGCATCGTGTAGTCACCGACCCAGACACCGGTGTTGCCTATCTGGGTGCCGCCGGCCTTGTTGCCGGCCGGGCCGGTCTGTCCCGCGTCGCTGCCGTACGCGTACCAGCGGTGGGCCCAGATGGCGTCGGTACCCTGGGCGCCGCCGCCCGCGGACTCGTCCTCGCCGGCGTGCACGATCTGGAAGTGGTCGATGTAGCCGTCGGGTTCGTTGAAGTCGCCGTCGCCGTCGTGGTCGTTGCGGTCCCACTGGTCGTACTGGGCGAGGTCGGCCTTGATCTGGGCGTCGGTGCGGCCCTTGGCCTTCTGGTCCGCGGCCCAGCGGTTGACGCCGTCACGTATCAGGTCCCAGGCGCTGGCGCAGTTGGTGGAGCCGCAGAAGTTCGATCCGTAACGGGCCTCGTTCCAGTCGACCTTGACCCAGTCGGAGACCTCGCCGGCGACGGAGTAGCGGCCCGAGGACTGCTTCTCGTAGTACTTGGCCAGGGACTCCTTCTCCTTGTCGTGGGAGAAGTAGAGGTCCTGGAAGTGCCGGCGGTCGTAATCCTTCTGCCAGGCGGTGGAGTTGTCGTCGCGCCGGTCGGGCTGCGCGATGGTGTTGTGCGCGGGGCCGGGCTTGCCGCCGTACTTCTTCACCGGGGGCTTGGGACCGTCGCCGTCCGGGTCGTACATCGTGGTGTCGTCGACCTTGTCGCCGAACTCGACCAGGATGGTGAAGATCTTGTCGGTCTTCTCGCGGGCGAGTTCGACGTACTTGCCGCGGTCGAGCTTGACGACCTGAGAGGCGCCGCGCCGGGTGGGCTTGGCGTCGCCGGAGATGACCTGCTGGAGCGCTTCCTTGCGCTGCGCCGCCTGCTGGTCACTGAACGGGCCCTTCAGGTCGTGGTCGACGGCCTGCTTGGCGGTGTCGCCCGGGTCCTGCCGCTGGACGGCGAGCGGCCGGGGGCCGTCGTCGGCCTGCGCCGGGGCGCCGGAGGACAGGGCGGCCGCCCCGATCGCGGCGGCGGCCGTGGCCAGGGCGGCCGGTCTGAACGCCCGTCTCTTGGCTCTCACTTGGCGCATTCCTCCCCTTGGAATCGGTCACTGGATGCCAGCATTTGACCGGAAGAGGGAGGGAAAAGACAGATCTTGACTTGGGCACGACAGGGAAGTACGGTTTTCGACCCTCAGGATGCGGGTATCGAACAACTTCTGACGCTTCGCGTACGTAGCGCGGGTACGCACCCGCGCTCCCCCGCGTCATGCTCCGCGCACGCCGACCGACGCACCGATCAGGTCCGTTCAAACCAGGGATGAATCCGTGCGCCCCCTATGCCTCGGAACCGTGGGTTAGGTCACGCTTACCGCCAGTTCCGCTCGGGCAGTAAGGACCGTAGAGTCATTTGACGGCGCGCCCCTGTCGACCACACCCCCTGCCGACCTCTTGAGGACGGATCCGCCATGCCTCGTCCGACTGCCGCACAGCTCGCCTACGGATCGGCCACCGTCGTCTTCTCGACCCTCGCGCTGTTACTGCTCTCGCAGACGCGGACCGGGGTCGGAATCGCGGTCATCGCCCTCGCAGCCCTCGCCCTCGGCCTGCTCGTCGCCCTCACGGCGCCGCTGCCGGGGGCTTCTCCTGTGGTGCGCCGCCGCACGGCCCGGCGCCCGGGCGCGGCCGGCCCCCGCGGCGCGGGCACGCGGGTGTCCGCCACCATCGGCTCGGCGGCGCCGCGCCTGCCGCGCCAGCGCACCCACGCGGACGTCTCCTCCGGGGCGCGCGTCAGCGAGCACTCCCGTTAGTCACCTGTCGGTGGCTGGTGGACGCGCGTAGGCGGCCGGGCACCGCTCGGAAGAGGGGTGCGCCGACCGCCGGTTGACGCGCCGGAGCCGCCAGGAGGAGCCGGGGCGCGCGGGCCGCGGAAGGGACCGGGCGCCGTGGCCGGTCAGGCCGCGGAGACCACGACGGTCTTGGCCGCCTTGTCGTGCAGGCACTGCTGGTACGGCTTGTCCCAGGTGCACCACAGGACATTGACGAGCCAGAAGATGAAGCCGCAGCACGGCACGATCTCCGGCAGCGTGTAGACCACCGCCCGCACCCAGCCCGCCTGTCCGGCCGGTACCGCGCCGTTCTCCAGCATCCCCACCCGGATCTTCATCGCCATCTTGCCGACGGTCTGGCCGCGGCTGGTGAGCATCAGGCCCTCGTAGACCAGGTAGGCCAGCATCGTGACGCCGGAGACCCAGGCCTGCCGGCTGGTCTGCGTGCTGTCGGTCGTCCAGTAGTCGAAGCCGCCGACGACCGCGCTCATGATCAGGCCGACCGGTACGCAGACGATGAACCAGTCGATGATGCGGGCGACCAGGCGGCGGCCGCGTCCGGCCAGCGGCGGCATTCCGGCCAGCGGGTCGGCGGCGCCGTACTGGCCGCCGTACGGATTGCCCCCGTACGGGTCACCACCGTACGGAGGCGGCGGCATCCCCCCGGGGGGCGGGGCGCTGCCGCCGTACGGGTCCCCGCCGGGGGGCTGTTCGCCGTGCGGGGTGGCATTGGCGGGCCGGTCGTACGGGGAGCCGTCGGCCGGCCGGCTGCCGTACGGGGAGCCACCGGCCGGCTCGGCACCGTACGGAGAGCCGCCCGACGGCGGTTCCTGCGGCTTCTTCAGGAACGGGTCGTCCTCCGGCGGTTCGCCGCCGGAGCCGGGCCTGGGCTGGTCGGTGCTCATGGCCCGAGTCGAACCCGGGCCGCCCGCCGCCGCATCCGGCGAGGTCCGGCCGGGTGACACGGCCCGGCGGGCGGCCTACTTCTCGGCGACGAAGGTCCGCGCGATCTTGTCGTGCCAGCACTGCCGCCACGGCCGGTCGAAGAGGCACCACACGGCGTTGACGACACCGACCGCCAGCACGCCGAGCACGCCGTACACCAGCCACCGCTTGACCACCGCGGGCAGCGGCGGGGTGGCGTGCCCCTCGATGTCCAGCACCTTGAGGCCGCACAGCTTCTTGCCCAGGGTGTGGCCCCACTTGGCGGTGGGCAGCACCTCGTACAGGCCGCCGCCGATGAGCAGCACGGCGAGCACGATGGCCAGGTAGGGGCCGGTGGTGCCGTCCAGCAGGTAGACGGTGACCTGCCGCCCGGACTGCTTGGCGGCCTCCACCTTGGCGTCGATGTGGTCCATGGCCGGGCCCCACAGCGGCACGGCCGCGGCGCCGGTGATCACGGCCAGGGCCAGCGTGTCGATCAGGCGGGCGGCGAACCGGCGGCCCAGGGCGGCGGGGCGGCCCTGTTCCTGCGCGGCCGCGAGGAACGGGTCGGTGGTCGGGGGCTTCCAGGGGACGACGCCCTCGGCCGCGCCGGCGTCCTGCTGCGGCGGGAAGCCGGCGAAGGGGCCGGACTGGGCCTGCGGGGCGGGCGCGGGGGCCGGGCCGGGTGCCTGCGGGGCGGGCGTGGGGGCCGGGCCGGCGGCGGGGCCCGGGGCGGGCTGGGGCGGCATCTGGTGCGGCGGAGTGTGCGGCGCCTGGTGCGGCTGGGGCGCCTGCGGCTGCTGCGTCGGGAACGGCTGGTGCTGGACCGGCGGGGCGACGGGCCCCGGCCCGGACTGCGGCTGTACGGGCCCCTGGGGCGCCTGCCGGGCCGGGCCCTGGGCGGCGGGGGCCGGACCGCCCGGGCCGGGCCGCGCGGCGGTCTGCTGCGGGCCTGGGGCCGCCGGCGGCTGCTGCGCGCCGGTGGACGGCAGCGGCTGCGGGGCCGTCGCGCCGGGCAGCGGCGACGCCGGGGCGCCGCCGGCCTGCTGCGCCACCCGGATCGCCATGGTGTCGCTCTTGCCGCCCGCGCTCCCTCCGGGCCGTACGGCCCGGATCGCGGCCGTACCGCGGTCGCCGCCGCGCGCGCCCCCTTCGTCCCGTACGGCGCGGATGGTGACCGTGCCGTCGGAGCGCGGGGTGTCCGCACCGGACGCCGGCGGACCGGAAGGGGCGGCCTCGTCGCGCTGCTGCGGCAGGCCGGTCTGCTGCTCGTCGGAGGAAGGCCAGGCGATACGGCGGTCCTGCTCGCCGCCGAAGCCGCTCTGCCGGGCGGTGTCGGCCTGCCAGGCGGAGGCGGGCGCACCCGCGCCGGAGACGCCGCCCGCCTCGGTCAGCCGGCCGTGCTCCTCCTCGTCGAGGAAGACCGGGCCGGTCTCCTCCACGGCGGGGGTGGGGGCCGGCGCGGGCGCGGCGGTCCGGGCGGCACCGGCCGGCGGCGCGGGCAGCGCCTCGCCCTCGGCGGGCGCCGGGCGGCTGGTGCCCGGCACCCATGCGGCACCGTTCCAGTACCGGATGTAGCCGGGAATGGACGGGTCCGGGTAGAAGCCTGGCGTGGGGCTGCCGCCGGCGGATCCTGAGGAAGGGGCGCTCATGTCCGAAGTCCCGTATCTGTTCTCGGCCTGGTGTGGTGGGTGGGGCATGTGCAGTCTGCCGCAACGCAGCGTCCACATCTATCAGACGGAGGGTCGGACCGGGTGTCCCGGCCGGGCCGGACCACCTGGAAGAGGCCCGCGAAAAAAGTTGTGCGAAGTCGCGTAATGGTCCGGGCGCCGGAGCCTCTAACCAGGTGTGGGCCCGGTCGCAGGGGTCCGCAGGAGGCACCGAAGAGAGGCGGACCGTATGCACACCGTGGTGGAACGAGAGCTGGAGCTGGGTCTGGTCCTGTCGCCGGAGCGCAGCATCCCCGTCCCGGCCCGGCTGACCTACCGCACGGACGACCCCTACGCCGTCCACGTCACCTTCCACATCGGCTCGGACGCCCCCGTCAACTGGACGTTCGCGCGCGAACTGCTCGTCGAGGGGGTGTTCCGGCCGTGCGGTCACGGCGATGTGCGGGTGTGGCCCGCGAAGGTGGAGGGGCGGAGCCTGGTCTGCATGGCGCTCAGTTCCCCGGACGGCGACGCGCTGCTGGAGGCTCCGGCCGCGGCGGTCTCGGCGTGGCTGGAGCGCACGCTGCGCGTCGTGCCGCCGGGGTCGGAGCAGGAGCACCTGGGGCTGGACAAAGGGCTGAGCGCCCTGCTGGCCATGACGCCGCGGGACGACCTGTGGCTGTCGGACCCGTGGCCGTCGGACGAGTCGCCGGAGGCCGGGGCCTGAGGGCGCGTGCGCCGGGCCGTCCCGGCGGGTACGGAAGGCCCGCCCGAGCGGCGTGCCGTCCGGACCGGGCCGGACTCACCAGGGTCAGGAGGCCCCAGTACCGAGGTTCTCCAGGCTGTGCTTGCGGGTGAGGAACTCGATGGCGTGGCCGTCCGGGTCGCTGACGTAGACCCCGCGGCCGCCCGCCAGGTGGTTGATCTGCTGCGGCTTCTGGTGGTACGGGTCCGCCCAGTACGGCAGTTCGCGCTCCTGGATACGGGCGAAGATCGCGTCGAACTCCTCCTCGGAGACCCGGAAGGCGAGGTGCTGGAGCACGATCGCGTCCGGCTTGACGACGTGCTCGGCGTAGTCGATGGTCAGGTCGTCCGCGACCGACACGGCGGCGAACGGGCCGAACTCCGTCGGCTCGTCCAGCCCGGCCAGGTCCGCGAGGAAGCGCGCGGACGCGAACTTGTCGGTGGCGTGGATGATGGTGTGGTCGAGGTGCACGGACACGGTGAGCCCCCTGTGAAGGTCGGTGTGTTCAGGTCCGTCGAACTCTGGTACCCCTGACCGTACGGCGGCGCCCCGCACGCGGGTATCGGGATTCCGACCTACGTCGCCGGTCCGGCCGCACCCGGACCGACGTCCTCAGCCGCGCACGTCCTCGGCCACACGTCCTCAGCCACGCCACGGACGACCGCCGCGGACATCGCTTCTCAGCCGCGGTACGCCTCCAGCAGCCGCAGCCACACCTCGCTGATCGTCGGGTAGGCGGGCACCGCGTGCCACAGGCGGGCGAGGGGGACTTCGCCGGCCACCGCGACGGTCGCCGAGTGCAGCAGTTCGCCCACCGCCGGGCCGACGAAGGTGACGCCGAGGAGCACCTCGCGGTCCAGGTCGACGATCATGCGGGCGCGGCCGCGGTAGCCGTCGGCGTAGAGTCCGGCGCCCGCGACGGAGCCCAGGTCCTGGTCGACGACGCGGACGCGGTGCCCGGCGCGTTCGGCTTCGGCGGCGGTCAGGCCGACGGAGGCGGCCTCGGGGTCGGTGAAGACGACCTGCGGTACGGCGGCGGTGTCGGCGGTCGCCGCGTGGGCGCCCCAGCGGCCGGTGTCCAGGTCCGCGGTGCCCCGGGCCCGGGCCGCGATGGCGGCGCCGACGATGCGGGCCTGGTACTTGCCCTGGTGGGTCAGCAGCGCGCGGTGGTTGACGTCGCCGACGGCGTACAGCCAGCCGCCCGCCACGTCCCGCACCCGGCAGGTGTCGTCGGTCTCCAGCCAGGAGCCGGGCGTCAGACCGACCGTCTCCAGGCCGATGCCGTCGGTGCGCGGCGCGCGGCCGGTGGCGAACAGCACCTCGTCGGCGACGATCTCCTCGCCGTCGTCGAGCACGACGGTGGCCGGTCCGTTGGGCATCTCCCGGCGCATCGCGCCCACCGAGACGCCGGTGCGTACGGTGGCGCCCGCCTCGGCCAGTGCCTCGGCGACCAGTTCGCCCGCGAACGGCTCCATCTTGGGCAGCAGTCCGCCGCCGCGCACCAGGAGGGTCACCCGGGAGCCCAGCGCCTGCCAGGCGGTGGCCATTTCGACACCGACGACCCCGCCGCCCACCACCACCAGACGCGGCGGCACGGACTGAGCGCTGGTCGCCTCGCGGCTGGTCCACGGGCGGGCGGCCGCCAGCCCGGGGAGGTCCGGCAGCACGGCGCGGCTGCCGGTGCACACGGCCACGGCGTGCCGGGCGGTCAGCACCCGTTCACCGCCGCCGTCCGTACCGGTGGCGACCACCACCCGCCGGGGGCCGTCGAGGCGGGCCCGGCCGCGTACGAAGTCGATGCCGGCCGAGTCCAACCACCGGACCTGGCCGTCGTCCTTCCAGTGGGACGCGAACGCGTCGCGGTGCGCGAGCACCGCCTTGGTGTCCGGTGGCGCGGACGCCGCCCGGTGCAGGCCGGGGACGCGGCGCGCGTCGGCGCGGGCGGTGACCGGGCGCAGCAGTGCCTTGCTGGGCATGCAGGCCCAGTACGAGCACTCGCCGCCGACCAGTTCGCTCTCCACGATCACCGCGCTCAGGCCGAGGGCGTGGGCCCGGTCGGCCACGTTCTCGCCGGTCGGGCCGGCGCCGAGCACGACGACGTCGTACGTGTCCCGGCCGGCCTCGTCGGCCTCTGTGGTCCCTGGCATCGCTCATCGCTCCCTGCGTCGGCGTCGCGGCAACAGGTCCATCCTCGTCCCGGGGGCCCGGCCCGGCCACAGGGATCGGGGCATTCGCGGGCGGTGCGGGCGTTTCAGGGCGCGCGGCGTTCCACGGCCTCCTTGGCCTCCGCCAGGCCGGCGCCGGTCAGCTCCCGGTAGCGCTTGATCGCCAGGATCTTCTTGTCCTTGAGCAGCAGCGCGTCGATCTCGGCCATGCCCTCGGGGCCGGTCTCCTCGATGCCCAGGTGCTCCATGATCAGGTCCAGTTTGCGGTCCATGCGCCGGAGGCGGCGTTCGAGCGTCTTGTGGCGGGCGTCCATGGTGGAGGCGAGGACAACGATGACGACGGCTGCGGCGCCGATGATGGTCCAGAGGTCGGAGTTCATGGACCGAACCCTAGAAGGTGCGGTGCACCGCGGCCGAACCGCGGGCGGTGCCGTTCAGAACACCTTCCCGGGGTTGAGCAGCCCCAGCGGGTCGAAGACGGCCTTGATGCCGCGGTGCATCTCCAGGCCCACCGGGCCCAGCTCGCGGGCCAGCCACTCCTTCTTCAGGACGCCGACGCCGTGTTCACCGGTGATCGTGCCGCCCAGTTCCAGGCCGAGCGCCATGATCTCGTCGAAGGACTCGCGGGCGCGCCGGGACTCGTCGGGGTCGTTCGCGTCGAAGCAGACGGTGGGGTGGGTGTTGCCGTCGCCTGCGTGCGCGCAGACGCCGATGACCAGGTCGTATTTCTCGGCGATGGCGGCGGTGCCGTCGAGCATGGCGGCGAGCGCGGAGCGCGGTACGCACACGTCGTCGATCATCGTGGCGGACTTGACGCGCTCCAGGGCGGTCAGTGTCAGCCGCCGTGCCTGGAGGAGGAGGTCGGATTCGGCCGGGGTCTCGGCCGGGACGACCTCGGTGGCGCCGGCGGCCTCGCACAGGGCACCGACGGCGGCCAGGTCGGCGGCCGGTTCGGGGGTGTCGAAGGCGGCCAGCAGCAGGGCCTCGGTGCTCTCCGGCAGCCCCATGTTGGCCATCGCGTTGACGGCTCGGATGCTCGTACGGTCCATGAGTTCGAGCAGTGAGGGGGCGTGGCCGCGCGCCATGATCTCGCAGATCGCGTCGCAGGCCGCGGCGGTGGAGGGGAACTCGGCGGCCAGCGCGAGCTGCTGGGGCGGTTCGGGCTTGAGGGCCAATACGGCGCGTACGACGATGCCGAGACTGCCCTCGGAGCCGACGAACAGGCGGGTGAGGTCGTAGCCGGCCACGCCCTTGGCGGTGCGCCGGCCGGTCTTCAGCAGCCGCCCGTCGGCGAGGACGACGTCCAGGCCGAGGACGTACTCGGCGGTGACGCCGTACTTGACGCAGCACAGGCCGCCGGAGGCGGTGCCGATGTTGCCGCCGATCGAGCACTCCTCCCAGCTCGAAGGGTCCGGCGGGTAGTAGAGGCCGTGCTCGTTGACCGCGCGGGAGAGCACCGCGTTGACCACGCCGGGCTCGACGACCGCGATCCGGTCGACGGGGTTGATCTCGATGATCCGGTCCATCTTGACCAGGGAGAGCACGATGCAGCCGTCGGTGGCGTTGGCGGCGCCCGACAGGCCGGTGCGGGCGCCCTGCGGGACGACCGGGACGCGCAGCTCGGTGGCGGTGCGCAGCACGTGCTGGACCTGCTCGACCGTGCGCGGCAGGACGACGACGGCGGGCGTGCCGGCCTCGCAGAAGCTCGCCATGTCGTGGGCGTAGGCGCCGGTGACATCGGGGTCGGTGAGGATCGCTGCCGCCGGGAGGGCGTCGCGCAGGCGTGCGATGAGGTCCATGGCGTCAGCCTCCCATCCGTGGGCCGTACACGGAAGATCCTCCGGCACCCGGGCCCGCCCCTGGGCGCGGGTCCGGGTGTGCCGCTCCCCGCGGGAAGGGCCGCGGCCCCGCCGGGTCCGGTCCGGCGGGGCCGCGGGGTGGGGGGTGGCGTCGGTGGCTCCCGGGAGCCGGCCGGTCCCGGGAGGGCCGTCAGAGGTTGCCGCGCCGCTCCTGCTCCCGCTCGATGGCCTCGAAGAGGGCCTTGAAGTTGCCCTTTCCGAAGCCCAGCGAGCCGTGCCGTTCGATCAGTTCGAAGAAGACGGTGGGGCGGTCCTGGACCGGCTTGGTGAAGATCTGCAGCAGATAGCCGTCCTCGTCGCGGTCGACGAGGATCTTCAGCTCACGCAGCGTCTCGACCGGGACGCGGGTCTCGCCCGCCCACTCGCCGAGGGTGTCGTAGTAGGAGTCCGGGGTGTCCAGGAACTCGACGCCGGCCGCGCGCATGGCGCGGACGCTGGCGACGATGTCGTTGGTGGCGAGGGCGATGTGCTGGCAGCCCGGCCCGCCGTAGAACTCCAGGTACTCGTCGATCTGCGACTTCTTCTTGGCGATGGCCGGCTCGTTGAGCGGGAACTTCACCTTGCGGGTGCCGTCCGCGACCACCTTGGACATCAGCGCGCTGTACTCGGTGGCGATGTCCGAGCCGACGAACTCCTTCATGTTCGTGAAGCCCATGACGTTGTTGTAGAAGGAGACCCACTCGTCCATCTTGCCGAGCTCGACGTTGCCGACGCAGTGGTCGATGGCCTGGAAGCGGCGCTTGCCGGGCTCGACTATGGGGTCGGCGGCGACGTAGCCGGGCAGGTAGGGGCCGTCGTAGTCGGTGCGCTCGACCAGGGTGTGCCGGGTCTTGCCGTAGGTGGCGATGGAGGCGCGGACGACGACACCGTGCTCGTCCTTGGTCTCGTACGGCTCCTCGATGCCGGTGGCGCCGTGCTCCAGGGCGTACGCGTAGGCGGCGCGTGCGTCCGGCACCTCGATGGCGAGGTCGATGACGCCGTCACCGTGGGCGGCGACGTGGTCGGCCAGGAAGCGGCCCCAGTCGGTGGCCGGCTTGATGACGGAGGTGAACACGAAACGGGCGCCACCGGATTCGAGCACGTAACTGGCGGTCTCGCGGCTGCCGGTCTCCGGTCCGGAGTAGGCGACGCGCTTCATGCCGAAGGCGGTGGCGTAGTAGTGCGCTGCCTGCTTGGCGTTGCCGACGGCGAAGACGACCGCGTCCATCCCCTTGACCGGGAAGGGATCGGCCTGCCGAGCACTGGTGGGGGTGGTGTGGTCCGTGGTCTGTGTCATGCCCGCAGACTCCCCCCGGGCCACAAGGTGCGCAATAGTTTGTGCATTCACTGGGCAATCTGTACAGCGTTTCCCGCGATTCACCGGACGATCCGCACATGATGACCATCGATTTCGGAGGCAACGGCCGTGGCGATCGATCATTTGGACGGCAGGCTCCTGGAGCTGCTCGCCGAGGAACCGCGCATCGGCGTGCTGGAGGCGTCACGCCGGCTCGGAGTGGCGCGCGGCACGGCACAGGCGCGCCTGGACCGGCTTCAGTCGAACGGAGTGATCCGGGGATTCGGCCCGGACGTGGATCCCGCGGCACTCGGCTACCCGGTCACCGCATTCGCGACATTGGAGATCAAACAAGGCCAAGGCGCGGACGTACGGGCGCACTTGGCGTCCGTACCGGAAGTGCTGGAGCTGCATACAACGACCGGTCATGGGGACATGCTGTGCAGACTCGTTGCCCGTTCCAACGCCGACCTGCAACGGGTGATCGACCGTGTTGTGGGTTTCGATGGCATCATGCGGGCTTCCACCGCGATCGTCATGGAAAACCCGGTTCCGTTGCGCATCATCCCCCTGGTCAAACAAGCTTCGGGGGACTGACCGAGGAGAGCGCGTGTGAGTTTCTGGGAGTACGTCGGCAACCGGCACGCCCAGCTTCTGACGGACACGTTCCAGCACGCCAGCGCCGTCTTCCAGTGCATGGTGCTGGCCACCGTGCTCGGCGTGCTGCTCGGCGTCGCCACCTACCGCAGCGAATGGGCCGGGAACCTGGCCACCGCCGCCACCGCCACGATCCTGACGGTGCCCTCACTGGCCCTGATCGGCCTGCTCATCCCGATCGTCGGCCTCGGCGTGGCGCCCACCGTCATCGCCCTGACCCTGTACGGGCTGCTGCCGGTCGTCCGCAACGCCGTCGTCGGCCTGCGCGGCGTCGACCCCGCGCTGATCGACGCCGCCAAGGGCATCGGGATGTCCCGCACGGCCCGGCTGCTGCGGGTCGAGCTGCCGCTGGCCTGGCCGCCGATCCTGACCGGCATCCGGGTCTCCACCCAGATGCTGATGGGTATCGCGGCCATCGCCGCCTACGCCTCCGGGCCCGGCCTGGGCAACGAGATCTTCCGCGGCATCGCCTCCCTGGGCAGCGCCAACGCGCTCAACCAGGTGCTGTCCGGGACGCTCGGGATCGTCGTCCTCGCCCTGCTCTTCGACGCCGCGTACGTCCTGATCGGACGTCTGACCATTCCCAGGGGGATCCGTGCCTGAGACCACCGCATCCGGCGCCGGCATCGCGCTGGAGCACCTGACCAAGCGGTACCCGGGCAACCCCACGCCCGCGGTCGACGACGTCAGCATGGACATCAAGCCCGGCGAGACGGTGATCCTCGTCGGGCCCTCGGGGTGCGGCAAGTCCACCACCCTGAAGATGATCAACCGGCTGATCGAGCCCACCTCCGGGCGGATCAGGATCGGCGACGAGGACGTCACCGGCATCGACCCGGTCAAACTGCGCCGCAAGGTCGGCTACGCCATCCAGTCGTCCGGCCTGTTCCCCCACATGACCGTCGCCCAGAACATCGCGCTCGTCCCCAGGATGACCGGCTGGCCGAAGGCGAAGGTGAACAGCCGCGTCGAGGAGATGCTCGACCTGGTCGGCCTGGACCCGCGCGAGTTCCACGGCCGCTACCCGCGGCAACTGTCCGGCGGGCAGCAGCAGCGCGTCGGCGTGGCGCGGGCGCTGGCCGCCGACCCGCCCGTCCTGCTCATGGACGAGCCGTTCGGCGCGGTCGACCCGATCACCCGCGACCACCTCCAGGACGAGCTGATCCGGCTCCAGCACGAGCTGCGCAAGACCATCGTCTTCGTCACCCACGACTTCGACGAGGCGATCAAACTGGGCGACCGCATCGCCGTGCTGCGCGAGCGCTCGCACATCGCGCAGTTCGACACGCCCGAGGCCATCCTCACCAACCCCGCCGACGACTTCGTCTCCGGCTTCGTGGGCGCGGGCGCGGCCCTCAAACGCCTCAACCTCACCCGCGTACGGGACGTCGGCGTCGTCCAATTCCCCACCGCGTCCATGGACGACCCGCTGCAGTCCATCTTCGACCTGCTGCGCTCCGGCACCACCAACGAGATCCTGCTGCTGGACCGGCACCGGCGCCCGTACAAGTGGCTGCGCCGCGGTGATCTGATGCGCGCCAAGGGGTCGCTGGCCCGCGCGGGCACGCTCGTCCACGACACGGTCACCCGTGACGCGACGCTGCGCGACGCGCTGGAGGCGGTGCTCACCGACAACGCGGGCCGGGTCGCGGTGACCGGGCGGCGCGGCGAGTACCTCGGCGTGGTCGACATGGAGACGCTGATGAACAATGTCCACGAGCTGCTGGAGGCGGACCGGCTGGACGCCGTCGAGCACCGGCACGAGCTGGAGGAGCAGCGGGCGCGGCAGACCCGGCTGGCCCAGGAGGGCGTGGATCCGGCGGGCGGCGCGCACGGGGTCAAGGCGTGAGCCCCCGGGGCGGGCGCCGGCCGCCGAAGGGCGAGCGGCCGCCGGGCGAGCACGAGGTGCGCGGCGTGCCCTTCCGCGACCCGGCGGCGGCCGGGGAGCGCGGCCCGGCGCAGGCGGCGGAGCCGGCGCCCGCCGCGACGGACGGCCGGCCGTCGCGCCGGATCACCTGGAAAAAGACGGTCACGCTGCCCGCCGTACTGGCTCTGGTGCTGCTCGCCACGTGGCTGTGGTTCCGCGGCGCCCGGCTGGACTCGATCGCGCACCAGGCGGTGGACGACGGCAAGGTGTGGCTGGCGCTGCGCCAGCACCTCCAGCTCACCGCCGTGTCGACCTTCTTCGTCCTGATCATCGCGCTGCCGCTGGGCATCGCGCTGACCCGCGCCAAGCTGCGCCGGGCCTCGCCGTTCGCGGTGGCGG
Organism: Streptomyces sp. NPDC018045; assembly: GCF_044327445.1. Classification (NCBI taxonomy): domain Bacteria; kingdom Bacillati; phylum Actinomycetota; class Actinomycetes; order Kitasatosporales; family Streptomycetaceae; genus Streptomyces; species Streptomyces sp. NPDC018045. Next base: position 230,333 of record NZ_JBIRFL010000008.1, read on the forward strand.
CGGCCAACCTCGGGCAGGCGGTGCCCGCCCTGGGTCTGCTGGTGCTGCTGGTCATCTGGATCGGCATCGGCCCCGAGGCGGCCGTCATCGGCATGGTCGTCTACGCCGTACTGCCGGTGCTGGCCAACACCGTCGCGGGCCTGAAGGCCATCGACCCGACGCTGACCGAGGCGGCCCGCGGCATCGGCATGTCGGCGGCCGGTGTGCTGGGCAGGGTCGAACTGCCGCTGGCCGTGCCGCTGATCCTGGCGGGCGTACGCAACGCGCTCGTCCTGAACGTCGGCACCGCCACCCTGGCCACCTTCGGCGGTGGCGGCGGCCTCGGCGACCTGATCTCGGCGGGCATCATCACCCAGCGGATGCCGGTGCTGGTGCTCGGTTCGGTACTGACGGTGGTGCTGGCGCTGCTGGTCGACTGGCTGGCGTCCCTCGTGGAACTGCTGCTGCGCCCGCGTGGGCTGGAGGAGGGGGAATCATGACCTCGGGACCACGGCGACCCCGCCGGGCCACGGCCGTACCGGCCGCCGCCGGCCTGCTGCTGGCGGCGGCCGGGCTGAGCGGCTGCGGGCTGGTCAGCGGCAGCCCGATGAGTGACGACGTGCGGCCCGGCACGATCGGCCGGGGACAGCCGCTCAAGGGTGCCGAACTGACGGTCACGTCCAAGGAGTTCACCGAGAACATCATCCTGGGCCAGCTCATGGGCCTGGCCTTCAAGGCGGCCGGCGCCACGGTCGTCGACAAGACCAACATCCAGGGCTCGATCGGTGCCCGCGAGGCGGTCAAGTCCGGTACGGCGGACGGGATGTACGAGTACACCGGTACCGGCTGGATCACCTACCTCGGCCACGAGCGGCCCATCGTGGACCCGCGGAAGCAGTGGGAGGCGGTACGCGACGGCGACCGGGCCAACGGCCTGGAGTGGCTGCCGCAGTCGAAGCTGAACAACACCTACGCGCTGGCCCTCAACGCCGAACAGTACGAGCGGCTGGGCGTCGAGACGCTCTCGGACGTGGCCGAGCTGTCCCGCGAGAACCCGAGCGCGGTCACGCTGTGCGCGGAGGCCGAGTTCTCCGCCCGTAACGACGGCCTGCCGGGCATGACCAAGGCGTACGGCATGACCATTCCGCCCGGCAACATCAAGAAGATGACCAGCGGCGTCGTCTACACACAGGTGGCGGAGGGCCGGGCCTGCACCTTCGGCGAGGTCTACACGACCGACGGCCGGATCAAGGCGATGGGCCTGAAGGCCCTCAAGGACGACCGGCACTTCTTCCCGAACTACAACGCGGCGCCCGAGATCAACGCGGCGACGTTGAAGAAGTACCCGCGGATCGCGGACGTCCTCGCGCCGGTCACCGCGGCGCTGGACAACGCCGTCGCGCAGAGCCTGAACGCGAAGGTGGACGTGGACGGGCAGGACCCGCACGAGGTCGCCAAGGAGTGGATGATCGAGAAGGGCTTCATCAAGGAGGGCGGCTGAGGGCCCGGGACCGGAGCTCGGCGGCTCGGCGGCTCAGCAGCTCACCGGCTCGGCATCTCGGCGGCTCACCGGTTCAGCAGCTCGGGACCTTGCCGCCGGACTTCAGCGCCTTGAGCGCGTCCACGGTGCCGGACAGCGTGCTGACCGGCACCAGCCGCAGCCCCTCCGGCAGCTCGGCCTGCGCGTCCTTGCACTCCGACCGCGGGACGAGGAAGACCGTGGCGCCGTCCCGGCCCGCGGCCTGCGTCTTCAGGGACACCCCGCCCACCGCGCCGACCTCGCCGTCCGCGGTGATCGTGCCGGTACCGGCGATCTTGCGCCCGCCGGTCAGGTCGCCGCCCTTGCCGTCCCCGACGAGCTTGTCGATGATGCCCAGCGAGAACAGCAGGCCGGCGCTGGGCCCGCCGATCGTGCCCAGGTCCAGTCGGACCCGCACGTCCTTGTCGCTCTTGTGCAGGTAGTTCAGGGCGGCCCGGGTGGCGACGTCCTGGGAGGAGCGCATGTCCTTCAGGTTGTGCTCCACCGCCTTCTCCGCCGTGTCGCCCACCGGGTAGACCGACTCGACCGGCATCACGGCCTGGTCCGTACGGAACCAGCCCTTGACGACGTCCGGCAGCCGGACCGGCGCGTCGGGACCGGTCGCCACGATCGCCGCCATCCGGAGCTGGCCGCTGGTCTCGCGGGTCGGCGCCCCGCTGATCGTGATCACCTGTTTGCCCTTGTGCTTGCCGAGCACGTCCGCCGTGTCGCCGGGGAAGGCGACCGAGAACGGCAGGGGTGCGAAGGCCACGGTGGCGAGCAGCGCGATGACCAGGGCGGCGCAGATCCCGAGGGCGCGAGTGCGAGAAGACACCCCGCCACCCTAGATGACCTGCCGCCCTGACCTCTCACCACGGGGCTGCCCGCCGTCCCCGAGGGTCCGCCCCGCGTCACCGCAGCGCCGCGGACACCTCGCGGGCCGCCTCGACCACCCGGGGCCCGACCCGCTCGGGCACCGTCTCGGCGAGCATCACGACCCCGACGCTGCCCTCGATGCCGCTCACCCCGAGCAGCGGGGCCGCCGCGCCGCTCGCGCCCGCCTCCAACTCGCCGTGTGTCAGGGCCAGGCCGGCGTCCTCGACGCGGCCCTGGCGGGCCTTGAGTATCGCCCGCCCGGCCGCGCCCCGGTCCAGCGGGTGCCGGAAGCCCGCGCGGTAGGCGACGTGGTAGTCGGTCCAGGACGGCTCGACGACGGCCACGGCCAGCGCTTCCGTACCGTCCACGAGCGTCAGGTGGGCGGTGGCGCCGATGTCCTCGGCCAGGGCGCGCAGGGCGGGCAGCGCCGCTTCGCGCACCAGCGGGTGCACCTGGCGGCCCAGCCGCAGCACGCCCAGGCCCACCCGGGCCCGGCCGCCGATGTCCCGGCGCACCAGGGCGTGCTGTTCCAGGGTGGCGAGCAGGCGGTAGACCACGGTCCGGTTGACCCCCAGCTTGGTGGACAGCTCGGTGACGGTCAGGCCGTGGTCGGTGTCGGCGAGCAACTTGAGGACGCGCAGTCCTCGGTCGAGCGTCTGGGAGGTCTCCGCGGTCACGACGCCCCCTCCTCGGGTGAGTGGCGGCTCGTCGGCGGGGTGCGCTGCCGGTCCCGGGGCAGCGCGCGCGAAGAGGCCGCCGGCCGCATGGCACCGGCTGCGCTCCGCGGCGGCGCTGCCACGGGGCGTGTGCGTGACCGGGACAGTAGCGAGCCGGTCCGGTGAGCGGAAGAGTCCGTCCAGAATCCGGTCTTCCGTGACCGCTTTATCCTCGAATTATCCCCGAACATCCGCAGGTTGTGACCGGTCGGCGGCGCACTCCGGCCTTTCGGCCTGGGCCACAACAGCGACACACCCGGCCACGGACGCGACGGCGGGGCAGCGCACGGCGACCGTGCACTGCCCCGCCGGACGGCCGCGGACGCCGTCACCTCACTTCATGCGGGTGGCCCACTCCCGTACCTTCTTGATCCGCTCGTGGAGCTGCCCGGCCGTGGCCTCCGCGCTCGGCGGGCCGCCGCACACCCGGCGCAGTTCCGTGTGGATCACGCCGTGCGGCTTGCCGCTCTGGTGGACGTAGGCGCCCACCAACGTGTTGAGCTGCTTGCGCAGCTCCAGCAGCTCCTTGTGCGTGACCACGGGACGCCGCTCGGCGGGCAGCTCCAGCAGGTCGGCCTCGGAGTCCGGCTTCTTCTTGCTGTGCGCTATCTGCCGGGCCTGCCGCTTCTGGAGCAGCATCTGCACCTGGTCCGGCTCCAGCAGTCCGGGAATGCCGAGGTAGTCCTGCTCCTCCTCACTGCCCGAGTGCGCCTGCATGCCGAACTCGGCGCCGTCGTAGAGCACCCGGTCGAAGACCGCCTCGGACTCCAGCGCCTCGAAGGAGAACTGCTCGCCCGTGGCCCCGTCTTCTTCGTCCTGCTGCTTGTTGGCCTCGTCCATCTCCTTCTCGGACTCGGCATACGGGTCCTCGTCGCCGTCCTTCTTCGGCTTGTCCAGGACGTGGTCGCGCTCGACCTCCATCTCGTTGGCGAAGCCGAGCAGCGAGGGCACCGTGGGCAGGAAGACGGACGCGGTCTCGCCGCGTTTGCGGGACCGTACGAAGCGGCCCACCGCCTGCGCGAAGAACAGCGGGGTGGAGATGGTCGTCGCGTACACGCCGACCGCCAGCCGCGGCACGTCGACGCCCTCGGACACCATCCGGACCGCGACCATCCACCGGTCGTCGGAGTGCGCGAAGTCGTCGATGCGCTGCGAGGCGCCGCTGTCGTCGGACAGGACGAGGGTGGCGCCCTCGCCGGTGATCTCGCGGATCAGCTTGGCGTACGCGCGGGCCTGCTCCTGGTCGGAGGCGATCACCAGGGCGCCGGCGTCCGGTATCGCCTTGCGGACCTCGGTCAGCCGCTGGTCGGCGGCCTTGAGGACCTTGGGCATCCAGTCGCCGCGCGGGTCCAGCGCGGTGCGCCAGGCCTGGGAGACCGCGTCCTTGGTCATCGGCTCGCCGAGCCGCGCCGCGATCTCGTCACCGGCCTTGGTGCGCCAGCGCATGCTGCCGCTGTACGACAGGAAGATCACCGGGCGGACGACGCCGTCGCCGAGCGCGTTGCCGTAGCCGTACGTGTAGTCGGCGGCACTGCGCCGGATACCGTCGTTGCCCTCCTCGTACGTCACGAAGGGGATCGGGTTGGTGTCGGAGCGGAACGGCGTACCGGTCAGCGCGAGCCGCCGGGTGGCCGGCTCGAACGCCTCCAGACACGCCTCGCCCCACGACTTGGAGTCACCGGCGTGGTGGATCTCGTCGAGGATGACCAGCGTCTTGCGCTGCTCGATGCGGTTGCGGTGCAGCATCGGACGTACGCCGACACCCGCGTACGTGATCGCGATGCCGTGGTACTCCTTGCCGAGCGGACCCGCGCTGTACTCCGGGTCCAGCTTGATGCCTATCCGGGCGGCGGCCTCCGCCCACTGCTTCTTCAGGTGCTCGGTCGGGGCGACCACGGTCACCTGCTGCACGACGTGGTGGTGCAGCAGCCAGGAGGCGAGGGTGAGCGCGAAGGTGGTCTTGCCCGCGCCGGGGGTGGCGACCGCGAGGAAGTCGCGCGGCTGCGTCTGGATGTACCGGTCCATCGCGGACTGCTGCCAGGCGCGCAGCTTGTTCGCGGTACCCCAGGGGGCCCGTCCGGGGAAGGCCGGGGACAGGTGATGGTTGTTGGTGGCGCTGGTGGTGGTAGTCACGGTCTCCGTCGGGCTGGCTCGGCGATCGGCAACCGCGTCAGCCTAACGCTCCGCGGGAGCGGACGGCGTTCGCGGGTGCGGCGCCGGTACCCTCTTCGCGCCACCGGACGGGGCCGTCGGCAGGCCGCTGCCCGCGGGCTTCAGGCGCGTGGCCACCCACGATCCGGTGAGGGCGACCGCCGCCATGGCGAAGAAGACCGCGGCGAAGGCGGCGGGCTGCCCGGATGCGGCGTTGGTCACGTCCGGCGTGCCGCCCGCGTCGGCCGCGGCGCCGCCGAAGGCGCTGAACAGCAGGCCGCTCAGGCCGACGAAGGTGATGTTGCCGAGGGCGTCGGAGACCTGGAGGGAGGCCGCGTTGCTGCCCGCGTCCTGCGGCCGGGACAGCTTCAGGAGCAGCACGCTGCCGCTGGAGATGTTCAGACCGATGCCGTACCCGGCCACGACCCACGCGGCCGCGACGATCCAGACGGGCACCCCGTCGACGAGCGCCAGCGGCACGGTCAGGATCGCCGCCGTCATCAGCAGCAGCCCGATGCCCATGATCCGTTCGCGGTGCGGCTCCAGCCGCGGCCGGCTCTGGGTGTACGAGCCCAGGGCCCAGGTGAGGCCGCCGCCGGTCAGCGAGAGCCCGGCCAGCGTGGTGGACAGACCGCGCTCGGTGACGAGCATCAGCGGGACGAAACTCTCGGCGGCCAGCAGCGAGCCCCCGGCCAGCCCGCGGATCAGGACGACGGAGGGCAGGCCGCGGGCGGCCCGGAACGTGCCCTTCGGGAGCAGCCGGACGATCGCGGGCGCCAGCAGGGCCAGCCCGGCGGCCGCGGGCAGGAGGGCGGCCCAGTCGCGCCGCTGGGCCGCGTACTGGAGGAGCCCGGCGCCGGCGGCCACCGCCAGGGCGAGCAGCATGCGGCGCCGGTCCATCCGCTCCTCCGCCGGCCGGGGCGGCAGTTTGCGCAGCGCGGGCAGCATGACCGTCAGGGGCAGCAGGACGAGTACGGGTATGGACAGGAAGACCCAGCGCCAGCCCAGGTGTTCGGTGACCGTCCCGGCGACGAGCGGGCCGACGATCACCGGCAGCACCCAGGCCGCGGAGAAGGCCGCGAGGACGGCGGGCCGCAGCGCCTCCGGATAAGCGCGCCCGACCACCACGTACAGCGCGACGATGACCAGCCCGCCCCCGATGCCCTGCACCCCGCGCCCCAGCACGAACAGCCCCATCTGCTGCGCCGCCCCCGCGACCACCAGGCCCGCGCCGAACGTGGCGATCCCGGTGAACAAGGGCGCGAGCGGACCGCTCCGGTCGCACCACTCACCCGACAGCGCCATCGCGAACAGGCTCGCCGTGAAGTACGCGGAGAAGGCGAACGCGTACAGCGCGATGCCGTCCAGGGCGTGGCCGACGGCGGGCATGGCGGTGTTCACCGCACTCGCCTCGAAGGCGATGAGCGAGACGACGGAGATGATGCCGAGGGTGAGCGCCCGGTAGGTACGGCCGAGAACGCCTTCGGCGGGTGGCGCGGGCGCGGACACGGGGCTTGCGGGGAGGGGCACTTCGGCGGCGTCGCGCGGGTCCACGGCTGTCATGCGGTCAGCGTAAGAGGCGTCGGCACGGTGCGCCCCTGTCGCGGGACGGGGATCTCCTCGGACGTTGGGACTAGGGCCGGCCCGCTGGTCGGGCGGGCTCGTCTGAAAGCGCTGCGGCCCGGGAGCGGGACGGCCCGCTGCCCCGGCGTCGGCACACCGGGGCAGCGGGCGATTCCTTCGTGACGCCGGCGAGGCGGCTCCTCGCCGGGGCGGGTCAGCGGTAGTAGATCGGCATGATGGCCTCGCTGTCGTCGCACCACACCTCGTGGTAGCCGTTCGCCTGGGCCCCCGGAAGTTCCTTCGCCTCGCACTCCGCCTTCGAGGGGTACTTCTCGGCGCCGGCCGGGATCCATCCGTCGCCGGGAGGCCCGGCGGCGGACGCGGTGGTGGCGGTCAGCGGAATGGCGACGGCGGCGGCACCGACGGCGAGCCCGACACCGATACGCGTACGCCACGACTTCATGGTCATCACCTGATCGTCTCCTTGCTTCTCACTCGGACATTTCCGTCCCTCACCGCGGCACCGGAGCGGCCCAGGTCGGCTCCGCCGCCGCAGGTCTTCACTGGTGGGCGCTGATCACACCGCCGGCGCTGAGCACGATGTGCACGCCGTTGGCCTCGGTCCCGGTGTCGTGCTGATTCGCTTCCAGCGTGGCGTCCACCGAGCCCTTCCTGCCGAGGATCTGCGCGCGGTACCGGAGTTCACCGAGCTTCGTGACCTTGGCCGTCCACCCGCCCGCGAGCGCGAACGTGCCCGGCCCCTGGTGTTCGCCGCCCATCCAGGCATGCGCCTTGCCGTCCAGCGTGAGGACGACGTACATGCCGTTGGCGTCGAGCCCGGCGTCGCGCTGGTTCGCCTCCAACGTGGCCAGGACCGAACCGTCGTTGACGATCTCGGCGCGGTAGTGCTGGGCACCGAGCTTGTGGATCTCGGCCTTGCTGCCGTCCGGCAGGGCCTGGGTGCGGACCGGCGACGACTTCTCGGCCGCACCCGAGCGCCCGCCGCCCGGCTGCTTGTCCGCGGCCCCCGCCTTGGATTCGGCCCCGGTACCGGAGCCCGCCTTGGAGCCCGCCCCGCCCCCGGAACCGGCCTTGGAGTCCGCCTCGGCGCCGGAGCCCCGCGCCCCGGCGGAGGGGCCCGTTCCCCCGGACTCGGCGGCGGTCTTGCCCATGTTCGTCTGGGCCGCGGGCTTCGTGCCGGCGGAGTCCGAGCCGGAGCAGGCGGTCAGGGACAGGGCGGCGGCCGCGGTCAGGGCAGCGGCGGCGACGCGCAGGGTACGGCGACGCGCGGTGCGGACAGTGGTGCTGGAGCTCATTGCGGGTCCCCCGGGGCAGTCGGTGACGTGGTCTTCTCGGTACGTCACCCACTCTGCTCGGCACGACTATCGCAAGACTGCCGCTCCGCTAACAGGCGACTAACACGACCGCGGCCCCGGCGGCCCCATACGGCAAGCCGGCCCCGTGCCGCACTTCCCCGACTACGACGAGCGGCCTGACGGAGCGACGGCGGGGCGGCCCCGAACGGCCACGGCGAGGAGATCCCGCACACCACCCGAGCAACACCCGCCCCCTGAAAACCAGCGGCAACCCGGACACATGAACACCGCATTGCAACCTCATGGCACCCGGGCCGAACCCCTTGCCCCTCCCCCGGCCCTCCGGCCTAACCTCGGGGCATCGCTCCATCACGGCCGTGTGCCCGAGTGGTTGAGGGGCCGGACTGCAAATCCGGTTACGTCGGTTCGAATCCGATCACGGCCTCCGGAAACGTGAAGGCGGCCCCGTACGCGTACGGGGCCGCCTTCACGTTCGTGCGTACGGGAAACACGGCCTTCAACAGGTGACGGATCCAGGCCGAACGGCTCCGAGAGGTGAACGGGAGGAGTCGGGAGGAGTGAGGTATCCGCCTGGCGCCACGAAAATCCGCGGGGCCCCTTCACCTATGCCTACTGCTGTTGGGCCACCGCTGCCTGGGGACGGATCGGGAGGCGCCCTATGGGGCGGCCCGTGGCGGCGCGGACGGCGGAGGCCACGGCGGCCGGGGAGGTGACGACCGGGGCCGCGCTGGCCGGTTTGGCGCCGAAGGGGGCGACCACGTCGCGTTCCTCGACGAGCTTGACGATGCGGATGTCCGGGGCGTCCAGGGCCGTCGGCAGGGCGTAGCCGGTCAGGTCGGGGTGGCGTACCTGGCCCCGGGTGGTGCGCAGGTTCTCCATCAGGGCCGCGCCGAGGCCCTGGGTGACCCCGGCCTCGATACGGGCGCGGAGCTGGCGCGGGTTGAGGACCCGGCCGACGTCCTGGGCGACGGACATCTCGACGACACGGATCGTGCCCAGTTCGATGTCGACGTCCGCGACGCAGCGGATGGCGCAGAAGGCCAGGCCCACGAACGCGTCGCCCTGGCCGCTCTCGTCGAGCGGCTCGGTCGGGTGCGGGCGGCACTGCGCGGTGGCCCACAGCTCCTTGCCGTCCAGGGCCTCCGCGACGGTGGTGCTGAGCACACCGTCGTATGACGTGATCTTGCCGTCGTTGATCTGGAGGAGTTCGGTGGACATGCCGAACTTGTGCGCGAGGGGTTGGAGGAGCTGCGTACGCACCATCTTGGCGGCGCGTTCGACGGCGCCGCCGGAGACCCAGGTGTGGCGGCCGTGGCAGGCGCGCCCGGCGGGCGGCTGGTCGGTGTCGACGCCGGCCACGTGCACCTCGTCGATGCCCAGCGTCTCCTGGACGATCTGCCGGGCGAGCGTGGAGAAGCCGGAGCCGGTCTCCACGGCGGCGCACAGCACGGTGGCGACCGAGCCGCTGACCTTGACCGTGGCGGTGGACACCTCGTCGGCGCCCTCCGCGCCGAGCATGTGGACCATGCCGAGCGCGTAGCCGACGCCGCGGCGCACCGCGGACGGCTCGCCCGCGCCCTCCAGGCCGCCGGGCAGCAGCCAGTCCTCCTCCGGGGTGTCCTTGGGGAGTTCGGGCAGCGGCTCGTCCTTGACGGCGCGCAGCAGCTCGGCGACCGGCGCCGGGCAGGTGACGGTCTGGCCGGTGGGCAGCAGGTCGCCGGTGGCCATGACGTTGCGCAGCCGCAGTTCGGCCGGGTCCATGCCGAGCTTGGCGGCCAGCTTGTCCATCTGCCCCTCGTACGCGGCGCAGACCTGCATCGCGCCCTCGCCGCGCAGATGCCCGGACGGCGGGTTGTTCGTGCGGACCGCCCAGCCCTCGATGAAGGCGTGCGGGACGACGTACGGGCCGCAGGCGAACGACACGGCGGCGGCCAGCGCCTCGGCGGAGGTGTCCGCGTACGCGCCCGCGTCCATCAGGATCTGCGCCTCGACCTTGACCAGCCTGCCCTCGGCGTCGGCGTGATGGCGGTAGCGCAGCAGGGTGGGGTGGCGGTGGGCGTGACCGAGGAAGGACTCCTCGCGGGTGGCGGTCAGCTTGACCGGGCAGCCGGTGCGCAGCGCCAGCAGCCCGAGGGAGAGCTGCATGCCCGGGTCCTCGCGGTCCGCGGTGGCGCCGGGCACACCGGTGACGACGACGCGGACCCGCTCCGGTTCCAGCCCGAAGCAGGCGGCGGCCAGGTCGCGGTCGGTGTGCGGGTCGGTGGAGGCGGTGTAGATCTCCACGCCGCCGTCCGGGCGCGGCACCGCGAGCCCGGCCTCGGCGCCGATCGGCGCCGGGTCCTGGCGGCCGATGCGGTACAGGCCCTCGACGATGGTCTCGCCCACCACCTCGGGGTCGCCGAAGTGCAGCGGGATGTGCCGGATCAGGTTGCCGTCCGGGTGCAGCGGCTCGGCCTCGAAGGCCAGTTGCGGGTCGGTGACCGGCTCCAGGACCTCGTATTCGACGGCGATGGCGGCCGCCGCCAGCCGGGCCGTGTCGGGGTGGTCGGCGGCGACGGCGGCGATCGGCTCGCCGTGGTACCGCACCACGTCGTGGGCGAAGACCGGCCGGTCGGGCGTGCCCCGGCCGTGCCCGGCGTCCCCCGGCACGTCCGCGTGCGTGACGACGGCCCGGACGCCCGGCATCTCCACGGCCGGTTCGGTGTCGACCGACCGGATGCGGGCGCTGGGGTACGGGGAGCGCAGGATCGCCGCCCACAGCAGGCCCTCGGCCCACAGGTCGGAGGCGTACGGGAAGACGCCCTCCGTCTTGGCGGGCGCGTCCGCGGACGGCAGGGACACGCCGAGGCCGTGCGGCGGTTCGGCGGGGGCGGGGACGCCCGCGGCAGGGGTCGCGGTGACGGCGCCGGCGCCCTCGGGTGTGCCGGTCATGCGGAGCCTCCGGACTGCGGATCAGCGCCCGGGCCGTGGGGGTGCGGCCCGTGGGGGTGGTGGCCGTGGGAAGCGGGGCCCCGCGGGTCGGCGGGGCCCGCCTGGTGGGGGATGCGGGGGGTGCCGGGCTCCTCCGGGGCGGCGGCCGCGGCCTCTTCGGCGGCTGCCGCGGCCTCGGCCCGGCCGCGGACGACGTCGTTGACCGCGTCGAGCACACCCCGGTAGCCCGAGCAGCGGCACAGGTTGCCGCACAGGGCCTGCCGGGTCTCCAGCTCGGTGGGGGCGTGGTTGCCCTCCAGCAGGTCGTGGACGGTCATCGCCATGCCCGGGATGCAGAAACCGCACTGTACGGCGCCGGAGTTGGCCAGGGCGCACTGGACGTCGGAGGGCGCGCCGTGCTGCGCCAGGCCCTCGACCGTACGGACCTCGCTGCCCGCCGTGGTCGCGGCGGGCACCAGGCAGGACGCCACGAGCCGCCCGTCGACCTGGACGGAACAGGCCCCGCACTCGCCCTGCGAACAGCCGTCCTTGGCCCCGGCGAGACCCAGCCGCTCGCGCAGCACGTACAGCAGCGACTCGCCGATCCAGGCGTCGGTGACGGGGCGGTCGGTGCCGTTGACGGTCAGCACATAGGAGGTGTGCGGGTGTTCGTCGTGCGGGTCGACGGGGTCGGGTCCGGGAGCGGAGTCGGGTTCGGGCTCGGTGTCCGTGTGGGCGGGGGTGGGGGTGAGGTCGGTGGGGGCCGCGTCGGTGGCCGGGGGGACGTCGGTCGCGGCGGGTTCGCCGGAGAGGGCGGGTTCGCCGGACGGTGCGGGGGCTTCCGCCGGGGCGGCAGCCGGTGCCGGTGCCTGCGCCGATGCCGGTGCCGTGGGCGGCTCTTCGCCCGCGGCGGGGGTCGCCGGGGCGGGCTCCGGGTGGGCCGCCGGCTGCGGGGCGGCTGCGGGCTCCGCGAGCATGACGGGCTCGGCGGGGGCAGCCGGAGCCTCGGGGGCGTCCGTCGGGGCGTCGGGGGCGGTGCGTACGTCGGCCTCGGTGGGGGCGGACGGGGCCTCGGGCCCGGTTGCCGCCTCGATTCCGGTCCCGGTTCCGGTCCCGGCCTGGGACTCGGCATGGGACTCGGCCTCGGCCCGGGGCTCGGTCCGGGCCGAGGCCTCGGGGAAGGCGGCTTCGGCGGCCACGCCGTCGCCTGGCGCCTCCGCCCCGGCCACCACGGTCGCCCCGGTCGCTCCGGCCTCCCCGGTCGCTGCGGGTGCCTCGGTTGCGACAGGTGCCTCGGGTGTGGCGGGAGCCTCGGGTGTGGCGGGCCGGGCGTCGGCCGGGAGCGCCGCCGTGGCGCCACGGCCGTCGGCCTCCGGCGCGGCGTCCGTCTCGGTGGCCTCGTCCGTACGGGCCTCGGCGGCGGACGGCTCGGTCTCGTCGACGGCAGGTTCGCCGGTGTCGGCGGTGCCGGCGGCAACCGGACCGAGGGCGATCGGCGCGGACACCCGCTCCTGAGCCCGCCCGGCGTCCTCCTCTGCCCCCGGCTCCGCTTCCCGGTGCGGCGGCACGCCACCGTCGGGCGCGACCTCACCGTGCACGGACACATCACCGCGTACCGGCGCATCACCGCGTACAGGCGCATCACCATGCACGGACGCGTCACCGCGCACGGGCACATCACTGTGCGCAGGGGCCTCCCCGTGCCCAGGCACCTCACCGTGCCCAGACGCGTCACCAACCACCGGCGCGTCCCCGTGCGCCGGCGCATCCCCCGGCGTGGGCCCCCCGTCGTGCGCCGGTGCCTCGTTCCGCGGCTCCGTACGGGGCTCGTCGAGCGGTTCGGAGCGTGGCGGCCACTGGGCCAGCGCGTCGGCGGGCAGGGACCAGTTGCCCGCGCCGCCGCCCAGCGTGCCGCCCGCGGTCTCGCCGGCCGGGGGCACGCCGTGGCCGGGGTCGTAGCCGGGCGTCACCTGGTCGGCGGGCCGGTGTGCCTCCTGCTGTCCGTACGGCAGGTGACCGGCGCCGGTGTGCTGGTCGGTGGTGAAGTTCCAGTGCCCGGTGGCCGCCGGGTGCGCCGGGCCGTGGCCGTGGCCGTGCCCGTGGTCGTAGTGGCCGTACGCGTTGCCGTACCCGGAGGCCGGGTGCGTACGGTCGTCGCCCAGCAGGTATTCGCCGGACTCCTCCAGCACCTCGTCCGGGGCGGTCGGGATCGCCCACTGGCCGGTGGTGCCGCTGGACCCGTCCGTGCCCGCCGCGGGCCAGAGCCCGTGCGACGCGCCGTCCTGGCCGTCGCCGTAGTGGCCGGGTACGCCGGTGTGCGGGCCGCCGTCCGGCATTCCGTGCGCGGGCAGGCCGGTGGCCGGGGCGTCCGCGAACGGCAGCGTCCACTGCCCGGTGGCCCCCGGGTCGGTCGTCGCGCCCGGGGTGGGCGGCGCGAAGGAGGACGGCGGGGTGTAGCCGTGGCCGGGCGCGGCGAGCGGGTCGGCGGCGTATCCGCCGTGCTCACCGGCGCCGGGCAGGCCGCCGTGGCCGTCCGGCGTGCCGGTGCCGTGCGGGTCCGGGTAGGCCGGGTAGTCGTAACCGCCCGGGTAGGGCCCGCTGGTGAAGCCGTCCGGGAGCTGGACGAAGGCGGTGGCCTCCGACTCGTACTCGTTGCCCTGCGGCAGTGGCTCCCACCGCTGCCGGTCCTGCGGCCGCACCACGCGCAACGGCTGGGTGTCCTCGGGGCCGTTGCGCCGGTCGGGACGGCGGGGGCTGTCGGCGTCGCTCACGAGAGCGCCCTCCCAAGTGCTCGGCGGGCCAGGGCCGCCACCGTACGACGCAGGTGCAGCGCGGCGGGCGGCAGGGTCTGGGGCTCGGTGCCGTCCTGCGGTGGAGGCGGGTCCGGGATGCAGGCGGCGGCCACGTAGTCGCCGAAGGCGGCCAGCGCCTCGGGCACCAGCTTCCGTTCGCCGTCCCAGTCGATGATGGAGGCCACCCACTGCTCGGCCTCCAGGGGCCGCAGCGGCATCGCGGCCACCGCGCCGACCGCGCAGCGCACGCCGCGCCGGGCCGGGTCCAGGACGAGGGCCACCGAGGCGGTGGCGCGTCCGGGGCCGGTGCGGCCGGTGGCCTTCAGGAAGGTCTGCGGGGCGTGCAGCAGCGGCACCCGTACGTAGCCGACGAGTTCGCCGGGGCGCAGCATCTCGCGGCCGGCCAGCAGGTGGCTGACGGGGACCTCGCGGCGGGCGCCGCCGGGTCCGGCGACGACGAGGTCGGCTTCGAGGGCGGCGAGCACCGGCAGGGTGTCGCCGGTGGGCGCGGAGGTGACGATGTTGCCGCCGAGGGTGCCCGCGTTGCGTACCTGCGGGGGGCCGGCGGCGCGGGCGGCGGCGGCCAGGCCCGGGATGAGCGCGGCGAAGTCGGGGCGTCCCATGCGGGCGAGGGTCAGACCCGCGCCGAGCAGGGCGTGGCCGTCCTGGTACTGCCAGCCGCGGATCTCGCTGATCCGGCCGAGGCCCACCAGTCCCGCGGGCCGCAGCAGCCCGGAGTTGACGGCGGCCATCAGGTCCGTACCGCCCGCGACGGGCACGGCGGCGGGCATGGCGGCGAGCGCCGCCACGGCCTCGTCGAGCGAGGCCGGCAACGTCACCGATTGCGAAGCCTGCGGTGCGTGCGTGGTCAACCCACTGCCCCTTCCCCGGTGTCCCGGCTGTTCCGCTCCGCCGTACGGTACGTGCTCACGGTCCGGACGTGGCAACTCTGGCACATCTTTGCAGGCCCGCGGTGCTAGGGCCCGGCTTCGAGGCGCCCGCGCGCGACAGGGGGCGCTCCGGGGACGGGACATGGCCGGAGTTCGGGGCGTACGGGATGTTCCGGACGCACGCCGTCGGGGGTGCCGCCGCGCGGGCGGCGGACGGGGGCCGGGGAGCGGCGGACCGGCCGTGACGTACGGGGCGGTCGTGACGTACGAGACGGCCGTGGCGTACGCGGGGGTGCGCGGCCCGCGCACCCCCGAGCGCGTGGCGTGCGGGACGGTGTCCCGGCCGTGGCGGGGGCCAGGGCCGGGGCCCGGGCGGCGTGCGGGCGGGCAGCCCCGAAGACACCTGGTGCGACTTACCGGACATACATCACCTTGGCTGCCTTGAGTGCGTTCCGCGGGAACCACCGTCCCAGCAACCGGCCGCTCCGGCCGCCCGCATCCGCCCCGGCTCACACGTTTGGGGCGACCCCTCGATCGGGCGTCCGAGCAACCCGGGGCGCCGTTGCCACGGGAAGGGGCCACCGGGCGGCCGGTAGTCGACGCCGAGGGCGTCCAGGCGGTGGTAGTGGGCGTCCATCCGGCGGGTGAAGCCGGCGTGGTCGCGCTCCTCCGGGGGCGGCAGGTGCGACCAGGCCACCTCGGCGAAGGCGGCGAGCCGCGGGAAGATCTGGTAGTCCAGGCGCTGCTGGTTCTCCATCACCTCGGTCCAGACGTTGGCCTGGGTGCCGAGGACGTGGGCGGCCTGGTCGGAGGTGAGCTGCGGCGGCACCGGCTCGAAGCGGTAGACGTCCTCCAGGGTCCGTACGTAGCCGATCGGTACGGGTTCGTCGGCGCCGCCGTCCTGCCGGTGGTCCAGGTAGACCTGCTGCTCGGGACACATGACGACGTCGTGGCCCGCGCGGGCGGCGGCGATCCCGCCCGCGTAGCCGCGCCAGGAGGACACCGCGGCGCCCGGCGCGAGGCCGCCCTCCAGGATCTCGTCCCATCCGATCAGGCGGCGTCCGCGGTCGGCGAGCCAGCGGTCGAAGTGCCGGATGAACCAGCTCTGCAGCTCGTCCTCACCGGCCAGCCCCAGCTCCTTGATGCGGGACTGCGCGTACGGCGACGCGCGCCACTGGTCCTTGGGGCACTCGTCGCCGCCGATGTGCACGAAGCGGGAGGGGAAGAGGTCGAGGACCTCCTCCAGCACCTCTTCGTAGAAGCGGAGGGTGGTGTCGGAGGGGGCCAGGATGTTCGGGTTGACGCCCCAGGTGTCCCACGGCTTGAGGGCGCCGGTGTCGATGACGTCGGTGTTGCCCAGTTCCGGGTAGGCCGCGATGGCGGCCTGCGAGTGGCCCGGGATGTCGATCTCCGGGACGACGGTGATGTGCCGCGCGGCGGCGTACGCCACGATCTCGCGGAGGTCGTCCTGGGTGTAGTGGCCGCCGTGCGGCCGGTCGTCCCACAGCGGGGAGGCCCGGTGGCCGAGCTTGGTGCGCTCCCGCCAGGCGCCGGCCTCGGTGAGCCGGGGGTGGCGCCGGATCTCGATCCGCCAGCCCTGGTCGTCGGTGAGGTGGAAGTGCAGGACGTTGAGCTTGTGCGCGGCGAGCAGGTCGAGGTAGCGCAGCACGCCGTCCTTGGGCAGGAAGTGGCGGGCGACGTCGAGCATCATGCCGCGCCAGGCGAAGCGGGGCGCGTCCTCGATGCGTACGGCCGGTACGGACCAGCGCTGTCCGGGGCGCAGCGGCGCGCGGCGGTACGCGTCGGGGCCGAGGAGCTGCCGCAGGGTCTGCGCGCCCCAGAAGGCGCCCGCCGCGCCGCCGCCGAGGAGGGTGACGCCGCTGCTGTCGGCCGTCAGCCGGTAGCCCTCGGGGCCGAGCGCGTCGGCGGTCTCGGGGTCGACGCGCAGGCGGACGGCGCCGCCGGGGGCGTCCGCGCCGGAGCCGTTCCCGGTGGTGCCGGGCGGGAGCGGCAGGCCGGTCGCGGCGCCGACGGTGCCGCGCAGCCAGGCCGCGGTGGCTTCCGTACCGGGGCCCGCGTCCAGCACGGTCTCCGGGCCGAGAAGGAACGCGCCGTCCTCCGGTCGGGTGTCGCGTGGCTGCGGTATCAGGCCGGTCTCCGTCCTGGCACCGTCCGCCGTCACTGCGTCGTCCATCTGCTGACCCTTCCGTTCCGGGGCTAAAGGGGGGTGGGAGTGGTGGTGGGGAGTGTTCCGGGGAGTGCCGGGTGCGGGCATCGTCAGTCCTTCACCGCGCCGCCCAGGCCCGACACCAGCCTGCGCTGTACGAGCACGAAGAACACCAGTACGGGCACGGTCATCACGGTCGAGGCCGCCATGATGCCGCCCCAGTCGTTCTCGTCCGGCTTGAAGAAGACCAGCAGGGCCATCGGGAGCGTGGAGTTCTCCGTCGCGCTGATGATGAAGGACTTGGCGAAGAGGAAGTCGTTCCAGGTGCTGATGAAGGAGAAGACGCTGGTCGCGACGAGTCCGGGGAAGACGAGCGGGAAGAGGATCTGCCACAGGAAGCGGGCGCGGGTGGCGCCGTCCAGGTAGGCGGCCTCCTCCAGGGCCTCGGGCACGGCCCGGACGAAGCCGCGCAGCATCCAGATCGCGAAGGGCAGGGAGAAGGCGAGGTGCGGCAGGATCAGTGAGCCGAGGGTGTTCAGGCCGATGCCGGGTACGGCGTCGCCGGCGTCCCGCATCAGGAAGAACAGCGGAATGGTCAGCGCCTCGACCGGCACCATCTGCGCGACCAGGAACATGATCAGCAGCGTGGTTCGGAACCGGAAGCGGAAGCGGGTGACGGCCGTGGCCGCGAGGAAGGCGATCAGCGCGGAGACGATGACGACGACGCCCGCGACGAACAGGCTGTTGAGGAAGTAGCGGCCGAAGTCCTGCTGCTGGAAGACCCGCCGGAAGGCGTCCAGCGAGGGGTGCAGGGTCCAGGGCACCGGCTCGGTGGACTGCACCTCGCCCGCCGGTTTGAAGGCGGACAGCACCATCCAGTAGAGGGGGAAGGCCACGGCGGCGGCGAGCAGCAGCGCGCCCGCCTCGGCGGCCAGCCGTCCGGGCCGCCGGATCAGCGGCGTACGGACCGTACTCACAGTTCCTCCCCCTGTCGGCGCAGCAGACGCAGGTGGACGAGCGTGACGGAGAGCAGGATCAGCAGCATCACGATGCCGATCGCCGAGCCCAGGCTGTACTGGGACGAGGCGAACGCCTTCTGGTAGGCGTACACGTTCAGTACGAGGTTCTGCCCGGCGATGCCGCCGCCGTTGGTCATGACGTAGATCTGCGTGAAGACCTTGAAGTCCCAGATGACCGACTGGATGGTGACGACGACGAGGATCGGCCGCAGCATCGGCGCCATGACCGACCGCCAGATCCGCCACTGCGACGCGCCGTCCAGGGCGGCCGCCTCCAGCACCTCGCCCGGGATGGCGCGGATGCCCGCGTAGACGGTCACCATCACGAACGGGAACGAGCACCACACGACTTCCAGCAGGACCAGCGCGAAGGCGCTGTAGCGCCCGTAGGTCCAGGAGAAGTCGCCGAGGCCCAGCACCCGGTTGACCGGCCCGAAGTCCGGGTCGAAGAGGAAGACCCAGACGGTGGAACCGGTGATGGCGGGGGTGGCCCAGGCGCCGAGCGCGGCGAGCATCAGGGCCAGCCGCGGCACCGCCCGTATCCGGGTGAGCAGGACGGCGGACGAGCAGCCGGCCGCCAGGGTGCACAGGACGCAGGCCGCGGCGAACACCACCGTGGCCAGCAGCACCTGCCAGAACTGGCCGTCGCCCAGGAGTTCGGCGTAGTTCGCCAGCCCCCGGAAGGTGGTCGGTTCGCCGCCGCTGACCTGGGCCTGGGTGTATTCGAGGAACGAGATCAGGCCGAGCTGGTAGATCGGGTAGACCAGCAGCCCGCCGAGGACGACCAGGGCGGGGGCGAGGTAGAGCCACGGCGTCCAGCGGCTCCCGTGCCGGGACGGCGGCCGTCTCCCGGTGCCGGGGGGCACCGCCCGGCCGCCCCCGGTACGTGCTTGCTTGACCGTGAGCGTCACTTCTTGAACGCCTCGTCCATCTTCTTGGCCGCGTCACCGGACGCCGCGGCGACGTCCTTGCGGCCGCTGACGATCTCCTGGTACATCGTCGGCAGCACCAGCGAGGAGTCGATGGTGCCCCAGGCCGGCGAGGCCGGCACGAACTTGGCGCCCGCCTCCAGCGTCCGCACGAAGGGCTGCACGAACGGCTGCTTCCGCGCCGCCTCGGCCCGTACGTCGCCGTACGTCGGCAGGAAGCCCATCGCGTCGAACAGCCGCCGCTGGGTGTCCTTGCCGGCCAGTTCCTTCATCAGGTCGACGGCCAGTGTGCGGTGTGCACTGCTCTTGAGGACGCCGATGTTGTTGCCGCCCGCGAAGGCCGGCGCGATCGACCCCTTCGTGGTGCCGGGCAGCGGCACGACCGCGTACTTGCCCTTGACCTTGCCGTCCTCCATCGCCTGGCGGCTGAAGTCGCCGCCGATGGCCATGCCCGCCTTGCCGGCGGCGAAGGCGGCGACGGTGTCGTTGCCGCCCATCTCGGCGCACTTGGCGGCCGGGCAGTTGGCGTCGCCGAAGAGGTCCGCGTACGCCTTGATGCCCGCCTGCGCCTTCGGGCTGTCGACGGCGGCGGTGTACGACTCGCCCTTGCCGGTCGCCAGCTCGCCGCCGTGCGCCCAGAGGAAGGGCAGCGCGCCGTAGGTGTACGCGCCGCCGACGGCGATCCCGTACAGCTCGGGCCGCTCCTCGCGGACCTTGCGGGCGGCCGCGGCCAGCTCGTCCTGGGTGGTGGGGACGGCGATGCCCAGGTCCTTGAAGACGTCGGTGCGGTAGTACAGCGCCCGTACGCCGACGAACAGCGGCGCGCCGTAGACCTTGCCGTCCACGGTCACCGACTCCTTGGCCGTCGGGTCGGTGTCCTTGGCGTCCTTCCAGGCGCCGAACTCCCGGGTCACGTCGGCCAGTCCGCCGTCCTTCACGTATCCGGCGGTGTCGGTGTTCCCGTACTCGATGACGTCGGGAGCGCTCTTGGGGTCGTTGAAGGCGGCCTTGATGCGCTGGGCGCGGGTGTCGACGGGGATGTACGTCACGTCGACCTTGCTGCCCTGGTGTGCGGCCTCGAAGTCCGCCACCGCCTTGCGGACGACCTCCTCCTTGGGCTTGTTGTTGACCTCCTGGAAGAGCCAGACCCGCAGTGTGCCGGTCCTGCTGTCTTCTCTGGCGCCGCCGCCCGAGGTGGACGGGGCGCACCCGGCGGCGGTGACGGCCGCCAGGACAAGTGCCGCCGCGCGGGCGGCTGTTCGGGCGGAGAGCTGCATTGGGGACCCCCTGAAAGGAACGTTGCAGCATGCGCAACGGGCGTTTCGCCATGCACAATCCTCAGGAGGCTAAGCGCGCCGACGCTCCCCCACAAGAGCCGATCAGCCACCGGCACGGGCGACACGCCACCACTGGCCCACAATCGCCGCCAATCCGTCCCGGTACGTCTATCTATGAATCAGATGTCCCTCCTCGGCTCCCAGAAGCAGCCCCGGACCCCGCCCCCGCGGCCCGGTCCCCGGCACCAGCCCCTGGAAGCAGCTCCCAGCCGCACAACACGCAAAGGACCGACCGAACCCATGCGCGCAAGACCCGTACGCACCGCCCTGCTGGCCGTCGCCGCCCTGGGGCTGCTGCCCTTCGCCGCCACCCCCGCCACCGCGGGTGCCCCGCCGGAGACCGGCGGCCGCCAGCACATCGCCATCCACGAGGGCACCGACCCCTCCGGCCCGCTCCTCGCCGCCGCCTACCTGCGGTGCTTCCCGACCGGCGGCAGCCACCCGACCCCGGAGGCGTCCTGCCTCAAGCTGGCCCTCGCCAACGGCGACTACGCCCGCGTCCCGCAGCTCCACCGCGCCTGCACGAAGATCTACCAGCCGGTCACGGTCGTCGCCCACGGCACCTGGCACGGCAAGACGACCGCCTACAAGCACACCTATCCGAACCAGTGCGTCGCCAACGCCGAGAGCGGCGACATCTTCAACCTCACCCCCTGGCGCGACTGACACCCCCGGCACCCCACGCCGGAGGCCCGGTCCCCGCACGGGACCGGGCCTCGGTGTGCGGCGCGCAGCACGGGTCCGGCCCGCTCCTCGTACGGGAACGGGCCGGATTCGCGCAGGGCGGACGGGAGGGAGCCGGGCGGCGGCGCGCCGGCTGCGGAGGGGCTACTTCTTGCCGCCGTCCTTGCCGCCCTTGTCCTTGTCGCCACCGGCGCCCATGGACTCGTAGATCTCCTTGCACATGGGGCAGACCGGATACTTCTTCGGGTCACGGCCCGGGACCCACACCTTGCCGCAGAGGGCCACGACGGGGGTCCCGTCGAGCGCGCTCGCCATGATCTTGTCCTTCTGGACATAGTGGGCGTAGCGCTCGTGGTCGCCGTCACCGTGCGACGTCTGCGGCGTCGGCTCTACGAGGGTCCCCGTACCTGCCCCGCGCTCGGGCTCAACAGTGCTCATAACCGCCAAGGGTACCGACGCGCGCGGCCTGCCGGGAGCGACGGCCCGCGCCCAGGTGGAGGGCGAGTCCCAGCGCCGCGACACCGGCCGCCGCCCACGGCAGCGCGTACGCCCGCACCCCCGCCGCGAGCGCCAGCCCGCCCAGCGCGGAGCCGACCGCACTGCCCAGATAGAGGGCCGAATTGTTCAGGGCCAGGGCGACCGTGCCCCGGTCGCCGCGCAGCGCGAGCAGCCGGTGCTGCTGCGGCACCTGGAGCGCCCAGCCCGCCGCGCCCCACAGCACCAGGGCGGCGGCCGCGCCCGGCAGCGCGGCCGACGCCAGCAGCGGCAGCAGCGCCTGGGCCGCGACGACCGTCACGAGCACCCCGCCGACCAGCGCCGAGACCTTTCCCGTACGGTCCACCAGCGGCCCCGCCACCAGGCTCCCCAGCACACCGCCGATCCCCCACGCCCACAGGTACGGGGCGACCTCCCGCACGCCCCCCGCGGAAGCCAGCACGGGCGCGAGGTACGTGTACAGCCCCAGACTCGCCACGGCCGCCAGGAACGACACCCCCACCACCGGCGCCACCGCACGGTCCGCGACAGCGGCCAGCCGGGCCCGCACCGGCACCGGCGGGTCAGCCGGGACCGCGGGCAACCCCACCGCCATCCCCACCAGCGCCACCCCGCCCAGCCCTGTGACCAGCCACATCGTCGACCGCCACCCCGCGTGCCCGGCCAGCAGCACCCCCACCGGCACACCGAGCACCGTGCCCGTACTCATCCCGCCCATGACCAGCGCCAGCGCCCGCCCCCGCCGCTCGGCGGGCGCCAGCGCCGAGGCCGCCGCCGTCGACAGGGCGGCGTACACCCCGGCGCCCGCCCCCGCGACCACCCGTGCGACCAGCAACGCGCCCAGCGCGGGCGCGAGCGCCGTAGCGGCATTGCCCACCGTGAACACCGCCAGCGCCACGAGAATGACCAGCCGCGGCCGCACCCCCGCCAGCAGCCCGGCGACCAACGGCGCGGCGATCGCATACGCCAGCGTGAACACCGTCACCATCTGCCCCACCAGGGACACCGTCGTCCCGAGATCGTCCGCGACCACCGGCAACAACCCCGCCATCACATAAGCGTCGAGCCCGAGCGCGAACGCCCCCAACACCAGCAGCCAGATTTTGCGCACCGCCGTCAACTCCCCTGTTCTCCGCTTCACGTCCGCCGACGGGAAACGTAGGCAGTCTCCGGATGGTGGGGGAAATGCCGGAGGGGGAGGATTGATGTTTCGGGGGAATG
This sequence comes from Streptomyces sp. NPDC018045, assembly GCF_044327445.1. NCBI lineage: Bacteria > Bacillati > Actinomycetota > Actinomycetes > Kitasatosporales > Streptomycetaceae > Streptomyces > Streptomyces sp. NPDC018045. Next base: position 252,918 of record NZ_JBIRFL010000008.1, read on the forward strand.
AGTGGGAGGTCCGGGCGGATGGGACGGCCCCGGCGGGACCTGTTCACCAGCCGGGGTTCTTCCCAGGTGTGGCACTCGACGTGGCCGGCGAAGAGGCAGCACCCCGCCGGGTCGGCCCCCGGGCTGGATTTCCCGCAGTCGGGCAGTTCCACCAGCTCCGTCCCGGCCCTCAGCCAACAGGCCCACAGACCTGTCCCACGCGCAAGAGAATCCAGGAAGCCGAAGTGCCTCCCTTCGTGGCGGCCGAAGAGAAGGCACTGGACGGCACTGTCCACGTGGCCTGTGGAAGATCTGTTCTCCGCCGCCGCAACCAGGCCGTACGGCAAACAGCACCAGCTCGGGCAACGCATCATGGAGCCGGCCGTAGCGAGCGCGCAGGTACCGCACGACGGCCGGTGCAGCGTCGGCACTCGCACATCGGATACCGCGGGCTCGCCAGAAGCCGCACCGGATCTCCCTCCCGGACCGCAATCGTCCGCCCCCACGTGCGCCCGGAGTCACGGGACACGCGCAGCGTCATGCGCACGCGTTGTCCGGTATGCGGGCCGGACGTTCGAGGGTCCCTTCCGGCTCGTGTCCTTCGACAGCATTTCGCGTTGCCATGTACAGCCCCTCTCGCTGTTCCTTGCCGCGCCGTATGCGGCAACACCGAGTAAAGACGGCGAAGTCGGGGAAACCCACGGCATCGATGCGGCAGTCTCGACGCAGATCCGTGCACGGACGCCGACGATGCCCGAGCCTCCGGGAGGCGCTTCATGCCACTCGCGAACCGGCGCAGGGCCCTGGGCCACAGTCAGGAGAAGTTGGCCGGGACACTCGGCGTGGACCGCACAACGGTCTGCCGCTGGGAAAGCACAACGGTCTGCCGCTGGGAAAGCGGCAGGGTCATCCCTCAGCCACCACAGCGGCGGGGCTCGGCGGCCGCCCTCGACGTCAGCCTTTCCGAGCTGGATGCCCTTTTGGCGCCACCCCGAGTGGCAGATCACGAAGCTGCCGGGTCTCCTCGGCCCGGTGCCCCTCCGGACACAGGAGACGCCGACGAAATGATCCGCCGTGATTTCCTCCGCGTACTGCCCCTCACCGGCGCCTCGGCCTCCCTGCCGGCCGAGGAGGCAGAAGCTCTGACGGAAGCCGCCCACCGCGGAACGCCCGTCGATTTCGCCCGGATGAACAGCCACCTTTGGCAGGTTTTCCAACTGGCCCGGCACAAGGGTTCGGTGTATCCCGTGGTTCGCAATCAGTTGGCGTCCATGAACGAGGCACTCGGGAAAACCGTGGAAACATCCGCCCCCTGCTGAGCGCGGCCGCCGACCTCTTCCAGTCGGCCGACGAGATCGCGTTCGACGGAAACCGGTATACCGGTATTCCGATGCCATTGCCTCGTATGCGCTGGCCGCCTCGGTCAGCAAGGATGCCGGAGCGTACGGCCTGTGGGCCTGCGCCCTCGTCCGCCACGCCCATGTGGAGATGTCCGAGCACCGCCTGCACCGAGCGGCGCAGACGCTCGGCGCTGCGGCGAGTCTCGCGGGGAGAGGTAACAGCAGTCTCCCGACCCGCCATTGGGTCGCGTCGGTCCAGGCCGAGGCGTGTGCCGGGCTCGGCGACCGCAAGGCGTGTGAACGAGCGATGGACCAGGCCGGGACCGTACGTGACGTCGCCGCGGACAGCACCGACGGTGGGTGGCTCCGCTTCGGCTGCGCACGTCTGGCGGAGGAGCGAGGGGCTTGCCATGTGCAGCTCGGCTGCCTCGACCTGGCTGAGCAGGCGCTCCAGGATGCGCTGCGACAGACGGCCCTGACTTCCGGACAGTCGTACCGGCGACGGGGCACGGTGCTCACCGGCCTGGCGGCCATCGGGGCGAAACGGCGGGACGCCGAACAGGTCGTCACGTACGGCGGAGAAGCCGTCGGCCTCGCCGGAGCCTCATCGTCCGGTTACGTCGCCCGTAGACTCCGAGCCCTGTGTGACGAGTTCGGCCCCTTGAGCCGCGATCGTCGCGTGGCGGAGCTGGGGCGGAGATCGCCGCGCTGAGCGCACCGTGACTGGAGGGGTTGGCATGTCGCGGACCGAAGGTGCACGACTTTTCCGGGACGCCTGGATCGCAGGGGTGCGCCGGCACTTCCCCGGGGAGCCCAAGGCCGGGTACGTCACTCCGTGGGACGACACCCCGCAGTGGGAGCGCGACGCCGCTGGGGCCGTTCACGAGCAGGTCCGCCAGTTCGTGGAGGTCAGCGGAGGCCGCACGTCGAGACTGTCCCGAGAGCAGAAGAGCCGGTTCGTCGCGACGTGCTGGACGGCCCAGATGTTCAAGCACTTCGAGAACCCGAAGCCCGGTCAGGTGGCCGATTGGCCCGGCCTGCCGTCCTGGCAGCAGGAGACGGACGCGGACATTTTTGAAGCCGTCGAGAAGGCGCTGGGCCAACCATCCACTGACCGCTCGCCGGCCTTCCGCTGACCGCCCCGTCCTCTCCTGCGTCCCCTGCCTCACCCCGTCGCGTGAACCGCCCGGGAAGCACATCCGCTTTCCGGGTGTTCGGTGAGGTGCCCGTACGGAGCGAGGTGTGCCCGGCGGGACGCGTACGGATGGATGCGGGACCGTTCCGGTGGAGGGTGGCGACAGGGTGTGGACGAGACGGTGGGCGTGGGACCGGTGCCGGGCGGGACACGCGGCGTTGACGGGCTCGACGGTGTCGAGCTGCGGCATCTGCGTGCGTTCATGGCGGTGGCGGAGGAGCGCGGCTTCACGTACGCGGCCGACCGGCTCCGGGTCGGGCAGCCCGCGCTGACCAAGGCCGTACGGGCCCTGGAGAAGACCCTCGCCACCCGGCTGCTGGACCGCACCACCCGGCGCGTCGAACTGACCGACGACGGCCGCCGCCTCTACGCCGAACTGGCGCCGCTGCTCCCCCGACTGGCCGCCGCGCTGCGGGCGCCCGGTGGGCAGCCCGTGCTGCGGCTCGGCTTCACCTCGTTGCTGCCCGGCGCCTGCGCCGCACTGAACGCGGAGTTCGAGGCGGCGACCGGGGCGGGGGTGCGGCTGGTGCGCCGGGACACGCCGCTGGCGGGGCTGGACACCGGCGAGGCGGACATCGCCGTACTGCGCGGGGACGCCCCGCCGGACGCCGACATCCGTACCCGGGTGCTGCTGCACGAACCGCGGGTCGCCGCCGTCGGCCGGCTGGGCGGGGCCGCGGCCCTGGCGCGCCGCCGCGTCCTGGACTGGGCCGAGCTGGCGGACCACCCGCTCGTGGTGAACACCGTCACCGGCAGCACCCGCCCCGAACTGTGGCCCCCGGACCGGCGCCCGCGGCTGGCCTGTACGGCGGACAACTTCGACGAGTGGCTGGAGGCGGTGGCCGCCGGGCACGGGGTCGGCGTGGCGCCGCAGGCGGTGGCCGAGCGGCACACCCACCCGGGCATCCGCTTCGTGCGCCTGAAGAACGCCCCACCGGTGACCGTCCACCTCGCCCTGCCCACCCACGCCGCCCACCCACTGGCGGAACGCTTCTTCGGGATGGGGGTGGGGACAGGAGCGGGTGGGGGGCGGTGAATGCGCGTCCGGTTGGGGAGCAGCCATTCGGTGCGCACCACTTGGCTTGTCCTCCGCTCGGCGCACCCCCAGTCGACGGGCCACTCGGCGTACCCCCAGCCGGTGAGCCCCAGCCGGTGAGCCCCACCCGGGGGACCGCTCGGCGCGCCTCACCCGGGGGACCGCTCGGCGCGCCTCACCCGGGGGACCGCTCGGCGCGCCTCACCCGGTGTGCCCTGCGGTGAGCGGCCCTACAGGGCGAATCGAACGCTCCCGAACCCCCACCGGGGGCTTACCCAGCGGAGGCGGGCGGCTACCTCGCGCCAGGGCGGAAGCTCCAGCAGGCGGGGCGGGCGGGGACGTCAGGGAGCAAGGCGGGCGGAGACATCGGGTCGGGCAGGGACGTCGGGGAGCGGGGCGGGCGGCGACGTCGGCGCAGGCGGGAGCCTCGGGGAGCAGGGCGGAAGCCTCAGCGGGCAAGGCCGGAGCCTCGGCAACGGAGCGGGGTCGGAGCCTCGGCGGGCGGAGCGGGGCGCGAGCCTCGGCGGGCGGAGCGGGGCGTCAGTTCAAGGACGGGTCGTCCGGGTACGTCGCCACCATGGCCAGTTCGTTGCGCTGGCGGCGGAGGACCGCGCGCCAGAGTTGTTCCGGGTCGGGGGAGGACACATCGCCCGGTTCGGACTCGACGACGTACCAGGCGCCCTCGACCAGTTCGTCCTCCAACTGGCCGGGGCCCCAGCCCGCGTAACCGGCGAAGATCCGCAGGCTGCCGAGCACCGTGGAGAGAAGTTCCGGCGGGGCTTCCAGGTCCACCAGCCCTATGGCGCCGTGCACCCGGCGCCAGCCCAGCGGGCCGTCGCCGACCAGCGCGCTCTCCGGTGTCTCCGGACCGCCCGGCACCACGGCCACGCCGAGGGCCGAGTCCAGCGAGACCGGGCCGCCCTGGAAGACCACGCCGGGCTCGCCGGCCAGGGACGCCCACGGTTGCAGGATGTCGCCGACGCCCACGGGCGTCGGGCGGTTGAGGACCACGCCGAGGGACCCCTCCTCGTCGTGGTCGAGCAGGAGCACCACCGCGCGGTCGAAGTTCGGGTCGGCGAGCGCCGGTGTGGCGACGAGCAGCCGGCCGGTGAGCGAGGACACCTCGGTCATGGGGACATGATCCCGCACTTCGGACCGTGGCGGGGAGTCAACCGCGGTACCCGGGCGAGAGCAGCGCAGGGCGTACGACGGCAGCCCCGGCGCACGGCGCCGTACCGCGGGGACACCAGGGTGGTCATACCGGTGCACAGTCGTACGGATTGGGCCGATTGTCGATTACGGAGCAAAGGCGGACCGTCGCGGAGGGTGTTGTGACAAAGCCATTACACGCCCCGGACCCGCTCCGGCCTACGGGCACCCCCTCCACCGCCCTTACCATTTCCCCTTGGCCCCCTGTCCGTCTCCAGGAACGCGAGATCCATGACCGTCTCTACCGACGACGTACTGCTTGTCCACGGCGGCACCCCGCTGGAGGGCGAGATCCGGGTTCGCGGCGCGAAGAACCTCGTGCCCAAGGCCATGGTCGCCGCGCTGCTCGGCAGCAGCCCGAGCAGACTGCGCAATGTGCCCGACATCCGCGACGTACGCGTCGTACGCGGCCTGCTGCAACTGCACGGCGTCACGGTGCGCCCCGGCGACGAGGCGGGCGAGCTGATCCTCGACCCGTCGCACGTGGAGAGCGCCAATGTCGCCGACATCGACGCGCACGCCGGCTCCTCGCGCATTCCGATCCTCTTCTGCGGCCCGCTGCTGCACCGCCTCGGCCACGCCTTCATCCCGGGCCTGGGCGGCTGCGACATCGGCGGCCGCCCGGTCGACTTCCACTTCGACGTGCTGCGCCAGTTCGGCGCGACCATCGAGAAGCGGGCGGACGGCCAGTACCTGGAGGCTCCGCAGCGACTGCGCGGCTGCAAGATCCGCCTGCCGTACCCGTCCGTCGGCTCGACCGAGCAGGTGCTGCTGACCGCCGTCCTGGCGGAGGGCGTCACCGAGCTGTCGAACGCGGCCGTGGAGCCGGAGATCGAGGACCTGATCTGCGTACTCCAGAAGATGGGCGCGATCATCTCCATGGACACCGACCGGACCATCCGGATCACCGGTGTCGACAAGCTGGGCGGCTACAACCACCGCGCCCTCCCGGACCGCCTGGAGGCGGCCTCCTGGGCGTCCGCGGCGCTGGCCACCGAGGGCAACATCTACGTGCGCGGCGCGCAGCAGCGCTCGATGATGACCTTCCTGAACACCTACCGCAAGGTCGGCGGCGCCTTCGAGATCGACGACGAGGGCATCCGCTTCTGGCACCCGGGCGGCTCGCTGGACGCGATCGCGCTGGAGACCGATGTGCACCCCGGTTTCCAGACCGACTGGCAGCAGCCGCTGGTCGTCGCCCTGACGCAGGCGTCCGGCCTGTCCATCGTCCACGAGACGGTGTACGAGTCCCGGCTCGGCTTCACGTCGGCGCTCAACCAGATGGGCGCGCACATCCAGCTCTACCGCGAGTGCCTGGGCGGCAGCGCCTGCCGCTTCGGGCAGCGCAACTTCCTGCACTCGGCGGTGGTGTCCGGGCCGACCAAGCTCCAGGGCGCCGACCTGGTCATCCCGGACCTGCGCGGCGGCTTCTCGTACCTGATCGCCGCGCTCGCGGCGCAGGGCACCTCGCGCGTGCACGGCATCGACCTGATCAACCGGGGCTACGAGAACTTCATGGAGAAGCTCGTGAGCCTGGGGGCGCACGTCGAGCTGCCGAACGGAGCACTGAGCGCCTGACCGGCGCGGCGGGCACCCGGCCCGCGCACACGTCAGGAGGGGCGGCCACCCGAGCGGGTGGCCGCCCCTTCCGCTGCGCACGGGGCAAAGCCCTATTTGCTCACGCGAATGGTTGAACGCGGGCCTTCGGGTCGGGCGCCGCCAGCGGGGTCACCTGCGGGGATTGCGGCTGCGACGGGATGGGGAGCCGATCCCGTACGCCGTGCCAGGCGGTGCCCGCGCCTTGCCCGGCGGTGCCCTCGTCATGCCAGGCGGCGCCCGCGCCTTGCCCGGCGGTGCCCTCGCCATGCCGGACGGTACCTGCGCCTTGCCGGGGCGGCGTCTGCTCGGTGTCCGACACCCGGATCTCGGATCTCAGCGTCCCGCGTCCGGCATTCGGCGCCCGGGGAGGGGTCCAGAAGGCTCGCGGGTGGGGCCCGTGGGGCTCTTGTGCCTCCTGTTGCTCTACAGAGGCGTAGAGAGCCGTTCAGGGGGCGTGTCGGGGCCGATGGGGTGCCTGCCGGGCGGGCATACGGGGACGCCGGGCCGGGAGGCGTACGGTCCCGGCGTACGCAGAAGGCGTACGGGCCCAGCGCGCGCAGAAGGCCGACGGGCCGGGCGCGCAAAGAAGACGTACGGACCGAACGCGCACAAAGGAAGGGCGGCCGCCCCCGATGGGGACGGCCGCCCTCACGCCTTTGTCACCGGGGCCGGTCAGACCCCCGGCGGGTCACTTGCCCTTGGCGGCTTCCTTGAGCTTGGAGCCCGCGGAGACCTTCACGCTGTAGCCGGCCGGGATCTGGATCGGGTCGCCGGTCTGCGGGTTGCGCGCGGTGCGAGCGGCACGGTGGGTGCGCTCGAAGGTCAGGAAGCCGGGGATGGTGACCTTCTCGTCGCCCTTGGCGACGACCTCGCCGACGGTCTCGGCGAGCGCGGCCAGAACGGCGTCGGCGTCCTTGCGGGTCACCTCGGCGCGGTCGGCCAGAGCGGCCACCAGCTCACTGCGGTTCATGTTTGTACTCCCGTGTTCTTCTTGCCAATGAGGCGTGAGATCGAAGCCGATGCTGCCAGGGCCCTTGGACGGTGCCCGGACCCGGGTCTGCTGACAGACCCTCGCGCCCGGGTACGCATCCTGCCCCCACCTGCGGCGGTAAAGCCAATCCGGCACCCAGGAGGGTCACACGAAAAGCGCCACTGCCTCATAGTGGTGACGTCCCGCACCGTGCCTCACCGGGCCGGCCCCGCAGGGCGGCGGCCGTTTGCTGCCCGCCACCCTATGGGGGCGCCGCGGACACCGTGTCACGCGACGCGCCGGGCGTCAGGCCGTGGTGGCGGCCGTCACAGCCTCTCCCGCGGCCTTCGCGGCTTCCTTCACCGCGTCGGCCACCGCGCCCGCGACCTTGTCGTTGAAGACGCTCGGGATGATGTAGTTCGCGTTGCGCTCGTCGTCGAGGACGACGTCGGCCAGCGCGCCGGCCGCGGCCAGCATCATGTCCGTGTTCACCGTACGGGACTGGGCGTCCAGCAGGCCGCGGAAGACGCCCGGGAAGACCAGCACGTTGTTGATCTGGTTCGGGAAGTCGGAACGGCCGGTGGCCACGACGGTGGCGGTCTGCCGCGCGATCGCGGGGTCCACCTCGGGGTCGGGGTTGGCGAGTGCGAACACGATCGCGCCCTGCGCCATCTTGGCCACGTCGTCGCCGTCCAGGACGTTCGGCGCGGAGACGCCGATGAACACGTCGGCGCCGACCACGGCCTCCTTGAGGGTGCCGGTCTCGCCCTCCGGGTTGGTGTTGTCGGCGATCCAGCGCAGCGGCGAGTCGGGGTCGGCGTCGACCAGGTCCTTGCGGCCCGCGTGCACCACGCCGTTGATGTCGGCGACGACGGCGTGCTGGACGCCGGCCGCCATCAGCAGCTTGAGGATGGCCGTGCCGGCGGCGCCGGCGCCGGACATCACCACGCGGACGTCCTCGAACTTCTTGTCCACCACGCGCAGCGCGTTGGTCAGCGCGGCGAGCACCACGATGGCGGTGCCGTGCTGGTCGTCGTGGAAGACCGGGATGTCCAGGGCCTCGCGCAGCCGGGCCTCGATCTCGAAGCAACGGGGTGCGGAGATGTCCTCCAGGTTGATGCCCGCGAAGCCGGGGGCGATGGCCTTGACGATCTCCACGATGGCGTCGGTGTCCTGGGTGTCCAGGCACAGCGGCCAGGCGTCGATGCCGGCGAAGCGCTTGAAGAGGGCCGCCTTGCCCTCCATGACGGGCAGCGCGGCCTTGGGGCCGATGTTGCCCAGGCCCAGCACGGCGGAGCCGTCGGTGACGACCGCGACGCTGTTGCGCTTGATGGTCAGGCGGCGGGCGTCGTCGGGGTTGTTGGCGATGGCCTGGCAGACCCGGGCCACGCCGGGGGTGTAGACCATCGACAGGTCGTCGCGGCTGCGGATGGGGTGCTTGGACTGCATCTCGATCTTGCCGCCGAGGTGCATCAGGAACGTACGGTCGGAGACCTTGCCGAGCGAGACGCCCTCGATGCCGCGGAGCTTTTCGACGATCTCGTCCGCGTGGGCGGTGGAGGTCGCGGCGATGGTGACGTCGATGCGGAGTTTTTCGTGGCCGGAGGCGGTCACATCGAGGCCGGTGACGGAGCCGCCGGAGGACTCCACGGCCGTGGTGAGCTGGCTGACCGCCGTACCGCTCGCGGGAACCTCCAGCCGCACCGTCATCGAATACGAGACGCTGGGCGCCGTTGCCATGGCCGACTTCCTCTGCTTTCCCTTGTTTCTCTCTGCGCGCCGCTCCGGGGTCCGCGGCGGGACCTGGCCGGAGAGCGAGGGACGATCGTCCCACCTACCAGCCGGTACACGGTAACCAGGCCAGCATTCCGGAAAGGCTTTTCCACCATACGAGAGAGCATGGTCGAACGGAAGACCTGACCGGCAACGGCGGGCGAACAGTGCGCGAACGGCGACGGGCGCCTCCCGGATTGCTCCGGAAGGCGCCCGTCGTGTGGTTCAGTGACACCGACCCGCCATGCTCGCCTCGCGGCAAGTGGTCGCTCGCAGCGACTATGGTTGGGCCCGGGGGCTTGGATCGGGCCGGTGCCACCACCAAGGCTAACAAACCATCCCTGGAAGCGAATCCCGTCCCGCCACCTTCTTTCCCGGCGGGCGCCGGAAACCCCCGCACGGCCCTCGCGGCTCAGTCCCTGAGCAGGTCCGGGACCCCGTCCCCGTCCGGCTCGTCCCGCGCCCCGGACAGCACGGTCAGTTGCTGGGTCGCCCGGGTCAGCGCCACGTACAGCACCCGCAGCCCGGCCGGCGACTCGTCCGCGATCTCGGCGGGCGAGACCACCAGCGTCGCGTCGTACTCCAGACCCTTGGCCTCCAGCGAGCCCAGCGCCACCACCCGTTCGCCCAGCTCCGCCAGCCAGCGGCGGGCCTGCGCACGGCGGTCCATCGCCACCACGACACCGACCGTGCCGTCCACCTCGTCGAGCAGCAGCCGGGCCGCGTCCCGTACGGAACCGGCCAGGTCGTCCTCGTCGGCGACCAGGAAACGCGGTGTCAGGCCCGTGGAACGGACCGCCTCCGGCGCCTGCATGCCCGGCATCGCCAACGCCAGCACCCGCGCCGCCAGCTCCGCGATCTCCGCCGGGTTGCGGTAGTTGACGGTGAGGGTGAAGCGGCGGCGCGGGCGGGTGCCCAGCGCCTCGTCACGGGCGACGGCCGCCTCGTCGGGGTCGGACCAGGACGACTGCGCCGGGTCACCGACCACCGTCCAGGTGGCGTGCCGGCCGCGGCGGCCCACCATCCGCCACTGCATGGGCGTCAGGTCCTGCGCCTCGTCGACGATGACGTGGGCGTAGTCCGTACGCTCCTCCTCCAGCCGCTCGCGCCGGCCGCGGCCCCCGCCGGACAGCCGCTCGCTGTAGGTGCTGAGCTCCTCCAGACCGGTGAGCTGGTCCAGCGGGTCGGCCTCGCGGGACCTGGCGGGCCGGGGTGGCGCGCCGAGGATGAGCTGAAGCTCGTCCAGGAGCGCCACGTCGTGGACCGACAGCGGCCCCTGGCCCTTGTCGTCCAGACGGCCCAGCGAACGGGCCAGCCGGCGCACCTCACGCTGGTTGAGCACCCGGCGCGCCCAGCGGCCCAGCCGGCGTTCGTCGGCCATCGCGGCCAGCACCCCGCGCGGGGTCAGCTCCGGCCACCAGGCGTCGAGGAAGTCCTGGAAGTACTGCTCGGTGGTGATGTCCTCGTCGAACGCCTGGCGGGCCTCGGCGGCCAGTTCGGGGTCCGTGTAGCGCTTGGCCGCGCCGGACCTGGACCACAGGGCGTCCAGGACGAGGCGGCGGGCGCGCGGGCGCAGCAGGTTGACCGGCGCGGTGCCGCCGAGGGCCGACTGCCGGATGCGGTGCAGGTCGCGTGCGTCCAGTTCGACGCGGGCGCCGAAGACGACCACCCGCAGCCGGTCCGGCGGGCCGGCGGGCGCGGCCGTCTCCTCGTCCTCCTCGCCGAAGGCGAGCTGGCCGTCGGCGGGCGCGGAGGCGGCGGCCCCCGCGGACGCCGTCCCGGGCAGTTCCAGGGCCCCGCGGGCCGCCTTGCGCAGCAGTTTCTGCATCCGGCTGGAGCCCTTGATGCGGGCCACGGCCGGCGAGTCGTACGCGGTGGCCTCCGCGCCGTCCACCAAGGAGCCCAGCGCGCGGATGGCGACCTGACCCTCCTCACCGAGGGACGGCAGGACGCCTTCGGTGTAGGCGACGAGCAGCGGCGTCGGGGAGACGATGAGGATGCCGCCCGCGTAACGGCGGCGGTCCTGGTAGAGGAGGTAGGCGGCGCGGTGCAGCGCCACCGCGGTCTTGCCGGTGCCGGGTCCGCCCTCGACCTCCGTGACGGAGGCGGCGGGGGCCCGGATGACCATGTCCTGCTCGGCCTGGATGGAGGCGACGATGTCGCGCATCGTGTGGCTGCGGGCCCGGCCCAGGGCGGCCATCAGCGCGCCGTCGCCGACCGCGGGCAGCTCCTCGCCGTCGAGCGTCGCGGTGATCTCCGGGCGCATCAGGTCGTCCTCGACGCCCAGCACCCGGCGGCCCTTGGAGCGGATGACCCGGCGGCGTACGACGCGGCCCGGCGCGACCGGGGTGGCCCGGTAGAAGGGGGCGGCGGCGGGCGCGCGCCAGTCGATGACCAGCGGGCTGTAGTCGGCGTCCAGCACGCCGAGGCGGCCGATGTGCAGGGTCTCGGCGATCTCGGCGCGGCCGTCGGTGATCGCGCCGTCGGCCGGTTCCACGGAGGTGTACGCGCCGTCCGGGCCCTTCTTGCCGTCCTTGCCCAGGAGCAGGTCGATCCGGCCGAAGAGGAAGTCCTCGTACTCGGAGTTGAGCCGGTTCAGATGGGCGCCGGCCTGGAAGACCTGGGCGTCCCGCTCGGCGAGGGCGCCGGGCGTGCCGACCTGGCCGCGTTTGGCGGCGTCGTCCATGAGGAACTCGGCCTCGTGGATCTTCTCCTCCAGACGCTGGTAGACACGGTCGAGATGCTTCTGTTCGGATGCGATCTCGCGTTCGCGTGTGCTGTCCGGCTGTGCGTCGTCGACGGAGTCCGGCGCGTGCGTGGCATTCTGCGCGGCCACCCAGGCCCCCTTCTTCTGTGCGTAGGGCAGCCGTCAACCGTACGCGAACCGGGCACCGGGCGCACCTGACCCAAAGGACGAAATCACCACCGGTCAGGAGCAAACCGGGCACCACGGGCGAGCGGGACGCGCGGAATCGGGGGTTCCCTTTTGGGTGGAGGCGCCGGATGGGCCTCGGCGCTGTCGGGCTGTCGCCGGGAGCGCCGTCGGAGGCGTCCACCGGACGGCTACCGGACGGCCGTCGGGGGTCATCGGGGGCGCCGGGGGCGTCACCGGGCCGCCGTCGGGAGCGCGTCGGGGGTCTCGCCGGGCCGCCGCTCCGGGCGGGTCCGCGCGCCGGCCGGTCAGACCTTGATCTCGGCCAGCCGCCTGCCGTCGAGCGTGCGGACCTCGAAACGGTCGATGTGGGAACGGTTCATCGCCGAGCCGCCGTGGGTGTAGAGGGGCTCCTTGTTCCACTTGGCGGCGCCGTCCTTGAGGCCGTACCCGCCCGCGGGCACCGCCCACGTCGTCACGGTCTGCTCCGCGCCGCTCTTGCCGACGGCGACCAGGTCGCAGGTGAGCGGGCCCCTGACGTTGCCCAGCTTGAGGGCGACGTGGGTACCCCAGGGCTTGCGCTCCAGGGAGACGCTGGCGGACACCTTGGTCACCGGGTCGACCGTGCCGGCCTTCTCGCCGTGCTCGTACATCGTGCGGGCGTAGCCCGTCAGGTGCTCGGGGGCTTCTTCGGGGCCCCCGGTGGTCAGCGCGTACGTGGTCAGCGGGCCGCCGACGACCAGGACGGCAGCGGCGGCCACCAGGTACAGGCGGCGCCGGCGGCGGGTCCGGCGCACCGCGCCGACCTCGGCCAGGAGCCCGTCCAGGACGCCCGGCCCGGGGACCGGGGTGACGGCCTCCGGGCCGGGCGCCGACTCCCTGGCAGCGGCGAGCAGGGGCGGCAGGCCCATCAGGCCGTCGAGTTCGGCGGCGCACCGGGCGCAGTCGGCCAGGTGTTCCTCGAAGCGTGCCGCCTCGGCGGCGTCCAGGACGCCCAGCGCGTAGGCGCCGACGTCGGTGTGCTCTACGGGCTCCGTGGGCCGCTTCACGCCGTCACTCCTCGTTCTTCGAGCGAGAGCTTCAGGGAGCGCAGGGCGTAGAAGACCCGGGACCGGACGGTCCCGGCCGGCACCCGGAGCACTTCGGCCGCCTCACTGACCGTACGCCCCTTGAAGTAGGTCTCTATCAACGCCTCCCGGTGGGCCGCACTGAGGTCGCCGAGTGCTTCGGTGATCGTCATCAGGCGCAGGGCCCGGTCGATCTCGTCGGCGGCCGGCATCGACTCCAGGGGGGTGGCGTCGACCTCCTGGGGGCGTGCCTGACGGCTGCGGTGACTGTCGATGACGATCCGCCGGGCGACGGTCACCAGCCAGGGGCGGACGGAGCCGGTCGCGCGCTGCAACTGACCGGCGTTGCGCCAGGCCCGCAGCAGGGTCTCCTGCACCACGTCCTCCGCCTGGTGCCGGTCCCCGGCCACCAGGCGCAGCACGAAGGCGAGCAGCGGGCCGGCGTGCTCCTCGTAGAGGACCCGCATCAGCTCCTCGTCCGGCGCCGCACTGTCTGCCACGACGGCATCCTTGCGCAAGCCAACTCCCGGGTCGATAGCGCGGATCGGACATTCGCAGCGCATGGGCATCAGCGCTCACGCGCGTCGCCGTCGTCACTGCCGTCACCGCCGTCACCGCCTGCACCGCCGCTCACCTCGATCTGCCGTCCGCGGCCGGGCTCGCGCATGTCCGCCCCCTCGTCCCGACTCCCGGGTTCGACACTCCGGGCCCGACATTCCGGCCCCGGGGCCCCGGCCCGGAACTCCGGCCCGGGAACTCCGGGCTCGATTACGTCCCTTCAGCCAGCAGTACGGGCCCGGGTGGGCCGCGACTCAGCACCCGCCGGACGAATTACCGGCCACAGGGCGGGGTGATGCGCGCGGGCGGGCGATTCCCGTGCCCCGCCTGCGAGTTCGGAGCCACCCCCGCGAGTTCGGCGCCACCCGCGCGGGTCGGGAAGCCGGCGCCGGCCGGGGAGATGGCCCAGGCCGGGAAGACAGCGCGGGCCGGGGAGATGGCCCAGGCCGGGAAGACAGCGCGCCCCAGGAAGGCAGCGCAGGTTAGACAGACGGCCCACCACGCGGCTCAGCGCACTCCCGCGACGGGCGCCCCGTCGACCACTCCTTCCGCCGCCGCGGCCGCCGCGCCGTCCCCCCGGTGGGTGGCCCGCCGGCGGTGGCGGGCCACCCGCTCCCGGTTCCCGCACACTTCGCTGGAGCACCACCGGCGCCGCCGTCCACGTGAGGTGTCCAGATACACCAGCGAGCAGCTCTCGCCCTCGCACTGCCGCAACTGGCCGCGGGATCCCGCGTCGGTGAGCATCCCTATGGCGTCCCGGGCGACCGCCGCCAGCAGCCCGGCGCAGTCGGGCGGTCCGGCGAGGGCCCGGACCAGGGCGCCGTCGTCGGCGCGTACGGCGCGGGCGGGCGGCACCGGGGCCGCGGCGGCGGCCGCGTTGAGCAGGCGCAGGTCACCGTCGGCGGCCCGGCCGCGCAGTTCGTCGTGGACGACGCGGCGCAGCAGTTCGCGCAGCATCCGGAAACGTACGACCCAGCCGCGGTCGACACCGCCGAGCTGGGCGCCGCCGGGGACGACGCCCGCACCCACCAGCCAGGCCGCCAACTGTTCCGGGCCGGCCAGGCGTTCGGCGGACCGGCCGGTCGTGGCCATCAGGTCCAGGCAGATCCGCCCGCAGTCGAACCGCAGGTCAAAAGACGCCGCCATGTGCCCGTCACTCCTTGGGAGACAACCTCTGCCCTATCAGAGTGCCCGGCGCGGCCCCCGGCCGGAACCCTCGACACCGCCGCGTGCCGGGCGACACCCTCCGTATACATCGCATGTATACAGTCAATGTATAGTCCGGATCATGTCGGCCAAGACCCTGCTCAAGAACCGCTCCAGCCTGACGCACAAGGTCCGCTACGCGGTCAGCAACCCGGCGCGGATCGCGCCCTACCTCCGGCGCACCGCCCGGGACACCTGGCTACGCCTCAAACACCCCGACCACGTCGCGTACTACCGCGCCGTGATGGCCTCCGACACCAGCCGCAACCCGGAGGCCGCGGTCGGCAGCCGCAGCCACGAACGGTGGCTGGCGCTGGGCGAGATGCAGTTCGGCTATCTGATGGAGCACGGGCTGCGGCCGGACATGCGGATGCTGGACATCGGCTGCGGCAACCTGCGGGCCGGCTGGCGCTTCATCGCCCACCTCGACACCGGCAACTACTACGGCATCGACATCTCCCCGGACATCCTCATCTCCGCCAAGAAGACGCTGGCCGCCTACGAGATCCAGGACAAGCTGCCGCACCTGACGCTCACCCAGGACCTGACCTTCGACTTCCTGCCGGACCGGCACTTCGACGTGGTGCACGCGCACAGCGTGTTCTCGCACTCGCCGCTGTCCGTGATCGACGAGTGCTTCCGGCACGTCGGCCGCATCCTGGCGCCCGGCGGGTTCTTCGACTTCACCTTCGACCGCACCGACGGCGCCGAGCACCAGGTGTTGCGCGAGGACTTCTACTACCGCACCGAGACGCTGCTGGCGCTGGCCCGCAAGCACGGGCTGGAGGCCCGGTTCATGGAGGACTGGGAGACCCGCCCGCACGGACAGTCCAAGATCCGCGTGACGAATCCCGCGTAGCGACCCCGCACACGGCCGTACGGCGGGGTCCGCCACGCGTTCCCGCACACGGCCCTACGGCGAGGTCCCGTCACGCGGCCGCCCCACACGGCCGTACGGCGAGGTCCCGTCACGCGTCCCCAACACGGCCCTACGGCGGAAACCGTCACGCGTCCCCGTACTTGGCCCCCACCTGCGGATCGAGCGCCAGCCGGTAGCCCCGCTTGACCACCGTCTGGATCAGCTTGGGCGCGCCCAGCGCCCCCCGCAGCCGGGCCATCGCCGTCTCCACCGCGTGCTCGTCGCGCCCCGTACCCGGCAGCGCACGCAGCAGGTCGGCGCGGGAGACGACCCAGCCGGGGCGGCGGGCCAGCGCACGCAGCAGCGCCATCCCCGCCGGGGGCACGGTCCGCAGCACACCGTCCACCAGGACGGCCTGACCGCGGATCTCCACCCGCCGCCCGGCGACGGTCAACGGGCGCACCCGGCCCGGCAGTTCCCGGCACAGCAGTTGGACGAGCGGGCCGAGCCGGAAGCGTTCGGGCTGGTACGTGACCACCTCGTGCGCTTCGAGGGGCAGCGCGGTGACCGGCCCGACGCAGGCGGGCAGTACGTCGTGCCGCAGCGCGCGCAGCAGCTCGTCCCGCAGGCCGCGCTCCTCGGCACGGCGCAGCAGCGAGGTGGCGGCCGGTGCGCTGGTGAAGGTGATCGCGTCCAGGCCGCGGGTGACCGCCGCGTCCAGCAGCCGGTCGACGGGCCCGATGTCGGCGGGCGGCATCCAGCGGTAGACCGGTACGCCGACCACCTCGGCGCCGCCCGCCCGCAGCGACTCCACGAAGCCGGGCAGCGGTTCGCCGTGCAACTGGAGGGCGACCCGTCGTCCGCGCACGCCCTCCTCCAGCAGCCGGTCCAGCACCTCGGCCAGCGACTCGGACCGCGGCGACCAGTGCTCCGTCAGCCCGGCCGCGCGGATGGCGCCCTTGACCTTCGGGCCGCGTGCCAGCAGTTCGACGGCGCCGAGCCGGGCGAGCAGCGCCGCGCCGAGCCCCCAGCCCTCGGCGGCCTCGATCCAGCCCCGGAAGCCGATCGCGGTGGTCGCGATCACCACGTCCGGCGCCCGGTCGATCAGGTCCTTGGTGGCGGCGAGCAGCTCCGCGTCGTCGGGCAGCGGCACGATGCGCAGTGTGGGGGCGTGGACGACGTGGGCGCCGCGCCGTTCGAGGAGGGCGCCCAGCTCCTCGGCGCGGCGGGCGGCCGTCACACCGACCGTGAAGCCGTCCAGGGGCCGTACGTCCGCGGAGCCCGCCGAGACGGCCGGGCCGTGATCGCCGTCCCCGGGGGCACTGCCCCGGTGGTCGCTGTTGCCGAGGTCGCTGCCCCTGCGGTCGCCGACACGCGAGCCGCCGGTACGGGGGCCGTCGGTACGGGAGCCGTGGGCACGCGGACCGTCGATGCCGGGGTCGTCGGCACGCGGGCCATCGCGCCGTCGCCCGTCGCGCCCCGCGCCGCCGTCGTCCCGACGTCCGTCGTGCTCGCCCTCGTACATGGTCCGTCCCTGGCTTGTCCTGGCTCCGGTGCCGCCGGGCACCGGTGGAGGTCCGAGCCTGCCAACCGCCGGTGACAGGCTCGCTCCCGCAGTATTTCCCAGCGGTTACGGACCGCCGCGACCGCCCGCCGAGCCGTGCGTCACACCTTCGCGAGCGCGGGCTGCGGCGCCTCCCGGTCCCGAACGGCCACGGTGGCCGCCGTTCGCCTCAGGTATACGGCCCAGGTCACCGCGGAGCACAGCGCGTAACAGCCGAGAAAGGCCACGAACGCCGGGATACCCGTGCCCGCGGACCGAAACGCCTGGCGGAAGGCGAGGTTGATGCCGAGGCCGCCGAGCGCGCCGACGGCTCCGATCAGCCCCATCGCCGCGCCGGACAGCCGCCGCCCGTGGGCCGCGGCCGCCTCGCCCGTCAGGCCCTTCGCCAGCGCCTTGGCGTGGAAGATGCCGGGGATCATCTTGTACGTGGAGCCGTTGCCGAGTCCGGTGAGCACGAAGAGGGCGACGAAACCGGCGAGGAAGGCGTCCAGGGAGTGCCGCGCGGACGCCACGATCACCACGCCCGTGGCCAGGGCCATCGCCGCGAAGTTCGCCAGGGTGATCCGGGCCCCGCCGTACCGGTCCGCGAGCCGGCCGCCCACCGGCCGCACCAGGGACCCGAGCAGCGGTCCGAGGAAGGTCAGCGACGCCGCCTGGAGGGGCGTGCGCGCGAACTGGGTCTGCAGGACCAGGCCGAAGGCGAAGCCGTAGCCGATGAACGACCCGAACGTGCCGACGTAGAGGAGCGAGACGATCCAGGTGTGCGGGTCGCGGGCCGCGTCCCTGGCCGCCCCGGTGTCGTTGCGCACCGGGCGCAGGTTGTCCATGAACAGGGCAGCCAGTACGGCGGCGGCCACGATCAGCGGGAGGTAGACCGCGAGCACCAGCCGCGGGTGCGCCGCACCGGCCGTGGCGATGACGAGCAGCCCGAGCAACTGGACGACAGGAACACCGAGGTTGCCGCCGCCCGCGTTCAGACCGAGCGCCCAGCCCTTCTTCCGCAGCGGGTAGAAGGAGTTGATGTTCGTCATGGACGAGGCGAAGTTCCCGCCGCCGACCCCCGCCAGCGCCGCGACCAGCAGGAAGACGCTGTACGAGGTCCCGGGCCGCAGGGCGAACGCCGCGGCGGCGGTGGGGACGAGCAGCAGCGCCACGCTGAACACCGTCCAGTTCCGCCCGCCGAACCGCGCCACCGCGAGGGTGTACGGCACCCGCAGCACCGCCCCCACCAGCGTCGCCACCGCCACCAGGAAGAACTTCCCGGCCGCGTCGATCCCGTACTCCGGCCCCATGAACAGCACCATGACCGACCACAGGCTCCACACGGAGAACCCGATGTGCTCACAGACGACGGAGAGCACGAGATTGCGCCGGGCGATCCGCCGGCCGTGGCCGCGCCAGAAGGTCTCGTCCTCCGGGTCCCACCGTTCGATCCAGCGGCCCGCTCCCCGCGCGGGCGGGCGGGCCGCCGCGCCCGTGGCCGTTCCAGTATCCGTCATCGCGCCTCCCAGGTGCCGGTTGCCGGTTGCCGCCGTACCGCGACGCTAGGAAAAGCGCATTTCCCCTCTGTGGCGGTGCGTGACCGCCGCGAAACCTTGCGCTCACCGTGCCAGGGAGCGCGCGGTGAGCGCGCTACGCGCTGGTGGCGCACAACCGCCGGAGGTTACGCCAATGCACCCCGTGCGCCCCCTTCATCACTCGTTAGGGGCAATGGCAGCGGCCCTGAGGCCTGGCAACATCACTCCTGGACGCGCTGCGTAATCGCGTGAGCACAGCCTGTGATCAAGAGCGGCGCAGCACTTCTGAGGGAAGGGGACATATTCCTATGCCGGAATTTCAGGAACAGCCCGAGACGGTCGAGTACGAGGCACCGGAGCTCGCCGAGGCCGGTGACTTCACCGAGCTGACGCTCGGATTCCACGGCCACCACTGGGACACCTGGTCAGGCCGCGGCCACGGGTGGTGGTGACCCCGAAACTGACTGAGCCCCACCGGACCCTGCCACGCCCCGGTGGGGCCCCGGCCCCCGGCCTGACGGGACGTCGCCCACACGCCCCCAGTCCGGCGGTCCCCGCCCGGGCGCGCACCGCCCGCCCCGGCAGGGGCCGCCCCCACCGTCGCGGCCGGTCGGCCGGTGGCACCGCGGACCCGGCCGCCCGCGGCGCTCCGGCCTCGGCGGTACGACGCCGCCGTACGACCCCGGCGGTACGGGCATGGCGGTACGGGTCTGGCGGTACGACCCCGCCGGTACGGATCTGGCGGTACGGGTCTGGCGGTACGACCCCGCCGGTACGGATCTGGCGGTACGGAGCCCACCCGTACCGGCCCGGACCGGAAGCCACCCCGATCGCCGTCCACACCCGTCCGAACCTGGCCACACCTGCCCACACCTGTCCGTCCCGTCCGTACCCGACCGGAACCGACCATGTGCCTCACGCCCGCATCACACGCCAGGGGTGGTAAGTCATCGTGGATTTCGTCGTCTTCCCCGACCATCCCGCGACCGGTCCGCTCTGTCTGAGCCTGCGGCGCGACCCCACCGTGCGGACGGTGCGCCACCCCTCGGGACGCCCCTGGATCATGGGCCACTGGACCGACGACGAGGCGGTCGCGGCCGCTTCGGGGCCGGACCGGCTGCTGCTGCTCGGTACGACCTCGGCCGACGCCGGAGCCCTGGACCGGATGCTGCGCCGGCTGCGCCGCCTCGACGACCTGGACAGCCGGGTCCGCGAACTGCCCGGCAGCTTCTTCCTGCTGGCCGCGATGGGCTCCCGCGTCCGCTGCCAGGGCAGCCTGTCCACGGTCCGGCAGATCCACCACGCGGCCGTCAACGGCGTCACGGTCGCGGGCAGCCACCCGCAGGACCTGGCGGCGCTGGCCCGTGAGGCGGCCGCCGCCGGCCTGCCCACCGGAGCGCCCGGCCTCGGCTCGGCCGACGAAGAGGGCCTGGCGCTGCGGCTGCTCACCCCGTTCGCGCCGTTCCCGCTCGCCCAGCGCCCGGCCTGGCGGGCGGTGCACGCCGTACCACCGGGCCACTGCCTGACGCTGGGCGCCGACGGGCGGCACGGCACGGCGCGCTGGTGGCGGCCCCCACAGCCCGACCTGTGGCTGGAGGACGCCGCCGAGGCCGTACGGGACGCGCTGACCGAGGCGGTACGGGCGCGTGCCCGCCGCCCGGTGCTCAGCGCCGACCTCTCCGGCGGCATGGACTCCACCAGCCTGTGTTTCCTCGCCGCCCGCGAGGACACCCGGCTGATCACCACGGCCTGGGTGTGCCGGGACGAGGCCAACGACGACAACGCGTGGAGCGGCCACGGCGCGGCCCTGCTCCCGGCCGCCGAACACCTGCCGCTCCCGTACGCCGACGCGCCCACCTGGTACACCCCGCCGCGGCCGGGGCTCGGTGACCCGGCCGGCCCGCTCGCCGTGGTCCGGGAGAGCGCCCGCCTCGCCCACCAGGCCGGGCTCGTCGCCGCCCGCGGCTCCCGTACCCACCTGGTCGGCGTCGGCGGCGACGAGCTGTTCAGCCCGCGCCCGGTGGTGCTGAACTCCCTGGCCCGTACGGACTTCCGCTCCGCCGCCCGGCGCGCCTGCGCGGCCCGCCGCCTCGGCCGCTGGACGCTGGTCGACACCCTGCGCACCCTGTTCGGCGGCGTCCCGTATCCGCAGTGGCTGGAGTCCTGCGCCGACCGGATCGTGCCCGGCGTACGGTCCGGCGACAGCGGCGCCGACTGGGAGGTCGTACCGGCCATGCCGCCGTGGGCGCACCCGGACGCGGTGTCCACCGTCCGCCGCCTGGTGCGCGACGCCGCCGCTGCGGAGCCCGAGCCCTTCGCGCCGCTGCGCTGCCAGCACGAGACGCTGCGGGCCGCCGCCCGGGCCGGGGAGATCGTGCGCGGCGCGGCCGCCCTGACCGCGTGCCACGGTGTCACCTTCGAGGCCCCGTTCCTCGACGACAACGTCATCGAGGCCGCGCTGACCGTGCGGCTCGTGGACCAGATCCCGGTCGGCTCGTACAAGCCCCTGCTCAGCGCGGCCATGCGCGGGATCCTGCCGGACCCGGTACGGGCCCGCGGCACCAAGGGCGAGCACAGCGCCGAGGTCTACGCGGGCCTGCGCCGCCACCGCCGGGCGCTGTCCGCGCTCTGCGACGACTCACGCCTGGCCGGTCTGGGCCTGATCCGGCCCGAGGTGCTGCGGACGGCCCTGACCTCGCTGCACCCGCTGTCGCAACCCCTGCATCCCCTCGACCCCACCCTGGCGGCCGAGTACTGGCTGCGCTCCCTCCAGGAGACGCAGGCGCCCGTCCCCGACCGCCCCACCGTTCCCGCCGCGGAAGGAGCCTGAACCCGATGGCGTTCGCCCTCGCCCCCCATGTCAGCAGCGTGCGCACCCCCGGAGGCATGGTGCTGCTCAACGCCCGTACGGGCCGCTACTGGCAGATGAACAACACCGGCGCGTTCGTCCTGGAACACCTCCTGGCGGGCGGCACCTGCGCGTCGGCCGCCGACGAACTGCGCCACCGCCACCCCTCGGCGGCGGACCGGGTGTCCGCGGACGCCGTCGCGCTGCTGGAGTCGCTCGTGTCGGCGAAGCTGGTGACCTCGTGAGCGTGCCCGTCGCCGTGGGCGACCGCGCGCGGCTGCCCTTCGCGGAGCGCTGCGCCGCCCTCGGCTGTGTCGCCGCGGCGCGCCTGCTGACGTGCTTCTCCCCGCGTACGCTGTGCCGCGCGCTGGAGACCGTACGGCGCGGCGCCCGCCCGGCCACCGAGCCGGAGGCCGCGCGCGCCCGGCACGCCGTCGTCGCGGTCAGCGTGCGCTGCGCGGGCAACGGCTGTCTGCAACGCTCCGTGGCGACCGCGCTGTTGTGCCGGCTGCGCGGCCGGTGGCCGCAGTGGTGCACGGGCGTGCGGACGGAGCCGTTTCGCGCGCACGCGTGGGTCGCGGTGGACGGCCGCCCCGTGGGCGAGCCCGACGACACCCGCCTCTACCACCCACTGCTGTCGGTTCCCCGCTGAGGACGAGCACCGTACGGACCCGGACGGCAGCCCGCGCCCCACGGAGGCCCCGGGCAAGGCGGCGGGCAAGCCGTCCGACCGGCCGGGCTCGGGACACGCACGGCCCCGCGCCGCCGTCAGGCCCGCCGCGGCGGGCCCATCCGTATCACGTCGCCGCACACATCCAGCCGAGCCCGCTCACCCCGCTCGTCCCACACCTGCACCCGCGTCCCCTTCGTGTCCCGCGGCGCCGCGACCTCCGCGGCCCCGTCGCTCACCAGACAGTCGTCCTGGGAGGGACGCTCACGCGGCGCGCCCCGGTACCGCAGGTCCACCACGACCCCCTTCCCACTGGGCAGGCTGACCGCACGAGCACGCCCGTGCCCCACGCCTCCCGCCTCGGGCCCCTTGCCGACATGCACCAGCAACGCGGGGAAGCCGCGGAAGACACACTCGCTCGCCCCGGTGTTGACCGCCGAGAGCCGCCCCTCCCGATGCGTGCTGCGGGGCTTCTTCTTCAACACCGTGACCTTCCACTTCAGGTCAGCGGTCGTACAGCTCGCGCGCAGCGCGTGCACACGCGGTTCGTCACAGGCGACCAGGCCACCGCTCAGCACGAGCACGGCCAGGGCCGCCACGGTCAGCGGGCGCTTGCGCACGGGACCCCCAGTTGTCCGGTTACGTTTCTGCCGCCCATAGGGAGGGATTCCAGCGCTTATCGGTTGCTTATAAGTTGCTCATACGACAGGAATTCGGCCGTCACCCGCCGTACGCCATCAAAGCCGCGTCCTCCTCGGGGAGCCACACCGGCCCCTCCGGCCACCGCAGCCACCCCCGTTCGCCCGCCAGCTCCCGGCAGGCCGTACGCAACGCGTCCAGGCCCGGGTGGCGCAGGCCGCGCCGCCACACCAGGGATATCGGCGAGAGCGGCACGGGGTCGGTGACCGGCCGCAGCGCCATGCCGGGCACATCGATGAACTCCACTCCGGCCAGTACCGACCAGCCCTGTTTGCGGACCACGCGCATGAACTCCGCCGACCCCTCGATCTCCGGGAACGGCGCCGCCATCGCGATGTCCCGCCCGGCGAAGAGGCGGGCGGCCAGGTCGGTCCACTCGGCGGTGCGCGGATTCCCGGCCCCGGCGTAGAGAGTCTCGCCCGCGAGGGCCGCCAGGGGCACGGCGGGGCGGGCCGCCAGGGGGTGGCCGGCGTCCAGCAGGACGGCCATCGGCTCGTACCGTACGGGCTGGTGTCCCAGGCGGGCGCGGACGGCCGGGGGCAGTCCGGCGACGCGTCCGAAGGACACGTCCAGCCGACCGGCGGCGAGTTCGGCCGCCGCGCCGGTCAGGCCGCTGTGGTAGCGCGCGACGAGTTCGCAGGCGGGGGCCAGCCGGCGGGCCTCCTCCAGGACGGCGTGCGCCGTGCCGATGGGTACGCCGATGTCGACCAGGAGAGGGCGGTCGTCGGGGGCGTGGAAGGCGGCGGCCAGGTCGTCGTGGGCGGCCAGCACGCGGCGCGCGTACGGGAGCAGCCGGGTGCCGTGCTCGGTGAGGGCGACCCGGCGTGTCGTACGGTCGAAGAGGTCCGCGCCCACCTCGCGTTCCAGCCGCCGGATGTCGCGGCTCAGGGCCTGCTGGGCGACGTACAGCCGGGCGGCGGCGCGGGTGAAGTGCAGTTCGTCGGCGACGGCGGTGAAGGCGCGGAGCAGACGAGGATCGAGGTCTCGGGACACGGGCACATCGTGCCACCGGCGCGCGCGGAGCCCGGACGCGCCGGTGGCGTCGGCAACGGGAGCGCGCGAATCGCCAAAACACCGACACCGGGAGCGCGTTAATGCGCCGACAGGACTGACACCGAGGGTGCGTCAATGCGTCGGCGGCACGGACACCGAGGGCTCGGCAACGCGTCGTCGGAACTGACACCGAGGGTGCGTCAATGCATCGGCGGCGCTGACACCACAGGCTCGCCAACGCGCCGGCAGCACTGACAACAGAAGTGTGTGAATCCGCGCGCATCAGGTGTTGGACGGGGAACGGGCCGCGCGACGACCGTAGTTGCGTGATCCTCTTCCTCGCCGCCCGACCCGTGACCGCCCCGCCCGTTCCGCCCGCCCGCCGGCGGCGCCGCCGCTCCCCCGCCGTGCTCCGGCGCGCACTCGGGCCGTACGGACGGATCCTCACCACCCCCGGCGCCCGTGCCTTCACCGCCGCCAACCTCCTCGCCCGGCTGCCCATGGGCATGTTCGGCGTCAGCGCGATCCTGATGATCGCCGGGTCGCGCGGCTCGTACGCGCTGGCCGGAGCGGTCACCGCGACCGGGCTGGCGGCGACGGCGGTCGCCGGGCCGTGGACGGCGCGGCTGGTGGACCGGTACGGACAGGCCAGGATCGCCGTCCCCGCCACGGCCCTCGCCGTCCTCGGGTCGCTCGCCCTGGTCCTGTGCGTCCACCTCGGCGCGCCGTCCTGGACCCTGTTCGCCGCGTACGCCTGCACCGCGACCACGCCGAACACGGGCGGCATGGCACGCGCCCGCTGGGCCCACCTCCTGCGCGACGACCCGGGCGCGCTGCACACCGCCAACTCCTTCGAGCAGGCGGCCGACGAGGGGTGTTTCATGCTCGGGCCGGTGCTGGCGGCGCTCCTGTGCACCGGGCTCTTCCCCGAGGCGGGCACGCTGACCGGTGCGGTGCTGCTGCTGACCGGCGTGCTGCTGTTCGCCGCCCAGCGGCGCACCGAGCCCCCGGCCGCCCCCGCCGCCGCCCGCCACGGCGCCGGGCGACTCGTGCTCTCGCTGCTGCCCCTGCTGCTGACCTTCCTCGCCACCGGCGCGGTCTTCGGCTCGCTGGAGGTCGTCACGATCGGCTTCACGGACGCGCACGGGCAGCGCGCCGTGGCGGGCGTGCTGCTCGCCCTCCAGGCGGCCGGGTCCTGCGCGGCGGGCCTCCTGTACGGGGTGGTGCGCCCGACCGGGCCGGCGGACCGCCGCTTCGTCCGGTGCGTCACGGCGATGGCCGCGCTGATGTGGCTGCCGTTCACGGCGGCGGGCGCGGGCGGCGGGGTCCTGCTGGCGGCGGCCCTGCTGCTCGCCGGGATGGCCACGGCGCCGACCATGGTCACCGGGATGGGACTGATCCAGTCGCGGGTACCGGCCGGCCGTCTGAACGAGGGCATGACGCTGGCCGTCACCGCGCTGCTGACCGGCATCGCGGTGGGCTCGGCGGGCGGCGGCTGGGCCGTGCAGCACCTGCCCGCCGGAACCGCCGCCGGCTACACCGTGCCCGCCGCGGCGGCTGCCCTGGCTCTGACCGCGGCCGGCGCCGCCCACGCCGTACGGGCCACCCGGCGGCCGGTGTGAGGCCCGCTGCCCAGGCAACGACGAAGGCCCCGCTGCCTGGGCAGCGGGGCCTTCGCCTCACATGGGGTGACGGGTCCGGGGGCCGGGGCCTCCGGTTCTCCGTCGAGTGGAGATGGCGGGAATCGAACCCGCGTCCAACGGTGCGGAAACAGGGCTTCTCCGAGCGCAGTCCGCTGCGATTTTCTCAGCCCCGGAGATCTCGCGGACAAGTCTCCGACGGGCTCAGTCACTGTTTGATTTCCTTCCAGGACCCGTGACCGGACCTAGAAGTTTAGTTCCCTAGCTGATGCCAGGATCCGGGTCGGGAACACCCCCGGGCTGACACTTCGCAGGTCGCTACTTAGGCAGCGAGGGCGAAGGAATCGCGCTTGGTGTTGGCGATTATTTTTTGCGACATATGGTTTACGAGATCATTGCCGCTTCCTCGGCTCGCTTCCCCTGCTTCGACATCCGCTGTCGAAACCGATCATCCCCATGTTGTTTTTTCAAGGTGGTGCCTGCACCGGCGTGCGGTGCGTAGCCCATCGTACGTGACCAACGCGCGACGATGCCAGCGTATTCCCACCCGGACGGCGGGCCGCGCACCGGCGCCCGGACTCTCGGGCCCGCTCGCGCGCCCGGGCTCTCAGGCCCGCTCGCGCCGCTTGGCCGCCGAGATCGCCCGATGCGCCTCGCGGCGGTCCTGCTGCTCGCGCAGCGTCTGCCGCTTGTCGTACTCCTTCTTGCCCTTGGCGAGCGCGATCTCGACCTTCGCGCGGCCGTTCTTGAAGTACAGCGACAGCGGCACGATCGTGTGGCTGGTCTCCTGCGACTTGGACGCCAGCTTGTCGATCTCCAGGCGGTGCAGCAGCAGCTTGCGCTTGCGCCGGGCGCTGTGGTTGGTCCACGTCCCCTGGGCGTACTCGGGGATGTGCACGTTGTGCAGCCACGCCTCCCCGCGGTCGATCTGCACGAAGCCGTCCACCAGGGACGCCCGGCCCTGGCGCAGCGACTTGACCTCGGTGCCGGTCAGCACCAGCCCGCATTCGTACGTGTCCAGGATGAGGTAGTCGTGCCGCGCCTTCTTGTGCTGGGCGATGAGCTTGCGGCCGGTCCCGTCGTCCTTCTTGCTGTTCTTCTTGTTCGCCTTAGACGTCTTGGTCATAGTGAAGCCATTTTCGCACTACGCCCCACCCCCGAGGCCACTCAATACTGTGCGGGCGCGAGCCTGGGCGTCGTCCTCGGCGACCAGGTCGGGGGTGACGCCGCGGTCGTCCACCGTCCGCCCCGAGGGCGTGCGGTAGTGGCCGACGGTCAGCTCGGCGACCGAGCCGTCCGGCAGCTCGCTGGGCAACTGCACCGAGCCCTTGCCGAAGGTGGGCGTGCCGACGAGGACCGCGCGGCCGCGGTCCTGGAGCGCCCCGGCCAGCAGTTCGCCGGCGCTCATCGTGCCGCCGTCCACGAGCACCACGAGGGGGATCTCCGTGTCGCCGCCGCCCTTCGCGTACAGGGCGCGCTGGCTGCCGCGGACGTCGTACGTGGCGACCAGCCCGCCGTCCAGGAAGGCGGAGGCGGCGGTGACCGCCTCGCGCACCAGGCCGCCGGTGTTGCCGCGCAGGTCCAGCAGCACGCCACCGTGCGGGGACGCCGTGCGCACCGCCCGGCGGATCTCCTCGCCCGTGCCGCTGCTGAAGGCGCCGACCCTGATGCGGGTGGGCCCGTCCGGGCCGTCGGGGTGGTCGGTGGTCACGTTCTGGTCGCGCAGGCGGGCCCGGCGCAGGGTCTCGGTCCACTGCCGCGCACCGCGCCGCAGCTCCAGGGCGACGCTGCTCCCGACGCCCGGCCCCGGGCCGGCGGCGGCCGGCCCGGCGTCGCCGCGCAGCCGCGCCACGACCTCGGTGACCGGGCTGCCCCGTGAGGGCAGGCCGTCCACCGCGCGCAGCTCGTCGCCGGGGCGCAGACCGGCTGCCGCCGCGGGGCTGCCGGGCCGTACCCGGGAGACCAGGGCGCGGCCGTCCGCCGCCGGCCGCAGCCACAGGCCCACGCCCACGTACTCGCCGTCCAGCTCCCGCTGGAAGTCCTCGTACTCGCGGGCGGAGAACGCCGTGGACCAGCGGTCACCGCTGCGGCTGACGACGTCGTCCGCCGCGCCGGAGGCGTTCGTGTGCGGTCCGGTGTGCGTCGGCCGGTGGCCGCGGTCGGCCTCGGCGGCCGCACGCCCGGGTGCCTGCCGCTCGCCCGCCGGGTGCCCGCTCTCCTTCCAGGTGCCCGCCGCCGCGCCGGTCGCCAGCACGCTCACGAAGACCAACGTCAGGGCCGCCCCGCGGCGGCTGCGGCGGGGCCGGACGAACAAACACGGACCCGTCATGCCGGTGAGTGTAGGACAGAAAGAAGCGCCGTACGGTGAGTTGACCGTACGGCGCCCTTGGCATACATCACACCTTGAGGTACTTACGGAGCGCGAAGAACGCGGCGAGCGCCGGCATCAACAGGCCGATCAGCAGCACCAACGGCAGCACGGCGACGACCGAATCCCAGCCAATGAACTTGATGACCAGGATCTTCGTTGCCAGCCAGTTGTTGATCAGGACCCACTTGCCGCCGACGATCAGCACACACGCGAACACCGCGCCCAGCAGGCCCGCGATGGCCGCCTCCAGGATGAACGGCATCTGGATGTAGAAGCTGGACGCGCCCACCAGGCGCATGATCCCGGTTTCCCGCCGCCGGCTGAACGCCGACACCCGCACGGTGTTGACGATCAGCATCAGCGCCACCACCAGCATCAGCGCCATCACCACCAGCGCGGCGATGTTCATGCCGTTGAGGAGGTTGAACAGCGGCTCGATGGTGTCCCGCTGGTCCTGCACCTCCTGCACGCCCGGCCGCTCGGAGAACGCCGATTTGATCACTTCGTACTTCGTGGGGTCCTTGAGCTTGACCCGGAAGGACTCCGGCAACTGGTCGGGGGTGACCAGGCCCGCCACGGGCGTGTCGCCGAACTGCTCCTTGTAGTGCTTGTACGCCTGGTCGCTGGACTCGTACTGGACGTTCTGCACGATCGGCAGCCGGTCCAGCTCGGCCTTGATGTCGTTCTTCTGCTGCTCGGTGGCCGCGCCCTTGGCGCAGTGGGCACCCGTCTCGGCGTCGTTCTTGTTGCAGAAGAAGATGGAGACGTTGACCTTGTCGTACCAATAGCCCTTCATCGTGCTGACCTGGTCGCGCATCAGCAGCGAGGCGCCGAACAGGCCGAGGGAGAGGGCGACGGAGACAATGACCGCGAACGTCATCGTGAGGTTCCGGCGGAGACCGACGCCGATCTCCGACAGGACGAACTGGGCGCGCATGGCGTCCTTTCAGTGCTGGGGGCCGTACACGCTTAGTGCTGGTAGCCGTACACGCCGCGCGACTGGTCGCGCACGAGCCGGCCCTTTTCGAGTTCCATGACGCGCTTGCGCATCTGGTCGACGATCTGCTGGTCGTGGGTGGCCATGACCACCGTCGTACCGGTCCGGTTGATCCGGTCCAGCAGCTTCATGATGCCGACCGAGGTCTGCGGGTCGAGGTTGCCGGTGGGCTCGTCCGCGATGAGCAGCAGGGGGCGGTTGACGAACGCCCGCGCGATGGCGACGCGCTGCTGCTCACCACCGGACAGTTCGCCCGGCATCCGGTCCTCCTTGCCGCCGAGGCCGACGAGGTCGAGGACCTCGGGGACCGTCTTGCGGATCTGGCCGCGCGGCTTGCCGATGACTTCGAGGGCGAAGGCGACGTTCTGCCCCACCGTCTTGTTGGGGAGCAGCCGGAAGTCCTGGAAGACGGTGCCCACCTGGCGCCGCATCTGCGGCACCTTCCAGTTGGACAGCTTCGCGAGGTCCTTGCCCAGTACGTGCACGGCACCATGGCTGGCACGCTCCTCCCGCAGGAGCAGACGCAGGAAGGTGGACTTGCCGGAGCCCGAGGAGCCCACCAGGAAGACGAACTCGCCGCGCTCGATCTCCAGGGAGACATCCCTGAGGGCGGGGCGGTTCTGCTTCGGGTAGGTCTTGGAGACGTTGTCGAATCGGATCACTGATGCACCACGGTCGACCTGGGTAGCGGCACGGGATGCCCCTGTTGTGGCTCCCGTCGGTGAGCGTGACCCTACGCGAGTCTCGCGCGACGGCGCAGTCGCCGTTCGGGGTTGGTGCGTTTATTCACGGCATCTACGGGGACAAAACGAGCACATTCCGGCCCGTGGACCCGAGCGGTCGCGCCGAAAAGGCCGGAAGCCGACCGGGGCGCGCCGTTCCGCCGACGAGCTGGCAGAGTGGTAGCGGGAACCATCGTGGTCCCTTGCGCGTTGCAGCGGTTGAGGAGGAGGTCGCATGACGTACGACCGGCTGGTGTGCGCCAACTGCGCGGCCCCTGTGAGCGAGGGCCGCTGCCCCGTGTGCCGGGCCAGCAGGGAACGGCTGCAGGAGACCGGGCCGTTCGGCCAGGTGACGCCCGCGGCCGTGGTGGCGCTGCTGGTGGCACTGGTCGCGCTCGCGATGCTGCTGCATCAGGCCGCCTGAGACGTGCCCCGTGTGACGCACCGAGTACGGAGTGTCGCCGCGCACGAGGTGGCGATGACGTGAGAACGCCGAAGGGCCCGGAGCGCTGCTCGCGCTCCGGGCCCTTCGTCATGCGCTGCCCCGGGTGCGGGGCGGGGCCCGGTGTCAGGCCGCGGCCGCGCCGCCGTTCTTGTTGATCAGGCGCGGCATCAGGCGGAAGCCGAT
Source organism: Streptomyces sp. NPDC018045 (assembly GCF_044327445.1). Classification (NCBI taxonomy): domain Bacteria; kingdom Bacillati; phylum Actinomycetota; class Actinomycetes; order Kitasatosporales; family Streptomycetaceae; genus Streptomyces; species Streptomyces sp. NPDC018045. The sequence continues at coordinate 283,230 of NZ_JBIRFL010000008.1, forward strand.
GCCACCGGCGATCATCGTCGCCGCGCCGACGAGCAGGAAGGTGGTGCCGGAGGCACCGGTCTCCGCCAGCTCGCCGCCCTTGGCCTGCTGCTGCGGCTGGCCGGGCGTGTCCACGATCTGCTGGCTGCCCTCGCCGGGCTGCTCGATGGGCTTGCTGCCCTCGTTGTCGGTGCCGGTGCCGGTGCCGTCGTCGCTGCCACCGGTGGCGCTGCCGCCGGTGCTGCTGCCGGTGCTGCTGCCACCGGTCTGGCCACCGTTCTCGTTGCCGCCGGTCTGGCCACCGTTCTGGTTGCCACCGGTCTCGTTGCCACCGGTCTGGCTGCCGGACTGGCCACCGTTCTGGTTGCCACCGGTCTGGCTGCCGCTCTGGCCACCGTTCTGGTTGCCACCGGTCTGGCTGCCGCTCTGGCCACCGTTCTGGTTGCCACCGGTCTCGTTGCCGCCGGTCTGGCTGCCGGACTGGCCGCCGTTCTGGTTGCCACCGGTCTCATTGCCACCGGTCTGGTTACCGCCGGTCTCGGAACCACCGGTCGGGTTGCCACCGGTCTCGCTACCGCCGGTCTCATTGCCACCGGTCTCGCTGCCACCGGTCTCATTGCCACCGGTCTCGGAACCACCGGTCTCGCTACCGCCGGTCTCGGAACCACCGGTCTCGCTGCCACCGATTTCGCTGCCACCGGAGTCGCCGCCGCCGGTGAGGAAATCGTCGATGGCGCCGATCAGGCCGCCGGAGTTCCCGGAACCGGCCGTCTGCTCGGTGCCGACCGCCGAAGCGGCGCCGGCGGCGGTGAGCGACGCACCGGCCGCGATCACCGCACCGGCCGCAATGCGTGCAACGCGCAGCCGCGTCTTCTTCGTCATGTGCCTGCTACCCCCAGTAGCTCTACTCGTCCTTGGAGCATCGCTGTTCGGGGCAGCGGCCGACCCGGGTGGGCGAGTCGCTGTACCGCCCTGCGGCCGTCGCACTCAGTCCCCCGTTCATACGCACGCCCCAGACATACGCATGCCGCGTACCACCCTTCCCAGTTCTCACATCATCGTCAAGGTCAAATAAAGAGGGGATGACCGAAATGAGGGGAGTTGCGGGGTCCATGGACGTATGACTGTGACCAAATTGCCACACGGTGGAACGGCAGTAAAAAACAACTGCCGCTCGAAAAGCGGCAGTTGTTTTCCCAGCATATTCAGACGGCGTTCGACGGAAGGTCGCTCGGCCTACTTCCCCTGCTCCTGCTGCTTGCGCCAGCGGATGCCCGCCTCCAGGAAACCGTCGATGTCGCCGTCGAGCACGGCCTGCGGATTGCCGACCTCGAACTCGGTACGGAGGTCCTTGACCATCTGGTAGGGGTGCAGCACGTACGACCGCATCTGGTTGCCCCAGGAATTGCCGCCGTCGCCCTTGAGCGCGTCCATCTTGGCCTGCTCCTCCTGGCGGCGGCGTTCGAGCAGCTTCGCCTGGAGGACGTTCATCGCGGTCGCCTTGTTCTGGATCTGCGAGCGCTCGTTCTGACAGGAGACGACGATGCCGGTCGGGATGTGCGTCAGGCGCACCGCGGAGTCGGTCGTGTTGACGCCCTGGCCGCCGGGGCCGGAGGAGCGGTACACGTCGACGCGCAGCTCGGACTCGTCGATCTCGATGTGGTCGGTCTGCTCGACCACCGGCAGCACCTCGACGCCCGCGAAGGACGTCTGGCGGCGGCCCTGGTTGTCGAAGGGCGAGATGCGCACGAGGCGGTGGGTGCCCTGCTCGACGGAGAGCGTGCCGTAGGCGTACGGCACCTGGACGGCGAAGGTGGTCGACTTGATGCCGGCCTCTTCGGCGTACGAGGTCTCGTACAGCTCGGTCTTGTAGCCGTGCCGCTCGGCCCAGCGCAGGTACATCCGCTGGAGCTTCTCGGCGAAGTCGGCGGCGTCCACGCCACCGGCCTCGGCGCGGATGTTGACGACGGCCTCGCGCGAGTCGTACTCGCCCGACAGCAGCGTGCGGACCTCCAGCTCGTCGACGGCCTTGCGGACGTCGGCCAGCTCGCTCTCGGCCTCGGCACGGGTCTCGTCGTCGCCCTCGGCCTCGGCCAGCTCGAAGAGCACACCGACGTCGTCGACCCGGCCGCGCAGCTCCTCGGCCCGGCGGAGCTGGCCCTGGAGATAGGACAGCCGACTGGTGATCTTCTGTGCGCTCTCCGGGTCGTCCCAGAGGGACGGCGCCGCGGCCTGCTCCTCAAGCGCGGCGATATCGGCCCTCATCTTGTCGAGGTCCAGGACGGCCTCGATCGACCCCATGGTCGAGGAGAGGGACTTCAGCTCTTCGGATACATCGACGACTGCCACGCACCCCAGCCTAACGGCTGCCGCCGCCTGCGTGCCCCGAGCCTCGCGCCGCTCGCCGGGCGGCGGCGCGAGGAGGCGGGCGGGGCGGGGTGCGGGCCGGGCGGTACGGGCTCCGCCCCGGCCGGCGCGGGCCGGGGCGCGGCCCGTGGGTCAGGGCGCGGGGTGCGGGGTCGCCGCGTCGGAGTGCCGGACGTCCGGCCTGGCGTCGCCGGAGTCGCCGTGCTGGGAGGCGAACCAGCCGCCGAGCCCGGCCGCGGCCACCACCGCGGCGGTGGCCAGGCCCAGCTTCACCCGGCGGCGGCGCACCGCCTCACGGTGCCGGGCCGAGCCCGCCCGGGGCTCGCCCGCGGCGCGCGGGGCGCGGGCCGTGCCGTGGGCGCCGCCCGCCAGCTCGTCCGGGCCCGGGACGCGCATGCTCGTGTGCGTCTCGCGGTTCGAGTCGGGGGCGGCCGAGCCGTGGACGAGCGGTACGGCGCCGCGCGGCCGGGAGCCGCCGGGCGCGACCGGCGGGTAGAGGGCTTCGTCGTACGGGGCGGAGCCGGATCCGGCGGCACCGGACGCGTACGGGCCGGTGCCGGTCTCCTCGCCCTCCTCGGCGGCCTGGTCGCCGTCGGGCTCGTCGATGTCCAGCGGCGGGTGGCCCGCCAGTCCGGGCAGGATCTCGCGCAGCCGGGCGGCCAGTTCGGGGGCGCGCAGCCGGGAGGCGGGCGCCTTGGCCAGGCACTGAAGGAGCAGTTGCCACAGCTCGTCCGGGATGCCGGGCAGCGGCGCCACCGCCTCGGTGACGTGGCGGCGCAGCACCGCGCCGGGGTGGCCGCCGCCGAACGGGGTGAAGCCGGCGAGCATCTCGTACAGGACCGTGGCGAGCGCGTACACGTCGACGGACGCGCGCGGCGGCAGGCCCTCGATGATCTCCGGCGCGAGGTAGTCGGGCGTGCCGATCACCTTGGTGGCGCGGGTGTGGCGGGGCGTGTCGACGAGGCGGGCAATGCCGAAGTCGGTGAGCAGCGCGGGGTGCGCGCCGCCGGGGCCGAGCGGCCCCTGCATGTCCAGCAGGACGTTCTCGGGCTTCACGTCGCGGTGCACGACGCCGGCCTTGTGGGCGGCGGCGAGGCCGTCGGCCACGTCGGCGGCGATGGCGACGGCGGCCTCCGGGGCGAGCCGGCGCTCCCGCTCCAGCCGGGTCCGCAGGTCCGTGCCGCGGACGAGGTCCATGACCAGGGCGAGGTCGTTGCCGTCGACCACCAGGTCGCGCACGCCGACGACGTGCGGGTGGTCCAGGCAGAGCAGTGCCGCGCGCTCCTGGACGAAGCGGCCGACCAGCTCCTGGTCGGCGGCGAGGTCCTCGCGCAGCAGCTTGATGGCGACGGGCCCCTCGGGTCCGTCGCCGAGCCATACCGTGCCGGCGCTGCCGCGGCCAATGATCTGGTGGGCGGTGTACCGGCTGCCGATCTTCCGTGCCAAGACTGCTCCGACGTGTCGGGCCCGCTGAGCGTCCTCAGGGGGCTGAAGGTGGCGTCAAAGCTACGCGGGTGTCAGGGGGGTTCGTGCCCAGGATGGGCACGGTTGTCACTTCTGTGGGGGAAATCGCCCCCTGGAAGTCGACAAATCTCCTCCGTCACCGCCGGACGCGGGTACGCCGCGCGTCCGGCGGGCGCGCGGGAACCGTCACCCGGCGCCACCGGGGCCGGAAAATCGGGGCCGGGGCACCGGGCCCGTACGTCACTGGAACCAGTTGCCGACGCCCTTGGCGAAGTCCCGGACACCGGCGAACACGTCGCCGATCTGCTCGAAGTACCCCTTGGTCGTACCGATCCACTCCTGGAGCGGGGAGAACTCCCAGACCGCCCAGCCGCCGACGAAGAGGATCACCAGCACGAACAGGCAGCCCTTCAGACAGCCCAGGCCCGGGATGCGCATCGGGTTGGCGCTGCGCTGCCGGGGCTCGCGGCGCGGCCGGGGCTCCCGCTCCGGCGGCCGCTCGGGCTCGTACCGCTGGGGCGGCGGCTGCTGCCGGCGCGGCGCCTGCTGCGGCTGGTGCTGCGGCGGCTGGTACGGCGCGGGCGCCTGCTGCTGGTACTGCGGGGGCTGCTGGGGACGCTGCTGCGGCTGCGGCGGACGCTGCTGGTACTGCTGCGGCTGCGCGGGCTGCCGCTGCGGCGGACGCTGCTGGTACTGCTGCGGCTGCGCGGGCTGCCGCTGCGGCGGACGCTGCTGGTACTGCTGCGGCTGCGCGGGCTGCCGCTGC